>LEKP01000001.1:0-69490 GCA_001443025.1 Parcubacteria bacterium GBS-2
GAGGCATTTTATCATCCCAAAAATCAAAAATCCATTCCCTTTGAGAAAGTAAAGAAAATATTAAAACTCCCCTAAATGTTTGAAATTTATTTTAGACCAAGGGCGCTTAAGGCGTTAAAGAAAATTGAAAGGCGTGAACAGTTAAAAATTAACTCTGCTTTAGATAATCTGAAATTAGGGAATTTTAGTTTACTTGATTTAGACAAAATCGAAGGAACACAACACGGATCAGAGCGATGTTAAAAGGCTGAGTAATAAAAGAATTTGACAACATAGAATAAGGTTTATTAAAATTAAATTGTATGAATAATTTAACTTTAGCCAAATTAGAAAAACTTGAAAAAGAAATTCTTAAGCTAAAAAAAGGAGGCACTTTTTTGGGGCCAAAGAAAATAATTTCTTTAAAAGGAATTTTAAAAGGAGTTAAAATTAGCGAAAAAGAAATTGAAAAAGCAAAAAAATCTTTATTTAAAAAAATTAAGATTTAATGTATTACGTTGCTGATACTCATTCATTTTTATGGTATCTCACTGATAGCCCCAAACTTTCATCAAAAGCGCGGGCTATTTTTGATAGGTGCGAGCGAGGCGAAGTAATCATTATTATCCCGGCTATTGTGTTATTGGAGTGTATTGATATTTTGGAGAAAAAAGAAATAAATTTAAAATTTGAAACTATTATTTCAAAAATTTTTGAAGCTGATAATTTTATTTTTTCTGAAATAAATTGGAGCATAATTTTACAAGTAACTAAAGTTAAAGCACTAAAGGATTTACACGATAGAATAATTGTGGCTACCGCACAAATTTTTGGAGCTTTTTTAATCTCAAAAGACAAAAATATAAGAGAGGTTTATAAAAAAACTATTTGGTGAATAATTGCTTGGTGTTTCCGAGTCCTCTCGCTCACAAATAAAATAATAGCGCTCAGTCGGTGTCAAAAAATATTAGGCCCATCTCCAAGTAGTTAAAGCAAGCACACGGGTCAGACCGGTGTCAAAATTTTATTTACTCGTTATTTCTCGATCGCGAAATAACGCGCAACTTGTGACTCTAAATAAATTTTTAATGTTGACGTCAGACATCAACATAAGGTACATCAACATAAGGTAGCTTTAAAGAAAGCAAACTTAAAAACTCTTAGACCTGACTTAGAGATCGTTTGCAGATTTGACCTTTAATTTTAAATTTGTATAATGGAAAGTATGGCCAAGAAGTTTTTCCGTTCAAAAGAATATTCTTATACTGTAATTTATGAACCAGTAAAAGAAGGGGGCTACAAAGTTATTGTGCCTCTTTTACCTGGACTGATTACTTATGGGAGAACGCTAGAGGAAGCTCGAGAAATGGCTCGGGATGCCATTCGTTGTTATATTGAGGGGCTTTTGAAAGAAAAAGAAGAAGTACCTCAAGAGAAAAGTGTCTTGCAAGAAAAAGTGAGTATTTCTCTTTAACTTTTAATGTCCAAATTGCCAGCTCTTAAACCAAAACAAGTTTTAAAAGTTTTATTGAGAGCTGGCTTTTATATTCATCACCAAAGAGGAAGTCATGTTCAACTTCGCCATCCTTTGAAAACACATCTGAGAGTTACTATTCCCTATCACACTAAATTTGATTTACCACCCTCTGTAATCCATAGCATTCTAAAGCAAGCTGAAATTTCGAGAGAAGAATTTTTAAAACTTTTAAAAAAGTTGTAGCTATCTCTTACAAATTTTTGCCATGGCAAAATTATGTAAGAGAATTTGGTGTGGCTTTTCAAGATTTGATTTTTAATTCCAAAGAGAGTAAGATAAAAATTGTATGGCCAATAAAACTACTTCTACTTCTAAAAAAGAGGCTATTAAAAAGGGGCTCGAAGAATTAAAAATTAAGGCTTCTATTTTAGATGAATTGGTAGAGTTGATTGAAGATCGCTATCTTGGTTATTTGATGAAGTTAGTCGAAAAGGAAAAAAACATTCCTTTAAAGAAAGCAAGGAAGTTACTTCGTTAGAAGTTACTTCGTTAATGGAAATTTTCTTTAAACCAAGTTTTATTAAAGATTTTAAGAAGCTCCCTAAAGAAATTAAGTCCGAAATTAAAAAGATTTGTTTTGAGGTTTTCCCTTTAGCCAAAAGTCTAAGAGAAATTAAAGAATTTGATATAAAGCCGATTAAGGGTTTTAAAAATTTTTACAGAATAAAATTGGGAGATTACCGTATTGGCTTTAAAAAGGAAGATGGAATGATTATTTTTATGAGAGTTAAACATCGCAAAGATATTTATAAATATTTCCCTTAAGTGAAAAAACCCCTTGGTAAAATTATCTCTTACAGATTTTTGCCATGGCAAAATTATGTAAGAGAATTTTAAAAAATGTTTACTGCACAATTAAGCTGCCAAAAATGTATTCATCTTGTACTTAAAATTTGACATTTATTTTTTAAAGTATAAAATAAAATATATGGCGAAAGTTAAAAAGAAAATTTTAAATTACACTGTTATTTTTGAACCGGCAAAAGAAGGAGGATTCATTGTTCATGTTCCTGCTTTGCCTGGTTGTCATACTCAAGGCGAAACTTTAGATGAGGCCTATAAAATGGCTCAAGATGCTATTTTAGGTTGCATAAAAACCCTTCGAGATTTGAAAGAAGAAATTCCAGAAGAAATCGAAGGTTCAATAATAGCCAAAATTCCAGTGAAGGTCTAAATGAAATTGCCGGCGATTAAATCGCGAGACTTAATCAAGATTCTCAAGAAATTAAATTGTGTTGAAAAAAGACAAACAGGTAGCCACCTGATTTTTTATTGTCCAAATCAAAAGAAGATCATTCCAGTACCAATTCATTCTAAAGATCTCAAAAAAGGATTAGTTCACTCCATTCGTAAAGAATTAAATTTATCAATCAAAGAATTTATAAGGCTTTTAAGAGATTGTTAATAATCAAACAACCGCTACTATCGACGTTAAACTTACCAAACTTAATTTGCTTTCAAAATTTAATTGTTATCTCTTACAGATTTTTGCCATGGCAAAATTATGTAAGAGAATTTGGTTTCAACAAAATGTAACAATGTTGACGTCTGACATCAACATTCCCTCTTTATTATGTTGATGTCTGACATAAACATAAACAATGTTGACGTCTGACGTCAACATAAGGTAAAATGGGGGTATGAGGGTGGAACCATATACGGTGGGGGATTTTGTTCATGTATTTAATCGGGCAAATCGAGGAATGGTACTTTTTCCAGATGTCAGCGATAAATGGCATTTTTTAAAAATTCTCCGCTTTTTTAACGATCAATACATTCCTCAAAACCCCTCTCGCCAACTCGAGTATTTATTAAAATCAGGAAGGATGTCTCGCCATTTTGAATGGCCAAAAGACTGGCCACCCCATCGTCCATTAGTCAAAATTTTGTCGTATCGATTAAGGGATACTCACTTTCATTTACTTTTAAAAGAAATTATTAAAGGCGGAATTAGTAAATTTATGCAAAGATTGGGAGACGCGATTACAAAATACATCAACAAAAAGTACAATCAAAGAGGAAGGATTTTCCAAAGCGCCTATCGAGGGAAAACAGTGGGGAAAGATGTGAGAATTCTTCAATATCTCGATGCCTATATTCAGGTTTTTAATGCATTTGAGGATTATCCGGGCGGGATTGAAAGGGCTTTAAAAGAATTTGACAAGGCTTTTAAGTTTGCCCTTCGAGATCCTTTTTCTAGTTTGGGCGAAAGTTTTGGCAAAAGGAATTTGGGGATTATCGACAGGGATGTTTTGAGAGAAATATTTCCAAGTTTAAAAATATACAAGGAATTTGCTTACGATGCCCTTTTAGTAAGAAACATCCGAGAAATTTTAGGCAAATTAACCATCGAAGAACATTGATAATGTTGATGTCAGACATCAACATAATTAATGTTGACGTCAGACGTCAACATAGTGAGTCAACATAGTGATCAGACGTCAACATAATGATGGGCCTGTAGTTTAATGGGAGAATGCCACATTCGCATTGTGGAGGTGTGGGTTCGATTCCCACCGGGTCCACTCCTTCGCTAAAGCTTCGGAGTGTGAACACTCTACGCTAAAGCTTCGGAGTGTGAACACTCTACGCTAAAGCTTCGGAGTGTGAACACTCTACGCTAAAGCTTCGGAGTGTCTGCACTCCGTAGCCTTGGCGAAGGAGTGTAGCCTTGGCGAAGGAGTGTAGCCTTGGCGAAGGAGTGTAGCCTTGGCGAAGGAGCGAACACCCTTCGCTAAAGCTTTATGTACTACGTATACATTATTAAAAGTGAGAAAGATGGGAGCTATTATACTGGAGTGACGAGAAATTTAAGAAAAAGGTTAAGGGAACACAATGAAGGAAAAGTAAAATCCACTTCTTTTAAAAATCCTTATATTCTTGTTTGGTATTGCGCTTTTCGTTCGAAAGAGAAAGCCATTGAATTTGAAAAATATCTTAAAACAGGATCTGGCATCGCTTTTAGAAATAAGCGATTATTATGAGAGAAAAAGTGGGGAAAATTGGGGAGGAAATTGCGGTTGATTTTTTGAAGAAAAAGGGATATCAAATTTTAGACAGAAATTATAAATTCAAAATTCCTGGAGATTTACAAAAGGGAGAGATTGACATTGTTGCGAAAAAGAAAGATACAATTTGCTTTGTTGAAGTTAAAACTTTAAAAAATCCTAAAATTGAAATTTTTCCAGAAGAGAAAATCAATCTTTCAAAAAAGAAAAAATTGATCGCAACTGCAGAAAGTTGGTTAATCAAAAACAAAATCCCCTTAGATTCAAAATGGCAAATCGATGTGATTTCAATCGTGATTAAAGAAGGGAAAACAAAAATTTCTCATTTTGAGAATGCAATCTCAGCTTGACATTAAATTCTAAAGAGATAAAATAAGAATTAGCTGAGGGAATTTTTTGGGAGTTTTCCCTCCCGATGAAGCTCTTTGTAGCTTCTTTTTTTATTTTAGAGTCAAAAATATTCTTTGAATTGCAGTTAAATTTGAAAAAATTGCCAAAAGAGAAATTGGGTAAATTATTAAATTTTGATTAAAAATTCCAACAAAGAGGGTTATCGAAAGCAAAATCATTCTTTCTCCTCTTCCAAAGAATCCTTTTTTTAATTCTTGAGAAACTAACTCCTTTTCTTTTGCTGCTGCCTTTGCATAAGTTGTCATTAAAGAACCAAAAAAAGCCAAAAATATCCAATATTTCGCTTCGATAATGAATTTTGGCAAAGGCAAAGATAAAACTCCCAAAAAAATCAATCCTTCGACGAATCTATCTGAAATCGTGTCCAAATAAGCGCCAACTTTTGTTACTTTTCCAGAATACCTCGCAACTACCCCATCGATAAAGTCTAAAAATGCTGAAATCAAAAAGAAAATCAAAGCTAAAATAAAATTTCTATAGACCAAAGAGACAAAACAAAAAATTCCAAAAACTATTGAATTTAGAGTGTACTGATTTGGGCTAGCTCCTAGTTTTGAGAAAATTCTCCCAATTTTTTCTTCAATTTTTTTAAATTTTTCTCTTTTTTCTTCCAACATACTTTTGAATTTTTACAAGATTTCTTTTTAAATGATCGATCAATTTTTCAAAAAAATTTGCCCCTTCCCCAACAACTCTTCCTTCTCCTTTCTTTATTTTTTTAAAAATCTCTTCAACTGACAAATTTTCTCCTGGAATTTCCAAATAACACTTTCCAATGAAATTTAGAGAATGGGAATCTGAACCAACGGTAAAAGGGATATTATTTTCTTTTGCAAATTTTTTTGCAATCTCATTTCCATTGCCAAAAATTGATCCATTCAATATCTCGATCGCATCTATTTCTTTTATTAATTCTTCTAAATTTCCTTTGAATTTGCAAAAAAGTCCAAAAGGATGGGGAATGACCACAAAGCCACCTTGCTCTTTTATTTTTTTTATCGTTTCTTTTGCTGAAAGTCCATCTGGAATTTTTTCTTTTACATTCAATCCCAGAATATCTCCTTCTTTGCTTTTTATTTCAATCCCTGGGATAATTAAAATAGGCTTTCCTTTTGAATATTCAATCGCTTCGAAAGCCCCTTCAATTTCCCCGTGGTCAGTGATTGCGATACAATTAACTCCTTCTTTTATTGCTTTATCTACAATTTCTTTTGGCGAAGCATTGCTATCGAATGAATAGCAAGAGTGAGTGTGAAAGTCGCATTTCATCTTTTATTTTAATTCATGTTTTATCAATCTACAATCTACAATTTGAAATTTATAATTTCTTGCCTCTATTTTTTCTTACCAGCCTATTTTGCCAACATGACCCCACCGATCGCAAAGAAATTGGGAGTTTTAAAGTCTTTAGCAAAGCCAATCGATTTTGACAAAAAATTTTTTGGAAAACCAATTTTTGGTTCTCATAAAACCTGGAGGGGAGCGATTTTGGCATTTTTTGTTGGGTTTTTAACTGCCTTGATTCAAGGATTTCTCTTTAATTTTGAACTTTTTAAAAAAATTTCAATTATTGATTACTCAAGGATTAATATTTTTCTCTTTGCTATTCTAATTTCTCTTGGTGAAATTTTCGGAGATTTATTTTTCGCTTTTGTTAAAAGAAGAATTAACCTGAAACCTGGAGCTCCTTTTATTCCCTTTGATCAAACAAACTACGTCTTTGGTTGTTTTTTGTTTTTGCAACCTTATTTGAAATTGGATTTGAAAATTTGGCTGACCATTTTAATTTTGACTTTTTTCTTACACATAATTTTCAACCGTCTAGGTTATTACTTGAAAATCCATAACGCAAAATGGTAAAATCAGATTATGCTTGAAAAAATCTTTGAGATTTCTCCCTCTTTCTTTTGGGCAGGAATAACTTTACTTTTTGGAATTTTGGTCGCAAAATTGTTTGAAAAGATCTGTCAAAGATTTTTGGAAAGAATAAGGTTAAATTCAGTTTTAAAAAGAATTGGATTGAAAGAAGGGTTTGAAAAAATTGGAATCTCTCTCGATGCTCAAAAATTTTTCTCAGAAATTGTTCAATGGTTCTTTATCATTTTGTTTTTGATGGTCTCTTTTGAAATTTTAGGACTGTCAAAGTTTAGCGATTTTTTAGAAAAAGTTATTCTCTATTTTCAAAACATTTTCATTTCGATTTTGATTTTCATTTTCGCTTCTTATTTGATCGATTTTTCTCAAAAAGTTTTTGTTGGCTCTCTTGAAAGAGAAAAAATAACTTATTCTAGAACCTTTGGAAAAGGGTTTTCCCTTTCAATTTGGGTTTTGAGCACTTTGGCGATTCTTTATCAACTGAAAATAGTTCCTGAACTGATTTTGGCAATCTTTGTTGGAGTAATTCTGATTATAGTTTTGGTAGTGGGCATTTCTTTTGGCTTGGCGGGAAAAGGAGTTGCAGAAAAATTCTTAAAGGAAATTGAGGAGAAACTAAAATAAAATGGAATATTTGACTCAAAATGAGCTAAAGAGAATGTTTTTGAAATCTTGGGAAAGAATAGAGAAAGAAAAAGAAGAAATTAACAAAATCAACGTTTTTCCGGTTCCAGATCAAGACACTGGAACGAATTTAGCAAAGACTTTGGAGGGAATAAAAAAGGAAATTGAAGGAAAAGAATTCAAGGATTTAGAGGAAATTTCAAAATCTGCCCTAGAAGGAGCTTTAATTTCTGCTCAGGGAAATGCGGGTGTAATTTACACTGGCTTTTTAGCTGGATTTTTGCCAAAGTTAAACAAAAATCCAGTTGATGCAAAAAAACTAGCAGAGGCATTCGAGGAAGGAAGAAAAAGAGCTTGGAAATCTATGGTAAATCCAAAAGAAGGAACGATTTTGGATGTAATCGATGTAGTCGCTGAAACTTTTAAAAAAGAGGCAGAGAGAGAAAAAGATATTGTGAAAATTTTTGAAAAAGTAATTGAGAAGGCAAAAGAGGCGCTTTTGGCAACCAGAGAGAAAATGGAAATTTTTAAAAAAGCAAACGTCGTTGATGCAGGAGGGCTTGGCTTTTTAATGATCTTGGAAAGTTATTTGGATGCTTTAAAGCCAGAGGAGAAAAGGGAAAGAGAGAAAGAAAAGCCATCTGAAGAAATCAGAAGGTTCGTTCAAGTTTTGACAAACAGGTTTGAAGTAGTCGCTCTAATTTTGGATCCGAGGTTTGATGAGGAGAAGGTAAAGGGAAAATTGAAGAAATTGGGAAATTGCCTAGACATTGTTAAAGTTGGAAACAAAATGAAAATTCACATTCATACTGATTATCCTGAGGAGGTCAGAGATGAAATAAAAAAGATCGGAAAAATTGAGAATTTGAGAATTGAAGATATGGCAAAAGAAATTGCTGGTGAGCCATCTTTAAGGAAAGTTTCAATCGGAATTGTTACTGAAGATGTAGCTTCGATTTTGCCAAAAATTTTAGAAAGGTATCAAATCGAAATTGCAAAAACAAAGTTTAATTGGCCAGAATTAGAAAAAATCGAGGGAGAAAATATTTATCAAAAGATCAAAAAGGCTTATGAAATTGGGATCGAAACTAGACCAAGAACTTCTCAAGCAACTCCAAAAGAATATTTCGAAGCCATTAAAAAACAACTTCAAAATTTTGAAAAAGTTTTGTGTTTGACTGTAAGTTCAGGGCTTTCTGGATGCTACAATTCTGCGACTCAAGCAAGGGAAATGTTTTCAGAAAAAGACAGAGAAAGGATTTTTATTTTTGACACTCAAAACGCAGCAGCAGGTCAAGCCCTTTTTGTTTTAAGGGCAATTGAATTGATTCAAGAGCAAAGAGAAATTGAAGAAGTTATTGAAGAATTAAAAAAATTGATTCAAAAAACTCATTTGTATATTATTTTTGCCGATCCAAAAGGAATAGAATTTATTGGAAGAATAACAAAAAGTCAAGCAAATTGGATAAGGAGAATGAAGAAATTGAAGATCCATCCAATAATGACAATAAAAAATGGAGTTTTAACAAAAGGAGGAACAGTTTTTGCCAAAGACGAACCAGAAACCCTTTTTAAGAAAATTTTAAAAGAGAGTAAAAAAGAAAGAAAATTGGGAAAGAAAATAAGGGTAATCATCAATCACGCTGACAATTTAGACGGGGCAAAAAGGTTAAAGGAATTTTTGAAAGGAATTGGAGCTGAAATTTCTTTTATCTCAGAGGGACCTCCGATAATTTGTGCTGTTACTGGTCCTGGAACTTTGATTTTAGGTTGGCAGCCAATTGAATAAAAAATCAAAAATCAACATGCAAAATGAAAATTTAAAATCAAAAATTGGAATTGTCGCAGATGAAGGAGGAGATTTACCAAAAGAATTAATTGAAGAGCACAAAATTTCAATTGTGCCTTTTAAGGTTGATTTGGGTGAAATGAAAGATTTGGCAGGAAATATTTATCAGAGAATTAGGGAAGCAGAAAAGAGAGGATTGAAAAGTTTTGTTAAAACCTCACAACCTTCACCAGGAGATTTTTTGAAGGCATTTAAAGAAAAGTTAAAAGAATTTGAAGAGATTATTTGCGTTACCGTTACTTCAAAACATTCTGGAACTTTCAATTCTGCTTTGCAGGCAAAAGAATTTTTGCCAGAGAAAGAAAAAATTCATGTTCTGGATTCAATGAGTGTTTCTGGGGGAGAAGGATTGATAATTTTGAAGGTAGTTTCTTTGATAAAGAGTGGTTTGAAAATAAGCGAAGTTTTGGAAAAATTAAAGGAATCAATTTTAAAAACCAATTTAGTTTTTGTTTTGGAAAATCCAAAATGGGCGGTAGCCTCTGGGAGGATCCCAAAAGTTCTTGGTGCTCTTTTGGAAAGAATGCAAAGATTAGGTTTTTATCCTGTTTTGACAATAAAAAAGGGAAAAATAAAGTTGAGTAGCATCAGAAAAGGAGTTAGAGATTTATCGGACGCTCTTTTTGAAGAATTTAAAAGCAAGATTTCAAAAGAAAAAGTTAAATCTGAAATCAAAATTACAATCACTCATGCAGACAATGAAAAAGAAGCTAAAAAGCTTGAAGAATTAATTTTAAAGGTCAAAAACTGCAAAATTGAATTTAAAAACATTATCGGAAACATCCTCGGTGGTCTCTCAGGTCCTGGAGCTTTAGTTTTGGCTTGGCAAATAGAATAAAAATATGCATGTAGTAGTAATTCCAGACGGAAACAGAAGGTGGGCAAGAAAGAGAAGGTTTTTACCTTGGCAAGGGCATATTGAAGGAGCAAAAACATTAGAAAAAATTTTAAAGAAAGCCTGGGAATTAAAAATTCCTTATTTTACTTTTTGGGGAATGTCAGCAGACAATGTCTTAAAAAGACCAAAAAAAGAAGTTGAGGTTTTATTTTCAATTTTCAAAAAACAATTTAAAAAATTAGCAAAATCAAAAGAAATTCAAAAAGAGGGAGTAAAAATTAATGTTTTTGGGCTTTGGAAAAAATTTTTTCCAGAAAATGTAAAAGAAGCAATAAAATCAGCAATTGAAAGAACAAAGAAAAATCAAAAATTTGTTTTAACTTTTTTGTTGGCTTATAACGGCACAGACGAAATGTTAGAGGCAATCAAAAAAATTGTGAAAAAAGCAAAAGAAAAAGAAATTGAAATTACAGAAAAATTGTTACTTGAAAATTTATGGACAGGGTCTTTGCCCCCGGTGGATTTGGTAATTAGAACAGGATGTGAAGACGATCCCCACAATTCTGCAGGTTTTATGATGTGGCATACAGCTTACTCTCAATTTTACTTTACAAAAACTTTTTTTCCAGATTTTTCTCCAGAGGAGTTTGAAAGAGCGATAAAAAATTTTCAAAAAAGAGAAAGAAGATTTGGAAAATGAAAAAAATAAGTTTAATAATCGGGCAAACTTCATCTTTACCAAAAGAAGTCATAGAAGAACACGGGATAGTTTGCGTTCCTTACATTGTTAATTGGCCGGAAGGAGAAAAAATTCCTGGGGAAAACATTTTTCAGAAAATGAGAGAGGCTGAAAAAGAGGGAATTTTGACCCTTCCGAAAACCTCTCAACCATCTCCCGGAGTTTTTAAAAAAATTTTTGATGAAGAATTAAAAAGAGCAGAAAAACTCATTGTTTTGACTTTAAGCTCAAAACTTTCTGGTGGTTATAATTCTGCCCTTCAAGCAAGAGAAATAATTCCAGAAAAAAATAGGATTTTTGTTTTAGATACGTTAAACGTTACAGTTGGTGAAGGATTGATCGATCTTTATGTTGTAAAAATGATCCAAGAAGGAAAAGATGAAAGAGAAATTTTAGAAAGATTCCCCCAAATTATTAAGAACACGCATTTATTTGGAATGGTTGAAGATCCAAAATGGCTAGAAAGAGGGGGAAGGATTTCCCATTCTTTTGCTCTTTTGCTAGAAAAAATGCAAAAAATCGGAATGAGACCTTTGATCGGTGTTAAAAATGGAAAGGTAAAACCAGTTGCCTTAAAAATGAAAGCAAAGGATGTTCCAGAAGCTCTTTTCAGAGAATTGAAAAAGGAAGTTGAGAAAATTAAAGATAAAAAAGAAATTAAAATAGCAATCGGGCATGCTGACAATTTAGAGGGAGCTGAAAAATTAAAAGAGTTAATTAAAAAAAATTTAAAGGAAATAGAAATTTTGTTTTTAGGATTGATCGATCCTGTAATTGGAGTTCATGTCGGTCCTGGAAGCTTGGCAATAGCTTGGTCTCAGTTTAAACTATGAAAAAAATTGGAATTATCACCGAAGATGTTTGCTCTTTACCAGAGAGAATTATCAAGTATTTTGGAATTGAAATTGTAAAAACAAAGCTTTATTTTCCAGAATGGGAAAAATTTCCAAAAAATAATCTTTATCAATTGATGGCAGAGACAAAGGCAACTCCAAAGACTTCTGCTCCATCACCGGGGGACTATTTGAGAGCCTATAAAAAAGTTTTAGAAGATTTTGAAAAAGCGTTGGTCATTACTTTATCATCAAAACTTTCTGCATGTTATAATTCTGCTCTTCAGGCCAGAGAGGTTTTTGAAAATCCAGAAAAAGTAATAATTGTAGATTCTCTTCAGGCTGTTGCTGCTCAAGGACTTTTAGTTCTAAAGGCAGTCGAATTGATTAAAGAGAGAAGAGAAGTTAATGAAATTTTGGAGGTTTTGGAAAAATTGAAGAAAAAAATAAAACTTTTTGGTTTTTTAAGAACAACTTATTGGGCAGAAAAAATCGGGAGGATCAGCAAAAGAATGGCCCTTGCTTTCAGTACATTAAGAATTCTTGGAGTTTATCCTTATTTTGGAATCAAAGATGGAAAGATTGGATTTTCTGGATTTAATCTTTGGACCTACGATGAGCTTGAGGCAATGTTTAATCAATTAAAACATCAGGCAAAAAAAGGAAAAATTAGAGTTGGAATAAATTATACTGACAATCCTGACATTGCTTTAAAATTAAAAGAAAAAATCGAAAAAGAATTAAGGACAGAGGTTTTATTCGTTTCGATGGTTCCTCCAATTGTCGGTGCAAACTCAGGTCCTGGAACTTTAATTTCAGCTTGCTACCATGTTTAAATTTATTTTCCTTTCAATCTTTGCCTATTTCTTTGGTTCAATACCAACCGCTTTTTTAATTGGTAAATCAAAAGGAATAGATATTAGAAAAATTGGTTCAAAATCAATCACTGAAACAAATTTGGCAAGGGCTTTGGGCTGGAGATACGGAATAATTAGTGGAATTTTAGACGTTTTGAAGGGAGTAATTCCGACTCTTTTGGCAAAAAGCTTTTTAACTAACAATTGGCAAATTATTTTAGTTGCTCTTTTGCCAACTTTGGGTCATGATTTTCCAATTTTTTTAAAGTTCAAACATGGGGGAAGAGGCGCTACAACGTTTTTTGGCGCTTCAATAGCTTTAGTTGGAATTAAATTTTTCTTTCCTCTTTTTTTAATTTGGCTTTTAATTCTCTCTCTAACAAAAATGACAGGCTTAACCAATTTTATTTTCCCTTGGGTTTTTTCAATTTTCCTTTACTTTTGGTACAAAATTGGTTTTTTTCCTTTTGAATATTTCATCTTTGGAATTTTGGAAGCGATTTTGATAAACTTTGCATTAAGGAACAATATTAAAAGGTTGTGGGAAGGAAAAGAGCACAAAACTCCTCTAAAGTTTTAACCATGTTCATTAAAGGAGTTGGAATGACAAAATTTGATTATTCCCAAAAACCCTGGTGGAAGTTTGCCTTTGAAGCTGCAATGGAAGCATTGGAAGACTCGAAAATGAAAATTTCTCAAATTGATTGCATTGTTTTTACTGGGATGGAAAGTTGCGATGGATTTTTTGAGCATCAGACCCACAAAACCTCTCTTTTGTCTGATCTTTTTAAAACTCATGTACCAATAATTGAAGTTCCTGCAGTTTGTGCTGGAGGAGGAGTTGCTTTCTGGACTGCTTTAAAGCTAAAAGGGTTTAAAAACATTTTAGTTTTGTCAGGGGAAAAATTGGTTGATAATTTAACTCCAGTTACAACCCATTGGATAGCTTCTGCAATTGAAAGAGAAATTGAGCAACCAGAAGGTCTGAATTTTCCTTTACAAAACGCTCTAATCTGGGAGCAATACAAAAGAAAATACGGGGCAACTCACGAAGATTTAGAATTGATTTCTTTCAAAAATCATCAAAACGCAACCTTGAATGAGAAAGCATATTTTTATAAAAGACCTGTAACTTTAGAACAAATTAAAAATGCGCCAAAAATTGCCGGAGATTTTACAATGTACGATTGCTCTCTTTCTGTTAACGGAGGATCCGCAGTGATTTTAACGCAAGAAAAAACCGACATTCAAGTTATAGGTTCTGGATTTGCTACTGATTATCTTTTAACTTTTGGTAGAGAAGATCCAACCCATTTTGTTGCAACAAAAATTGCAGCAAAAAAAGCCTTTGAAGAAGCGAAAATTAAACCTCAAGATGTCCAAGTTGCAGAAATTCACGATGCTTTCACATCAGTTGAACTAATCTCTTACGAAGATTTAGGGTTTGCACCAGAAGGAAAAGGAGCAGAATTAATCAGAAAAGGAATTGTTAATTTAGATGGAAAATTGCCAGTCAATCCTTCTGGAGGTTTAAAGGCAAGAGGTCATCCAATCTCTCCTACTGGGTTGGCTCAAATTTATGAGATAGTGAAGCAATTGAGGGGGCAAGCTAGAGAAAGGCAAGTAAAACCTATTCCAAAAATTGGTCTTTGCCACAATATTGGAGGAGCTGGAGGATCAGTTACTGTTCACATTATTAAAAAAATATCTTGAGTAAAAAAATATCTTGAGAATAAAAATTTTAATACTCAGACTTGCCAGGCAGACTAAGCTATTTTTAAATTGAATGAAAAGCCTCGTTTTTTCTTCTCCCGAAAAAGTGAAGTTCTTTTGCTCGCAAAGAAAGAATTAAAAAAGATAATCAAAAATAAAGATGATGCCCCCCTTCCTCTTGGAATTGGTTTCGATTGCTGAATCCTTTATAGAGATGGAGTAAGCGGAAAGCCCTCTAAAGTTGGTTCAGGCCTTCTTTGGGAAATATTGAGTGTTACAGACAGCAATAAACAAAGAGAATACGAAGCAGCTTATCGAGAAGGATACAAAGCGGGAGAAGAAGACAGAGAGAAAATAAAATAATAGCCCTTTGAGATAATGCTCATTTAAATTGCTCATTTGATACTAGCCTCTCATCAAAGAGGTTTTTTTATATAAATAGTAGGTTATCCCAAACTTTTTCTTACTAACGCAGATAGGCCTTGCATTTTCAAATGGCCAACAGGCGACTATTATTTTTGCCTCTTCTTTTAATTCTTTAACGAGTTTTTCTTTTAATTTCTTGTAGATCTTTGGGTGCCCAAAAATGAAAACTACGTCCGCTTTTGATAAATCGTGGTGGAAAAAATCACCATAAAGTATTTTTACTCTTTTTTGAAGCAAAGATTTGATTTTCGAATATAAATATAATAGAGGAGAAATTTCTATTCCAACGCAATTTGCACGATATTTTTTTGCAAAATAAAATAGTACTCCTCCAGTGCCACTCCCAAGATCGTAAAAAACCACATTTTCTCTAAGATCTGCCAATTTTGCTATTCTTTCGTAATCCTCCTTTTTTGTAGGAATCCAAGGAACCCCCCAGAAAGCCCCAAAGAATAGCAGGATGAGCAGTATTATAAAAAGAAAAAGTGGGGACATATTATTTCAAAAAAGTCTAAGTAAATTTTTAATTTTCTTTTTCATTCTTTTATTTACTTCAATTGCGCAAATTCCCTTTTTCGGAAAACCATAGACCACTAAAGAATTTTTTGGAGCTAGCAAAACCGCAGGAATTGCTAAAAGATCTTCCTCTCCCTCAATAAAGACATTTTTGTTTTCTTTGATTGCCTTTTTAATCGTTGACCAAGCCTCTTTTTGAATTGTTCCTCTTTGGTTTTTACATTTTAAAGAATATGGCAAAATTTTTTTGATTTTCTTCCTTCTTACTTTTCCATCAAAGATTTTGATATTAGAAGGTAAATTTAGTGAGCAATAATCCCCAACCGTAATTACTTTCTTGAATTTTTTCTCTTTCAAAAATTTTTCAAATTTCTCTTTTGCTTTTCTTTTTTCCCCAAATATTGCCACTCCCCAAATTTTCCTTAATTCCTTTTTCAATTCCTCTGGCAAAATATAAGTTTTTTGCATATCATTATTATATGGCATTTTTTCAATGTCCAAAATGTAAAAGAGTTTGGCAATATCCGATTGAGAAATGCCCGGAATGTTTTTTGGCTCTAGAAAGGATGAAAAGTAAAAAAGCAAAAGTAATTGGAGGGGGGAAAACAACAATTCCCTCTATTTTCCATCAAAAAGTTCCTTATTTTGTTTATGTTTTTGAAGATGAAAATAAAAACAGGTGGATTCACAAATCAGAAAGAGAATTGAAAGTTGGAGAGGAAATCGAAACAGAAAAGGCAAAAGATAAAAATTCAGTTGCAATCTGGAGAGTGAAGCACGATTTTTTTGAAGCAATCGAGAAATTAACTGAAATTTTGAATGTCAAATTTAATAAATATTCAAAAATTTTAATTTTGCCTACCCTACTCAAAGATTCTCATTCTTATTTCAGAGACAACACCTCACCAGAATTTTTAGAGGTTGTGATTCAATTTTTAATGGAAAATGGGGTCGAACTCCAAAATATTAAAATTTGTTCGCAAAGTTTTGATGAAATTGAGATTGAGAAAAAGGCAAGCAAATCTGGGATTTTGGAGGTGTGCCAAAGACAAAAAATAATACCTTTTGATTTAGCAAAGGGAAATTTTATTAAAAAGGGAGATTTGGAGATTTCAGAAGAAGCTTTTAAGGTAGATTTAATTTTGAATTTGCCAATTTTAAAAATTGGGAAAGCAAGTTCTTGCGAAAATCTATTTTTTCTTTTGAAAAAAGAAAATTATTTGGCTCAAAAATATCTTTATTCAGATAACGAGATTTTTGAAAAATTGAAAGAAAAACTGCCAGAAGTTTTGACAATCGCTGAAGTAAACCGAGTTCAAGACAAAAGTGGCATCGTTCATTATTTGAATTTGGCCATGGCATCTTTTAATCCCAAAAATTTAGATAGAGCATTTTGCGAAATAATAAAAGAAAGAGAATTGCCAGAGATAATAAAAGAAGTTAAAATTGAAAGTATAGAAATTTTGGGAAGAAAAATTGGCGAAATCGAATTTTATTTGTAAACATGGAAAAAAATTTAACATTGATTGAGGCAATATTACCAAAGATTGAGAACAAAACCATAAGCTTAATCAAAGATGCATTTTTTGTTTTGAGTTTTGCTATTTTAACTGGAATTTGCGCAAAATTGAAAATTGAAATAGGTCCTGTCCCAATAACAATGCAAACTTTTGCTGTTTTGTTGAGCGGAGCTTTGCTTGGTTCAAAAAAAGGGGCTTTGGCTCAATTAACTTATCTTTTATTAGGATTGCTGGGTCTTCCTTGGTTTGCTCGAGGTGGGGGAATGGCTTATATTTTTTCTCCAACTTTTGGTTATATTGTTGGCTTTGTCTTGGCTGCCTATTTGGTTGGCTGGCTTTGTGAGAAAGGATTTGATAGAGAGATAAAGAAAGCAATTTTGGCAATGTTAGCTGGGAATATTGTCATTTACATTCCTGGACTTTTATGGTTAGCAAATTTTGTGGGATTTGGCAAGGTCTTGAAAATCGGACTTTATCCTTTCATTTTTGGCGAGCTCTTGAAAATATTTTTGGCAAGTTCTATTTTGCCAATTAGTTGGAGGTTAGTGAAGAAATTTAGACAATGAAACTTTTATGGTTAAAACTTTTGTCGATCTTTTAATCGAGGGAAAGAAGAGGAAAGAGAAATATTTTAAAAATTACAAGTTTTACTGCCAAGAAATCAAAAAAGAGGCAAAAAAAATTTTGGGCGAAAATGTGAAAGTTTTAGTTTTTGGCTCTCTTGTTAAGAGAAATTGGACTCTTCAAAGCGATATTGATGTTTTAATAATTTCTGATAATTTGCCAGAAGATTTTGAAGAAAGAGGAAAGATTAGGACAAAGATTAAATCAAAAATTGACCCCTTTTCTCCTTTTCAATTGCATTTGGTGACAAAAGAAGAATTTGAAAAATGGTACAAAAATTTCATAAAAAAAGATTTTTTGGAGATAAAATAAAATGGAAAAATTTTCAAAAAAATCCGCAATAAAATTTGGATGGGAGATTGCAAACAGAAAAATTAAATTTTTTATTCCCTTGTTGATTTTAGTTTATGGTTTGCCCGCTCTTTTGAACTCTTTTTCTGACTCCTTGAAGAAAGAAAGTTTTTTAGCAAGTTTTATTTTAAACATAATCTCAAGTCTAATCTCGATAATTTTTGGCTTGGGATTAATTAAAATTTCTCTTAAGCTTTGCGATGGAGAGGAAGCAAAATTTTCTGATTTGATTTCTCAATACAAACTTTTCTTTAGGTATCTTTTTGCCTCATTTCTTTATGGTTTAATAACTTTTTTAGGATTCATCTTATTGATTGTTCCTGGAATCATTCTTTCAATAAGGCTTGGCTTTTTTGACTATTTAATCGTCGACAAAAACTCAAGAATTATTGAGTCTTTAAAAAGAAGTTGGGAAATTACAAAAGGCAATGCCTGGAATTTATTTTTACTTTATCTTTTGTTTGCTATAATAAATATTTCGGGAGCATTCGCTTTAATAGTTGGGCTTTTTTGGTCAATTCCCACTACAATGCTTGCGGAAGCCTTTGTTTACCGAAAATTATCGAGTCAATTAAAGGTCTAAAAATTAAATAAAATTATGTTCAAAGATAAAGTTGTTTTAATTACAGGTTCTGCTCAAGGAATTGGGGAAGCGATTGCTTTGAGATTTGCAAAGGGAGGAGCAAAAATTGCCTTGAATGATATTGAAGCACAAAAGGAGAATTTGGAAAAAGTGAAAAAAGAAATTGAGGAATTGGGGAGTGAAGCAAAATATTATTTTGCTGATGTTTCAAAATATGAAGAAGTAGAAAGAATGATAAAAGAAATTGAAAAAGATTTTGGAAGATTAGATGTTTTAGTGAACAATGCAGGAATTATTAAAGATAGGACTTTAGCAAAAATGACTCCAGAAGAATGGAAAGCAGTGATCGATGTTAATTTAACCGGAGTTTTCAATTGTACAAAGGCAGCCTTGCCTTTAGTTATTGCCAATCAAGGAAACATAATTTCAATTTCTTCGATCGTTGGGGAGAGAGGAAATTTTGGACAAACAAATTATGCAGCAGCAAAAGCAGGGATTATTGGATTTACAAAGAGTTTGGCAAAAGAACTTGGAAAATTTGGAGTAAGGGTAAATGCAATAGCCCCTGGATTTATTGAGACGAAAATGGTAGAATCTGTACCAGAAAACATTAAGGTCTTAGTAAGACAGTTAACTGCCTTGGGAAGATTTGGCAAACCAGAAGAGGTAGCAAACTTGGTTTATTTTTTGGCATCGGAAGAAGCTTCCTTTATTACTGGAACAGTCATTAATATTGATGGGGGGTTATCCATCTAGTAAACCTATGAAAAAATCTCTAGGCGACCTCTTTCTTCGAGAAAAAACTTTAAAAGAGCGAGGAGAAAAAGTTTTAGGCTTTACCCTTACTTCGCCAGCCTTTCCTCCACCACCGATAAGGGAAAAAATTTTAAATTTTTATAAATTCTCTTTTTCTTATTCTCCAGCTGGTGGTGACCTTGGGCTAAGGGAGGTTTTAGCCAACTTCTATTCAAAGAAATGGCAGGTTGATTTAAAAAAAGAGAACGTTTTTGTGGGCAATGGAGGAAAAGAAGTCCTTTTTATCTTGCTTCAGGTTCTTTTAAAAAAGAAAGGGGAAGTTATTTTATTTTCTCCCTATTGGCCATCTTATGTCGGAATGGTAAAAATGGCTGGCGGAAAATTAAAAATTCTAAAAACTTCAGAAAAACACGGATTTTATCCTGACCTCAAAGAATTGAAAAAAAAGATTTCCTCAAAAACAAGAGCACTAATTTTAAATTCGCCTTGTAATCCAACTGGAAGAATCCTTCGCCAAAAGGAAGTTGAGTATTTAGCTGATCTTTCTCAAAAGAGAAATTTCATTTTAATCTCTGATGAGGTTTATGAAATTTACGATTTTGAAAATCTTTATTGCTCTTTCTTAAAATTTTTTCACAAGAATATTTTTTGCGTTTTTTCCGCGTCTAAAATTTTTTCCCTCTGCGGTTGGAGATTGGGTTGGGGATTTGGAGATGAAAAACTTATTGAGGAAATGAAAAGCTACCAGAACGACCTTTCTACTTCTCCTCATACCCTTTCTCAGATTTTAATGAGAGAAATTTTTAGGGAAGAGAAAAAAGTTTTGAGATATTTTTCAAAAAATAAAAAATTAGCCCAAGAAAGAAGAGATTTTGTAATTAATTTTTTAAAAGAAAGAAAGATTGATTTTATTTTTCCTGAAGGAGGAATTGCCATTTTTATTAAAATCCCTTCCAAATTTAAAAATGCCTTTTCTTTCTCCGAAACGCTTTTAGAAAAAGAAAAAGTGTCGGTTGCTCCGGGGGAGATTTTTGGTCACAAAAAGTACTTTCGGATGAATTTAGCTTTACCTTTTGAAGATTTAAAAGAAGGATTAAAGAGGATTGCTAGGTACTACTCCTGAATAGGAGTAATAGATGGTAACTCTTCAACCTAAAAATATTTCAAAATATCTTAAAAGGCTAAGACTTCAAATCGATCAGAGGATCAGTAGATATTTGCCAAGAAGAATTAACAAAGAATGGGCGAAGGAATTTTTTGGAAAAGGAGATTATTCATTGAGAGCAATTCAAAAGGCAGTTTTGGATCCGATTTGGAACTTTTTGGACAGAGGAGGAAAGAGATGGAGACCTGCATTGTTTTTGTTGATTTTGGAAGCATTAGGTAAAGATCCAAAGAAATTCTTTGATTTTGCTACAATTCCTGAAATTTTGCATGAGGGAACATTGGTAATCGATGATATTCAAGACCAAGGAGAATTAAGAAGAGGGAAACCTTGTTTGCATAAAATTTTTGGAGTAGATATTGCCTTAAATGCTGGAAATTTTTTGTATTTTTTTCCAATTTACATTTTTAAAAAGAATAAAAAGAAACTTGAAAAAGAAGTTTATTTGAGAGCGTTGGAAACTTATCTTGAAGAAATGAAAAATTTGCACCTTGGTCAAGGAACTGATATTTTTTGGCACAAAGGAAAACAAAAGGAAATTTCAGAAAAAGAATACTTTCAAATGTGCGCTTTCAAAACAGGATGCATGGCAAGATTGGCAGCAAAATTAGCAGGAATTCTTGCTAAAAAAGATCAGAAAATTGTAGAAGAAATTGGAAATTTTGCTCAAAACATTGGAATTGCTTTCCAAATTCAAGATGATATTTTGGACATAGAATTAACAGGAAAAGAGAGAGAAAAATTTGGAAAATCTTTTGGAAACGACATTAAAGAAGGAAAAAGAAGTTTGATGGTAATTTATGCTTTGAAAAAAGCGAGTAAAAAAGATAGGGAAAGGTTAATTAGAATTTTGGATAAAAAGGGAAAAACTAAAAAGGAAATTTTGGAAGCAATTTCCATTCTCAAAAAGTGTGGTTCAATAGAATATGCGAAAGAGAAAGCAAGGGAGATTGTGAGAGAAAGTTGGGAAAAGGTTGATAAAATTTTTCTTAAAGGAAAACCAAAGGAAAGGTTGAAGGAATTGATTGAATTTTTAATTGAAAGAAAATTATGATTTTGAACAAAGAAGAAATCAAAAAAATCATTCCCTACCAAGAGCCGTTTTTGTTTGTCGATGGAGTTGAAGAAATAAAAGAAAACGAAATTTTTGGCTTTTATCAAACTTCAAGAGAAGATTATTACTTTAAAGGACATTTTGTTGATTTCAAAATTATGCCTGGGGTTTTAATCGTTGAAGCAATGGCACAATTATCTACAATTTTGTTGAGAAAAAAAATCGGTGAAAATCATAAAGATTATCATTTTTTGGCTTACGATGTAAAGTCATGTCAGTTCTTCAAACCAATTTTTCCAGGAGATAGAATCGATATGGAGGCAGAGATTTTGGCAATTTATCCAATTCCTGATTCTGATATGAAAATTGCTAGAATAAAATCTCAAGCCTTTGTTAAAAATGACTTAAAAGTCGAGGCGAGGTTTTCAGTTGTTATTATTAAAAAGGAGGATTTCGCTAAAAAATATGGAATTTGAAAAAAACAGAGTTTGTCAACTTTTAGGAATTAAATATCCAATAATTCAAGGGGGAATGGCAGGGATTTCTGAGTCGAATTTGGTTTCTGCTGTATCTAATGCTGGAGGTTTGGGAGTGATTGGCTCTGGATTGATGCCCCCTTCTTGGTTAGAAAGAGAGATTAAGTTGACAAGAGAGAAAACAAAGAACCCCTTTGGAGTGAATTTGTTCATGCAAAACCCAAAAGTTGAAGATTTGGTTAGAGTTTTAATTAAAGAGAAACCTCCAGTTGTTTTTACAGGAGGCGGAAATCCATTACCAGTTTTTCCTTACTTGAAAATGGTGGGAATAAAAATAATTCCAGTGGTTCCTTCCCCAAGATTAGCAAAGAAAATGGAAGAAAACGGAGCAGACGCTGTCGTCGTTTCTGGATGGGAGGCAGGAGGACATGTCGGAAAGAATACTTTGTTTTCTCTTTTGATTGAAACTAAAAAAATTGTAAAAATTCCAGTAATTGCTGCAGGAGGAATTTACGATGGAAAAACCGCAAGGGCAGCATTTTTGTTAGGGGCAGAAGGAATTCAAATGGGAACTAGATTTTTAGCCTCAAAAGAGTGTATTGCATCCGAAGCTTACAAGAAAAAAATTGTTGAAGCGACAATGGATGATGTTGAAGTTGTTTTGTGGAATACAGGTCATCCAATAAGAGTAATAAAGAATAATTGGTCAGAAAAGGTTAAAAAAATTGAAGACAAAATTTTTCCAGAAGAAATCAAAGCAGAGAAAATTGCAGGATCTCTTGGAGGCCAAAAAGTTGATGATATTCCTCTTTTGGCAGGACTTTCTGTAGCTGGTATTTTTGAAATAAAAACTTGCAAAGAAATTATTGAAGAAATTGTTAAAGAGCTTTCTGAATTATGAACAAATTATTAAGTTGGTTTTGCTACATTTTCTTAAAACCAATTGTTAAATTAATCTGGATAAAAGAAATTAGAGGGCTTGAGAACATCCCAAAGTCAAATTTCATCTTAGCAGCAAATCATCAAAGCCATTGGGACCAAGTAATTACTGGATATTTGTGCGTTCCGAGAAGCTTTACTTATCTAGGACAGATTGATAAATACTCAGGATTTGGCGCTTTTTTAAGAGATTTTCTTTATTTTATTGCGGGAGTAATTCCAGTTCATAGGTATGACGAAGAATCGAAAAAGAGAGCGATTAAAAAATGTATAGAAAGGTTAAAAAAAGGAGAAATTTTGATTATGTATCCTGAAGGGACGAGGTCAAAAGATGGGAAGATCCACGAAGGAAAACCAGGGATCGCAAAAATTTATCTTGAAACTGGAATTCCGATTTTACCAGTGGCAATCAAAGGAAACTTTGAAATAATGCCAGTTGGAAAACCTTTTCCAAAATTTAAAAAAATTGTCAAAATCAATGTCGGAAAACCTTTAGAATTTAAAAAAGAACTTGAAATTGGAAGGAATTTAAACTGTCAGTCTCCAGAATATAAAGAAATTTGCCAAAAAATTATCCAAAAGGTAATGGGAGAAATAAAAAATCTTTTCGACCAATTGTGATTAAAAAAATTTTAATTGCCAACAGAGGAGAAGTTGCTTTAAGGATTATTAGAACTTGTAAAGAAATGGGAATTAAAACAGTAGCTCTTTGTCCTGAAAAAGGACAAGAATCAAATTTCATCGAAACATCTTTAGCAGATGAATTTTATTATCTAGAAAGAGAAGGGGCAAAAGGATACTTGGATATTAAAAGAATTTTAGAAATTGCAAAAAAAGCAAATGTTGATGCCATCCATCCAGGTTATGGTTTTTTGGCAGAAAATTGGCTTTTTGCAAAGCTTTGCGAAAAAAACAAAATAAAATTTATAGGACCTCATTATTCAATCTTAAAAAAATTGGAAGACAAAGTTGAAACAAAAAAACTGGCAAGGAAAATTGGAATTCCAATTTTGCCAATGAGCGAAGAATCGATAAATTCACTTAAAGATCTCAAAAAATGGATTTTCAAAATCAGGCCCCCTTTTGTTTTAAAAGCTAGAAAAGGGGGAGGGGGAATTGGAATCAGGGCGATCAACGGAGAAATATCTGTCGGAGAAATTTTCACGATTGCTTTGGGAATTAGAAGACAAATGTCAATGGCATTTTCAGATACTGAATTTTTCCTTGAAAAATATTTACCAGATACAAGACACATTGAATTTCAAGTTCTAGCGGACGGAGAAAACTTTTTACACTTGGGAGAAAGAGAATGTACAATTCAAAGAAGATTTCAAAAAATTTTAGAAGAATCCCCATCTCCGTTTTTAGATGAAGACACAAGAAAAAAAATAGGAGAATGTGCGGTGAGGTTGGCCAGGTTTTTAAAATACAGTACAGTAGGAACAGTTGAATTCCTAGTTGATAAGGACAAAAACTTTTACTTGATGGAAGTGAACCCTAGATTGCAGGTTGAACATCCGGTGACTGAAGCTAGGACGAAAATCGATCTGGTTGAAATGCAGATTAGAATTTCTCAAGGTGAAAAAATAAAATTTTCCCAAGATGATGTTTTTTTTGAGGGATGGGCAATCGAAGCAAGAGTTTGTGCTGAAGATCCTTATCAGAATTTTAAGCCTGTGACTGGAAAAATTGAGAAGTATTTACCCCCCGGAGGACAAGGAATTTTTGTTCATACCTTTTTACATGAAGGTCAAGAGATTTTGCCTTATTTCGATTCTCTTTTGATGAAATTAATTGCCTTTGGGAAAGACAGAAGAGAGGCGATTTTGAGATTAAAAAGAGCAATTGGAGAAACGATTATTGAAGGAGTGAAAACCAATATTCCGTTTTTAAAAGTCTTGTTAGAAGAAAAAGACTTTTTAGCCGGAGATTTTGACACCGAATTTATTGAAAAAAAGAAGTTATTAGAAAAACTTAAAAAAATTCCTATACCAAAATCTATTCTGCCAGAAAAAGAAAAAATCACGGAAAAAGAAATTGCAGAGATTGTTTTTAAGATTTATCAAGCCTTAAAAGAAAACAAACCAGAGAAAGAGGAAATTTCAAAATGGCAGCTTTTAGAAAGGCTAAAGATGTTTGAATAAAAATGAAGTTTTCAATAAAAATCGGAGATAAAGAATATCCGATTGAAATTTTAGAAAAGAATGGCGAGGTGAAAATAAAAGTTGGAGAAAAAGAGTTTATTTTTGAAGAAAATAAGGAAGTTTTTTTGGCAAGGACTAAGTTGGAAAAAAAGGAGTTTAAGGAGAGAAAAATTTTAGCCCCAATTGGTGGAGTAATTAATGAAGTTTTTGTAAAAGAGGGAGATTTTATAAAAGAAGGACAGAAACTTTTTTTGCTCTCTGCGATGAAAATGGAAAATGAAATTTTATCAGATTTCGATGGAAAAATTAAAAAGATTTTTGTGAAAAAAGGCGAGGTAGTTAAAAAAGATCAGTTGCTTTTACTTGGAGAATGAGAATTTTGAAATTTAAAAAATTGGACTCTACTCAAAAAAAAGCAAAAGAAATTGTTCAAAAGATGAAACCTTGGACGATTATTCTTGCCGAAGAACAAATTTCTGGTTATGGCAGGAAAGGAAATTTTTGGTATTCCCCGAGAGGTGGGCTTTATTTTTCAGTAATCTTACCAAAAGCAAAAATTGAAGATCTCCAAATTATGACGATTTTAAGCGCTTTTTGCGTGGCAAAAATTTTAAAAGAAGATTTTCAATTAGAACCTTTCATAAAATTGCCAAATGATATTTACGTTAGAGGGAAAAAAATCTGCGGAATTTTGACTGAAAATCTAATTTTCGGAAAAGAAATTAGAGCTTCGATTATTGGTATAGGTTTGAACACAAACATCGAAAAATTTCCAGAAAATCTTAAGGAAAAATCAACTTCTCTCAAGATTGAATTGAAAAGTGAGATAAATAACAATAAAGTTTTAGAAAGAATCGTAAAAGAAATGAAAAACATTTTTGAGAAAATAGCCTAACTTCCTTGACATTATTTTTTTATTTCATAAAATGAATTTCTATGGAAGTGCCAGAGATTTTACTTTTTCCAGAAAAAATTTTTGAAATTTTAAACTTTCCAGTAACTAGTACTTACATTTTAACCTTGGTATTAGGGGTTTTTCTCTTTTTCATTTTTTATTTTGGGTTGAAGAAAAAAATTATTCCCAATTACCTGCAGGCTTTTTTGGAATGGGCCTTGGAGAGTTTATTTCGTTATATAAACGGAATGACAGGAGATAGAAAGAAAACTTTAGAGATATTTCCCTTAGCTGCTACCTTGTTCATTTTTATTTTTTTGGTTAATATCGTTGAAATTTTCCCTGGGCTGGGAGTTTTTCACTTTCTTCGTTCACCCAGTTCTGATTTAAATTTCACGCTTGCTTTGGCATCTGTTTCAATGGCCTATATTCACCTTTCCGCAATTAAGAAATTAGGGTTTTCCCCTCATCTTAAAAAATTTTTTAATTTCAAAAATCCGTTTTTATTTTTCGTCGGAATCTTAGAAGGAATTAGTGAAATCACTAGACTTTTTTCTTTAGGAGTCCGACTTTTTGGGAACTTATTTGCGGGAGAAATTCTTTTGATAATTGTTTCTTATCTTTTTTCCTTTCTTTTGCCTCTACCTTTTTTAGCACTAGAAATTTTTGTGTGTTTTATTCAAGCTTTAATTTTTTCATCATTAGTAGTAATATTTTATGGTTTCCACACAGAAAAATCAGAGGAATAATAAAGGAAAAATAATATATGCATTGAGCATAGGAACGCAACTTGGTTTTTTAATAGTCCTTCCTTTAATTGGATTTTCGATGTTAGGGTTATTTTTAGACAAGAAACTAAACACCTTTCCAATTTTCCTAATTTTAGGTATAATAGTAAGTATAATGGTTACTTTTTTTGAAGCGTATTATTTACTTTTGCCATTTTTAGAAAAAAAGGTCAGAAAAAAATAATTTTATCTCTTATGGAAGAAATAGTGTTAAAAGAATTAGCAAGCGCTTTAGCAATCGGCCTTGGAGCCATAGGTCCTGGTATTGGAATTGGTTTAATCGGAGCTAAGGCAGTTGAGGC
Source organism: Parcubacteria bacterium GBS-2 (assembly GCA_001443025.1). Classification (GTDB taxonomy): domain Bacteria; phylum Patescibacteriota; class Minisyncoccia; order Minisyncoccales; family GBS-2; genus GBS-2. Next base: position 26,803 of record LEKP01000001.1, read on the forward strand.
ACTTGGAAGAAATCCAGAAGCTGCTCCCAAAATTCAAACCGGAATGATTTTAGGAATTGCTTTTACTGAAGCGATTGCAATTTACGCCTTAGTAATGTCGATTTTGATTAAATTTATTTAATTTAGCTCAAGGTATGGAAGGACTTGAAAGCCTAGGAATAAACTGGAAGGTCTTATTAGGTCAGATTGCTAACTTTTTAATACTTCTTTTTCTATTGCAAAAATATGTTTTCCCAAAGTTCTTCCAAGTTTTAAAAGAAAGAAAGGAAAAAATTGAAGAAATAATAAGAAAAGAGGAAGAATTGGATAAAAAAAGTGAAATGCTGGAGGCAGAAGCGGAGGAAATTATTAATAAAACCAAAGAGAAAGCAGAAGCGATTTTAAAAGAAGCTCAAGAAAAAGCAAAGGAAAAAGAGGCGGAGATTTTAGGAAACGCGGAAAAGGAAAAAGAAAAAATCATTCAAGAAGCAAAAATGTTAGGAGAGATGGAAATTCAAAAATTAAGAAATGAATTTTTAAAAAAGAATTTGAGGTTAGTTATACTTTTGGTTGAGAAAATGTTGGCAAAAAAAATTGACCCTAAAGAAGATGAAAGATTGGTTTTGGAATTGTTGAAAAAAATTGAAAATCATGAAAAATGAGGTTCAAAGATTGGCGGAATTGTTGATTAGGAATTTAGAGAAAGTAGAAGATGAAAAGAAAAAAGAAGAAATGATTAGGGTATTTGTTCAAATTTTGAAGGAAAAAAACAAAATACATCTTTTACCGAGAATATTAGAAGAGGTAAAAAGAAGAGAAAAAGAAACTGAAACTGTATTGGTCCTAGCAAGAAAATTTGACGAAGAAACTCTTCGGGAGATAAAGGAAAGGGTGAAAAAAATTTTGGGGAAGGAAGTTAAACTAAAAATCGATGAAGAACTTCTTGGAGGATTTTTAATCAAAAATGGTTCATTATTAATCGATGCATCAATTAAAAATTTTTTAAATAAAATCGAAAAAATTCTATGGAAATTTACGAAATTTTAAAAAAAGAAATAGAAAAAATAGAGTTAAAGGCAGAAGAAAAAGAAGTTGGTGAGGTTTTGGAGGTAAAAGACGGAGTTGTAAAAATTTCTGGGCTAAAAGCAGTTGAGAATTTTGAAATTGTAAAGTTTGAAAGAGCGGATGTTGAAGGGGTGGTTCTGAATTTGGAAAAGGAAACAGCGGGTGCAATAGTCTTGGGAGATTTTTCAAAAATTAAAGAAGGAGACATTGTGAAAAGAGAAAAAAGAATTCTCTCTGTCCCAGTAGGGGAAGAAATGATAGGAAGAGTGATTGATCCTCTTGGAAATCCTTTAGACGAAAAAGGGGAGATTAAAACAAGTGTGTTTTTCCCGGTGGAGAAAATAGGACCTAGTGTTGTAGAAAGAGAGCCTGTTAATACTCCTCTTCATACAGGTATCAAGTTGATTGATGCTTTGATTCCAATTGGTAGAGGACAAAGAGAGCTTTTTCTAGGGGATAGAACTACTGATAAATCTTATTGGGCATTGACCACAATTTTAAACCAAAAAAGAGAGCCAAATAGACCAATTTGTATTTATGTGGCTATTGGGAAAAAAGAAGCAGAAGTAGCTAGGATTCATGAAATATTGCAAAGAGAAGGTGCGATGGATTATACAATCATCGTTTCCGCTTCTGCTTCAATGCCGATTTCTTTTTGGTACTTAGCTCCTTATTCAGGTTGTGCTCAAGGAGAATATTTTATGGAAAAAGGTAAAGATGCATTAGTTATTTATGATGATCTTACTAATCATGCATACGCTTGGAGACAAATTGCTTTGATTTTAAGAAGACCACCTGGAAGAGAAGCCTATCCAGGAGATATTTTTTATCTACATTCAAGATTGTTAGAAAGAGCAGCAAAATTGAACAAAGAAAAGGGGGGAGGCTCCCTTACTGCTATTCCTTTAATTGAGACTCAAGAAGGAGATATTAGCGCTTTTATTCCGACGAACGTTATTTCAATTTGCGATGGTCAAATATTCTTTAATTATTCGCTTTATCTTAAAGGACAAAAGCCAGAAATTGACATTGGTCTTTCTGTTTCAAGAGTTGGTTCTTCTGCTCAAACAAAAGCAATGAAAAAGGTGGCAGGAAAATTAAAACTTGAGTTGGCTCAATTTGCTGAACTGGAAAGATTTTTGGAGTTTATTGAAGAAGTAGACCCAGAGACTAGAAAAAAATTAGAAAGAGGAAGGAGAATAAAAGAAATTTTAAAACAAGAAAGATTGAAACCACTTAGTTTCGAAAAAATAGTGGTAGCAATCTATTCAGCAGTTGAAGGATTTTTAGACAATATTCCGCTTGAGATGGTAAGAAGTTTTGAGGAGAAATTGTATCAGAAAATTGAGAAAGAGAAACCTGAAATTTTAAAGAAGATTTCTGAAACAAAAGATTTAGATGAGCAAACTCTAAAAGATTTAAGAGAAATTATTTCTCAACTTGTAAAAGAATATGAAAGCAAGAGAAGTTAAACGCAAAATATACGCAATTAAAAATTTTAACGATATTGTTTACGCTCTTCAGCTGATTTCAGTAATAAAAATGAAAAGAGCTCAAAGAATGGTTTTTGATACTAAGCCTTTCATCAAAGTGGTTCTTGAAATTATTGAAGAACTAATTAATCATCAAGATAAAATAAAAGAATCGATTTATTTTAAAAAAGAAGAAGGAAAAACTTTAGCGGTAGTTATTTCTTCTGATAGGGGTTTTTGTGGAGCATTTAACAGAAACATTCTTAACTTTGCTCAAAAAGAAATTGAAAAAATAGGAGGAGCGGAAATTTTTGCTATCGGTAAAAAAGCGATAAAGTTTTTCGAAAAGAAAAATTACAAAATTTTTGATCAAATTACTGGGATTGGAGATTTTGGAGAAGTTGAAGAAACAAAACCGATGGCAGATAAACTATTGCGTTGTTTTAACGAAGGGAAATACCAAAGAGTTATAATTTTTTACACTCATTTCATCTCACCTTTTCTCCAAATGCCGGCAAAAATTCAAATCCTTCCGTTAGAATACAAATTAATCGAGCAACTTTCGAAAGAACACAAAATAGAAAAAAAAGAAAGATACTTTGTCTTATTAGAACCTTCAGCAAACGAGGTTTTTGATAATTTAGTTCCTCAGCTAATAAGATACTTAGTCCATTATTCTGTTTTGCAAGCTAATGCTTCTGAACATTCAGCCAGATTTTTGGCAATGAGGAGAGCATCTGAAAATACTAAAGAACTAATTAAAAGGTTGACTTTAAAATATAATAAATTCAGGCAAAGCGAAATTACTAACGAAGTCTGCGAAATTTCTTCAGCAAAAGAAGTTATCGAATAACATGGCAAAAATCATTCAAATTATAGGACCAGTTGTCGATGTCCAATTTGACGAAAAAGAAAAAACTCCCCCTCTACTAAATGCGTTGAGGGTGAAAAGGAATAATTTAATTTTAGAGGTAGAACAACATATCGGGGATAAAATTGTGAGATGTTTGGCGATGGGACCAACTGAAGGATTAAAAAGAGATGATGAAGTTGAAGACACTGGAAGTCCGATTAAAACACCAGTTGGGAAGGAGGTTTTGGGAAGAGTTCTGAACGTTCTAGGAGAACCAATCGATAAAAAAGGAAAAATTGAAGCGAAAGAATATTGGCCAATTTTTAGGCCAGCCCCTCAATTTAAAGAACAAAAAACCAAAATTGAAATTCTCGAAACTGGAATAAAAGCAATTGATCTTTTAACTCCTATTCCCAAAGGTGGAAAAGCTGGGCTTTTTGGAGGCGCGGGAGTTGGCAAGACAGTTTTGATTCAAGAGTTAATCAGAAATGTTGCGGTAGTTCATAAAGGGTATTCAGTGTTTGTTGGAATCGGCGAAAGATCAAGAGAAGGGAATGACATTTTACTTGAGATGGAGAAATCTGGGGTATTAAAAAACTGCTGTCTCATTTTTGGGCAGATGAACGAACCACCAGGAGTAAGATATCGAGTTGGTTTTACTGGTTTAACAGTAGCTGAATATTTTAGAGATGTTGAAAAAAAAGATGTTTTGATTTTCATGGATAACATTTTTAGATATATTCTCGCTGGATGCGAAGTTTCAGTCTTGCTTGGAAGGATTCCTTCTCAGACTGGTTATCAGCCAACTCTTGCGAGCGATATTGCTCAAATTGAAGAAAGGATCACTTCAACTCTTTCAGGGTCGATTACTTCTCTTCAGGCGGTTTATGTGCCAGCAGATGACCTGACTGATCCAGGCGTAATTTCGGTTTTCTCTCACTTAGATGCTTCAATTGTTTTATCAAGAGAAATTGCGGATTTAGGAATTTATCCAGCAATTGATCCTTTAGCTAGCTATTCAAAGATTTTAGACCCTACTGTTGTTGGCAAAGAGCATTATTTTGTGGCAAATGAAGTAAGAAGAATCTTGAAGAGATATCAAGAATTAAAAGATATTATTTCGATTTTAGGATTAGAAGAATTATCAGAAGAGGATAAAATTTTGGTTTATCGAGCAAGAAAAATTCAAAAATTCTTGTCCCAACCTTTCCACGTTGCGGAAATTTTTACCGGAAGAAAAGGCAAATACGTTCCTCTCAAGGAGACAATTTCTGCTTTTAAAAGGATCATTTCCGGAGAGTTAGATGATAAAAGGGAAGAGGATTTCTATATGAAAGGAGGAATTGATGAAGTTTAATTTTATGCTCGTTAAGGTTATCTCTCTAGATAAAATAATTTTTGAAGGAGAAATCGAAAGTATAGTTGTCCCAGGGAAAGGAGGTCAACTTACTATTTTGCCACATCATATTCCTCTCATTTGTCCTCTAGGCAAGGGAAAAATCAAAATCGTGAGAAAGAGAAAAGAAAAAGAGGTTGAAATAGAAGAAGGAGAATTTTTGGAAATAGAAGAAGGAATTTTAAAGGTTGACAAAGAAGGAGTAAAAATTTTGATAACTCCTCATGGCGCTTGAAAAAGAAATTGAAAAATTAAACAAAAAATTAAAAGATTTGGAAAAGCCAGAATTTATTGAAAAACAACACCAAAAAGGAAAACTGACTGCTAGAGAAAGGATAAGTTTGCTTTTGGATCCTGGAAGTTTTGTTGAATTGGATCCTTTTGTAGAAAGCAGATCTGAGTATTTGAAATTGAAATACAAAGAAGAGAAATTTCCTGGTGATGCAGTAATTACTGGTTTTGGAAAAATAAACGGTCGACAAGTTTTTGTTTTTTCTCAAGATTTTTCAAAAATTGGTGGAACTTTAGGGGAAATGCACGGTGAAAAGATTGCAAAAGTTTATCAATTTGCAAGAAAAAATGGATGTCCGATTATTGGAATTTATGATTCTGGAGGGGCAAGAATTCAAGAAGGAATTTTTTCTTTACAAGCTTATGCAAAAATTTTTAGAGAACAAGTTTTATCTTCTGGAGTCATTCCCCAAATTGCGCTAATGCTTGGACCTTCTGCAGGAGGAGCCTGCTATGCTCCAGGGCTTTCAGATTTCATTTTTATGGTCGAAGGAATATCTTTCATGTTCATTACAGGGCCAGATGTTATCAAAAAGGTCTTGGGAGAAGAAATCTCTTTTGAGGATTTGGGAGGAGCAAAAGTTCATTTTCAAAAATCAGGATGCGCCCATTTTATTTTTAAAGCGGAAGAAGCATGTTTTTCAGGAGTGAAAAAATTATTATCTTATTTGCCACAGAATAATTTAGAAAATCCACCAACGAAAATTGGGATGCTAGCTGAAATTTTTGAAAAAGAAGAAAGCTTGAGACTTTTGGAAATTTTGCCAAAAGAAGAGGAAAAAGGATACGATATGAGAGAAGTGATAAAAGAAATCTTTGATCGAGGAAGTTTTTTTGAAGTTCAAGAAGGCTTTGCTCAAAATGCAATAGTTGGTTTTGCAAGGTTAGCAGGATATGTAGTTGGGGTAGTGGCAAATCAGCCAAAAATTTTAGCTGGAGTTTTGGACATTGATTCTTCAGATAAAATTTCAAGGTTTGTTAGATTTTGCGATTGCTTTAACATTCCAATAATTAATTTGGTCGATACTCCGGGTTATTTACCAGGGAAAGAGCAAGAATCAGGAGGAATCATCAGACATGGAGCAAAAGTCTTGTATGCTTTTGCAGAAGCTACTGTTCCAAAGATTTCAGTAATTTTGAGGAAGGCATTTGGTGGAGCTTACATTGCCTTAGCATCAAGAAATTTAGGCTACGATTATGTTATAGCTTGGCCCACTGCCCAAATTTCTGTGATGGGGCCAGAGCAAGCAGTAAAGGTTCTCTATAAAAAGGAAATTGCTCAGGCTAAAAACCCAGATGAATTTGAAAAAGAAAAGATCAAAGAATTCAAGGAAATCTACCTTGATGTTTTCAATGGTGCAAAAGAAGGACACGTTGATATGATAATCAATCCAAAAGATACTAGAAAGATTTTAATTAAATGTTTAGAATCAATCTTTCAAAAGAGGGGAGAGAAAGTTCCGAGAAAACACGGAAATATTCCTCTCTAAAAATTGGAATTGTCGGGATGGGAAGGACTGGTTCAATGTTCTTTCAAGAGTTGAAAGATTCTTTTGAAGTTCTTGGAATTTCAAAAAAGGAAGATATTGAGCTAATAAAAAAAGGGAAAATTTGGATCAAGAAAAATGGGAAAATCGAGGTTTTGAAAGGGAATTTTCTTTTAGATAAAGACTTTAATCATTCTTTTGACTTTTTGTTTTTCACAGTTAAAAATCCAGTAGGGCCTGCAATTTCTTTTTATTTTAGAAGAATAAAGGAGAAAAAATTGAAAATCCCAGCAATTTTTCTTTCTCAAAACGGAATTGAAGCAGGTGAAGAAGCAATCTCTATTTTAAAAGAAATTTTTGGAGAAAAGGCCAAAGAAATTCCAGTTTTTAGAATTTCACTTTTTAATCCAGTTGAGAAAGAAATTGAAAATGAAAAAATTTTGATTTCTTATTCTTTACCAATTAAAATGGCTATTTCTCAAATTTCAGGTCCAAGAGTTAATGTTTCTGAGATTTTTGACAAAAATTTTAAAGTTTTCTTTATGGATTCAAAAAACGCAAAAAATATGGAATATTCGAAGCTTTTTTTGAACTTAATTGGAATGCCCTCTGCAACTTATGGTTTCTCAATTAAAGAAGGTTTTTTAAAAAAAGAAATTTTTAAAGAAGAAATTTTAGCCTTGAGAGAATACAAAAAAGTCGTTAAACTTTCTGGAGGAAAATTTTTGAACTTCCCAGGTTATCCCGTGGAAATTCTTTCTTTTTTGATTTCTCTTCCGATTTTTCTTTTGGTATTCCTGAGAAATATCTTGGTAGAAAAAATAGAAAAAGGAAGGGCAGGAAAAAAGAAGGATTTAGACGAAATAGATTATTACAATGGAGCGGTTTTGAAAATGGCAAACAAATTAAAGGTTGAGGTTCCAATAAATTCAAAAATTTTAGAGAGAGTAAAAAAATGAAAGAATTTTTGGTTTTAATTTTTTCTTATCTTTTGGGCGCAATACCCTTTGGTTTTATATTCACAAAAATTTTTGCAAAAAAGAACATTTTAGAAATTGGTTGGAGAAAGACTTCAGGATCTAATGTTTTCAAGAATGTTGGAGCTCTACCTGGAGCTTTAACCGGAATTTGTGATGTTTTGAAGGGAGCTTTAGCAGTTTATTTGGCAAGGAAATTAGGATTTCCTCTTGAAATTCAATCTTTGTGTGCTCTTTTTTCTGTTTTAGGTCACAACTGGTCAATATTTTTGAAATTTGCTGGGGGAAGGGGAATTGGAACTTTCATGGGTTGCCTTTTAATTTTAGCTCCAAAAATTCTTTTTTACTCTTTAATTCCCTTTTTATTTTTTGCCCTGATTTTAGATACTTCACTCGCCACTATTTTATTTTTACTTTGCTCAATTTTTCTTTCTCTAAAAACCAAAGTTTTAATTTTTACTCTTCCAGTTTTCTTTTTCATTCTTTTGAAAAGATTGAGTCCAATAGGCGAACTTTCAATTAACAATAAAAATTTGATTTTGGCAAAGTTAATTTTTGATGATGAAAAATTTCATCCAATGAGGTTTCAAAAAATCGTTCAAAGATTGACGAAAAAATAAATTTTGGCAAGATAAAATTATGGAGCTAAAAGAAATAAAAGCTGCAATTTCCCAAATTTCAGAAGAGAGGGGTATTCCTTTTGAAAAAGTTTTAGAAACTTTTGAACAAGCTCTAGCCTCCGCTTATAAAAAAGAGTACGGGAAAAAAGGGCAATTAATTAGATCAAAGATTGATTTGGAAACTGGAGAAGTAAAATTTTGGCAGGAGAAAGTAGTAGTTGATGAAAAAGAGGTTAAAGAGGGAAAAATTAAATTCAATCCCGAGAGACAAATTCTCTTTGAAGAAGCAAAAAAGATAAAGCCCGATATAAAGGTAGGAGAGGAATTGATAATTCCCTTAGAGGTCAAAAAAGATTACGGAAGAATTGCTGCTCAAACAGCAAAACAGGTAATTTTGCAAAAATTAAAGGAAACTGAAAGGGAGTTGGTTTTCCAAGAATATAAATCAAAAGAGGGGCAAATTGTTTCTGGAGTTGTTCAAAGAGTAGAACCAAAGGCTGTTTATTTAAACATTGGGAAGACTCTAGGAATTTTGCCAAAGGAAGAACAGGTTCAGGGAGAATTTTACAGACCTGGACAAAGATTGAGGGTTTACATTGTAAAGGTTGAACAAACCCCAAGAGGACCATCAGTAATTTTGTCAAGGTCCCATCCAAAATTGGTTACCAGACTTTTTGAATTAGAAGTTCCAGAAATTCAGTCAGGTCAAGTTGAAATAAAATCGATTGCCAGAGAAGCAGGATCGAGAACAAAAATTGCAGTAGTTTCAAAAGTAAAAGAAATTGATGCAATAGGAGCAATGGTAGGCCATAGAGGGACAAGGGTTGGAGCGGTTATTAATGAATTAGGAGGAGAAAAAATTGATATTGTTTTGTATTCAGAAAAACCAGAAGAATACATTGCCAATGCTCTATCTCCAGCAAAAGTTTTAGAGGTTAGAATTTTGCCAAAAAATAAAGCCTTAGCAATCGTTCCAGACGATCAATTGTCTTTGGCAATTGGGAAAGATGGCCAAAACGTAAGGTTAGCTGCAAAATTGACAAACTGGAAAATTGATGTTAAATCAAAAAGCGAAGTTGAAAAGGAAGAAAAAACTTCTTAAAATAAAATTATGGCAACATTAATTCCAATGGTCATTGAAAAAACCCCCTATGGGGAAAGGGCCTATGATATTTATTCGAGATTGTTAAAAGAGAGGATTGTTTTTTTAGGAGGTCCGATTACCGATCAAGTGGCAAATTCAATAATTGCTCAGCTTTTGTATTTGGCATCAAAAGATCCAGAAAAGGAAATCCAATTTTATATTAATTCTCCTGGTGGAGTAGTTACTGCGGGTTTGGCAATTTATGACACAATGCAATACATTAAATGTCCAATTTCAACTGTTTGTGTTGGGATGGCAGCTTCAATGGCAGCAACTCTTTTGACGGCTGGAACAAAAGGAAAAAGATATGCCTTGCCAAACGCAGAAATTCTACTCCATCAAGTAATGGGTGGGGTAAGCGGTGAAGCAATTGAAATTGAAATTACTGCAAAGCAAATAATGAAGATAAAAGACAAAATAAACAGGATTTTAGCAAAGCATACTGGACAACCCCTTGAAAAGATTGAAAAAGACACTGATAGAGATTTTTACTTGACTGCTGAAGAAGCAAAAGCTTATGGATTGATAGATGAAGTAATTCAGCCAAAAAAATAATATGCAAAAAAAATATCTAAAAATCTATGGCAGAAATTTATTACCTAATTTTGACAATTTTTTCTTTATCTTTAGGGGCAGTTTTAGGTTACTTTGCTAGGCAGACAATAGTAAAAAGAGAAGAAAAAGAACTCAAAGAAAAACTCCAAAAGGTAAAAGAGGAGGCAGATTTGATTTTGAGAGAGGCAGAAAGAAAGAGAAAGAAAAAAGAAAAAGAAATTTTTGAAAAAGAAGAAGTTTTGGCAAAAAGGGAAACTTTTTTAAAGAGAAAAATTTCTGAAATTGAAAAGAGAGAACTGGAATTAAAAGAAGAAGCAGAGAAAATAAATAAAGAAAAAGAGGAGATAGAAAATCTAAAAACCCAAATTAAAGAAAGACTGGAGAAAATTTCTGGGATAAAAAAAGAAGAGGCAAAGAAGGAAATTTTAAAGGAAATCGAAGAGGAAATTAAGAAAGAAGCCACAGAAAGAATTAAAAAATTGGAAAAAGAAGGAGAAGAAAGATTTCAAAAAAGGGCAAGGGAAATTTTAGCTAGCACTATTCAAAGATTAACCCTTCCAGTAGTTCAAGAAACAACCACCTCAACCGTTCTTTTACCGAATGAAGAAATAAAGGGAAAAATTATTGGGAAAGAAGGAAGAAATATTAGAACTTTGGAAAATTTGACAGGGGTTGAAATTATCGTTGATGAAACTCCAGAAACAGTAACTATCTCTTGTTTTGATCCTATCAGGAGGCAAATTGCAAAATTGGCTCTAGAGAAATTAATCAAAAATGGAAGAATTCAACCTGCAAAGATTGAGGAAAAAGTTGAGGAAGCAAAAAAAGAGATTAATCAGCAAATCAAAGAAGCTGGGGAAATGGCTGCAATGGAATTGGGGTTGGTTGGAATTGATCCAAGGCTTTTACAAATTTTAGGAAGGCTAAAATTCAGAACATCCTATGGTCAGAATGTTTTGTTACATTCTATCGAAGTTGCTCTTTTGGCTTCAGCTTTAGCAGAAGAAATTGGAGCTAATGCCTTAGTTTGTAAAAAGGCAGGACTTTTTCATGACATTGGAAAAGCAATGGATTTGCAGGTTGAAGGATCTCATGTAGATATTGGGATCAAAATTTTGGAAAAATTTGGAGTAGAAAAAGAAGTAATCGATGCGATGAAATCTCATCATGAAGAATATCCTTATGAGTCTGTCGAAGCAGTCTTAGTTCAGGTTGCAGATCAAATTTCAGGAGCAAGACCTGGAGCAAGAAAGGATACTTTGGAAAACTATTTAAAGAGAATTTCTGAATTAGAAAAAATCGCCCTTTCTTTTCCTGGAGTAGAAAAGGCTTGGGCGTTACAAGCAGGAAGAGAAATTAGGGTTTTTGTTAGACCAGAGGAAATTGATGATTTTGGAGCAAGAAAATTGGCAAGGGAAATTGCAAAAAGAATAGAGGAAGAATTGAATTATCCTGGAGAGATCAAAGTAACTTTAATTCGCGAAATGAAAGTGGTTGAGTACGCAAGGTAAAGCTAATTTTCTAGTTAGTTGTCTGGTTTTCTAGTTATCTGGTTTGCTGGTTTTCTAGGTAGCTGGGTAATTCTTTATTGCGGCCCAAGGTTTCATATTTTGAGCCGCATTTTTATTTTAAGAAAAATATATTTGGTGAGGTTATAAATTAGGGCAATCGTCGTATTTTGTAACGGGTTGGAGAAGGAGTTTAATGCAAAATTTTTACAATGGGCAAGTGCTGGCGCGATAGCACCAGGGAGCGGAGCCCCAGGGGAGAGGGTGTTTGAGCGGGAGAGGGGAATCGAACCCCCGTACACGGCTTGGAAGGCCGTTGCATTACCACTATGCTACTCCCGCTTCGGGGTGCTGGGAATTGAACCCAGTCCACATCCTCCCAAGGGATGCGTACTACCGTTATACTACACCCCGATAAAACCAGCAAACCAGAAAACCAGCCAGCCAAACGCCCAGCCAACCAGAAAACCAGCCAACTAATTTTACTTATCATTTTCTTTTTTTTCAGTCAATTGTATAATTGAATAATGAAGATTTTTGAACAACTAAACGTTCCAAAGCAATGCAAAAGATATGGACTTTCTCTTTGGCAATGCCCCTCTTTTTTATTTTTACTAATGGGAATAATTATTTGTCTAGTGTCAATAGTATCCTATCTTATTGGAACAAGATATATTGCAGAACCAAGGATTGTGGCATTAATAGTGTTAATAATCTCTATGATTTTATTAGCCCTTGCTACCATTATCACAAATTCTTTTGAAAGATTGGCCGAAGCAAACAGAATGAAATCAGAATTTATTAGTATCGTTTCTCACCAGTTAAGAGCCCCTCTCTCAAATTTAACTTGGGTTATTGAGCTTTTAATGTCAGGAAGAGTAGGGAAAATTGAAGAAGAACAGGTGGAATATCTTAAAATTTTAAAAGAAAACTCAGACAGAATGAAAGATTTAGTCAAAGATCTTTTAATTGTTTCAAGAATTGAAAGCGCGAGACTTTCCCTCAGGAAAGAGGAATTTTCGCTAGAAGAGTTAACCAAAGAAATAATTAAAGAATTTGAACACTTTGCAAAAGCCTCAAATTGCCAAATTGAGTTTTCAGCTGAAAAAAATTTACCGAAAATTTTTGGTGATAGATACCAAATAAGGCAAGTGATTGAGAATTTATTAGATAATGCGATCCGGTATACTAAAGGGCGGGGAAAAGTAAAAATTAGGATAAAAAAAGAAAAAAAATTTATCCACTTTGAAATTGAAGATAATGGAATTGGAATTCCAAAGGAAGATCAAAAATTTATCTTCCAGAAATTTTTCAGGGCTTCTAACGTTTTAAAATACAAAACTCAAGGAACTGGCCTTGGACTTTACATTGCAAAAGCAATAGTAGAAAGGTCGGGTGGCAAAATTGGCTTTAAAAGCCAAGAAGGAGCAGGATCTACCTTTTGGTTTAAACTCCCAATAAAATGAAAAAAATTTTATTCATAGAAGATGAATCTGCCTTACAAAAAACCTTCAGAGATATTTTAGAAAGGGAAGGCTATGAAATGATTTCAGCATTAGATGGAGAAAGTGGTTTAAGATTAGCAAAGACTCAAAAACCTGATTTAATTTTGTTAGATTTAATACTGCCCAAAAAAGATGGGTTTGATGTGTTAAAGGAATTGAAAGAAAATGAAGCTACAAAAGAGATTCCGGTGATAGTTTTAACAAACCTCGAAGAGATTGAATCTATAGAAAAAGCAATTGAGCTTGGAGCAACTACTTATTTAGTGAAAGCCCAATACACTTTAGAAGAAGTTATCCAAAAAGTAAAGAAAGCATTAGAAAAATAAAATGAAAGTAGAACCTCAGCAATTGAAAGCATTTATGATGGATGCGGGCCTAATTAGTGAAGAAAGGTTCGAAGAGTGTTTAAAAAAAGCTCAATCGAGGGGAATAAGGATCGAAGACATTTTGGTTTCAGAAGGAATAATCTCAGAGAACGATTTAAGAAAATTGGAGGCATATATTTTAGGAATTCCCTTTGTTGATTTAGAGAAAGAAACTATCGACCCTGAGGTTTTAAAAATTATTCCAGAGCCAGTTGCCAGAGCAAACAACATCGTTGCTTTTAGAAAAAAAGGGAATGATGTAGAAGTTGCGATGCTAGATCCTGAAGATCTGAGGGCGATTGAATTTTTAAAGAAGGCTTATCCAAATTTTAGAATTTTGCCAAGATTGACCACACCAGAGTCGATAAAGCATGTTTTGAGACAATATCAGAAAACTTTGGAGGCAGAGTTTGGAGAGATAATTAAAAAAGAAGCAGGGGAAATAAAAACAATAAAGGAAGAAGAAAAAATTGAGGAAAAGGAAGAATTAGAAAAGATGGCAATGGAGCTTCCGATAATAAAGATTGTTGATACTTTGATAAAACATGCAATTTTGCAAAGGGCTTCTGACATCCACATTGAACCCATGGAGAAAGAAGTTTTAGTAAGATATCGCATCGATGGAATTTTGAGAGATGCAATGACTTTACCAAAGATTGCAGCATCTGGGATCGTCGCAAGAATTAAAGTTCTTTCAAATTTAAGAATGGACGAACATAGACTTCCCCAAGATGGGAGATTCAAGGTAGAAACTCCAGAGTACAAATACTCAATCAGAGTTTCGGTTATGCCTGTGTTCGATGGAGAAAAAATTGTAATGAGGCTTTTACCAGAAACTGCCCGAGGATTTACTCTAGAACAGCTTGGTTTTAGGGGGAAAGCTTTAGAAGATGTTCAGCTTAATTTAAGGAAGCCGGTTGGAATGATTTTGGTTTGCGGTCCCACAGGCTCTGGGAAAACCACTACTTTGTATTCAATGATTGAAATTTTAAATAATCCCGGTGTAAACATTTGTACAATTGAAGACCCAATAGAATACAGAATGCCAAGAGTAAATCAAACTCAAGTAAACCCCAAAATTGGGTTAACTTTCGCTGCAGGACTAAGAGCTCTCCTTAGACAGGACCCTGATATCATTATGGTTGGTGAAATTAGAGATAATGAAACTGCTTCTTTAGCAATTAATGCTGCTTTAACTGGTCATCTGGTTTTATCAACTTTACACACAAACTCTGCGGCTGGCGCAATTCCCAGATTGATTGATATGAAAGTTGAACCCTTCTTAATTGCTTCCACCTTAAATTTGATTATTGGACAGAGATTAGTTAGAAAAATTGCGGGAGAAAAGGAAAAATATTATTTAAAAGAAAGCGAATTAGACAACATCGCCAGATACTGTAATTTAGATAGAATTTTACAAATTTTAAGAGAAGAAAATTTAATAAGACCTAATCAGCCTTTAACAAAAGTTCCTTTTTATCGCCCAAAACCTACCAAGGAATACCCGGATGGGTACAAAGGGAGAATTGGGATTTTTGAGGTTTTACCGGTTACTCAAACAATTAAGGAATTAATTGTTAAAGAGTCGAATATTGATGAGATTGAAGAACAAGCAAAAAAAGAAGGAATGAGAACAATGGTTGAAGATGGATTTGTAAAAGCTGCTCTGGGAATAACTACCATCGAAGAAGTTTTAAGAGTAATTACTGAATAATTAAACAAAATAGATTTTTCTTTTTCTAACTAAATTTTCTCTTAACTTCAAATATTTTCTTAAATTAGGATCTTCTTTCAGAATTTCTTTTGCATTTTCTCGTGCCAATTCAATTAAGCCCAAGTCGGTCAATTTTGCAACTTTTAGATCTAATTTACCAGTTTGTTTCTCTCCTAAAAGATCCCCAGGTCCTCTAATTTCCAAATCTTTTTCTGCAAGCTCAAAAGCATTATTTGAAGATAAAAGAGCTTCGATTCTTTGAGCTGATTTTTTAGTTGGCAAATGAGAAATCAAAAAACAAAAAGCTTTTTTTCCAGATCTTCCGATTCTTCCGATCAATTGATAAAGTTGAGCCAATCCAAACATTTCCGCATTCTGGATAACCAACACATTAACTTGAGGCAGATCAATTCCTTCTTCAATTACATTAGTGGCGACCAAAATATCCAAAAATTTTTCTTCAAATTGCCTCATTACAATTTCTTTTTCTTTTGTACTCATTTTTCCATATAAAATTCCAATTTTAAATTCAGGGAAAAATTTTTTGAGTAAAGAATGCTGTTCTTTCACAGTTTTTACTTCTGAAAAAAGCCTTCCTTTTTGGGAAAACTCAATTCGGGGGCAAACAAAGAAAACCTGCTCCCCTTCTTCTATTTTTTCTTTGATAAATTCCAAAACCATCTTTTCTTCTTTTGGTAAAACGACTTTAATTTCTATTTCTCTTTTTCCACAAGGCAATTCTTTGAGTAAAGAAATATCTAAATCTCCAAAAATTGTTAAGGCTAAAGTTCTAGGAATCGGTGTTGCGGTCATTGACAAAAAATGAGGTAAAATTTTTTGTTTCTCCAAAAGTTTTCTTCTTTGTTCAACTCCAAATTTGTGTTGCTCATCAAAAATTAAAAGAGCTAATTTTTGAAATTCTATCTTTTCTTCAAAAAGAGAATGTGTGCCGATTAAAATCTTAACCCCCCCTTCTTTAATTTTTTTAATCATTTCTTCTTTCTTGAGCTTCTTTCCAGCGAATTCAGAATACCCCTTTGTTAAAATGCCGATTCTTTTTTCAAAAGGTTCTAACATTCGAAAAATTTTTCTATAATGCTGGGCCGCTAAAATTTCTGTGGGAGCAATCATTGCTGATTGATAATTATTTTTTGCGCAGTTCAAGGCTAAAATTGTTGCCACTAAAGTTTTTCCAGAGCCCACATCCCCTTGCAATAACCTATTCATAGGAACACTTTTTTCCATCTCTTTTAGCATTCTCCAAGTTTCTTTTTTTTGAGATTCAGTTAATTCAAAAGGCAAAGACTTTATAAACTCCTTTATCGCTTCAACTTGAATTTTTAAGGGATAAGCCCTTTTCTTTTTAACTTTTAATTTCTCCCTTAAAACTTCAATTTCTAGTAAAAAGAGTTCTTCAAAAGCAAACCTAAACCTCGAAATTTTAATATCCTCTTTTGTTTCTGGAAAATGGATTTTTAAGATTGCCTCTTTTAAGGGAACTAAATTTAGTTTTTTTAAAATTTTTTCTGGTAAAAATTCTCTTGCTCTCCAAATTTCATTTTTCAACACCAAAGAAATCTTCTCTCTTATCCATTTTGTAGTAATTCCCTTTGTTTCAGGATAAATTGGAATGATTTTTCCGGTATGTAAAAGATTAAAGTGGGGAATTTTTGGGATTTTTTCAAAAACAGGGTGCTGTAAATAAAAATAACCCTTCTTTTGTACAATTTTTCCAGAAAAAGAGAAAAACTCTCCTTTTTTGAAAACGTTTTTTAGAAAGGGTTGGTTATAAAAAACCGCTTTAATTCTTGAAGAAGAGTCAGAAATTTCAATTTCAGTTAAAATTTTTCCTCCTCTCAAGAATAAATTTTTAATACTTTCTATCTTCCCTTGAATGGTTAATGGAATTCCAATCTCTGCCTCAGAAATTTTTGAAATTTTTGAAAAATCTTCATACTTATTAGGGAAGTAATAAAAACAATCCTCGATCGTCTCTATGCCCAATTTTTTTAATCTTGTAATCTCTCTCTTTTTTAGATAATTCAAACTCTCAATTTTTTCTTCCATACTCTCAATTTTATGTTAAAATTTAAATAATGCCAAAGTACTCTTTTTTAGCAAAATCTTTGGAAGGAAAAACGGAGAAAGGAATTTTGGAAACAAAAGATGAATTTGAATTGGCAAAGATTTTAAGAGAAAAAGGGTTGATTTTAATTAAGGCAGAAAAAGAAAGAGAAAAGAAAAG
The DNA here is from genome assembly GCA_001443025.1 of Parcubacteria bacterium GBS-2. Taxonomy (GTDB): domain Bacteria; phylum Patescibacteriota; class Minisyncoccia; order Minisyncoccales; family GBS-2; genus GBS-2. The sequence goes on from LEKP01000001.1 coordinate 43,979, forward strand.
GCTAAAAATTCCTCTTTTTTCTTTGGGGGTCCCCCTTTCTGAAAAAATGTTTTTTACAAGAAATTTAAGGGTAATGATATCTGCTGGAGTTTCTTTACCGAGAGCAATTTTAAGTTTATCTGAACAAACGAAAAATAAAAAATTTAAAAATGCTCTACAGAAAATTGCAGAAAGGATTGTCAAAGGGGAGAAATTTTCAGATGCTCTTTCTTATTTCCCTCAAATTTTTAATGAATTTTATCAAAACATGATCAAAGTTGCTGAAGAAACCGGGAAGTTAGAGGATGTTTTGGGAATTTTAGCAACCCAGATGGAAAGAGAGCATGAATTGAGATCAAAAATTAAAGGAGCAATGATTTATCCAGCAGTAATAGTTTGTGCCTTAATTGGGGTTGGTGTTTTAATGCTTGTAATGGTAGTTCCAAAATTGGCTGAAACTTTTAAAGAGTTAGGGGTAGAGTTGCCAATGACAACAAGAATTGTAATTTCTCTGGGAACTTTTTTAGAAAAAAACTTTTTAATTTTACTTATTTCTTTCATTGTTTTAATCTTCTTTTTCTTCCAATTTTTAAAAACGAAAGTTGGAAAAAGGATTTTTGATAAAATTTCCCTCTTTCTCCCAATTTTTTCTTCTTTGGTTAAAAAATCAAACTCAGCATCAACTGCCAGATCTTTGAGTTCTTTAATTTCTGCGGGAGTTTCTTTGCCAAGAGCTCTAGAAATTACCGCAAATACTTTAGGAAACGTTTTTTATAAAGAAGCATTATTAACTAGTGCAGAAGCAGTGAGAAAAGGAGGAAAATTGTCTGAAAGCTTAAAACCTTATCAAAAAATTTATCCACTGACTCTAATTTCGATGCTTGCGGTTGGAGAAGAAACTGGAGAAACTTCGGAGGTTTTGGCAAAAATTGCTGATTTTTATGAAAGCGAAGTAACAGATGCAGCAAAAAACTTAACTTCTGTTATTGAACCAATTTTAATGTTGATTATTGGAGCTGCGGTTGGATTTTTTGCAATTTCGATGGTTCAACCAATGTATTCGATGCTTGGTGCGATTAAATGAATTTTCAATATCCAACTTTCAATTTTAAAAAATCAAAGAGTTTTACCTTAACCGAAGTTTTAATTACTATTTTTTTAGTTTCGGTTATTTTTTTAGGAATTTTTGGTGCTTATCAACTTGGATTAAAAGTTGTTGGTTTGTCAGAAAGAAAAATCACAGCTACTCAAATTGCTCAAGGAGAAATTGAAAAAATCAAAAACATGCCTTATTTGGATGTTGGAACGATCGGAGCCAAAGCTCCTTATGCTTCGGGAACTTTGGAAGCTTCAACCTCAACGATTTTAAACGGTATTGAATATAAAATTGAAAGAAAAGTGAGGTTAATTTCTGATGCTTCAGATGGTGATGAAGAATGTTTAATAGATTACAAGAGAGTTGAAATTAAAGTCTCTTTTTCTGGGATCTTAAAAGGAGAAGTGATTTTAACAGCAGACATTATGCCAAAAAGCAAAACCGAAGAAATAGCAATTTGTCAAACCCAACCTATTGGAATTATCTCTGTTCAAGTGTTAAATGCTATTGGTCAATTCGTCAATTCCCCAACGATCGAAATTTACGATTCTCAAAAAAATTTGATAGGAATTTTTTCACCTTTTGAAGGAAAAGATGATATCCCTTTAGAACCTGGAAGTTACAAAGTAATCGTTTCAAAAGAGGGTTATTCGAGAGAAGAAACTTTTTCTATTGAAGAGATTGCCATTCCTGAAAAGCCAAACCCAACAGTTTTTGAAAACCAAATCACCCAAATTTCCTTTAATATCGATAAACTCTCTTCAATGGAAATTAAAACCTTAAGTACTTACAGTCAAGGAATTTTTTCAGATTCGTTTTTAGATGAAAGCAAAATTTCTCAAAAGGAAAATTTGATAGTTGAAGCAGGCCAGGTAAATTTGGCAACTAATACCGAAGGTTATTTACCTTTTGGTTACCTTTTTTCAATCGAAATTTCACCTCAAAATTTGATTAAATGGGAAAGTTTTTCTTTTACTGATGAAGAGCCCCCAGATACTGATTTAAAATACCAAGTTTATTTTGCTTCAGGAACTGAGTGGTTTTTAATTCCAGATTCTGATTTACCAGGAAACTCACAAGGTCTTGAGCAAAGTCCTGTCGATTTATCTAATCTTTCAACTACTACCTATTCTTCTTTAAAACTAAAAGCCAACTTTTCAACGAATTCAACCTCTCAAACTCCAATTCTTTATGATTGGCAAGTTTCTTGGCAAAGTTCAAATCCAGTTCCCATTCCAGAGGTTAGCTTTAATTTAAAAGGGGAGAAAATTTTGGGAAAAGATGCTGAGGAGAATTTAATCTATAAATACTCAACAACTACCCAAACCAATCCTCAAGGCCAAATTCAAATTTCAAACTTGGAATGGGATACTTATTACTTTTCAGATTTTCAAAAAGATTCTCAGAGCTTAGAATTGATAAATTCTTCTCTTGAACTTCCAGTTTCTTTACCTCCAGATACTAACTTGAACTTAGATCTTTATCTTGAAAGCCAAAATTCCCTTTTGATTTCAGTTTACGATTCAGAAACCCTAAATCCAATTTCTTTTGCAACCGCTACTCTATCGAGTGTAAATTTTGAAAAAATTGAAATTACCAATTTAAACGGGCAGGCAATTTTTATTCCTTTGGATTCAAAAAATTATAATCTTTCAATAGAAGCTCAAGGATATTATTCGACCTCAACTACCCTCTTTGTCTCTGGAAAAACAACCAAAATTATAAAATTGGAACCAAGAGACTAAAATGAAAATTCCAAATTTCAAATCCCAAATTCCAAATTTAAAATTCAAAAAGGGATTTACCTTAACTGAGGCAATCGTTGCAATTTTTGTTTTTTCTCTTTTGATGGGAGCAATTTCAGCAACGATTTTAATTTTATATCGAACCCATTCTTACGAGTGGCAACAATCGATTGCTATTGAAGAAGCAAGAAGGGGGATTGAAACGATGGTAAAAGAAATTAGAGAAGCAAGAGAGGGAGAAAACGGAGCTTATCCCATAGAATATGCTGGAGATAAAGAATTCGTTTTTTATTCAGATATTGACAACGATGGAAAAACAGAAAGGGTAAGATACTTTTTGGGAAAAATCGAAACTGAAAATTTTTTTGATGAATGTCAAAGCAACCAAAAAGGGGGATCTTGCTCGGTTAGTTTTTCAAATTTTATTAAAGAAAATGGAAAAGTAATCTCGGCAATTTTGAAAGTTACAGCTAGGGGAGATCTAGATAGCATCTATGAGTATTTAACGATTTCGGTAAACGGTCAAGAATTGGAAGATAAAATTTGCCAAACAGGATGTTCTCAATGTCCCTTGAATTTTGAGGGAATGAAAACTTTCGATATTACTGATTTTGCAAAAACTGGTTCAATTACAATTTTGGCAAAAGCATCTTGCCCAAACCCCAACAAAGAATCAAGATGCGTCGATGTCATTTGCGATTCAAACACAATTTCTTTTAAAGCAAGGTTTGAACTCTCAATCACTCAAGAAGTTCAAACAACTGAATTGAAAAAAGGAGTAATAAAAGCAATAGGAGACCCACCAACTTATCCTTTAGACCAAGAAAAAGTTTCAGTAATTACTTCTTATGTCAGAAATTCACCTCCAATTTTTGAATACTTTGATCAAAACGGAAATAAAATTATAGACTATCCAGCAAGATTAAAAGATACTAAAGTAATGAAAGTTTTTTTAGTGATTAATGTTGATCCAAATCGACCTCCTACTGAATTTCAATTGGAATCTTTTGTGCAATTGAGGAATTTAAAAGAATGAAAAAAGGGTTTACCACAAGCTATGTTTTAGTTTTTGGAATGATTTTTCTAATAATGCTTGCTGGTCTTTTGGGTTTTATTTTAACTCAATTGAAAATTTCAAAACAAAAAATAGCCTGGCACGAAGCTTTAAACATTGCAGAAGCTGGCTTGGAATACTACAAATGGTGCATAAACAATAATATCGAAAACTGTTCCACAACCAAAACTTATTATGACCTTTCTGGAAAAGCAATTGGAAAGTTTGAAATTCAATTTGAAAGCAACCAAAACTGCGGAAAACTCATTTCCCAAAAAATAGTTTCTACGGGTTACACTTTCGATTTTCCTAATATAAAAAGAAAAATTGCTACTTTTTACGGCAGAGAATCAGTCGCTAAATATTCTTACATTTTAAACTCCAACGTTTGGGTCGATTCAGACCACGTCATTAAAGGACCTTTTCACTCAAACGGAGGAATTAGGTTTGATGGAACGAATTATTCTACGGTTTCTTCTGCCCAATCTAGTTGGGTTTGCACTTCTTCTTTTGGTTGCGGTCCTCAGGGAGTAGGTTATGGATTGGGGCTTTGTCTTCCAGAGTGCCAAATTATAAACCAAAAATGCATTTGTCCTGGAGTATTTTCAACTACCCAAAATTCAAACAGAGATCTCTTTTTATACCCTACTTCTCAATTTGATTTTGCAGGCATTAGCGTAGATTTGGCTCAGGTCAAAAAAATTACTAAAGACGATGGATTGGGTTTGTATTTTGGACCCTCTGGCGCTTATGGTTACCACATTTTCATTAACGGCGATTACCTCATTGTCAAAAGAGTGACTCAAGTTAGAATGATTGACGATCTTTGCACAATAGTGAACGATAAAATAATCTGTCAAGGAGACCCTTGCACTTCAGAATGCACTCGATGCCAATCTGGAAAATGCATTGTCGAAGAACCAGTTATTAAATCTGAAATAGATCTTGGGACTTTTCAAATCCCTTCAGATTGTGGAGCAATCTTTTTTGAAGACAATCTTTGGGTAGGAAGCGAAAATCAAACTAGTAGCATAAGAGGAAAAATAACGATTGTTTCTGCCAATTTAACTGGTACCCCTCAAAAGACAAACATTTGGCTCCAAGGAAGCATCGAATATGCAAGCTCTAGCCAGTTTGATGGTTTGACCATAATTTCCCAAAACAACCTTTTGGTCGGACTTTATTCTCCAAACGTTATGAATTTGAAGGGAATTTTTGTTGCCCAAAACGGATTTTTTGGAAGGAATTATTATCCTTGTTCTAAATATTCGCCCTATTGCAAAAGAGATTTCTTATCAATTACAGGTTCGATCGTTTCTTCAGGAAGGGTTGGAACAAAATGGACTGGTTCTGGAGGACAATTTGTTTCTGGTTATCAAAATCGAGAAACCTATGTTGATTCAAATTTGCTTTACAATCCTCCAATTTTCACTCCTTTTTTATCTTTTGAATTTAAAATTGTTAAATGGGAAGAACTTTAAATTGAGGTATAATTGAAATATGGAGTTTTTATCTTTAAAACCAAAAGCTTTTGGATTGGATATTTCTGATTTATCTTTGAAATTTTTGATGTTAGAAAGGAAAAGAAGAAATTTTTCAGTGAGTTTTTTTGGAGAAAGAGAAATTGAGCCTGGAATAATTGAGGGTGGGGAAATAAAAGAAGAGGAAAAGTTGGTAAAAATACTTAAAGAAGTGGCAAAAAAAGCAAAAACGAAATATGTTGTAGCTTCTTTACCAGAAGAAAAAGCATTTTTACAGGTTATCAAAATGCCCTTGATGTCAGAAGAAGAATTGAGGTCCGCGATTGTCTTTGAGGCAGAAAGTTATGTTCCAATACCAATAAATGAAATCTATCTAGATTGCGATATTGTTCCTTCTTTACAGAACCATTCTAAAAATTTAGATGTACTTTTAGCAGTGGTTCCAAAAAAAATAGTTGATTCTTATTTGAGGGTTCTAAAAAACGCTGGATTAACACCAATTATCTTTGAAGTTGAATCTTTAGCCATTGCAAGAGCTTTAATAAAGGATCAATTTACAAATTATTCTGTTTTGATTATTGACCTGGGGGCGACTAGAACTTCTTTTATTATTTTTGCTGGAAAATCAGTAAGGTTTACTTGCTCTATTCCAGTCTCTGGAATTCATTTCACTGAACTAATCGCAAAGGCGTTAAACGTGAGTTTTGAAGAAGCAGAAAAATTAAAAATCACTCATGGTTTGAAAGAAGGGTTAAAAATTAAACTTGGAGAGCAGACAATAGTTGAAAAAATAAAGGGGAAGACCTTTGAAGCTTTGATCCCAGGATTAGTTGATTTGGTTCAGCAAATTAAAAGATACCTTGATTATTATCAGGCCCATTGTTCTTCTTTTGATCTTCCTTCCGAAATTGGCAAGGTTAAAAAGATTATTCTTTCTGGAGGAGGAGCAAATCTTGCTGGTTTGAGTGATTTTCTAGAATTGGAAATAGGGATTCCTGTGGAAATTGGGAATCCTTGGATTAATATTGGAGAAACAAAAAATTTCCCAAAAGAAAAGTCATTAGCTTTTACAACCGCAATCGGCCTAGCTCAGCAAGGAATATGATTAATCTATTGCCCCCAGAACAAATAAAGGAATTAAAAGAACAAGAGAATTTTAAAATTCTTGTGAACATTTTTTTATTAATTTTATTTTTTCTTTTTTCCTTTTTTTTAATTCTGCTTTCAATTAAATTTTATCTATCTGGTAAGCTAGAATCTCAAAAAATTCTTCTTGAAAAGGGAGAAAGAATTTTAGACTTAGAAAAAGAAAAGAAAATCAAAAAATACAATGAGATTTTATCCCGAATTGAAAATTTTTACCAAAAAAAGATTTCACTTTTCCCAAAGGCAGAGAATTTTTTTGAAAAAATTCCCCCCGCGATTTATTTGAATGAATTTGAACTTAAAATAGATAAAAAAGGAGAAATTTCTTTTTGGGTTTTAGGCTTTTCAAAAACTAGAGAAAACTTTTTAGATTTAATAAAAATTTTAAAAGACAATTATAAAGAAGTTTCTTTCCCTCCAGAAATTCTTTTGAAAGAAGCTGAGATAAATTTTTCAATTAGTTTCAAAATAAAATGAGCCCAAAAAGAAAAATAATTTTATCTTCAATTTTCTTTTTAATCTTTTTTCTTTTAATTTTTCTTTTCCTGATTTTCCCAACTTTGAAGGAACTAAAAAGGATTTCGAGAGAGATTCTTCAAACTAACCTAAAGTTGGAAGAAATTGAAAGACGTCAAGAAGAAATTGAGAAATTCAAAAAACTTCCCTCAGAGATTAAAGAAAATTTATCAAAATTTGAAAATTTTCTGGTTAATAAAGAGATTCCTATAGATTTTGTTGAATTTTTGGAAAAAATGGCAAAAGATTTAAATATCCAAAGCCAAATTTCAATTTCAAGTTTCTCAAAAGACAGCATTTCCTTTCAAATTAAAGGGGTAAGTTCTCCAGAAAATGTTTTTAAATTTATTGAGAAGGTTGAAAATTGTAATTATTTGACCCAAATCGAAAAAATAAGAATCTCTAAACTGACTGAATCTGAATTAAAAAGGGAAGAGTTTAAGGAATTTTCAAAAAACGATTTAAAATTTGAAATTTTCTTTTCGGTTTTAACAAAATGAGAATCAAAATGAGAAAATTAAAAAACTTTGTAAAAAAACTACCAAGAATTTTGGTGGAGAGATTTATTTTGACTTTACTTTTCCTTTTAATCTTAGCCTTTTCTCTGGGTCTTTTGGTCTTTAAAGTTTCAATCTCATTTAAAGAAAAAAAGTTTCCTAAGATTGAAACATTTAATGAAAATCTTTATCAGAAGGTATTGGAAAAAATTAGAGAACGAGAAAAGAAATTTGAGGAAATTAACCAAAAAATTTATCTCAACCCCTTCGAGGAAAAATAAAATGGTGGCCGACGCGACTCGAACGCGCAACCACCTGGGCCACAGCCAGGCGCTCTGCCAATTGAGCTACGGCCACCGTGTCCCCGCTGGGAGTCGAACCCAGATCTCAGGCTTAGAAGGCCCGTGCTCTATCCATTTGAGCTACGGGGACTTTGACCAGAAAACCAGATAACTAGAAAGCCAGAAAACTAGCCAACCAGCCAACTATACTAATTTTACCAGAAATTTTTAAAAGATCAACTATTTTTTCTCTTCTAATTTTACTTTAAGATGAATTTCCTCTCCCTTTCCTTCCATCCAACCTCTTAAAATCTTAAATTCAATTTCATCGCCAACTTTGTGCCTTGAAAGAATATCCGCTAAAGTATTATCCTCAGTGATTTTTTCTCCGTCAGCCTCCAACAAAATATCATCCTCCTTTATTCCAGCTTTTTCTGCAGGAGAATTTTTAACTACAGCTCTTTCGCCAAAACTTTCTCTGGTTACCAAAGCCCCATAATCTACCGGAAGTTTATAAAGCTTTGCTAAATTTTCATTCAAAATCACATACCTTACTCCCAAAAATGGCCTTCTAATTTTTCCAAATTTCATTACTTCTTCCAAAATTGGCTTTGCATAGTTTATTGGAATTGCAAAGCCGATGTTTTCTGCCCCCATTACCATCGCAGTGTTAATTCCAATAACCTTTCCCTCCATATTCACTAAAGGGCCTCCTGAATTTCCAGGATTGATTGCTGCATCAGTCTGAATTAGACCTCTCAAACTTGTTGCTTTAAAAGGAATTCCTCCATAGGCTGTAATTTTTCTGGATAATCCAGAAACTATTCCTGCAGAAATTGTATCTTCAAATTCTCCTAAAGGATTTCCAATTGCCAAAACTTGCTCTCCCAACTCAACTTTATTTGAATCACCTAATTCCAAATAGGGTAAATTTTTTCCATCGATTTTTAAAACTGCAATATCAACTAAAGGATCTCTTGCCAAAACTTTTGCTTTAAATTTATTTTTTGGATCCAAAATTACAGTATAATCTGCAATCGGATCTGAAACTACATGGTTGCAAGTTAAAACATAGCCATCTGGCGAAACTATAAATCCAGATCCCCCTCCAACTTTTGTTTTTTCTTTTTCTTTTTTAAACTTTGGAAAGATGAATTCTTCACCCCAAAGAGGAAACAAATAAAAACCTTCAATTTTTGGAAGGTCTTTAGTAATAACAATGGTAATTACCCCAGGGCAGACTTTTTTGGCAATTTCGACAAAAGGTCCTTTGTTTGTCATGGATTCATTTTATCATCAATTCCTCTTGTCAACAAGGAGAAAATTGAATAAAATACTTTATCCTCAATTTATAACCCATTTCAGTCAATTGGATAAAGCAAACTTGTCCTAGATTGAATTGGTATTTCGCTTGCAGTATAATTGAGTAATGAAAAGGAAGGCGCTTACTAAAGAAGAAATCAAGCGGATAGTTTTTCTTCGACAAAGAGGATATAGTCTTCCGGAAATAAGACGAATAACTGGTCACTCAGGTAGCACAGTGTTTAAATATATTCGAGGAGTGAAAATCCTTCCAGAATTCGAGGAAATATGGAAAAATAAAAGAAAAACTAGCATTGCGCGATCGATTCAGAAATGGCAGGAGGCCCAGCAACGAGCGAGAAAAATTATAGGAAAGTTAACCAGAAAGGAAAAAATCCTGATTACAGCATCCCTTTATTGGGCAGAAGGAGCAAAAAGTGATCTAAGTTTTCTCAACAGCGACCCCGCATTGATAAAAGTTTTTCTAGAAGGTCTTAAAGAGTTGGGAATAAAGAAAGACAAACTGAAAGTGAGTTTACGAATTTACGAAGACTTGAACCGGGAGGAAGTATTAAACTTCTGGGCAAAAGTTATTGGAATTTCTGAAGACAAGATAAATAGTATTAATATCTTGAAAGGTAGAAAGAAAGGAAAGCTCAAATATGGAATGTGTCGAATAAGAGTTTCTAAAGGAGGTGATTTATTGAAATTATTACATTCTTTAGCTGATGTTATTAAAGAGAATTTGAATGCCCCCGTAGTTCAACGGATAGAACGGCGGACTCCTAAGCCGCAGATATAGGTTCAATTCCTATCGGGGGCACAAGGATTTAATGGAGAACTTATCAATCGAAAAATTCAATCCCCTGAACCTGAACGAAATTTTAGAAATAGAGAGGAATGCTTTTGAAAAGAAAGAAACCTTTCCTAAAGAGTACTTTTTAGAAGTTTTTAAAAAGTGGCCGGAGGGATTTTTAGTAGCAAAGATAAATAAAGAAATTGTTGGTTACGCTATTGGCGAAAAAAATGAAAACTCAGGACTGATTATTTCAGTAGCAGTAAAAAAAGAATGGAGGAGAAAGGGAATAGGAAGAAAATTAATTGAAAAATTATTAGAAAATTTTAAAAAAGAGGGAATGAAAATGATTTTTTTGCACGTTAGAGAGGAAAACAAAGAAGCGATTAATTTTTATCAGGCATTGGGTTTTAAAATCATAGAATTGGTTGATAATTATTATTCAAATGGAGAAAATGCATATTTGATGGAAAGGACATTGGGCTAGATGGTTTTCTGATTATCTGGTTGTTTGGTTTTTTTTGGGTTTCTACCCTATGGAGAGCGGAAAGAAAGGGCGCGTAGCTCAGTGGTAGAGCGTCCGCCTTACACGCGGAAGGTCTCAGGTTCAAGTCCTGACGCGCCCACCAATATTAAGGGGGCGGGTTGGCAGAATTGGCTAATGCGCCGGTCTTGAAAACCGGTGGGGAGTTTCTCCCCTTGCAGGTTCGAGTCCTGCACCCGCCGCAAAAACATGTTTGTTTTTTTAAAAAAGAAAAAAGAACCAGAGAATTTAAATGATCTTTTAAGAGAATTCGATCAATTAAAGAAAGAATTTGAAAAAGTTTTGAAAGAACTCGAAAATTTAAAAGAAAAAGAGAAATTCAACATTCAAAAGATTGGAATCGTTAGGTTTAATCCATTTGAAGAATTAGGAGGAAATCAAAGCTTTTCAATTGCCCTTTTGGACGGTAAAGATGATGGAGTAGTAATTACCAGTTTATATTTAAAAGACGGGAACAGAGTTTTTGCAAAACCGATTAAAGGAGGGAAATCAGATTTTAATCTTTCAAAAGAGGAAATTGAAGCAATTAATTTAGCAAAACATGGAAAAGGAAATTCCAAAGCAACCAGTAGTAGTAATTTTAGGTCACATTGATGCTGGGAAAACTAGTCTTTTGAATGCAATCAGAGAAATTGAATTTAAAGAAGAAAAACCAGGGGGAGAAATTACTCAACACCTTGGTGCCTTTGAAATCGAAAAAGATGGAAAGAAAATCACTTTTTTAGATACACCAGGCCATGAGGCATTTTCCCAAATGAGATCTAGAGGCGCGAAAGTTGCAGATATTGCTGTTTTGGTGGTAGATAGCGTCGAGGGAGTGAAGGAACAAACAAAAGAGGCAATAAAATGTGTAGAAGAAGCCAAAATTCCTTTAATTGTTGCTTTGCACAAAATTGACAAACCAACTGCAAACCCAGAAAAAGCAAAAAGAGAGTTGGCAAAAGAAGGCGTTTTGGTTGAATCTTATGGGGGGAAAGTACCAGAAGTTAAAACTTCAGCAAAGACTAAAGAGGGGATAAAGGATCTTTTGGATTTGATTTTACTATTATCTGAATTGGAAGGATTAAAAGCTGATATTTCAAAACCTGCAAAGGGAGTAATAGTAGAATCTTTTTTAGATCCAAAAAGGGGTCCTACTGCAACAGTGATTTTGGAAGAAGGAATCTTAAAAAGCGGAGATTTCATCGCGACACCAAGTACTTTCGGAAAAGTTAGAATTTTGGAAAATCCTCAAAAAAAGAAAGTTGAGAAAATTTTTCCAGGCCAAGCCGGAATCATTGTGGGATTTGAAGAAGTTCCGATAATTGGTGAGGAGTTTTTAGTTTTTGAAAATTTGGAAAAGGCCAGAGAATATGTAAAACCAATTGAGAAAAAAATTGAAACAATTGGAACAGGGGAGGGTCAAAAAATCTTAAACTTAATTTTGAAAACCGATGTCTTGGGCACGAAAGAAGCAATAGAGCAAGTTTTGAAGAATTTGAAATCAGAAAAAGTTGCTTTAAGAATTATAAAATCTCAGGTCGGTCAAATAGATGAAGAAGATGTGAAATTGGCAAAAACCGCAGGGGCTGCGATTTTGGGTTTTAGGGTAAAAACTGAAAAATCGGCGATGGAATTGTCATTAAGGCAAAAGGTTAGGATTTTAACATTTCACCTAATATACGATTTAGTAGAGGGAGTGAGAAAGTTAATTTCGGAAATGGTAGAGCCTGAAATTATTAGAGTTGACGTGGGTAAAGTTAAAGTTTTAGTTGAATTTTGGAGAAAAGGAGAACGACAAATTATTGGAGGAAGGGTAATAGAAGGAGAGATCCAAAATGGATTATTTTTAGAAGTCGTTAGAGAGGGAGAAATAATCGGCGAGGGAAAAATTTTAAATTTACAAAAAGAAAAAAGAGATATTCAATTTGCAAAGAGAGGAGAAGAGATTGGAATTTTGTGCGGAGGGAAAGTAAGAATAAAAGAGGGAGATATTTTAAATGTTTTTAAAAAAGAAAAAAAGAAAGCTGAAATTTGATGGAAAGAAGAATTGAGAAAATAAATAGCTTGGTTAAAGAAGAGCTTTCAAAGATTATTCAAAAGGAAATCGATTTTCCAAGAAATACCTTAGTTACAATTACTCGCGTAGAGACAAACAAAGATCTTACCGAGTGCAAGGTTTTCTTTTCTTGTTATCCCGAAAGCAAATTTGATGAAGTTTTGGGAATTTTAGAGAAAGAAATTTATTTCATTCAGGGAAGACTAAACCAAAAATTGTTTTTAAAGAAAGTTCCAATGATAAGGTTTAAAAAAGAAAAAAAGATTATTGAGGCAGCGAGAATTGAGGAAATTTTGGAGAGGTTGAAAAGAGAGAAAAAATGAGGTATCATCAAAAAAGGCGCGGTAGCTAAGTGGCTAAAGCACCGGACTGCAAATCCGGGATACGTGGGTTCGATTCCCACCCGCGCCTTAAATTTGCCGCGGTGGCGGAATTTGGCATACGCGAAGGGCTTAAAACCCTTTGGGGTGAATAACCCCTTGTGGGTTCAAATCCCACCCGCGGCACAGTATAGTTTTCTAGTTATCTGGTTATCTGGTTTTCTAGGGAGTTGGGTTTCTAGTCGGGTAAGATCTCAACGTAGGTTTTTTTGGCACCAAATTTTAGGGCTTCAAAATAATTTTCAAACCAGACGTCGAACTGATAATTTCCCTTTCCCCAACTCATCCTATCTTCCACAACAAAAATTTTATCCCCGAAAATCTCGGGGATTTTAATTTTAGTTCCAAAAGGAAGAAAGTTGTTTGCAACTATTCCATCTCTGACAGTTTTTCCGGAGGCAGTAATATGAGGATCTTCATCAGTTTCCCAAGGGGTGGAAGAGTAACCAGTAACTATTGCTAAAATTCTTATTGGTACTTTTTCTGGATTGTTGGGACTTGCTATACCAAAAAGTGAGTTTCCAAAGGATACAACAATTTTTTCAGGCTCCCTCTGTGAAAAATTAGAATTTTCAGCCTCCAGAGGAAACTCAAATGCAGTTCCTATTAAAACTAAAAAAGAAATCATCAAAATTTTTAGCCAAATTTTCATCCCTTTATCATAAAATTTTTTCCCTTAAATGTCAACAAAATGAATTTACAGTAAGCGAGCGCTGGCACGATAACACCAGGGAGCGGAGTCCCAGGGGAAGGGTGTCAAAGCGGGTGAGGGGAGTCGAACCCCCTTCTCAGCCTTGGCAAGGCTGCGTAATAACCGTTATACTACACCCGCAAATTTGTGCCGGGGGCCAGAATCGAACTGGCTCTTCATGTTTTTCAGACATGCGTGCGCACCAGCTACACTACCCCGGCTTTCCCTCAATAGGGGGAACCGAGGTTCCCCCTCGATTGTCGCTCGTCATTTCGTAAAACGAAATCGACTCGCTGTCACCCCCTCCTAGTAGGTAGAATTTTCTCTTATTCTACGCGGGGCTTCGGCTCGCTTTCCATAGGGGAGACACCTTCGGTTTCTCCCCTCCATGGCGCTCAGCATTTTGCAAGCAAAATTGCTTCGCTGTCACCCCTCTTCCTTTAATTCAATCACTCAATCACTTGATTTACTTTTTTGGTGGACCTGCGGGGATTTGAACCCCGAACTCGACCATGCCATAGTCGCGTGTTGCCATTACACCACAGGCCCATCTCGAAGTATTGTTTTTTTGATCACTTCGATAATTTGTTTTAGTTCTGTGACCACTTTGCTACAAAAATATTCAATTCTACACACTCCATAATAATCTTTCTTTTTAGTAGACCTGTTGAAAGTTCGAGGATCTATTCGTGGTTTGTAGAATCTAGAAAGGGGGATTTGAGTGACCTGGGACCAATATCTGTTTAAATAATCAGTATCTTGGTCGGCTCGGCATTGGACAACACAATGAAGCCTCCCCTCTTTTCTAAGTTGTATTACCTCTTCTTTTAGTGGTAATTTATTCATTTAATTTGTTGTTTTTGTGCCCTCGGGAGGATTTGAACCTCCACTCTCGAGTTCCGCAAACTCGCGTTTTATCCATTAAACTACGAGGGCACACTATATATAATAACAAAAAAATATATTTCATCAATATGCCAAAATCCGAGCCTTTATTAAACCTAAAATTATACCTATTTTAACTTTTCTTACATATTTTTGTCATGGCAAAATTATGTAAGAGATTTTAAGTTAAGGGGCAAGGCTGACCGGCGAAAAGTCAGGTTCTTTAAGTTCAATTAAGTCTACTTAAAAAAAGCCATGGCAATGTTAAGTAGAATATTTTAAGACGAAAAAATGAGATAAGTTTTTTAATAGCCTGAGTCAAAAATTTTTGGTCAAATTCAAAAACTCCATCAAAATTTAAGTTACAAAATATCCATTGAGTTATTGTTCAAAAATGCATTCCGCTTACATAAACACTTGAAAAGATACAACAATTAAGGTAATATAATTTATTTGAGGAGGAGTGCGGCGAATTTGGTAAGCCACCAGGTTGCTAACCTGTGCCGCCTAAAAAGCGGCTTGTGGGTTCGAATCCCACCTCCTCCGCTTTTATTGAAGTTTATCTTGGCCAGGCGAAGCCTTGGCGACAACAACTCCAATTATTTTCTTTGCTCCAGATTCTTTTAAAACCCTTGCAGCTTCTTCCATCGTCGCTCCAGTTGTAAAAACATCATCAACTAATAAAATGTTTTTCCCAGAGATTTTCTCTTTATTTTTAACTAAAAACGCATTTTTTACATTTTCTTTTCTTTCTTCTTCAGAAAGTTCCACTTGATCTTTAGTTTCTTTTATTTTGATCAAACAATCCGAAATTAAAGGAATTTTTAAAAATTTACTCAGCTCTTTTGCAATTTCTTCTGCTTGATTGAATCCCCTCCATTTTAATTTTCTTTTACTCAAAGGAATTGGTACTAAAACAAAATCAAAAAAATTTGGTTTTTTATCAAGCAATAAAAAATGGGAAATTATCAACAAAGCTAAATCCTTTTTCAATTCTTTAATTAAGGGTGGATATTTGAAATTTTGGATTAATTTTTTTACCAAAAAATTTTCATAATTTACTGGAAAATAAAGATCATTTAAATTCTTTCCCTTAAATTTTTGATGAGTTGTTAAAACCTCTAAAATAGAAAAACAATCTTGGCACAGAAAAACCCCTTCTTTTTTGCAACCCAGGCAAAACTTTGGGAAAACCAAATCTAAAATGAATTCTTTAATTTTCATTAGATTAATGGTAAAATAGAATTAATGAAAATTCCATCTCTTTTCCCAAAAAGTTCTGTTGGTATTGATATTGGGACTTCTGATATAAAAGTAGTTCAGCTATCTTTTTTTGCGGGAAGGATAAAATTAGAAAACTATGGCCAGATTTCTTCAAAGGCATTGTATCAAAAACCTTTTAGAACCTTTGAAAAAAGTACTCTTTTGCTTTCCACCCAAGACATTGTTAGAGCCATAAAGGCAATTTTTGAAGAAGCGAAAATTAAGACAAAGACTGCTTACTTTTCAATTCCAGATTTTGCCACTTTTTTTACTACTTTCGAGCTCCCACCAATGACGAAAGAAGAAATTCCTTTTGCTGTTGAGGCAGAGGCAAGGAAGCATATTCCTCTTCCACTTTCAGAAGTCGCCTGGGATTGGCAATTGATTGGTAAAATACCTTTCATGGGTAAAGAAAGATTCAGAATTTTATTGGTCTCGGTGCCCAAAGAAGTAGTAAATCAGTATGAGTTAATTGCCAAATCTTTGGAGATAGAATCTTGTGCATTGGAGGCAGAAACCTTTTCTTTAGTTAGAGCCTTCTTTGAAAAAGATAAAATAATCTCTATAATTGATATTGGTGCGAGAACTACCTCTTGTAGTATAATAGAAGGGAAAATCTTGAAAATTTCAAGAAGTTTTGACTCATCGGAAGATAAATTCATCCAAGCTATTTCAAAAAGCCTAGGTGTGACTCCAAATTTAGCAGAAGAAATGAAAAAAAGGTATGGGTTGTTACCTACGGAAATTCCAGAAGGAAAAGAGGTAAGGAAAGTTTTGGTACCCCTAATTAATTCACTTTTGAGAGATATTGAGCAAACTTTTTTAAAGTTCAAGAACATTGAAGGAAAGGAAATAGAAAAAATAATTTTAGCTGGAGGGGGAGCGAATTTGCCGGGTTTGTTGCAATATTTTCAAAATTATTTTAAAAAAGAAGTGGAGATTGCAAACCCATTTAAAAGGATTTATTTTCCAGCAATTTTGGAAGAAACCTTAAAGGAAATGGGGCCCTCATTTTCAGTAGCAGTAGGTTTGGCCCAAAGAGCATTCGAATAAAATGGAGATAATTCCAAAACCAAAAAGGAAATTACCCTCACCAGAAACAATTTTTCTTTATTTTTCAATTTTGATTTTTCTCTCTGCAATTTTTACTTCTTTTTATTTTTGGTTTGAAGAAAAATCAAAAAGGAAAGAAATTTCCCAGTTAGAAGAGAAAATTTTGGCTCTTAAAACCCCTGAAATAAGAAAAAAAGAAGAAGAGGTTTCAAAATACCAAGAAAAAATCTCTCATTTCTCAGAATTAATCAAAGACCGTCTTTCTTATTCAAAAATTTTTCCTTATCTAGAGCAAAAAACTCACAAGCAAATCTATTTTTCAAAGATGGATTTGGACCTTGAAAGTTCAACCCTTCTTCTTTCAGGAGAATCTCCAAACTTTTTTGTTTTAGCTCAACAACTTGAAATTTTCAAAAACGATCCATTTTTGAAACTTCAACTCAAAGAATTAAGTTTGGGGAAAGAAGGAAAGGTCAATTTTAAACTTGAAATAAATTTTGATAAAAGCATTTTAAAATGAAAAAAGAAGTTTTTTATTCAATCTTTTTCCTTATTTTCTCGGTTTTGTTGTTTTTTCTTCTCATTTCCCCAAAACAAGTTTCCCTTTCTACTTTAAATTCTGAACTTTTACAGAAAAAGCAAGAATTTGAAAGTTCAGATAGATCCTTTCAAGAAATATTAAAAACCTCTGAGAGGTTAAAAAATTATCAAGAAGAAATTTCAAAAGTTGATTCGGCCTTGCCTGAAGATCCTTCTATTCCTTCTTTGTTTAACTTCATTCAAAAATCTTCCTCTCAGTCTGGACTTTTATTAGAAAACATTGGTTCAATAAGTGTCAAAGAAGAGGGAAAATTAAAAAAATGGACAACTAATATTAAACTCAAGGGAGATTACTCTTCTTTTAAAAATTTTGTTTCGATCTTAGAAAAATCTGCTAGATTGATAAAGGTCGAAAAAATTTCCCTTTTGATCGAAAAAGAAACCCCTACCTACAACCTTACAATTTCATTTTTTAGTTATTAAAAATGGAGCCAATCTATCAAAGGAGAAAAAGAGAAAGAAATTTAATAATAGTATTTTTTGTATTTTTAATGATTACTATTTTCAATCTTTATTTTGGTTATTTCAAAAGAGAAAAAGCACCTGAAATACCCCCTCCAGAGGTTTCTTCTGTTGAAGAGCTTTCTTTTCCTGAAAAGAAAACCCAAATTGATTTTTCAATTTTTGAAAATCCAATTTTAAAAGAACTTCAACCTAGTGAGAAAATAGAATTTCCTAATCCAGAGGAAATGGGGAGGGAAAATCCATTTTTACCAATAAAATGATAATCGAAGAATTGGTAAAAAGAGGAATTTTAACAAAGGAACAGGAAGAAAAATTGAAAAAGGAGGTTGAAACTTCAGGCAAAAAAGAAGATGAGATAATTTTGGATAAAAAGATTTTAAACGAAGAAGAACTCTTTTCTCTAAAATCTGAAATTTTAAAAATTCCATTAAAAAAATTTGAACCAAAGGAAATTTTGCCTGAAGTTTTAAAAGAAATTCCAGAGGAAACTGCAAGCTTTTACAAAATTATTCCTATTTCAAAAAAAGGGAAAGTGTTAGAAGTGGGGATGGTCTATCCTGAAGACCTAGACGCCATTGAGGCAATAAAGTTTTTGGCTAGAAAAAGAGATCTCGAGATAAAAACCTTCTTGATAACGCTTACTGATTTTAAAAAGACGCTCGAAGAATATCGGGCAAAAAAGGAAGAAATAGAAAAAGCTATTGAAGAACTTGAAAAAGAACTCAAAGCTGAAAAATACGAGAAACCAACAGTTGCCGAATTGGGTAGAGTAGTTGAAGAGGCCCCGATTACTAAAGCTGTTGCATCCATTTTGAGATACGGAATCGAAGGAGAAAGCTCAGACATTCATATTGAGCCGTTCAAAGATAGAATGAGAGTTCGGTACAGATTTTTAGGGAAGCTTTACTCTAGCATTTTTTTACCTATTAAGGTTCATCCTGCGATAGTTTCTAGAATAAAAATTCTTTCTGATTTAAGAATTGATGAGACCAGAATTCCTCAAGATGGAAGGTTTTCGATAGAATATGGAGGAAGGAAAATCGATTTTAGGGTCTCTACTTTCCCTACCGCAATGGGAGAAAAAGTTGCAATCAGAATTTTAGATCCGAGAGTTGGATTGAAGAAAATCGAAGAGTTGGGACTTTCTGGAAGGAATTTTGAAGTTTTACAAAGGGCAATCAAAAAACCATTTGGAATGATTTTAGCAACAGGACCTACTGGGTCTGGGAAAACTACTACTTTGTACGCAATTTTGCAAAAATTAAACCAAGAAGGGGTGAATATCGTTACTTTGGAGGATCCGGTAGAATATTTCATTGAGGGAATAAACCAATCTCAAATTAGACCAGAGATTGGCTATACTTTCGCAACCGGCCTAAGACATGTTTTAAGGCAAGACCCAGACATTATTATGGTTGGGGAAATCAGGGATAGAGAAACTGCCGAATTGGCAGTCCATGCTGCTTTAACTGGCCACTTGGTTTTATCTACCCTTCATACCAACAACGCAATAGGAGTGATTCCTAGATTAGTAGATTTGGGAGTTTCTCCGTTTTTGATTCCTTATGCTTTGTCAATAGCCATAGCTCAAAGATTGGTTAGGAGACTTTGTGATAAATGTAAAAAAGAAGTTAAACCCACAAAGGAAATTAAAGACCTGATTTTAGCAGAGCTTGATAAATTCCCATTGGAAGAAAAGAAAAAATTGAAAATTTCTCAAGATTTTAAAATTTATGAGGCAGTAGGTTGCGATGAGTGCCATAAAGTTGGTTTTTCAGGCAGAATCGGAATTTTTGAAGTTTTGGAAATAACAAAAAATTTAGAGGAGATAATTTTGAAAGAGCCATCTGAAGCGAACATTGCGGAAGAGGCAAAAAGGCAAGGGATGATAACAATGAAACAAGATGGGATTTTAAAGATCTTGAAAGGCGAAACAACGATTGAAGAAGTTTTAAGAGAAACAACTTAAAAATGGAAGATTACAGAAAAATTTTAAATAGAATTTTAGAAATAGCAATAAAAGAACAAGCGTCGGATGTTCATTTTTCTCCAGGGCACCCTCCGATTTTGAGGATTTTTGGAAGCCTCTTTCCTTTAGTTAAAGAGAAAATAATTACTCCAGAAGATTCGAAGAATTTAGCATTTCTGATGATGAATGAATCTCAAAGAGAAAGGTTTTTAAAAGAAAAAGATTTAGATTTTTCCTACGATTTTGAAGGGAAAGCAAGATTTAGAGTAAACGCCTTTTTCCAAATGGGTCAAGTTTCGATCGCAATGAGATTGATTCCTTCAAAAATTCGGACGATTGAGGAATTGAATTTACCTCCTATTTTGCATCAATTCACAAAAACCCAGCAAGGATTTGTTTTAGTCTGCGGTCCTGCCTCTCATGGAAAGTCCACTACTTTAGCAGCTTTAATCGATGAAATAAACCATACTAGAACAGAGCACATCATCACTATCGAAGATCCAATCGAGTATGTTTTTGAAGATGATAGATCAATAATAGACCAAAGAGAGATAGGAACAGACGCTTTAAGCTTTGCCAGAGCCCTAAAAGCTGCGTTGAGAGAAGATCCCGATGTGATTATGGTTGGTGAAATGAGAGATCCAGAGACAATGGCGATTGCGATTACCGCTGCAGAAACCGGCCATTTAGTCTTTGCAACTTTACACACAAATTCTGCAGCCCAAACTATTCACAGAATTGTTGACTCCTTTCCTCCAGAGCAGCAAAATCAAGTTAGAGCCCAGCTTTCAGGTTCCCTTTTGGGAATCATTTCTCAAAGATTAATTCCAAGGGTGAGAGGAGGATTAATCCCTGCTTGCGAAATAATGATCAACACTCCGGCAATAGCCAATTTGATAAGAGAAAACAAAATTCACGAAATTCCCTCAGTCATTGAGACATCAGCAGAGATCGGAATGATTACCTTAAACAGATCGCTTGCAGATTTAGTAAAAAGAGGGGAAATTTCCTTTGAAAATGCCCTAAATTATTCTTTAAACCCTGTTGAATTGAGAATGCTTCTTTCATGAAATTTCTGTATCAAGCAAGAACAAAAGAAGGAGATGTTAGATCGGGAACCATTAAGGCTTCTTCAAAAGAAGTCGCTCTTTCTTTGCTTCAAAAACTCGGTTATTATGTTACTTATTTAGAAGAAGAAAAACCTCCAATTTATGCCAGAGAACTGAAAATTTTTAGGAGAATTTCTCTCACAGATCTGTTTTTATTTTCTCGTCAATTTTCTATTATGCTTGCCTCAAAAGTTCCGATAGTTGAATCTTTAATGACCCTTGCTGCTCAAATGAAAAATTTGGAATTTAAAGAAATAATCTCAGACATTGCAAAAGAAGTTGAAGCAGGTTCTTCGCTTTCAAAAGCTCTCTTGAAATACCCTAAAGTTTTTTCTCCATTTTATGTTGGAATGGTAAGGGCAGGGGAAACTTCGGGAAAACTTTCTCAATCCCTCACTTTTTTAGCAAATCACTTAGAAAGAGAATACAATCTTAAAAGTAAAATAAGAGGAGCAATGATTTATCCTGCGCTAGTTTTGGTTGTCTTTTTGGCAATTTTTGGATTAATGATGTTTTCAATTTTGCCATCTTTTGAAAACATTTTAAAAGAAAGGGAGGTCGAAGTTCCATTTATTACCAAAGTTATTCTTTCTTTTTCAAAAATCCTAAGAGAAAAGTTTTTATATTTTGCCTTGATTTTGGGAGCTTCTGTTATTTTAATTTTCTATTACCTCAAAACTGAAGAGGGGAGAAAACTTTTTGATAAAATCTCTTTAAAAATACCATTTTTTGGGGAAATTTCAAAGCTTTCAATCCTTTCGAGGTTTGCCCAAAACTTATCAACCTTGACTTCAGCAGGATTGACTCCTATTGAGGCATTAGAAATTATTGAAGAAATAGTAGGAAACGAAGAATATAAAAACATAGTTTCAAAAATAAAAGAGGATTTGAAAAAAGGAAAAACAATTTCTTCAATAACCGCTTTATATCCAGAACTCTTTCCTCCTCTTTTCACCCAATTGATTCTGGTGGGTGAAAAAACCGGAACCCTATCTAATTCCCTATCAGCAATTTCCAATTTTTATCAATCAGAGACAGAAAAATCTGTCGAAAATTTCTTGAAAATTTTAGAACCTTTGTTGATAGTAATATTAGGAGTGCTAGTTGGAGGTTTGATGCTTTCTGTTCTTTTACCCCTTTACAGGATAATTGGCACATACTAAAATGAAAAAAAGGTCGATTGAAATTGAATATTAAATGAAAATGAGAAAAAGAGGTTTTACTTTAATTGAGTTATTAGTTGTCATTGCGGTTATTGGAATGCTAAGTTCAATTGTATTAGTTTCGATGGGAGGAGCAAGAAAGAAAGCAAGGGATGCAAAGAGAATGGCTGATATAAGGCAAATTTCAACCGCTATGGAATTGTGTTTTCAAGATTCCAGTGCTGCCTGCGGTGGTAGCGATACTGCCTATCCAGCAGTGGCAGTAGATGGTAATAACCGCCTAACAACCATCGGAGGGCAAAATGCTATTGGTACCTATCTTTCTCCACTACCTCAAGATCCAGGCGGAGGAACTCTCACTAGCTGCACAGGGGCCACTATTGGAGAAATGACCGCTGGTGGTTATTGTGCTTTTCCCAGTTCTGCGGGGGGAGAATACTGTATTTATGCTCAATTGAGCGATGGAAGAATTATTGCTGCTAGCGAAAAAGGGGTTCATTTTATGACTTCCAGACCTGCTAATATGTCAGCTTGTCCATAAAAGGTCGATTAAAAAATTAAGAACCTATGAAAAAAAGAGGTTTTACTTTAATTGAGCTATTGGTTGTTATTGCGATAATTGGAATTTTGACAGGAATTGTATTGGTTTCTTTGGGTGGAGCTAGAGCAAAGGCAAGGGATGCAAATAGGGAGGCGACGATTAGGCAAATTAATACCGCAATGGAAATGTGTTATGACGATCCTAATTGCCCCACAAACGATGCTGGAGAGGCTTATCCTACCTGGAATCCGGGTGAAATCGAAGAAGAAAGTATTGGTACTTATTTAACTATTCCAAAAGATACTCTCCCAGGTTACGATTATACTTATGTTAGCGGAGGAGATACTCAAAAATACTGCATTTATATTCCTTTAGAAAGCGGTGGCTACGTTTGCGCCTCAAACAAAGGAGTGGCTAAAGGAACAGCGACTCCGACTATTTCGGACTGTTGCGGATTGGTTCCCTAAGATTTCTAGGATTTCTGATAGAAACTGGCGGGAACTCCCGCCAGTTTTGGTATAATTGAAAGATGGAGATTTTAATTTATTTTTTTGTTTTTATTTTAGGATCTGTTGTTGGTTCTTTTTTAAATTGTGTAATTTATAGATTGGAAACTGGTCAAGGTTTTATTTTCGGAAGATCTTTTTGTCCTCATTGTAAGCATCTTTTGAACTGGAAAGATTTAATTCCAATTTTGAGTTTTTTAATTTTAAAGGGAAAATGTCGCTATTGTCAAAAAAAGATTTCTTTTCAATATCCTTTAGTTGAGATTTCGACTGGTTTTCTCTTCCTTTTAAATTTCTCTCAGTTTCGAACCCACATGATACCATACGGTTTTGCTGATCTCATTTTTCTTTTTATCATCGGTTCTTTTTTGATTGTAATTTTTGTTTTTGATCTCAAACATTATCTCATTCCAGACAAAATAATTTATCTAACAATTGGCTTTATTCTTCTTTACCAATTTTTTAAAGTTTGGAATTTTGGTCATTGGAATTTGTTTGGAATTTGGAATTTGGTCATTGGAATTTTGCCCTCTCTATTTTTTCTAGCGATCATTTTGATTTCAAAAGAAACCTGGATGGGCTGGGGAGATTTTAAACTTTCAATTTTAATGGGTCTTTTTTTGGGCTGGCCAAAAATTTTGGTTGCTTTGTTTTTTGCTTTTTTTAGCGGTGCAATAGTTGGTTTAATGTTAATTTTTTTAAAACGAAAAACGATAAAATCCCAAATTCCCTTTGGACCGTTTTTAGTCTCTGGAACGTTTTTGGCAATGTTTTTTGGGGAAAAAATCATCAATTGGTACTTGAATTTGATTTTGCTAAAATAAAGTATGAAAAAAGGTTTTACCCTTATCGAACTTTTAACAGTTCTAGCGATCATTTTTACTCTAACCTCGATTTCTTTCCCTTTTTACCGAACAGTCCAAAAACAATACATTTTAGAAAGCGCAGCCCAAAAATTCGTTCAAGATATTAGAAGAGTCCAAGAAATGGCAATTTCAGCAAGAATTTGTGGACCTTGCCAAAACAGAGTTCCACCAGGATACGGAATTTATCTACAACAAGGAGGATCTTCTTACTTAATCTATGCTGATACTAATCCACCTCAGGGGAACGAAAGATACGACGGAGGAGATAGGATAATCGAGGAAATATACTTTGGAGGCGAGATTTTTATCAGCAGTGTTAATCCTTCCTCTCTAAGTATCAATTTCAAGCCCCCCGATCCGAAAGTAAGAATAGGCAACGAATCCCAAAATTTAACCGAGGTTTCGATCGTTATTTCTTTTTTAAACGATACTTCAAAAACAAAGACGATCAGAGTGAATAAAGCAGGTTTGGTCTATGCTGAGTAAATCTTTTACTTTAATCGAAACAATTACTGCAATTTTTATTTTCACTACCGGAATCTTAGCCCTTTCTTCTTTAATTTCTTATTTTATTTCAGTTTCTTCAATTTCGAGCCAAAGATTGGTGGCTGCTTATTTGGCTCAAGAAGGGATTGAGATTGTGAGGAATTTGAGAGATACCAATTTATTGAGTGGAAGAAATTGGGATTATGGATTAAACAATGGGAATTGGCAAGTAGATTACAACAGTACCACCCTCTCCCCTTATAGAGGTGATTTTCTAAATTTAGAAACTAACGGATTTTACGGTTATGATCCTGGGATTCAAACACCCTTTGTGAGGGTAATTAACCTTCAAAAAGATGAAAACATTTTAAGAATTTTTGTTAGAGTTTCTTGGCAAGAAAGGGGAAGGTCGCATTCTTTAACTGCCCAAGCAAACCTTTATAATTGGCAACCATGAAAGGGTTTACTTTAATTGAGCTTTTGGTTGTAATTGCTATTTTCTCAATTGCAATCGGAGCGATTTCTGGTATTTTTATTTCAGGACTCTCTTCTCAAAGGAAAGTTTTAGCAGAACAGGAGATTTTAAATCAAATTAGTTATGTAATAGAGTATATGGGGAAGGCGATTAGAATGGCAAAAAAGGATGATGTTTCTTTTGCTGGAGAAACTAAAAACTGTCTTTCAAGAAATAATGTGAACTATGAAACTCCGACCGAAAGAGAAATAAAATTCAGAAATCATTTAAATCAATGCCAAAGATTTTATCTAAGTTCAAATCAAATCTGGGAAGATAAAGAGGGGACCGTTTTGGCTTTAACCTCTCCAACCATAAAAGTAAATGCCTTAAGATTTAGAGTTTCTGGAGAAAGTCAAGATGATACTAATCAGCCAAGAGTAACAATCTTTATGGAAATAGAAAGTGGAGAAAAAAAACTTCAATTTCAAACAACAATTTCGCAAAGAGATTTAGATGTCCAGCACTAAAGGAACAATTTTATATTTTGCAGTTTTAATTTTGAGTGTAATCTTTACAATCTCAATCGGTTTGAGCGGTAATTTT
>LEKP01000001.1:70046-228548 GCA_001443025.1 Parcubacteria bacterium GBS-2
TGGGGAAAGAGTTTTAGAAAAATTTGAAAAAACAAAACATCCTGTTCCAATGCTTTCTTTGAATGATGCTTTTTCTGAAAAGGATATGGAAAATTGGGTGGAAAGAATTTCAAAACTGTTAACAAAAGAAGAAATTGAAAAATTGGATTTTTTCTGCGAACCAAAATTAGATGGTCTGGCAATCGAATTAATTTACAGAGATGGAATTTTCACAATTGGATCTACAAGGGGAGATGGAATTTATGGGGAAAACGTTACAGAGAATTTGAAGACTATAGAATCTGTTCCTTTGAGATTAAGAGAGGTTGAAGAAGTAGCGCAAGATCTTGAAAGGGAAGGAGAAAAGGAAATCGCAGATTTTATAAAGGAAAATGGATTAAAAGAAGTGGTAGTCAGGGGAGAGGCAATCATTACAAAGAAAAATTTTGAATTGGTAAACAAAGAGCAAGAAAAATTGGGCGAATCTCCTTTTGCAAACCCCAGAAATTTGGCAGCAGGTTCTATCCGGCAATTGGATCCAAAAATAACTGCAAAAAGAAGATTAGATGTTTCAGCTTACGATTTAGTTTCCTTTCACGGCCAAAAAACTCACGAACAAGAGCACAAAATTTTGCACGCTTTAGGTTTTAAAACTAACAACAAATATTGCAGATACTGTAAAAATTTACAAGAAGTTTTTGAATACAGAAACTACTGGTTAAAAAACAGAGAAAAATTGCCGTATGAGATTGATGGAATTGTTGTTCAGGTAAACGACAACAGGATTTTTCAAAAACTCGGAGTTGTTGGAAAAGCTCCGAGAGGAGCTATTGCTTTTAAATTTCCTTTGAAACAGGCAACTACAATTTTAAAAGATGTCAAATTTCAAGTTGGAAGGACAGGAGCTGTAACTCCGGTTGCGATTTTAGAACCAGTAGAGATTGGAGGAGTAACGATTACCAGGGCAACTCTGCACAACGAAGACATGATTAAAAAACTTGGAGTGAAAATTGGAGATACTGTGGTTGTCGGAAGGGCGGGCGATGTGATTCCAGAAGTTGTTCAGGCTTTACCAGAATTAAGAACTGGAAAAGAAAAAGAAATTCAATTTCCAAAGGAATGTCCGGTTTGTGGTTCGAAACTAGAAAAACCAATTGGAGAAGCCATCTGGAGATGTACCAATCCAAAGTGCCCTGCCAAAGAAAGAAGGTACTTTTACCATTTTGTTAAGGTTTTTGACATTGTTGGTTTGGGTCCAAAAATAATTGATAGATTGTTAGATGAAGGATTGATTGAAGATCCTGCTGATTTGTTCACTTTAAAAGAAGGGGATCTTTTACCATTAGAAAGGTTTGCAGAAAAATCAGCAAAGAACTTGGTTAATGCTATTCAATCTAGAAAAGAAATTCCTCTAGCAAGGTTTATTTATGCTTTAGGAATTAGAAATGTTGGCGAAGAGACTGCAGAAGATTTAGCAAACCATTTCAAATCTTTAGAGAAGCTAAAGAACGCAACTTTGCCACAACTCCAAATGATTAGGGATATCGGGCCAGTGGTTGCACAATCGATTTATAGGTTTTTTAGGGATGAGAGAAATTTAAAGTTTATTGAAAAACTAATGAAAGTTGGAGTAAAGATTGTTGAAGAGAAGAAACCAGAAAAACAACCACTTAAGGGATTAATCTTTGTTTTCACTGGTGGGCTTGAATCAATGGCTAGGGAGGAAGCAAAAAAGAAGGTTAAAGAGCTGGGGGGAGAAGTGACAGAATCTGTATCAAAAAGAGTAAATTACGTTGTCGTTGGTAAAAATCCAGGATCAAAACTTGAAAAAGCAAAAAAACTTGGAATAAAAACAATAACCGAAAAAGAGTTTTTAGACATTTTAAAGAAAGAATGAGCCAAATCTTACTCCATTTAAAAAAATTGGATTGGTCTTTGATTTTTTGTTCTCTTTTCTTAGTTTTGATTGGTCTTTTATCCCTTTACAGCTCTTCAAGAGGAGATTTTTTAAACCTTAAAAAACAAATTGTTTTTGGGTTAATAGGGGTTTTTTTAATGTTTTTAATATCGTTTTTGGATTGGAGACCATTAAAAGAAAGCCCTTATTTGATTTTATTTTTTTACCTTCTCTGTCTTCTTTTTTTGATTTTAGTTTTATTTTTCGCTCCAGAAATTAGAGGGACAAGATCTTGGTTTAAAATAGGACCAATTTCTTTCGACCCAACTGAATTTACAAAGCTTTCTTTACTTTTAGTTTTGGCAAAATATTTTTCAATGCGTCATGTCGAGATGTATCGGATAACTCATATTTTAATTTCTGGAATTTATGTCTTAATCCCTTCGATTTTAGTTTTTCTTCAGCCAGATTTGGGATCAGTTTTAGTTTTGGTGTCCATTTGGATTGGAGTTCTAATTATCTCTGGAATAAAAATTCGCCATTTCTTTTTACTCTTACTTTTGGCGATTTTGGTATTTATCATTGGGTGGGGAACCTTTTTAAAAGAATATCAAAAAGAAAGAATTTTAAGTTTTTTGTTCCCCCATCTTTCAGATCCTTTGAAAGGAGGGTGGAGTCAAAATCAGGCAAAAATTGCAATAGGGTCTGGAGGAGTTTTAGGGAAAGGAATAAAAGGAGGATCTCAGGTTCAGCTTGGATTTTTACCAGAACCCCATACAGATTTTATTTTTGCGGCTCTTGCTGAAGAAATGGGATTTGTTGGTGTTTCAATATTATTTCTTCTTCTTTCAATTTTAATTTGGAGAATCTTTAAAATTTCACTTTCTGCAAAATCAAACTTTGCTAGAATTTTTTCTTTAGGTTATGCTTTTTTGTTAGTCTCACAAATTTTTATTCATATCGGGAGTAATGTTGGATTTTTACCGATAATTGGAATTCCTTTACCTTTTGTTAGTTATGGAGGAAGTAATCTAATCTTGAATTTCATTGGGATTGGCATTTTGCAAAGTATCAAAAGCCATTAAGGGATCTAAAAACAATGCCACCCCAGATTTTTGTGATAGCAAAATTATTAAGCTGAGGATTACCCAAATTAAAATCCATTAAGATGCTGGGGTTGAATTTAGAGCGTAAAAAAAGGAGGGGGTATTGTTAAAAAAGCTTGCAGTATTTAAAATAATTTGTTAAGTAATAAAAATATGGAAAAAGTTGAGGCTTTAGATAAAATTTCAAAATTTTTAATTTATTCTGCAGTTTTTTTAATTCCGCTTTTCTTTTTACCATTTACTCAAAACGTTCTTGATTATCCAAAACAGGTTTTACTTTCTGTTTTGATTTTAATTTCTTTGATGTCTCAAATAATTAAAGTTTTGGTTGGGGGAAGGATTTTCTTGAATTATCATTCCTTACATTTCTTTGTTCTTTTTTTCTTGTTGATTTTTGGACTTTCAACTTTATTTTCAAAATCAAAGGTAGAAAGTTTTTATGGCTTTCCTTTGCCTATTTCATACTCGTTCTTAACTCTTTTGGTTTTAACGATCTTTTACTTTTTGATCAATTCGCTTTTTGAGAAAAAAGAAATTTTCTTTCTTTTGTTTTTCTTTTCAATTTCAGTTTTTATTGCTACTTTATTTTCACTTTTTCAAATGTTTGAAAAATTTATTCTTCCATTCGATTTTGCCAAACAAATTTCTTTCAACACAATCGGAACACCAAATTCTTTAGCAATTCTTTTGGTTTGCCTTTTGCCTACTTTTTTGATTTTCTTTTTGATTGCAAAAAGATTGATAAAAGCTCTCCTTTTAGTTTTAATCTTTCTTTCCTTATCGTTTATTTTAATTTTGAATTTTAAACTCTCTTTCTTAATTTTGTTAATTTCTGCTATTTTTCTTTTGGGATTCTTGACAATAAAAAGAGAGGTTTTTTCTCCCTCCCTTTTAGTTTTTTCTTTACTAATTTTGGCGATTTCAATTAGCTTCTTGCTTTTCAATTTCAATTTTCCTTTTTTCCGGCCTTTTACTGAGATCTTCCTTTCTCAAAGTCTCTCGTTCAAAATTGCCTGGGAAGCCTTTAAAGAAAATCCGATTTTTGGATCTGGCCCAGCCACTTTTCTTTATCAGTTTTTAAAGCATAAAGGAACTGCTTTAAACGAATCAGTTTTTTGGAATGTTAGGTTTTTAAATTCCGCTTCAAAATTTCTCGATATTTTTGCTACCACCGGCATCTTTGGGATTATTTCTTTTTTATCCCTAATTGGCTACTCGGTTTATCTTGGATTTTTGAATATTCTTAAGAGAAAAGAAGAAGATTTTTCAATTCTGCTTTTTGCCATTTTCTTTCCGATTTTAATTTTTTCAATTTCTTTTTTCTTGTACCCATCTAACTTTGTTTTTGAATTTTCTTTCTTTTTGTTCTTGGGCTGCTTTGCAAATCTTTTATCCCAGGAAAGAAAAGAATTTATGGTAGCTAAAAATAATGTTCTTGGTTTTATTTTTTCTTCATTTTCGATTTTAATTTTTGTTTTAAGCTTTATCCTTTTAATTTCAATCGTTCAAAGGTATATTGGGGAGGTTTATTATTGGAAGGGCATTTTATCTTGGCAAAGAGGAGATGTTGATCAAACAATTTCTAATATTCAAAAGGCAATTAACTTTTCAAAAATTGATCTGTATTATCGGGATTTATCGCAAGCCTATTTATTAAAAGTAGACCAAAAGGTACAAAAGGGAGATTGGAACATTCAGACAGAAGCAGAAAGAGCAATTAGTCTCTCAAAAAGCGCTACCGATTTGAATCCAATTAATGTTGCTAATTGGTCGGTTAGGGCATTTACCTATCAAAGCTTAGTGGGAATCGCCCAGGGGGCAGAAGATTGGGCAATAAAATGTTATGATGAAGCTTCAAAACTAGAACCTTCGAACCCTTACTATTTAACTCAAAAAGGAGTGATGATTTTGAGAAAAGGAATTTTGAGCCAGGACGAAAAAGAAAAAAACGATTTCTTTAACGAGGCTCAAGAGCTTTTTGAAAAAGCTATTAACTTAAAATCTGATTATGCCCCGGCTCATTTTCAATTGGCAATGACCTATTACAGTCAAGGAAAGTTAGATGAGGCAATTTCGAAAATGGAGGAAACAAAGGCTTTAGCATCCTTGGACGTAGGACTTGCTTTTCAGCTCGGAGTAGCTTATTATCAAAAAGGAAATTATCAAAAAGCAAAGGAGGAATTAGAGAGAGCTATTTCTTTGGTTCCAGACTATGCCAACGCGCTTTATTTTTTGGGTTTAACTTATGACGAACTGGGAGAAAGAGAAAAAGCGATAGAAAAGTTCAAAAGAGTTTCTGAATTAAACCCAGATAACGAAGAAGTAAAAAGGATAATTTCAAATTTAGAAACAGGAAAAAAGGCATTAGAAGGAATTGTGCCAACTGTCCCTTCGAAGACTCCAATTGAAGAGAAAATGCCCGAGATTAAACAATAAAGCCGTGTAGTTTGATTAAGGGGTTGACAAAATTTTTGGAGAGAGTATAATAGAAGTTATAAGTTTTTAATTTTTTGATTTCATCCCTAAATTTTCAAAAACCTTGATTTTAAAGTTTAAAAATTAAAATTCCAAGGCTGTTTTAAACCCCATAAAACGGGTTGTTTTGGTGTTATGAAGCTAAAGAATTTTGGCAAAACAAAAGTTTACTTAGAGTGGCCTCATTTTCTGACCTTCCAAAAAGAAGTTTGGGAAAGGTTTTGGCAAAGAGACTTTAAGAAGCTATTGAGAGAAATTTCTCCAGTAAAGGATTATACAAAGAAAGAATTCGAACTTTATTTTCTAGACTACAAACTTGGTGAGCCACGATATAAAACTGATTTGGAGGCAAAAAAAAATAACGATACTTTTGACGCCCCTCTCAGGATAAAGACTAGGTTAGTTAATCTAAGAACAAAAGAAATTAAAGAACAAGAGGTCTTTTTGTGCAATTTTCCCTTAATGACAGAAAGGGGAACTTTTATCATTAATGGGGTTGAAAGGGTTGTGATTTCTCAGCTCATTAGATCCCCCGGTGTTTTCTTTGTCGCAGAGAAAATTTTTGGAAGAAATTATTTTGGGGCAAACATAATACCGATTAGAGGAGCTTGGTTGGAATTCATGACTGATCCCTCAGGACATATTGGGGTAAAAATTGATAGAAAAAGGAAGGTTTCTGCAACAACCTTGTTAAGAGCTTTTGGCTATCAAAGTGATGAACAATTGAAAGAGCTTTTCAAAGATGTAAACACTGGAGAAATAGATTACATTCAAAAAACTATAGAAAGAGATCCTACAAAAAACCAAGAAGAATCTTTAGTAGAAATTTATCAAAGACTAAGACCTGGCGAAAAGGTTACTCCAGATGCTGCCAGAGATTTGATTTTTAACATGTTTTTCAATTTTGAGAGATACGATCTTTCAGAAGTTGGAAGATGGAGATTTTGGCAAAGATTACCAAAACTGAATCCTAAAAAATCAAACCCTGTTTTAGCAAAAGAAGAGATTGCTTTCCAATACGAAATTCCAATAGAAGATAGGGTTTTAAAACCAGAGGACGTTTTAGAGACGGTCAGAGAAATTATCAGGTTAAATAACGATCCTACAGCCCAGCCAGATTTTATAGATCATTTGGGAAACAGGAGAGTAAGACCATTCACTGAGGTTTTGTTACAAAGAATGAGAGTTGGTTTTCAGAGGATGGAAAGGACAATAAAAGATAGAATGGCATCTTTAGATCCCTCTCTCTTGACCCCAATTCAATTGATAAACCCAAGACCTTTAATCACGGTAATTGAAGAATTTTTTGCCTCGAGTCAAATTTCACAATTCATGGATAATGAAAATCCCTTGGCAGAGTTGGAACACAAAAGAAGATTGACTGCTTCAGGGCCAGGAGGATTATCCAAAGAAAGAGCGGGTTTTGAGGTGAGGGACGTTCAGCCAAGTCACTATGGAAGAATTTGTCCAATTCAAACTCCAGAAGGACAAAACGTTGGAATTACAACTCATTTGGCAACTTTCGCCAGGATAAATCCTCTTGGTTTTTTGGAGACTCCTTATTTCAAAGTTGAAAATGGAAAAGTAACAAGAAAAGTTTATTATTTAAATGCTTTCGAAGAGGAAAGATACAATATTGCTTCTGCGGGAGTTGAAATTGATAAAAATGGGGAAATAGTTCCAGAAATTGTTGAGGCAAGAGTAAAAGGAGAACCTAGTTTTTGTAAAAAGGAAGAGATCGACTTTATTGATGTTTCTCCAGAACAATGTTTCTCAGTTTCAACTTCTTTAATACCCTTTTTAGCCCATGACGACGCAAACCGAGCTCAAATGGGGTCTAATATGCAAAGGCAAGCAGTTCCCTTGATAGATCCTGACATTCCTTTAGTAATGACTGGATTGGAAAAAAGAGTAGCTCAAGATTCGGGACAAATAATTTTGGCAGAAGAGGATGGAATTGTTTTGGATGCAGACGGCAACCATATTAAAGTCAAATATAAAAACGGAAAGACCAAAATCTATTATTTAAAAAGATTTTTGAGAACAAACCAGTACACTTGTTTCGATCAAAAACCAATCGTTAAAAAAGGACAAAAAATTAAAAAAGGCGATCCTCTCTGCGATGGTGGGGCGATAAAAAATGGCCATTTAGCACTCGGGAAAAACCTTTTGGTGGCCTTTATGCCTTGGCGGGGAGGAAATTTTGAGGATGCGATTTTGATTTCAGAAAGGCTAGTTAGGGAAGATGTTTTAACCTCAATTTATATTGAAAGTTTTAGCTGCGACGTCAGAGAAACAAAATTGGGGCCTGAGGTTACAACTTCAGACATTCCTGGAGTTGCTGAAGAAAGATTAAAGGATTTAGACGAAGAAGGGATCGTCCGGATCGGAGCAGAGGTTAAACCCGGAGATATTTTAGTTGGAAAAATTTCTCCAAAAGGGGAAAAAGAATGGACACCAGAAGAAAGATTATTAATGGCAGTTTTTGGAGAGAAGGCAAAGGATGTAAAAGATACTTCTTTAAGGATGGAGCATGGGAAAAAAGGAAGAGTGATTGGAATAAAAATTTTCTCAAGAGAATTGGGGCATAGATTAGACCCTGGAGTGATAAAGAGAATTGAAGTTGAGGTTGCAGACTTGAGGAAAATTCAAGCAGGAGACAAACTTGCAGGGAGACACGGGAACAAGGGAGTGATTTCAAAAGTTTTGCCAGTTGAGGATATGCCATTTTTAGAAGATGGAACCCCAGTCGATGTAATTTTGAATCCACTGTCTGTAGTTTCAAGAATGAACATTGGGCAAGTTCTAGAGACTCATTTGGGACTAGCAGCGAAAAAATTAGGTTATTACGCAATTTCTCCAGGACTTTCTGGCGCGACTGAAGAAGAAATCAAAGAAGAATTGAAAAAAGCGGGTTTTGATATTTCAGGAAAAATGACCCTTTATGATGGAAGAACCGGAAAACCATTTCCTGAAAAAATTACTGTTGGGTATATTTACATGATGAAGTTAATTCACATGGTTGCTGATAAGGTTCACGCCAGATCAATCGGTCCTTATTCATTAATTACCCAGCAACCCCTTGGTGGAAAAGCCCAATTTGGAGGTCAAAGATTTGGAGAAATGGAGGTTTGGGCTTTGGAAGGTTATGGGGCAGCCTATGCCCTGCAAGAAATGTTAACTTACAAGTCTGACGACGTCCCTGGAAGAGTTGCAGCTTATGAAGCAATTTTGAAAGGCGAGAAAATAAAAGCACCCAACATTCCTGCCTCTTTTTCCCTTTTAGTCTCTGAACTAAAATCTTTGGGTTTGGCAGTCGAAATTAAAGAAAAACCAAAAACAAAAGAAAAAAAATGAGGGTTGAAGATATTCAAGCAATTAGATTAAAATTGGCTTCCCCAGATGAGGTTTTATCTTGGTCTCATGGGGAAGTGACAAAACCAGAGACGATAAACTACAGAACTCAGAGACCTGAGAAAGATGGTCTATTTTGTGAAAAAATTTTTGGGCCCTCAAAAGATTACCAATGCTATTGCGGAAAGTACAAAGGAATAAGGTACAAAGGGTTAATTTGCGATAGATGCGGAGTTGAAATCACAAAGAGTTCTGTCAGAAGAGAGAGGATGGGGCACATAAAATTGGCAGCTCCGGTCGCACACATCTGGTTTTTAAGAGGAGTTCCATCTCGGATTGGAATGGTTTTGAATTTATCAAGAGAGGAAGTGGAGAGAGTTATTTATTTCATTTCTTACATTGTCACTAAGGTTGACGAAGAAAGGAAGAAAAAGATTTTGGAGGAGATTGAAAAAGAATACAGAGAAAAAGTTAACATGCGAAAGGCAACTATGAAAGATAAAGCAGAGTTGAAAAGAGCGTTGGAGCGTTTAAAAGAAGAAAAAGAAAGAGTTAAAAAAGAAGTTTTAGAGATTAAACCATTAAAGGTTTTATCTGAGATTGAATACAGGAATTTATCTTTAAAGTATGGAGAATGTTTTGAGGCAGGAACTGGGGCAGAAACTATTAAAAAGATTTTTGAAAAAATTAATTTAAAAGAAGAAATTAAAAAACTAGAAAAAGAATATGAAAAGGCCACTCCTCAGACGAAAAAAGCGGTTTTAAGAAGGTTAAGATTTTTTAAGGAGATGGATAGAGCAGGTATTAGACCCGAATGGATGTTTTTGACTGTCTTGCCTGTTCTGCCCCCAGATTTGAGACCCATGGTTCAGTTGGATGGTGGGAGGTATGCTTCTTCAGACCTGAATGATCTTTATCGAAGAGTGATCAACAGAAACAACAGATTGAAGTATTTATTAGAAATTAACGCTCCTGAAGTGATTATCAGAAATGAGAAAAGAATGCTTCAAGAGGCAGTAGATGCTCTTATTGACAATGGAATGAGAAAAGCAGTTACTACCAAGGCAACGACAGGTGGAAAGAGATTGCTGAAATCGCTTGCTGATATGCTGAAGGGGAAACAAGGAAGATTTAGGCAAAATCTCTTAGGAAAAAGAGTTGATTATTCTGGAAGGTCAGTGATTGTAGTCGGGCCTGAGCTGAAAATAGACCAAGTTGGACTTCCAAAGAAAATGGCGTTGGAGATTTTTAGGCCTTTTGTAATTAGAAAATTATTAGAAAAACAATTGGCTTTCAATGTAAAAACAGCCTCTCGATTAATTGAAGACGAAACTGATGAAGTTTGGCAATGTTTAGAAGAGGTAATTAAAGATAAACTTGTTTTACTCAATAGAGCTCCAACTTTACATAGATTATCAATCCAAGCTTATTATCCAGTTTTAATCGAGGGAGAAGCAATTCGAATTCATCCAATGGTGTGTAAAGCTTTCAATGCAGACTTTGACGGTGATCAAATGGCTGTTTTTTTACCACTTTCCGATGAAGCTCAAGAAGAGGCAAGAGAAAGAATGCTTTCTTCTTTGAATCTTTTGAAACCTGCGACTGGCCATCCAATAGTAACTTTGTATCAAGATATCGTTTTAGGTTGTTATTGGTTAACTGACATTTGGGAAAATAGAAAGGGAGAAGGAAAAATTTTTTCTTCTCCAGAGGAAGCAATTTTAGCGTTTGAACTTGGAGAAATCGACCCTAAGGCAAAGATTAAGGTAATAATAAAAGAAAACTTAATTGAGACTTCAGTTGGAAGAATAATTTTCAACGAAGCCTTGCCCAAAGGATTTCCTTTTCAAAATAAACTTATTACTATCAAGGAATTAGAAAAAATTGTTGCTGAAATTTTAGAAAAATACCCAGTAGAAGTTGTAAAAGAAACTTTGGATAAGATTAAGGATTTAGGTTTTGAGTATTCAACCTTAGCGGGAATAACTTGGGGCATGGATGATTTAATTATTCCAGTTGAAAAGGAGAAAATACTTGAGGAAGCTCAAAAAGAAATAGAAAAAATTGAAAAACAATATAGAATGGGACTTTTATCAAAAGAAGAAAAATCAGAAAAATCGATTGAAGTTTGGAATAAAACAAGGGCAGAAATTGAGAAATTGGTTCCTCAAACTTTACCAAAAGAAGGACCAGTTTTTCAAATGGTTAATGCTGGAGCAAGAGGATCTTGGAAACAGCCTGTCCAAATGTGCGGAATGAAAGGATTAGTAATCAATCCAATGGGACAAATTATAGAACTTCCGGTTTTAAGTTGTTATAAAGAAGGATTAAAAGTTTTGGAGTATTTCATTTCAACTCACGGAGCAAGAAAAGGAGCGGTTGATACTGCATTGAGGACTTCATCTGCTGGGTATTTAACAAGAAGATTGGTTGATGTTGCTCATGAGGTAATCGTTACAGAAAAAGATTGTGGAGATAAGAAAGGAATCGAAATTTTAAGAGAAGATGCAGACGAAATTGGTCAAGATTTCTTAATGAAAATTGTCGGAAGAATATGTTTAGAGGACATTAAAGGAATAATTAAAGCAGGAGAAATAATAGATTGGGAAAAAGGAAAAAAGATTGTTGAGATGAAAATTCAAAAAGTAAGAGTGAGGTCTCCTTTAACTTGCAAAACAATAAGAGGTGTCTGTCAAAAATGCTATGGGTGGGATTTGGGGAAAAATAAACTAATTGAACTTGGAGAAGCAGTTGGTGTTGTAGCAGCTCAATCAATCGGGGAACCAGGAACTCAGCTTACTTTGAGAACTTTCCATATGGGAGGAATTGCTGGAGTTGATATTACGATGGGTTTGCCAAGAGCAGAAGAGGTTCTTGAGGCAAGACCGCCAAAAGGGGAGGCAATAATTAGTGAAGTTGATGGTGAGGTTCAAGAAATTACTTCAGACAAAAGAGTGATAATAAAAACGAATTTGAAAAACCCAAAAATAGTAGAATATAAGATACCACCAAAAGCTGCAATCTTAGTGAGAAAAGGACAAAAAGTAAAAAAGGGAGATCAAATTTCAGAAGGAAGCATTGATTTGAAAAAACTTTCAAAATTAGTCAAAAAAGAAGAGGTTTGGAGATATATCATAAAAGAACTTCAGAAGGTTTATGTTTCTCAAGGAGCTCCAATTCATGATAAACATTTTGAAATAATTGTTAGACAAATGTTTTCTCGAGTGAGGGTAAAGGACCCAGGAGATTCTGATTTCTTGCCGGGCCAAATTATTGAAAAGGCAGTTTTCTTTGAGAAAAATAGAGAACTAAAACAAAAAGGAAAAAAACCAATTAGAGCGATACAAGTTTTGCTCGGAATTTCAAAAGTTGCCTTAACCACCGACTCTTTCCTGTCTGCTGCTTCCTTCCAAGAAACAACGAGAGTTTTGATCAGGGCTTCCCTTTCTGCTAAAGAAGATTATCTAAGAGGATTGAAGGAGAATGTAATAATTGGTAAATTAATTCCAGCAGGTACCGGTTTTAGGTATGAAGGAGATGAAAAGGAGAAAAAATAAAAAGAATAAAAAAAATGGAGCAAAGATTTCCTTTTGGTTTCTTAAAAAAATTACTCCCATTTTGAAGAAAATCTTAATCCTCCCCTTTGTTTTCGTTGCCAAATTGCCAGAAAGCATCAAACGATACTTACTGGGGATTTTTTTCTTTTTTCTTTCTCTTTTTTTGATTTTGAGTGAATTTAAAAGAGGTGGAGTTTTGGGAGAAAAATTTCTTTCTTTTTTTGTTTTATTCTTCGGTGATTATACCGCTAAAATATTTTTACCAATTTTTTTCTTTCTTTGTGGGTTGGCTTATTTTTTAAGTCAATATAAAAAGATTTTCCTTCCGATTTTGATTTCTTTTTTGTTAATCAACCTTTCTCTTTCTGTTTTTTTCGAAAGCCTGACGCAAAATGGAGGAATTAGTGGGCAAATTTTAATAAAACCCCTTTTAAAATTCTTTGGTCCTCTTTTAACTAATGTTTTTATTCTTCTCTTAGTTTTTGTTGGAATTTATCTTTTAGCTTTTCTTTTCCGTAAAGAAGACAAATTTGAAATAAAAACATCAATCTTCAAAAGAGTGTTTTCCTTCCCATCTTTTAAAGTAAGAAAAATTGAACCTTCGGCACCAAAACAAGAAAAACAAGAAGTTGTAGATAAAAAGGAAACCGAAGAAAAAATTAAAACTTTTCAACTTGACTATCAAAAGCCACCTCTTGACCTTTTAGAAAAAGACCAAGGAAGTCCGACTGCAGGTGATATTGGGCAGAATATGGCGATTATTAAAAAGACATTGGAAAATTTTGGAATTCAAGTAGAAATGGGGGAGGTTAACATTGGTCCTACAGTAACTCAATATACTTTAAAACCCGCAGATGGAGTGAAACTTTCAAGAATTACTTCTCTTTCAAACGATCTTGCTTTGGCTTTGGCCTCCCATCCAATAAGAATAGAAGCTCCAATTCCTGGAAAATCTTTGGTCGGAATTGAAGTCCCGAATAAAGCGAGGAGTTTAGTAAGATTGAGAAATTTAATAGCAGATCCTCAATTTCAAAACCATCCATCGCCCTTATGTTTTGTTCTAGGAAGAGATGTTTCTGGCGTTCCTGCGTTTACTGATTTAGCAAGAATGCCCCATTTATTAGTAGCAGGCGCCACTGGGAGCGGAAAAACATTATTTCTTAATTCTTTAATTTTATCTTTGGTTTATAGAAATTCTCCAAAAATTTTAAAGTTTATTTTAGTAGACCCAAAGCGAGTCGAATTTCCAATTTACAGTGATCTTCCTCATAACCTAACTGATGTGATTTTCGATGTCCAAAAATCAATTAATGCTTTGCGTTGGTTAGTTGAAGAAATGGAAAGAAGATTTGGCGTTTTATCTCAATTGAAAATAAGAGACATTTTTTCTTACAACAAAATCGCTCTTGAAAAGAAAATTCCGCCAATGCCTTACCTTGTTTTGATTATTGATGAGCTTGCTGATTTAATGATTTCTAGGGGAAGAGATATGGAAGCTGGAATAGTAAGACTTGCCCAAATGGCAAGGGCAGTTGGAATTCATTTAGTTTTAGCAACCCAAAGACCATCTACAGAAGTAATCACTGGGTTGATAAAGGCAAATATTGTGTCAAGAATAACTTTTCAAGTTGCTTCACAGGTTGATTCAAGAACAGTCATTGACACAGCTGGTGCTGAAAAACTTTTGGGTAGGGGAGACATGCTGTTTTTATCACCAGAGAATCCTAAACCAAAAAGATTTCAAGCACCTTATGTTACTGATAAAGAAGTTCAAAGAGTAGTTGAGTATTTAAGTTCAAAATATGAAAAGGAAAGAATTGAAAGTTTAGAAGAAAAACTGTCAGAAGAAACTGGAGGAATTGAAATTTTGGGAAGCAAAGAAGAAATTGAAGATTTTGAAGACCCGCTTTATGAAGAAGCAAAAAAAGTAGTTATTGAAGCAAGAAAAGCATCTGCTTCACTTTTGCAACGAAAGCTAAAAATTGGATATGCTAGGGCTGCGAGGTTGTTGGATATTTTAGAAAAAAGAGGAATTGTTGGTCCTGCTCATGGTTCGAAACCAAGAGAAGTTTACATCAAAGAAGACGAAGAATGGAAAAAAGTCTAACCCAAAGGTTAAAGATTGTAAATTATAAGTTTAAAGTGATAAAATAAAACAATGCCAAAAAAGGAAAAAATCAAAAAGGAAAATTTAAAAGAGGCGATAGAAGAGATAAAACAAAGGTTTGGGGAGGGGGCAATAATGAAATTGAAAGAAATAAAACCTGCAAGCGTTGATGTTATTTCGACAGGCTGCGTTTCTTTGGATTTAGCCTTGGGGGTTGGAGGATTGCCAAGAGGAAGAGTAGTTGAAATTTATGGCCCCGAATCTAGTGGAAAAACAACATTAGCATTACACGTAATTGCTGAAGCTCAAAAGAGAGGTGGGGTAGGAGCGTTTGTTGATGCCGAACATGCGCTAGATCCTGAATACGCAAAAAGAATTGGAGTTAATGTTGAAGATCTCTTAATTTCACAACCTGAATCTGGGGAAGAAGCGTTGGAAATTGTTAAAACTCTCGTTGAGTCTGGTGAAGTTGACGTAATTGTAGTAGATTCAGTTGCAGCTTTAGTTCCAAAAGCAGAAATTGCAGGAGAGATGGGTGCATTTGAGATAGGATTACAGGCAAGGCTGATGAGCCAAGCCTTGAGGGTTCTTTCAAGCTCCATTGCGAAAACAAAATCAATCGTTATTTTTTTAAATCAAACAAGAATGAAAATTGGTACTTATGGGAAGCCTGAAACCACTCCAGGAGGTTTAGCTTTAAAATTTTATGCTTCGGTGAGGATAGAGCTAAAAAGGACCGCCCAGATTAAAAAAGGAGACGAAATCATCGGAAATAAAATTTTAGCAAAGGTTGTTAAAAATAAAGTCGCTGCCCCTTTTAAAACCGCAGAGTTTAATATTTATTACAACGAAGGAATTTCAAAAGAGGCAGATTTGATAAACACTGGTTTAAAATACGGAGTGATCAAAAAATCAGGAAGTTGGTTAGAATTTGAGAATAAAAAATTGGGACAGGGGCTTGAACAATCTAAAGAATTTTTAAAACAAAATCAAGATTTAGCAGAAGCAATAAAAACGAAAATCTTTGAGGCCTATTCTAAATAAGGCAAAAGTCCAAGATACCTTGCTCTTTTTATTGCTCTCGCTAACTTTCTTTGATGAAAAGCGCAAACTCCAGTTTTTTTCTTTGGTTTTATTTTCCCCGAAGCAGAAAGATACCTCTTTAAAAGTTGAGTGTTCTTAAAATCAATTTCGGTTAGATTTCTTTGGCAAAAGTAGCAAGACATGATTAAAAAGGAATATCTTCAATATTAATTTCTTCTTCCTCCACAATCGGGATTTCTTCTTTTTCTTCTTCGATCGGCGGCAATGTTTCTTTTGGAGCTTTGGGTCCCAATTGCATTCTTTCTGCAATTATTTCAGTTCTCGATCTTTTACTTCCAGATTCATCTTCCCAATTTCTTGTCCTTAACCTCCCCTCAATAAAAACCAAAGACCCTTTTTTCAAATACTGAGAGGCAATTTCTGCCAACCTTCCAAAAAAGATAACGTTGTGAAATTCAGTTTCTTGTTTTTTGTTTCCATCTTTGTCAGTATAAAACCTATCCGTCGCTATTGAGATTTGGCAAAGATTTTTTCCAGATGGCAAAGTTTTTGTTTCAGGATTTCTAGTCAATCTTCCAATTAAGAAGACTTTATTCAGGTTCATTCTTTCAGAATTTCCTCAATTTTCTTTTCAATTTCTTTTAGTTCGACCTTTTCTGGTTTTTTCGATTTTCTTTCGATTTTAATTTTCTTTGGTGCTTTTTCAGAAACTATTAGATACCTTAAAATTTTTTCCTCTCCTTTTAGTTTTTTCTCTACATCTTTTATTTTTTGCGGTTCAAGATAGAAATAAATTGCTCCCAAGAAGGCCTCGGTTTTTTTCTTAATTGGATAAAATAGCATTCTCTTTAACGGCTCTTCGACTTTATCCAAAACACCTTCTTTTTTGAAAAAAGAAATCAAATCCTTTTGAATTTTTTCAATTTCTTCTTTTTTTAATTCTGGGGAAAGCAAATAGGCTAATTGATAGTATTTTATTTTCATATTTTGAATTCGATTATATCTCCGTCTTTGACCTTGTAATCTTTACCTACAATTTTTAAAAATCCCATTTCTTTTGCTTTCTGCCAAGACTCCACTTTTATAAAGTCACTGAAATTTATCACTTCCGCTTTGATAAATTTTTCTTTGAAATCTGAATGAACCACCCCACCAGCATCCGGTGCCAAAGATCCTTCTTTTATCGTCCAAGCTCTTGTTTCTTCCCCGCCAGCTATTGTATAGAAAGTAATCAAGTTTAAAATTTTGTAACAATTTTCTATTAATTCTTCAATTCTTGATTCGATTCCTAACTCTTTTCTTTCCTCTTTCGTAAATTCCAGCATTTCTTTTTCTTCTTTTAAATTCATTTTGAGGTGGGGAAATTTGATTTCTCCAAAATTTGTCCTTCCATTAATATTGACAACCGAAAAATATGGCTTTTGAGTTAAAAACTGATATTCTTTAATTTTTTCTTGTTCTTCCTCGTTAAGGTCAATTTCACTAATCATTTTTCCTTCTGAAATTTTTTCTTTGATTTTTTCTAAAATTCTCAATTTTTTTTGCTCTTTTTTCCTCTCAGCTTTTTGAATTGCTTTCTCAATTGTTTCTAAATCTTTCATTAAAAGTTCAATTTTCAATATTTCAAATTCTTTTTGAGGATTGATTTCTCCTAAAACATTTTCGACCTCAGGATTTTCAAATGCTCTCAAAACAAAAAGTATAGAGTCACAATTTCGAATATGCGATAAAAACTGATTTCCTAAACCTTCACCTTTGTGAGCTCCTT
The DNA here is from genome assembly GCA_001443025.1 of Parcubacteria bacterium GBS-2. Lineage (GTDB taxonomy): Bacteria > Patescibacteriota > Minisyncoccia > Minisyncoccales > GBS-2 > GBS-2. The sequence continues at coordinate 87,334 of LEKP01000001.1, forward strand.
TTACTAATCCTGCAATATCGATAAACTCAATTGTTGTTGGTGTTACCTTTTCTGGTTTTACCAATTTTGCAATCTTTTCTAATCTTGCATCCGGAACTCTCACTTGGCCAATGTTTGGTTTAATTGTTGTGAAAGGTCTTGGCGAAATTTCTACTTCTCTTTTTGTTAATACCTTAAAAAGAGTCGACTTTCCCACATTTGGTAATCCTACAATTCCTACAGAAAAAGACATAATTTTATTTTATAGTTTGATATAATCTTGCAAAAATATTTCTCTTCGGCTTTTCAAAAATTGATCGAAATTTATTTCCATTATTTCAATATCAACAATTTCTCTCTTCTCGCTATAATCATTACAACATTTCCCTTATTGAAAGAATTTTGGAATTTTTATCGTACTTTATTATTGGTTTCATTTTATGGAATTTTCCTCAAGATAATCAAAAGAAGACGATCTTTACCAATTTTTCGAGAATTTCCTTTTTTCTCAATCTTTCAAGAGCATGCTTAGTAAAAACTATTTTTACCATACTAAATTTGCGATTAAATTTCAAGCCCCATTTTTTCCCTTACTTCTTTCATTGTTAACTTTGCAACCTTTTCTGCTTTTTCTGCTCCTTTTTTTAAAATTTCCTTTAAATAAACCTCTCTCTTTTCCAATTCTTTTTTCTTTTTTCTGAAAACTTCCAATTTTTTAATCAAAAGCTTTGTCAAATCTCTTTTAAATTGCTCGTACCCTTTCCCCTTATATTTTTCTTCCAACTCCTTAATGCTCTTTTCGCTGAAAATAGAATAGATTTTCAAGAGGTTTGAAATTCCTGGTTTTTTTACCGGATCGTACTTTATCTCTTTTCCCAAGTCGGTCACCGCTCTCATTATTTTCTTTTCAATTTCCTCTGGTTCATCAAAAAGCAAAATACAACCTTTAGGATCGTCAGTCTTTGACATTTTCTTTTTTGGATTTTGTAAAGACATTATCTTTTCTCCCTCAGACAATAAAACTTTTGGTTCTTTAAAGACCACTCCAAACATTTTATTAAATCTCCTTGCGATTTCTCTAGTTAGTTCAACATGTTGAATCTGATCTTTTCCTACGGGTACTAAATCAGTTTTGTAAAGTAAGATATCAGAAGCCATCAATAGTGGATAATTTAAAAGTCCAGCGTTGACATATTCGGGATGCTTCTTTGCCTTTTCTTTAAATTGAGTCATTCTTTTTAATTCTCCGAGCGGAGTAATGGTTCCCAAGATCCAAGCTAATTCTATGTGTTCTTTAACATGAGATTGGACGAAAATTGTACATTTTTTTGGGTTCAATCCTGCTGCTAAATAGACAATCAAAGTATCTAGAATGTTTTTTTCCATTTTTTCTGGCTCAAAGGGTGTAGTAATCGCATGATAATCCATAATTCCAAAAAAGCATTCATGCAAATCTTGAAGCTTTATCCATTGATAAACCGATCCCAAATAATTTCCAATATGCAATTCTCCTGTTGGCCTGATTCCGCTAAATACCCTCATTTTATACTTCTATTACTACTGGTAAGACCATTGGCCTTCTTTGGGTTTTGGCGAAGAGAAACTCACCAATTTTTTCTTTGATTTCACTTTTAACATAGGCCCAATTTACAACTCTCCCAGACCCTGTTGCCGAATGAACAATTGCAATTACTTTCTTTCTTACCTCTCTTAATAAATCTTTTGATTCTCTCAAATAAACAAATCCTCTTGAAATTATATCAGGAGAAGTTTTAACCTTTCCAGTTTGTCTATCGACAACCGCGATAACTACGAATATTCCATCTTTCGCTAGCATTTTTCTATCTCTCAAAACTACCTCTCCAACATCACCGATTCCTAATCCATCAACCATTACATAATTTGCAGGCACTTTTTTCTTTTCCATCCAGGCTTTCTTTTTTGTCAGATTAATAATATCACCGTTTTCAGCTACGATTATTCTTTCTTCCTTCATTCCCAGAGATTTTGCGATTTTTGAGTGTTCAACAAGCATTGAATACTGTCCATGAATAGGCATAAAAAATTTTGGCTTCATTATTTTTATCATTTTTTTTAATTCTTCTTTCTTTGCATGACCTCCAGCATGAATGTCCATCATTTTGTAATGGAAGACTTCAGCCCCTTGTTTCAAAATTTCATCTTTCATTATTTGAACAGTTCTTTCGTTTCCAGGGATTACTGAGGAAGAGAAAATTACCGTGTCTCCTTTTTTTAATTTAATAAACGGATGTTCTTTTGTTGCAACCCTCATTAAAACTGCTTCAGCTTCTCCCTGGGCTCCAGTGCACAAAATTGTAATTTTTTGATCTGGAAGGTTTGCTATTTGCTTTGTTAAAATAAAAGTTTTTGGATCTGCTCTAACATAGCCCAAACGCTTTGCAATTTCAACATTAGTTCTCATTGAATAACCTTCAATTGCAACTTTTCTTCCGTATTTTTCAGAAATTGAAATTATTTGCTGAATTCTGTTTATCAAAGAAGCGAAAGTTGCTGCAATTACTCTTCCCTTCGCATTCTTTATTATTTCTTCTAAATTCTTTGAAATTTCAGATTCTGAAAGGGAATGCCCTTCTTCTTCAGCATCAGTAGAATCTGACATTAAAAGGAAGATTTTTCTTTTGGCAATTTCTCTTAATCTCTTAAAATCGGTTGGATTGTCGTTCACCGGATTTTTATCAAATTTAAAATCTGAAGTGTGAAAAATATTCCCTAAAGGAGTTCCAATGAAAAGGCCGAAATTATCGGGAATGTTGTGATTCATTTTTACAAATTCAACTGAAAATGGCCCGATTTTTATTCTTGATCGATCGTAGACTTCTTTTATTTGTAATTTTGGTTGATCTGGGAAATCTTCTTGTCTTTTCAGAATTATTCCCCTCGTTAAGGGAGAAGCAAAGAAAACTAATTCGGGTCTCCATAATTTTGGCATCAGATAAGGGACTGCTCCGATATGATCGTAGTGTCCGTGAGTAAAAATAACCCCCAAAATTTTATCTTTTTTATCTTTTAAGTATTCAACATTTGGAATTATATAATCTACTCCTGGCATATCCTCTTCTGGCAACCTAAACCCCATATCCAAAATCAAAATCTCCCCTTTCCATTCAAGGAGCATCATATTTCTACCAACTTCTCCAAGTCCTCCGAGAGGGATTATTTTGAGAAAATTTCTTTTCATTGTGCGGACGGTGGGATTTGCACCCACAAGGGAAAAATCCCAGTGGTTCCTGAAACCACCGCGTCTTCTAATTTCCGCCACGTCCGCATCGCTCGCCTCCCCAGCGCTATCGCGCTGGCGCCCCGCCGTGAAATTTTTCACGCGGGGCTTCGGCTCGCTGTCACCCTTCTTCCTTTTAGAGGGTCAATTTTCAATTTACAACTTTCGATTTACAAGTCTTTAGGTTCCCCCTCGATTGTCGCTCGTCATTTCGTAAAACGAAATTGACTCGCTGTCACCCCTTCCTATTAGAAGACAATCTTCAATTTCTAACCAGACAACTAGAGAACCAGTCAGAAAACTAGATTACTCTTTTTCTCGCCAAAAACAAAAAGCTTTTCATCCATTTTTGTAAATCTCCACATTCTAACCACTTTCCAGAAACCTCAAGTCCCAGAATTTCTTTGCCTTCCTCAATCATTTTCTTTAAGGCATTTGCTAAGATTAGTTCTCCTTTAAAAAGAGGGGTTTTCTTTAAAAATTTGAAAATTTCAGGTGTTAAAAGATAATTTCCAACCAATGCAAAAGAAGAAGGAGGATTTTCTTTTGGTTTTTCAACGATATCTAAAACTTTATAAATTTTTCCTTTTATTCTCTTTACCTTTGGCACTCCATAGGCAGAAAGGGCTTTCTTTGGCATTCGATAAAGGCAAAGAATCGGTTTTTTATATTTTTTATAAGCCTTGACTAATTGCAAAGGAAAAGACTTTTTTCCAAAAGAAAGGTCATCGCCAAAAAGAACTAAAAACGGATCTTTTTTAATAAATTTTTCTGCTTTCAAAATTGCATCTCCATCTCCCTTCGGTTCTTTTTGGAGTGCTACTTTCCACTTTATTTTGGGGATACTTTTTAAAATCGAAATCGCCTCTTCTTTTTTTCTTTTTTTTAAAATTCTTATTAGTTCTGTGCTTTCTCTCCCAAAATACTCAGTGATATATTTTTTAAAAATTTCTTTCTTTTCTGGGGAAATTACAAAGATAAATTCTTTCACACCCGCTTCCAGTGCTTCTTCCACAATGTAATGAATTACTGGTTTTGAATCTAGAGGTAAAAATTCTTTCGGTACAGTTTTTGAAAGGGGCAAAAATCTTGTTCCAAGACCGGCAATAGGTAAGATTGCTTTTTTAACCATGAAGAAATTTTAGATTCTTTGGCATTTCCTTTGAGGGTTTTTTCTGCCTTAACTTTGGGATTTTTTTGTAATTTTTATTTTTAACCCAGCCGTTGATTGTATAATAATAGCAAAATCCTCCCATTTTTTCAATACTTAAATAGTCTGATTGACAGTCTTTAGAAACCCAATTTGCAATTTTTAAAGTTTTTTTAGAGTGATTTATAATTGTATGACCGTAGTTTGGAGGAATTTTTACGTAATCTCCTCTTTTCGCTTTTACAAAATAAGCATCGCTTAAATCTTTTTTCTGCATTAAGAAAATTCCTTCTCCCGCTAAGACTTTGTAAAGTTCTCCGAAGTTTCCAATGTGATAATGCCCTTTAGTTTTCACAAATTCTTTTCCCAAAAGATTCGGCGGAATGACAGTAATATCATATCTTACGCTGTCTTCTTCTTTTATTCCTCGAAAAATATAATAAAGCGGAATGTTTTTTGATTTTTTATACCATTCTTTGTCGTAGATTACTTTTTTTAATTCATCCAAATATCTTATTTGAGGCTTTATTTTTTTTATTTCCATACTCTTTTTTCCATTATATACCAATTTTGAAAATATAAAAATCTTTCTGAAGGAAGACTTATGAAATATGACTTTTTCCCTTTAACTTTTTGCGAAACCGCATAAAGATAATCTGGATTGTATAAGAATATTGCAGGATAATCTTCCATTAGAATTTTTTCAATCTTTTCAAGTTTTTCTTTTCTTTTTTCCTCATCAAACTCTTGCCTTTGTTCTTCTAAAAATTTATCGAGGTTTTTATTTTGATAATTTGATAAGTTTAGACCATTTTCACCAATTTGGGTAGAATGCCAAAATGGAAAGAAGTCTGGTATTTTTCCTAGAATTTGACCAAATAAAAGCGCGTCATAATCTTTTTTAGTAATAACTTCCCTTTTTAGATCTTCAATCTTGTAGGTTTTAATTTCAACCTCAAACCCTGCTTTTTCCCATTGATTTTTTAGAATTTGAGCAGTTTTTTGCAAAATCGGATCCTCACCAGTTACTAAAGAAAATTTTAAAAATTTTTTTTCTTCCTTTTTTTCAAAACAGATTTGGTTTAATTTTTCTCTTGTTTTTTTCTTCACTTCTCCAGTTCCTTTTTTAAGCCCTATTGGTTCTAAAATTTCTTCTTTGTATTTCTCTTGAAATTTTATTACTGCTTCTTTAGTTTTATTCCCAAAATATCCAGTAATTTCTCCCTCTGGATAGATTTCAGGGTCTTTCGATAAACATCTTTGCAACTCTTCAACTTCCTTTCCTTTAGCTCCTAAAGCAAGATCGTTTTTGAACTGAAATGATGGTTCCTTTATTATTACTTTTTCTAAAGTTCCATTTTCATCTAAATCTTTGTATCCTGCCTTCTCTAGAATTTCTTTTGCTTTTTCTACATCAAAGGTTATCTTTTTTTCTTCTTTTTGCTCTAAAAATTCTGGTAAGACCGGAGAATTTATAATTTCTCCTTTGTTTAAAACCACCTTTCTTAAAATTTCCTTTTTGTCAGTGGCAAGGGTTAAAGCTTCTCTTACTTCTTTTTCTGAAAATATTTCTTTTTCTAAGTTTAAAAAAACACCAAAATACCTTGGCAGTTTGTAGCTCAAAACTTCAAACCCTGGAATATCTTCATATTCTTTTAAAGAAAAAGCATCAATTTCTTTTTTGGCCACCGCTTCTAATAATTTTTCTTCATTATCGAAAAATTTAAAAATGACGCTTTGGATATAAGGCTTTTTCCCAAAATAGTGTTCGTTTTTTTCTAATTCTACCAAAATGATTTTTCCCTCTTTATCTCTTTCAATTCTTTTTAATCGATAAGGACCAGAACTAACTGGTTTTAGGTTAAATACAGAAAGAGAAAAATTTGCAGGAGGAACATTTTCGAAAAGATGTTTTGGGATGGGTTTTAAAGTTAGATTTTCGAGAAAAACATAAGAGGGATTTTTCAATACGAATTTAAGAGAATTTTCAGAAATTTTTTCAACATCGACACCAAGCCAGGCAGTTCTTAAAGGACTTTTGACTTCCGGATTTTGAATAGCCTTTACTGTGAAAATTATATCGTCAGAGGTAATTTTATGACCATCGTCCCAAAAAACATTTTCTTTTAACGTAATTTCAAAAACTTTCCCTTCTTCTAAAATTTTGTAATTCTCAAGCAAATCAGGTACTAAATTTTTTCCCTCAAATTTCATTAATCCAGAAAAGAGCAAATTAGTAATTGAGTCATCGACATCGGAAGCGATTGAATAAATTGGATTTAGATAATTCGGGAAGCCAACCATTCCTTCAATAAAAATACCCCCTTCTTTTGGTTGAAGTTGAGTATGTTTGAGATAAAAATTGAGGGCTAAAAAAGAAAAAGAGAGAAAAAAACAAAACAAAAAAAGAAAAAAGAAAACCTTTTCTACTTTTGATTGCGATTTCAAGAAAAACTCTAGTCCAGAGAGAGTGAAAACTTTCCGTAGCGCTAAAAGAAAGTTTTTAAAACTCATGTACTACTAAGTTTAAAATTGCTAAAATTACGAAGCAGAAGGCAAAAAAGATTGCCAGATAAAACAAAATTTTTTCGATACCTCTTCTTTTGAAATATGGCCCAGAATACCTTCTAGTAGGTTGAAGTAAAATAAATACAATTAAAAGGATTGATACTATGATTTGTAAAATTTGGATTATTTCCTTCATAAACTAAAAAAGAAGTTTAAAACCCAAACGAGTAAAGTAGTGAAGAATAACGCAGCCATTCCAGTTATTTCAAGTTCTGGGAAAATTATATCTAAGAAAAAAAGAATCCCCATATTAATTATTAAAGAAAAAAACCCAAAGGTCAAGACTCTTAATGGTAGGGTTATCAAATTCAAAATTGGTTTAACAAAAACATTAATCAACCCCAAAGTTGTGCCGATCAGAACTAAAATTTGCCATTCTTGAGTAAGTTTTATTCCAAAATAAACACTTTTTTCAGGAATCAGAGTTAAACTAACACCCGGGACGATTTTACTTGCTAGGAAAATTGCTAGAGTTGAAGCTAAAATTTGCCAAATTAATTTTTTCATTTTTTCTATTCTACCAAGATTGTTGCAAAATTTGAATCAAATTTTTGGTATTAATTCCTTTTCTCTTAATTTTTTGTGGTAAGAAATAGCAAAGCGATGAGCTTCATTATCTAAATTTAAAATTAAACTAAAAATTTCTTTTGGTAAATTTTTCAAGTAAATTGGTTCTTTTTCTCCCTCAACAAACAGCTTATTTTCTTTTTTGGCTAAACTTATAACTTTTATACTATTGATTTTTGGCTTTTGATTCTTGATTTTAACTGCAGCATTTAGTTGTGCCTTCCCACCGTCGATTAAAATCAAATCTGGAAATTCCCATTCTTTATGTTTAAACCTCCTTTCTAAAATTTCTTTTATCATATCAACGTCGCTTGGCTTTTTTGTGAATTTTATTTTGAACCTTCGGTAAAAATTTTTTTCTGGAACTCCATTGATAAAAGTTATCATCGATCCTACAGCAAAATTTCCATGAATTTGAGAAACGTCAAAGGCTTCAATCCTTGAGATCCTTTCTACTTTTAAAATCTCTTTCAATTTTTCTTCAATTTCCTTCCAAGGAATTTCAATTTTTATTTCTCTCTCTAAAATTTTTGAGTGTTCCAAAACTTTCTCTAGTGCCAAAATCTGGTCTCTAATTTTTGCTGCTTCTTCAAAATTTTCTTTTTTTGCGGATTCTCTCATTTCTTTTTTCAATTTCTTCAAAACCTCTTTTTTCTTTCCCTGAATTATTTTAAAAACATTTTCAGCATTCCTTTGACATTCTTTTTTTATTTTTTCTTTTAGCCCAATTTCTTTTGCTGATTTTGTTTTTAAAATGCAGGGAGCAGGACATCTTTCCAAATGGTACCAAAGGCAAGGACTGTTTGGTAAAGTTCGACAAGATCTAAAAGGAAAAACCTTCCTCAAATTTTTTAAAGTTTCTTTCAATGCTTTTCCGTTGACAAATGGTCCGACATATTCAGTTTTGACTTTTGACTTTTGACTTTTGACTTTTTTCTGGTGAGTCCAGAAAATTTGAGGAAAATCTTCGATTGTTTTCCCAACAAAAAAATAATTTTTCGAATCTCTCCAAATTACATTAAATTTTGGCTGCAATTTTTTGATTAGTTCTGCTTCCAAAATCAAAGCCTCAATTTCAGAATTAGTTTTTATGTACCCAATCTTTTCGACTTTATCCAAAAACAAATAATCTTTGTAACTGGGCTGTTGAAAATGATTTTTAACTCTCTCTCTTAAATTTACTGCCTTTCCAACGTAAAGGATTTCATTTTTATTTTTGAAGCAATAAACCCCAGGAAATTTTGGCAATTGAGAAATTCTTTTTTTCGAAACGAATTTAAACTTTTCCATAAAAGTAATTTTAGCAAATTATTCTTGATTTTTCTCAAAAATTTGATTAAAATAGAGGTTATGCCCGAAGAGTTCATTAAAGTTAGGGGAGCGAGAGTTCACAATTTAAAGAATATCAACGTTGACATCCCAAAGAATAAACTCGTGGTAATTACCGGAGTTTCAGGATCTGGAAAGTCCTCTTTGGCTTTCGACACTCTTTATGCAGAAGGGCAAAGAAGATATGTTGAGAGTCTATCTGCTTATGCAAGGCAATTTTTGGGTGTAATGGACAAACCAGACGTTGATAAAATCGAAGGAATTTCTCCTGCAATTTCAATAGATCAAAGAAAAGCAGGGAAAAATCCAAGATCGACTGTTGGAACAATGACTGAAATCTATGATTATTTGAGATTGTTATTTGCAAGAGTTGGAACACCCTATTGTCCAAAATGCGGAAAGGAAATTTCAAGACAAACAATAGATCAAATAACAGAGCAAATTTTAAAACTAAAAAAAGGAACTGAGATTTTGATTTTAGGGCCAGTAGTCAGAGGGAGAAAAGGAGAGTATCGGGGAACTTTAGAAGAAATTCAAAGAATGGGGTTTTTGAGAGTAAGGATTGATGGGATAGTTTATTCTCTTGAGGAGGCTTTAGAGAAAAAATTGGAAAGGTACAAAAGACACGATATCGAAGTCATTGTTGATAGACTGATAGTCGATGAAGATTTAGAGAGAATGAGATTAGTCGATTCTCTAGAAACTGCGTTGAAAATTGGAAAAGGAGTAGTTATTGTAAATTGCAAATTTCAAGCCCCAAAATCCAAAACTGAAGATTTAATTTTTTCTGAATTATTTTCTTGTCCAAATTGTCAAATTTCTTTGCCAGAGATTGAGCCGAGATTATTTTCTTTTAATTCACCTTATGGGGCTTGCAGATTTTGTCAGGGTTTAGGTTCAAAATTGGTTATCGATCCAGAATTGGTTATTCCAAACAAAAATTTGTCTATCGCAGAGGGAGCAATCTTCCCTTGGGCTCATGCTTCACATAAAGTTGGGAGACAAAGATTTTTTTGGTACATGTTAGAGGATTTGGCGCAGAGACATGGGATTGATCTTTACAAACCAGTTAAAGAGCTACCAAAAGAGAAGATCGATTTGATCTTGTACGGAGATGGAATCTTTGAAGGAGTAATTCCCTGGTTAGAAAGAAGGTACAGGGAAACTGATTCAGAATACACAAGAGAAGAGATTGAGCAATACATGGTAGAGAAAACTTGTGAGGCTTGCAAAGGAAAAAGATTGAGGCCAGAAGCCCTCTCTGTAAAAATTGCTGGAAAATCAATAGACCAAATTTGCGAAATTGAAATTTCAAAACTAAGAGAATTTTTTGAAAATTTAGAATTTAAAGACGAAGCAAAAGAAAAGATCGCAAGGCCAATTGTCAAAGAAATTTTAAACAGGATTCAGTTTTTGATCGATGTTGGTTTGGATTATTTAACTTTAGAAAGAAGAGCAGACACTTTAGCAGGAGGAGAAGAGCAAAGAATAAGGTTGGCAACCCAAATTGGATCAAAGTTAACTGGAGTTTTATACATTTTAGATGAGCCCTCGGTGGGATTACATCCAAGGGATCAGACAAGGTTGATTAAAACTTTAAAAAAGTTGAAAGATCTTGGAAACACAGTAATAGTTTGTGAACACGATCCTCAAACAATTTTGTCAGCAGATTGGGTAATTGATTTGGGGCCTGGAGCAGGAAAAAAAGGGGGGAAGATTGTCTTTCAAGGAACACCAAAACAACTTTTAAAAGCTCGTACTTTAACTGGAGATTATCTATCCGGAAGGAAAAAAGTTGAAATAAAAATTCCAAGTGCGCAATACGCAATACAAAATACGAAATATCTCATAATCAAAGGAGCAAGAGAACACAATTTAAAAAACATTGACGTTAAAATTCCTCTTGGAAAATTTGTCTGCATCACTGGAGTTTCAGGTTCTGGAAAAAGTTCTTTAGTTAATGACATTTTAGCGAAAGCATTAATGAAAAAATTTTATCATTCAAGAGAAGAGCCAGGAGATCATGATGAAATTTTAGGAACTGAGAATTTAGATAAAGTAGTAATCGTAGATCAATCTCCAATCGGAAGAACTCCAAGGTCAAATCCTGCAACATACACTGGAGCTTTTTCTTTTATCCGACAGCTTTTTGCTCAAACAAAAGAGGCAAAAATTAGAGGATATAAACCTGGTAGATTTTCTTTCAATGTAAAAGGGGGAAGATGCGAAAATTGTCAGGGACAAGGGCAAATTAAAGTTGAAATGTATTTTTTACCAGATGTTTTCGTTCAATGTCCTGAGTGTAAAGGAAAAAGATTCAATAAAGAAACTTTGGAAGTGAAATACAAAGGGAAAAGTATTGCCGAAGTTTTAGAGATGACAGTTGAAGAAGCAATGGAATTTTTCAAAAATTTCCCCCCTCTTTACCGAAAATTAAAAACTCTTTATGATGTTGGTCTAGGTTACATTGAACTTGGTCAACCTGCTCCTTCTTTATCAGGAGGCGAGGCTCAAAGGATAAAATTGGCAGCAGAGCTTTCGAAAAAAGCAACTGATAAAACCCTTTACATTTTAGACGAACCGACCACTGGTTTACACTTGGATGACATTAAAAAGTTAATTTACGTTTTAAAAAAACTTGTTGAAAAAGGAAACACTGTTTTAATAATAGAACACAACCTTTCAGTGATTAAGAATGCAGATTGGATAATAGATCTGGGGCCAGAAGGAGGCGAAAAAGGAGGCTATATTCTTGCAGAAGGCACACCAGAAGAAATAGCAAGAAATAAAAATTCTTATACTGGAAAATATTTAAGAGAAATTTTAGCAGGAAAAGTTCTTTAAAGTCTTGACAATATTTTTCTCTTTCTTAAATTTAAAATATATAATTATCACTCAAAGGTCGAGATTGATAATTTTAGACGAAAAATGGCAAAGAAAATCAACATAAAACCCTTAGCAGACTACGTTTTGATAGAACCGATCAAAGAGGAAGAAAAGACAAAGGCAGGAATTTTGCTCCCAGAAAGCGCCGAAAAGGAAAAACCAGAAAAAGGAAAAGTGATTGCTGTCGGCCCTGGAAGAAGGGATGAAAAGGGAAATTTAATTCCAGTTTCTGTTAAAGTTGGGCAAACCGTTTTGTTTAAAAAATATGGCCCGGATGAGATAAAGGTCGATGACAAAGAATATTTAATTTGTAAAGAAGAGGATATTTTAGCAATTATTGAGGAATAACATGGCAGCAAAACAAATTTTGTTCAAAGAATTAGGAAGAAGAAAGTTGCTCTCTGGGATGAAAAAAGCTTTCGAAGCGATAAAGGTAACTTTAGGTCCAAAAGCAAGACTTGTTGTTTTGGACAAAGGTTTTGGAGCTCCTGAGATTTCAGATGATGGAGTTTCGATCGTAAAGGAAATTGAGTTGAAAGATAAAGTTGAGAATTTGGGGGTCGAGATTTTAAAAGAAGTTGCAGAAAAAACTTCAGACAAAGCTGGAGATGGAACTACCACCGCGATGGTTTTAACTTATGCAATTGCTTCTGAAGGAATAAAGAATGTTACTGCTGGTGCTCATCCCTTGGCAATGAAAAGAGGACTTCAAAAAGGTTTAGAAGCTGTTATCGAAGAATTGAAAAGACTGTCAAAACCAATTTCAAAGAAAGAAGAAATAGCTCAAGTTGCAACGATTGCTGCTTTAGATTCAGAAATCGGTCAAATAATTGCAGATACCATTTCTGAAGTTGGAAAAGATGGAGTAATTACTGTTGAAGAGTCAAAAAAATTTGGAATAGAAAGAGAAGTTGTGAAAGGACTTCAGTTTGACAGAGGTTATGTTTCACCTTATATGATCACTGATCCTGAAAGAATGGAAGCAGTTTTGGAAGACCCTTATATTTTGGTAACAGACAAGAAAATTTCTGCCCTGACTGAAATTTTGCCAGTAATGGAAAAAGTTGCTCAAACTGGAAAGAAAAATTTATTGATTATCGCAGACGAAGTTGAGGGAGACGCTTTGGCAACTTTGGTTGTTAACAAACTGAGAGGGGTTTTCAACGGAATTGCAGTCAAAGCCCCTGGTTTTGGAGACAGAAAAAAGGAAATGCTCCAAGACATTGCAATAGTTACTGGAGCTCAAGTGATTTCTGAAGAGTTGGGTTTTAAACTTGAAAATATAAAATTGGAGCAACTTGGAAGGGCAAGAAAAGTAGTTGTTGAAAAAGAGAAAACTACAATCATCGAAGGGAAAGGAAAGAAAGAAGATATTGAAGCAAGGATAAAACAAATCAGAGAAGAGATAAAGAAAACTGAATCTGAGTTTGATAGAGAAAAATTACAAGAAAGACTGGCCAAATTAGCAGGAGGAGTGGCAGTAATCAAAGTTGGGGCAGCTACTGAAATTGAACAAAAAGCAAAGCAAAGAAAAACAGAGAATGCCTTGAATGCAACTAAAGCAGCAATCGAAGAAGGGATTTTGCCAGGAGGAGGAACAGGATTGTTAAGAGCCCAAAAAACCTTGGAAAAACTAGAAAAGGAATTAGAAGGAGATGAAAAAACCGGAGTTTTGATTTTGAAAAAAGCTTTAGAATTTCCAGTGAGACAAATTGCTGAAAACGCAGGTTGGGATGGAGGAGTGGTGGTGAACGAGATTAAAAAGAAAGAGGGAAATTATGGATTCAATGCCCAAACTCAAAAATTTGAAGATTTGGTTGAAGCTGGAGTTATCGATGCGACAAAGGTTGTTAGGACTTCTTTGGAAAATGCTGTTTCTGCAGCTTCGATGCTTTTGACCACTGAAGCAGTAGTCGCTGAAGAGCCAGAAAAAGAAAAGAAAGAAACCACAGAAATTCCAGAGGAATACTGAACTGGTTTTCTGGTTTGCTAGTTGTCTAGTTTGCTGGTTTTCTAGTTAGCTGGGTTTTTTGGCGAAGTCGCTCTCCTTGTGGCGACTTTGATTTTTTTGTATAATCTCTTAATGGCTTTGGGAACAATAATTTTGTTTTTAATATTGCTAGTGGGGGGTTGGATTGTTATCTCTTATAATCGTTTGGTTAACTTGAGAAACAGAGCAAAAGAAGCTTGGGCAGATATTGATGTTCAATTGAAGAGAAGGTACGATTTGATCCCAAATTTAGTAGAAACAGTCAAGGGTTATGCTACCCATGAGAAGGAAGTTTTTGAAAAAGTAACAGAAGCAAGAGCTAGAGCGATTTTAGCTGAAAAGGAGGGGGATGTGAAGAAAATTACTGAAGCTGAAAATTTTTTGTCTTCGACTTTAAAAACTCTTTTTGCACTTGTCGAAAACTATCCTGATTTGAAAGCTTCTCAAAACTTTTTGGAATTGCAAAGAGAGCTAAGGGATACTGAAGACAAAATAATGTACGCTAGAAGATTTTACAATTCGAACGTGAGAGATTTAAACACTGCCATAGAAAGCTTTCCAACAAACATCATTGCTTCAATTTTCAAATTCAAGAAAATGGATTTATTTGAAATTTCTAGGCCAGAGGAAAAAGAAGCGCCACCAGTCAAGTTTTAATTATGGCAACTTTATACACTCAGGCTGAAAGAAACATCAGAAAAACTTGGATTTTAATGACCTCTTTTTTGGTTTTTATAATTATTCTCGGTTGGTTTTTTTCCAGAGTTTTTGATAGCCCATTGATTTTGTATATAGTAGTCATTCTTGCTTTCTCTCAAAGTTTCATCAGCTACTGGTATTCAGACAAAATCGTCTTGGCAATGACAAGAGCAAAACCTCTTGATAAAAAAGATAATCCAGAACTTTACAGAATTGTAGAAAATCTTTGTATTGGAGCAGGATTGCCATTACCAAAAATTTACATTATTGACGAAGACCAGCCAAATGCTTTCGCCACTGGAAGAGACAAAAACCACGCGGTAATAGCGGTAACCCGAGGGTTATTGGAAAGGCTGGAAAGAGCAGAACTTGAAGGGGTAATTGCTCACGAACTCGCTCACATTGGAAACAAAGATATGTTATTACAAACAATTACCGTCACTTTAGTTGGATTCGTTCTAATTTTGTCAGATTGGTTCCTAAGAATGAGTAGATTCTCTTTTTCAAGTAAAAGAGAGAGAGGATCAGAAATTTTATTCATTTTCGCAATATTAGCTGCCATTTTAGCTCCGATTGCAGCCCAATTGATCCATCTTGCAATTTCAAGAAAAAGAGAATTTTTGGCAGATGCTACTGGAGCTTTGATTACCAGATATCCTGAAGGATTGGCTAGGGCTTTAGAAAAAATTGCTTCTTATCCCCATTCAATGAGAGTTGCTTCAAACGCCACCGCCCATTTGTTCATCGTCAATCCCTTTCGAGGATCAAAAATTGCAAATTTGTTTTCCACCCATCCCCCAATTGAAGAAAGAATTAAAGCCCTAAGAGAGATATCAATTTAGAGAAATTAATTTTTCTACTTAACAAAGCCATGGCAATCTTAAGTAGACATGAAGATAGCAAAATATAAATATTATTTTCGGAAGCCAAAGTCTGAAATTGTGAAAGATATTCTTTATGGATTATTGGTAGCCGGCGCTTTTGCAATTGCCAGTTCTTCTCCTTATTTTTGGTGGAAGTTGTGGAAAGCAATTTTAAAAGGAAAGCCAAAGAATGGCTATTCAAAAAAGAAGAAGGTTTATAATGCCTTTCAAACTTTGTTGAAAAGGAAGGAAATCAAAATTGAAAGGAAAGGAAATCAAATTTATATTTCTTTAACCGAAAGAGGCAAAGCGAGAGCCGGTTGGTTGCAAATTGATGAGTTAAAAATAAAAAGACCAAAAAAGTGGGATGGAAAATGGCGGATAGTAATTTTTGATATCAGCCAATTAAAAAAAATTTATCGCGAGGCTTTCAGAGGAAAACTGAAAGAATTAGGTTTTTATCCTCTCCAAAAGAGTGTTTGGATTCTTCCTTTTGATTGCCAGGCAGAAATAGAATTACTTAGAGAATTTTTTGGTTTTTCAGAAAAAGAATTGCGTCTGATCGTTGCTGAAGATATTGGTCAGAGTGAGGAATTGAAAAAAATTTTTAAACTAAATTAGTCTACTTAAAAAAGCCATGGCAATGTTAAGTAGAAAAAATTTTTGTAAGTAGAAAGTAAATTTTGAGTTGAAAGATTTGAGTCAAAAGTGTAAAATCGAGAATGGAAGGGTGCCGGAGTGGACCAACGGGACGGCCTGGAGAGCCGTGCCCCTTTAATGGGGCTCGTGGGTTCGAATCCCACCCCTTCCGCAAAAATATGGAGTTTACTTTTTTTGAAAAAATTATTTTTAAGGCGACAAAAATTTTTGTTATTTTTCTTTTGGCTTATTTTTTGAATCGTTCATTTTATTTAATTCTTAAAAAGTATCTAGAGCAAAAAGTAAAGGATGGGCTAGAGGAAAAAAGAAAAAGGATTCAAACTCTTCTTTCTGCGATTGGAGGTACTGCGAAATTAATCATTTGGGTTTTGGCATTCTTGATGGTATTGCCAGAGCTTGGAATTAACATAGGTCCAATTTTAGCATCTTTGGGTTTGGCAGGTTTTGCCATTGGAATGGCAGCTAAAGAGATACTATCAGATTTTATTTCTGGACTCTTTGTTCTTTTGGAAGATCAATACCATGTTGGAGATAGAATAAAAGTCGGAAATTTAGAAGGAGAGGTAGTGGAATTCAATTTAAGACGCACGATTTTAAAAGATGACCAAGGTAATTTTCACTTGATTCCAAACAGTCAAATCAAAATTTTATCAAAAAAGTTCTGAAAGAGAAATTGAACTTTTTCAAGATCGTGGTATAATTAAAAGATGCCAAGAAAAAAAGAGAAAAAAGAGAAAAAAGAGAAAAAAGAGAAAAAAGAAGAATTTTACTTTAAAGATCCAAGACATCAACAGGATTTGATTTTTAAAATTGTTCCGATAGATTCTTTAGATGTGGTTGAGCATCAAAGAAAGCCAAGTAATTATCACGTTACTCATTTAATCTCTTCAATAGAGAGAGTCGGATTTATCGTTCCTTTAGTAGTAGTTGAAAAGGATGGGAAATATACAATTTTAGATGGACAACATAGGTTTTTAGCAGCTCAAAAATTGGAATTAAAAGAACTACCAGTGATCGTCGTTCCTCAAAAATTGGCAAATTTAATGATGAACTTTAACATCGAGAAAGAACTCAACATCAGAGAGAAATCTTATGTTGCTCTAAACATTTACAGACAATACCTAAGGCAAAACTCTCAGCTTTTAGAAACAGAGCCTGTTTTGACAGATTCGATAGAACAGGCCTACTATGTGACATTAGGAATCGGATATGAAAAAGAGGAAAGGATGAGAGGCGGAATGTTAGAATCGATTATGAAAAAATGTGATTTCTTTTTAGAAATGCCCCTTGAGAAAGCTTTCAAAGAAAGAGAAAGAAGGTCAGAGAGAGTTCGCCAGGTAAATTCTCTGATCACAGAGATTGCTCAAAAATTAAAAGAAATGGAAAAATGGCACCCCTTCGTTTATCAACAGATTTTGTCTTTTGCTAATCCCTATAAAAGAAAGAGGGAACCTATTGAATTTGACGAAATGTTTGATAATCTCATGAAGAATTTAGAGGAGGCAAAAAAGAATCCAGAAATAATTTTGAAAGAGAAAATTGAGGAATAAAATGAAAAAAAAGATTACACTTTCTCTTTTGGATCAGAAATTTGGAATTTGTCACTTTGAAAAGAAAACTCCCATTCCAAAATGGGCTCTCGAAGGAGAGTTTTTTTCTATTACCAAAACTGATCAAGAGCTTTCGATAGTTTTTCCTCAAGAGAAAATTCCTCCTGGAGTTTTGAACGAACCAAATTGGAGAGCTTTTAGAGTTGAGGGAATTGTTGAGGGAATCTTTGCAGTTGGGATCATTGAGGCTTTAGCAAGACCCTTGGCAGAAAATCAAATCCCAATTTTTAATATCTCCACCTATCAAACAAATTATCTTTTCGTTGAGGAGAAAAATTTAAAAAAAGCAATCAAGCTTCTCTCTCAATTTTGCAAAATAAATGTTCTTTGATTACTTTCAAAGAAAAATTCTAAAACAAAAAATCCTTTTGGAATTAACAAAGCTCAAAGATAGGAGAGGGTTTTTTAAAGCGGGATTGCCGAGGTTTAATAGGCTTTTTGGAAGAGATTCAATTATTGTTGCTTGGCAATTCTTAAATGAGAGGCCAGGAGTTGCAAAAGCAACTTTAGAAATTTTATCTCAGTATCAAGGAAAAGTAATCAATGGAGAAAGAGAAGAGGAACCAGGAAAAATCTTGCATGAGTTCGATTTTAAGTTTAAATCGCACCCTCAATACCATTTTCCATTTCCTTATTATGGCTCCGTTGATTCAACTTTACTTTTTTTAGTTTTGTTTTCTTTTTACTATCAAAAAACAAAGGATAAAAAATTTTTGAATTCTCATTGGGAAAATATTTTGAGAGCAATTCACTGGATAGAAGAATATGGAGACAAAGACAAAGATTTATTCATTGAGTATCAGAGGAAAAGCGAAAACGGATTATTTCATCAAGGATGGAAAGATTCTTTTGAGGATCACTTAAAAATTGACCCTCCAGTTGCTTTAGTTGAGGTTCAAGGTTATCAGTATTTAGCTTTGAGAGAAATTGCAAATTTAGCAGAAGAAAAGAAAGATTGGGATTTAGTAGATAAACTTGAAGAGAGAGCTTGGCAATTAAAGAAAAAATTTAATGAAAAATTTTGGATGGAAGATAAAAAATATTTTGCCTTGGCCTTAGACGGAAAAAAACAACAAAGAAAAGCAATTACTTCAAACCCGGGACATCTGCTTTTTACTGGAATAATCAGAGAGAAAGAGAAAATTGAATTGGTGGTAAAAAGACTTTTTGCAAAAGATATGTTTACTCCTTATGGAATAAGAACCCATTCAGCCCTCGAAGAAGACTTTGATCCAAAATCTTATCATTTAGGTTCTGTTTGGCCCCACGACAATTGGATTATTGCTCAAGGACTTTTGAAATTGGGATACCAAAAGGAATATCAAAAAATAAGAAAAGCTATTTTGAGAGCTTATAAAGAATTAGGATATTTGCCAGAATATTATGGCGTAGTTGATGGAAAAATTACCGTTGATTTACCAACACCTCCTTGTTATCTTCAGGCTTGGAGCTTGGGAGCTTTATTTGATTTTCTCTAAAATTTTCAATTTTAATTTTTTTGTTTTTGTGTCCAAAATTGCAAAAGTTGCTTTATAAAAAAGCCCTGCTAAATTTCCAGGATTTGCCAAAAAACATTTTTTTTCTTTTTTTAGAAACGGCCAATGAGAGTGTCCAAAAAAGTAAAAGTCAAAATCGTCTAAATTTTTTTCTTTTAAATTAAAGATATGGCAAAATCCAATTTTCAATCCTTCAATTTCAATTTCTCCTTCATTTTCAAAAATCTTTGTTTTTTTTGCCTCTTTTAAAAGCGAATCTTTTATATCAGCATTTCCAAAACAAAGGTAAATCTTTTCAAAATTTTTTTCTATTTTCTTTAAAGTTTCTCCGCTACATACATCACCACAGTGAATTAAGGTGGTTATTTTTTCTTTTTTTATAAAATCAAAAAATTTTTTTAAATTTTCCAAATTATCATGAGTGTCTGAGATTATGGCTATTTTCATAATTTTTTTAATTCCTCTAAAGACTCAAGAGATTTTCTTAAAACATTCAAGAAAAATCTTTTCCTTTCTTGAATTGTTTTTTTATCGTATTCTTTTGGTTTTTGCACAAAAGAATGAAACCCAACAAAAAGTGAATTTAATCTGAAAAGAACTTCAAATGTTTCCTTTTTATTCCTTGGCAAAATTTTATAAAAATTGTCCAAAATTTTCCTTGCAACTTTTCTCTCTCTCCAAAGTCTTCCCCAAAGAAAGCAAACGTCGAAAGCAAAGTTTGAAATTTGCGCACTTTCCAAGTCAATTATCTTTATCTTTTTATCAAATAAAATTATGTTGCCAATTTGCAAATCTCCATGACAAAAGTATTCGTTTTCTTTTTTCAAAATTTTGAAATTCTTTTTCAAAAATTCTTCAAGCTTTCTCAATCTTTCCCCTGAAAATATTTTTTCTTTTTCTATTTGCTCTGGTAATTGGAGATATTTTTTTAAATCGAATTTTTTCAAGAAAGGAAAATTGATAATTTTAATTTTTTGAAACTTCAAAAGGGCTTTGCAAATTCTTAAAATTTCCTCCTGAGAAATTTTCCGTTTTAGTCTTTCGATATTCTTTCTATCTTCAAGAGGATCTTCATCAAAATACTCCCTTAAAATCCACTCAAAATCTTTTTTTATTTCGCCCTTGAAATATCTGGGAAAAAGATCATATCTTTTTTTCATTAAAACTTTGGCCAGCTTCACTTCTGTTGTCATTCTTTCTTTTTCAAACGGAGAATCATGTAATCTAGCATAAAAAATAAACCTTCTTCCCTTTTTATCTTGACAAACGGTTGAATATCTATGCTTTCTTCCATGGGTTCTTTTTAAAAATCTTTCTGGAGTTTCCAAGGGGGTGAGTTCTTCCTTTTTTAAAACCTCATTTATTTTTTCTGTTATTTTCGGGATTAGTTTAACCATTTAATATCCTGTAATACACTCTTTCATATTCCTTTGCCATTTTTTCTTTTGTGAAGTTTTTCTCAACCCACTCTCTGCAATTTTCTCTTTTGATGGCTGAAATATTTTCGATTGCAGAAATGAAGTCATCAAAATTTTGTTTCCTTTTTTTGTAAGGTTTAATTACAAAACCAGTTCCTCTATCCTTCACTACTTCTGGAACAGAACCTCTCGCAAAAGCAATTACTGGGGTTCCAGAAGCCATAGATTCTACCATCGTCAAACCAAAAGGTTCTTCCCACTGCAAAGGATACAAAAATGCGATTGCGTTTCTGTAATAAAAAGAAAGTTTTTTTCCAGAAAGTTCTCCCAAATACCTAATTTTTCCCTTATTTAACTTTTTCTCAATGAATTTTTTAAAGAATTGATGATCCTCTCTTTGTTGTGGGGGAGGAATTCTTCCTCCAATGTAAAGCGTAATTTTTGCCTTTTTCGCAATTTGGATTACCTCTAAAATCCCCTTCCTTTGTGATAATTCCCCAACCCAAATGAAATAATTTTTCGGTTTTTTGTTAAAAGGAAAACTTGAAATGTCAATTCCGTTATAAACGTTAGCGACATAGTTTAAATTAGGAGCGGGTTTTCTTTGGGCAAAAGAAATGGAAACCAATTTGGCATTCAATTTTTTATAGACCCAAATTCTATCTTTTCCTTTAAAGGGTACATGCAAAGTATGGATGATCGGAATTTTCAATTGACCATATAAAGTTAAACTCCAGGGGCCTAAATGGTCGTGCAAAATATCTAATTTTAATTTTTCTGCCATTTTTGAAATTGTTATCATTTCCAAGGCATAATAAGGAGCATGATCTTTAATTTTTTTATTTACCCAGAGCGCCTTTTCAATTATTGGGATTAATTTGCAAGAAACTTTTGAATCTCCAGTTCCAAAAAGAAAAACTTCATGTCCCATTTTTTTCAAATCTTCGCAAAGCCAAAAAATAACCCTTTCTGTCCCTCCGTATTTTTTTGGTGGAACGGGCAAATTTAAAGGAGAAATTTGTCCAATTCTCAACTTTCGCATATTTTTTGTAATTCTCCAAAAAATTTTTCCTCTCCTCTTTCAAAAACCTCTTTTTGCTTTTTTTTCATTTTTTTGATTTCTTTTTTATTAAATAAAAACTCCTCAATTCTTTTTGAAATTTTTTCAATTTTTGTCGTCTTTGTAAACATTTCACAAACCCCTATTCTTTTAAAAGGAGAAACCTCCCAAAAATGAAGCTTTGGTAATTCTTTTTTTAAAATTGAAACATTGCAGATTACAGGAATTTGACAAGAAATTGCTTGAGCTAAAGTAACCATTCCCTGATGCATAAAAACCAAATCAGAAGAGGCTAAAATTTCAAAATATTTTTTTGATGAAATTTTCTCTATGGTAATTAGCCATTTTTTTTGAACTTCAATTTTTGGTCCAATGTAAACGGCCTTGAGTTTTATTTCTTTCTCAACTAAACGATCGACTGCCTTGATAAAATTTCTTAATGCCCAATCTCGATATCCTGCGCCAAAACCAGAAAAATAAGAAAAAATCAACTTTTCTCCCTTCTTAATTCCCAGCTCTTTTCTTATTTTTTCTCTCCTTCCTTTTTTAAGTGACAAATAAGAAGGAATGAAACCGATCGGAATTAACTTTTCTTTCATCTCTTTTTCGATTTCAAAATCCCCCCCAAATTCTTTCAATCCGAGTTTGAAAATTCTTTCTGGAAACAAAACAAAATATTTATCTGCCCATCTTACAAAATCGTACAAAGGGTATTTTTTTTGATTGAAGAGCCAATTCGAATCAAAACAAAAAACAAATTTTGGTCTTTTAAAGGGGCATTCTTTTTTAAAATTATCATTCCACATTTTCGAATTGAACAAGAGTAAAAAATCTGGATTCTTTTTTTCAACAATTTCTTTTAATTTCTCTGGGGTCGGGGTTAAAAATATTTCAAATTCTTTATCATCTTCAAGGAAAAATAAATTTTTCTCTTGATGCAGACAAAACAAAATTTTTCCTCCTTTTTTTGATAAAAATTTTGCCAAAGCTCTTGCTTGTCCTGTTTCCCCTGGTCCTCTCGAAACAAAACAAAATTTATAAGATCTGATAATAAATTTTTTCATAATTTTTTACCATTTTTTCAATTGAAAAATTTTTTTCAACCCACTCTCTACAATCTTTCCTTTTAATTTCTTTGATTCTGTCTATCGCCTCGATCAATCCCTCAAAATTCTTTTCTCCCTTTTTGTTCAAAAAAGGAACTACAAAGCCAGTTTTCCCGTCTTTAATTACTTCTTTTGCGGATCCAAAATTAAAAGCAATCACTGGAGTTCCGCAAGCCATCGATTCTGCCATGACTAGACCAAAAGGTTCTTCCCACTCAATTGGATATAAAGTTGCAATCGCACCCTGATAAATTTTAATCAATTCTTTTTGCGAAACCTCTCCTAAATATTGGATTCTTTCGTTTAAATTTGGCTCTATTTTTTCTTTGAAATAATTCATTCTTTCAGGATCAACTTTTCCAATCAGCAACAATTTTATTTTTGTTTTTTTTGCGACATAAATTGCGTTTTCAATTCCTTTATAAGGCTCAACCCTTCCCACCCACAAAAAGTAATCTTTTGGTTTGTTTGAAAATTCAAAAAGTTTCAAATCCACTCCATTATAAACGACAAAATTTCTTTTGAAAGAAAAACTACAAAATTTTTTGTGAGCCTTCGATAAAAAAACTGCATTAATTTTCTCTTTATATCTTTTTGCAATTTCAAAGAGGGGAGTTTTCTTTTCAATTTTTATTGGATTGTGAAAAGTGAAAATTGTCGGAATTTTGACAAAATTTAAAAAGAAAAAAGTTTTTGGTCCGGTATGGCAGTGGACGATATCAAAATTTTTCAAATTTGAAAAAGAAAAAGCAAGGTGTTCTAATTCTAAAAAGTAATCTGACCAGGGAATTTTATCTTGTGCCAAAGCTCTCTTTCTCCACCCGATAATTTTTACAGAAACCTTTGAATTTTTAGTGGTAAAAAGGGAAACTTTATGTCCCAATTTTTTTAACCCCTCTGTCAAATAATAGACGATTCTTTCGATCCCCCCATACTTTTTAGGGGGGACAGGATACCAAATTGGAGCTATTTGGGCAATTTTAAGTTTTTTCATTTTTTGCCTTCTTTATTATTTTTTTATAAAGCTTTTCGTATCTATTAACCATCCTTCTCAAGCTAAAATTTTCTTCTATCCACTTTCTACAATTTTCTCTCTTTATTTTCTCAATTTTTTTCAATGCTAAAACTGCTTCTTCTATAGAATTGACCAAGAAGCCAGTTTCACCATCATTCATCAATTCTGGCATTGAGCCTTGTTTGAAAGCAATCACTGGAGTTCCGCAGGCCATGGCTTCAATAACAACTAAACCAAATGGCTCTGGTCTTTTTACTGGAAATAAAAATGCTTTTGCTCCTTGTAAAAGTTGAATTTTCTTTTTGAAATCTGCAGCTCCGACAAATTGAATTTTTTTTCCATCTATTAGTGGTTTTATTCTAAATTCAAAGTAATCTGCGTACTGTGGCAAAATCGGACCAGAAATTATTAATTTTTCTCCTGCAAGTTTTGCAATATCGATTGCCTCTGCAATTCCTTTATCAGGTCCAATTCTTGATAGCCAAAGTAAATAATCTTTCGGTTTTTCAGAAAATGGATATTTTTCTAGAGGGAGACCATGATAGATTGTTTTGACAACGTTTATTCCAGCAGCTCTTTTCATTTGATCTTTTGAGATTGCGACAAAATTAATGTTTGGGAATTTTTTGTAAAGAGTAATTGCCTCTTCAGTTAGGGGATGGTGCAAGGTTGTAACGATCGGAGGTTTTAAAAATTTTGAATAAGGGCAAGTGTACCATTCGCAGTGATCGTGGATGATATCGAAATTGTCCTGCATTTCAATCAGTTTTTGGTAAAGCAAAGAAAAAACAGCATGAGGAGTTCTCAAATTTGCATTCCACAAAGAACATGGCCAAACAGGAACCAATTTTGCTTTCGTTTTTGAATCTCCTCCAGCAAACAACCAAACCTCATGCCCCCTTCTCACTAGTTCATCGCAAAGCCAGGCAATTACTAATTCAGTTCCTCCGTAAGTTTTTGGAGGAACGGAAATCCACAAGGGTGCAACCTGCGCTATTCTCATAATTGAAAAAACTTTTAGTTTATTATAGCATAAATTGATGGAGAGATCTCCAATCGAAGAAATAAAATCTCGACTAGATATTGTCGAGGTGATTTCTTCCTATTTACCATTAAAAAAGTGCGGAGCAAACTATAGAACTCTTTGTCCCTTCCACTCAGAAAAAACTCCCTCATTTTTCGTCTCTCCCACAAGACAAATTTGGCATTGTTTTGGTTGTGGAAAATCAGGAGATGTTTTCAAATTCGTAATGGAAATTGAAGGAATTGAGTTTGGAGATGCATTAAGAATTTTAGCAAAAAGAGCGGGAGTTGAATTGAAACCAGTTTCTCCAGAGTATCAGAAATTAAAAACAGAAAGGCAAAGATTGTATGAAATTTGCGAATTAGCTTGTAAATTTTTTGAAAAACAATTGGAGGGAAAAACAGGAAAAGAAGTTGTTAAATATCTAGTGGAGAGGGGAATAAGCGAAGAATCAATCAAGAAATGGCGAGTCGGTTGGGCACCAGAGACAAAAAGGTCATTAGTTGATTTTTTGTCAAAGAAAGGGTATAAAAGAGATGAAATTGAGAAGGCAGGTCTTGTTATTAAATCAGAAACTCACGAGTATTTCGATAGGTTTAGGGGAAGAATAATTTTTCCAATTTTTGATATCAATTCTCAAGTAATTGGTTTTGGGGGAAGAATTTTCAAAAAAGAACAAGGCGCAAAGTATATTAACACTCCAAACACTTTAATTTACGATAAAAGCAAAGTTCTTTATGGTTTAGACAAGGCAAAAGTTGAAATTAGAAAGAAAAACTTTTGTATTTTGGTTGAGGGTTACACTGACACGATTTTAGCTCACCAAGCAGGTTTTGAAAACACAGTTTCTGTTTCTGGGACTGCTTTAACTCAATACCAATTGGCAATTTTGAAAAGATATTCAGATAATTTGTATTTAGCTTTTGACATGGACATTGCGGGGGATTTTGCGACAAAGAGGGGAATAGATTTGGCTCAAGAAGCAGGGTTTAACATTAAAGTTTTGATTTTACCAAAAGAAAAAGATCCCGCGGATATAATTTCAAAAGACCCAAAAGAATTTGAAAAAATAGTATTGAACGCCATTGCAATTTTGGATTTTTATTTTCAAAGCGCATTTTCAAATTTTGATAAAAACACATTGGAGGGAAAAAGAGAAATTCTAAAGGTTTTGTTGCCAGTGATAAAAAGAGTTGAAAACAAAGTTGAGCAATCTTTCTGGGTTTCAAAATTAGCAAAGGAATTGGATACAAGAGAAGAAAGTATTTGGGAGGAGTTGGAAAAATTGAAGTTGGAAGAGAGAGGAATTGGACTGGAAAGAGAAGAAGAAAAAATTTTACAAAGATCCAGAGAAGAAGTTTTGGAAGAAAGACTTTTGACCTTAATTTTAAAATTTCCAGATAATTTAAATTTGATTGATGAAAACTCTTTCTCTTTTTTTAGTCAAAAAGGGAGAGAAGTTTTGGAAAGTCTGAAGATAAAAAATAAAGAACTCTCTCTTGAAACAAAAGAATATTTTGACATTCTTTCCTTAAGAGCAGAGGTTGAAGAAATTGAAAAAGAAAAAGTAATTCCTGAAATAAAATTTTGTTTAAGAGAAATTAAATTGATTAAATTAAAAAAAGAACTTGAAAAAGCATCAAAAGAATTAAAAAAAGCCGAAGAAGAAAAAGACGAGAAAAGAATTAAGGCTTTAATAGAAAAAATCAGTCAAATTTCAAAAAATTTGAGTAAATTATGAAGAAAAAGAAAACAAAAAAGAAAAAAACAAAAAAACAAAAAAAAGAAAGGAAAAGGATAAAAAGAAAGGAGAAAAAGAAAGAGGTTTTTGTTGAAGACAAACTCTCTCAATTGATTCAAAAAGGAAAAGAGAGAGGTTTTGTTACTTTTTCAGAAATTTTGTATTTTTTCCCAGAAGTCGAAGAAGATATTGAAGGGCTAGAAAGGCTTTATGAAACTTTAGAAAAGGAAGGAATAGAGGTTAGAGAACATAGAGGATTTTTGATGCCAGAAGAAGAGGAAGAAGAGTTGATCCCTGAAGCAAGAATCGACCCAGTCCAAATGTATTTGAAAGAAATTGGCGAAACTCCTACCTTGACGGCTGAAGAAGAAAAAGAGCTTGCAAAAAGAATTGAAAAAGGGGACCGGGTTGCCAGAGAGAAATTGATAAAAGCAAATTTAAGACTCGTTGTTTCGATTGCCAAAAAATATGTTGGCAAATCTCCCCACATGACCCTTTTAGATTTAATTCAAGAAGGAAACATTGGGTTATTTAGAGCGGTTGAAAAATTTGATTGGAGAAAAGGATATAAATTTTCAACCTATGCAACCTGGTGGATAAGACAAGCAATAACAAGAGCTTTAGCAGACCAGGCAAGGACAATTAGAATTCCAGTTCACATGGTTGAGTTGTTAACAAAGTTCAATCAAGTAAAGAGAAGGTTATTGCAAGACCTTGGCAGGGAACCTTTACCAGAAGAAATCGCAGCAGAGATGGGAATTGAGGTTGATAAAGTCCATCATTTAATAAAAATTTCGCAAGGAACAGTTTCTTTGGAAACTCCAGTTGGGGAAGATGAGGAAGATACATTATCAGAATTCATCAAGGATGAAAAAATTCCTTTACCATCTGTTGAGGCAGCAAGAACATTATTGAAGGAAAGATTAAAAGAAATCTTGGTTGATTTAACTCCAAGGGAAAGAAAAATTTTGGAAATGAGATTTGGTTTGAAAGACGGAGTCACTCACACTTTAGAAGAAGTTGGAAAGGAATTTGGGGTGACTAGAGAAAGAATAAGACAAATTGAAGCAAAAGCATTAGAGAAATTAAGAGAACACAAAGAAATTCAAAAATTGAAAGAATAATTTACTTTTGGTAAAATTAAATTACATTCCGCGGTAGCTCAATTGGTAGAGCGCCCGGCTGTTAACCGGAGGGTTGCAGGTTCGAGACCTGCCCGCGGAGCCATGTACCAGAGTTTGCTTTGCAAACACGGTACATGGCCATGAACCGTGCTTTGTTCTGGTTCATGGCCCTTTTGTTTCTCCAAGAGAAACAAAAATTATCAATGAAAAAATTGCAATAAAGAACTCTAAAATTATTACTAAAAGATTCATTGAAACTAAGTTAAATTCACCCATCGCTGGACATTTTTTTGTTTTATGTATTATCGTGCTTTTTTATTTTACGCTATATTTTTAGGAAGTTACTAAAAGCTTAGATTCTGGCGCTTAATGATTTGAACCCTCTTGATTTTCGTTTCGTTTTCGTGTTATCTTAAATTCATCAAACAAGTTCTAAAATCATCCATCAAGCGGAGTACTTTCAATTTACTTTTTAAAAAATGTTAATCGCGCTTTAAAATGTTTTTTATTTTTCCAAAAAACTAATTTTTTTAATGAATAACTTACTACTTAACTCTTTTAGAAATTTAATCGAATCAGTTGCGCTTTAAAGAAAATTTTTTAAAGTTCTCAAAAGAAGAAATCTAAAATTATTCAATAATTCTCTGAAACTATTTTTTCTGTTATTAAGGGGTGCGTTTTTCGTAATTTATTAAACTAAAGTATAGTATTTTTTCATATTTTTATTCGTTGAAAAATTAAATGGAAGAATATAATTAAATAATAAAAAATTTACTATTGACAAAAAACAAATAATTTGATTAAATATAAGAAAATGAAAGAAATAAACCTTCAGCTAATTCTTATTTTTTGTTTTATCCATGTTTTTATTTTCAATTCTTTTGTTTTAGCTGAAACTCAAGAATACGTTGAGGGAGAAATAATTGTAAAGTTTAAAAAAAACGAAATAGGCCTAAATGATTTTGAAAATCAATTTTCGTTACAAACAAAAGAAACTCTAAATTGGCTAAATGTAGTAGTTTTTAAAATTTTAGATCAAAAATCCATTGAAGAAAAAATAGAAGAAATTAAAAAGAATCCTGAAAATAACGCTGAAAATATTATAGAGTATGTCGAACCGAATTATTTAAGATATCCTTTAGAAATTAATACCGATGATCCTCATAAAAACCTTCTCTGGGCGTTGGAAAATTTTGGTCAAGGGGTTAATGGAATTTCAGGAACTGAAGATGCAGACATTGATTTTTCTGAAGCGAGGGAAATGTTAGAAAATATTGAGAACGAAGTAATTGTCGCGATTATTGATACTGGAGTTGCTTACAATCACCCAGATCTTGATGAAAAAATGTGGAGAGTAAATAATTGGATAGACGAAGAAGGAAATCAAAAAAGTGGAGATGAAATTACTGGATTTGATTTTAAAGATAAAGATAATTCTCCTTTAGATAGTGTTGGTCACGGGACGCATTTGGCAGGAGTTATTGGGGCAATTAAAGGGAATAGAAAAGGAATCTTAGGAGTAGCGCCTAATGTGAAAATGATGGCTTTGAGAGTAGGAGATGAAAGTGGTTTTTCTGTTGTGGATATAGTGCGAGCAATTTTCTTTGCAAAAAACAACGGAGCCAAAATTATTAACGCAAGTTTTGGAGGAAAAGGAGAAAGTCAATTAGAAAAAGAAGCAATTTACTATTTCAAAGAGGCTGGCGGACTTTTTATTACTTCAGCTGGGAACGATGGAATTGATATTGATCAAAGTCCAATTTATCCTTGTGCTTATGAATTGGAAAACATTATTTGCGTAACAGCCACTAATCAAAATGATCAATTGGCTAGGTTCTCAAATTATGGAAAAAATTCTGTTGATATTGGGGCACCTGGAGTAAATATTTATAGTGTTTTTCCTTCTTTTTTGGAAGTTTTTTTTGAAAATTTTGAAAATACTGATTTTTTTGAAAAATTTAATGCCACCGGAGTAGTTGTTACTTCCACAACCAGGGAAAATGAAAATACTTTAGCATTAAAAACCGATGTAAAAGAAAATGAACCTTGCTTTAATTTTCAATTAAAAAATCCTCTAATTTTTGATAATCTTGAGGAGATTGAAGGGGTTTATTTTAATTTTTTGACTAAATTTGAGACAAATTCAAGTTCGACGTATTTAAAATTGAGTTTCAGTCAAAACGAAGAAAATTTTACTGAAATTTTAAAAATTTCAAGAGACGATTTGGATAATGAAGAATGGAAGAAAATCAAAATAAAAATTCCTCCTGATTTTTGGGAAGATCTATTTAATTTCAGATTCGAGGGATGTGTCCAGAATGGCGATATTATTTGGATTGATGATATTAAAATTTTTATTGTAGACGATGGTTCTAATGAAAATTATGAATTTTTAGATGGAACGTCAATTTCTGCTTCTTTTGTTTCGGGTTTGGCAAGTTTAATTTGGGGAATAAAACCAGAATTAACCTTTTCTGAAGTAAAAGAAATTATTTTAAACACTGGAGATTCTTTGACTTTTTTGGAAAATAAAACTGCTACTGGGAAAAGAATTAATTTGTTCAGAGCATTAGACAAAATTGAGCCTCCAATTATCGACAACTTCATTGTTTTTTTCGATATCTCAAACCCTTCTAAAATTTCAGTTCTTAGTTTCGATGCCTATGACAATTCAGGAAATTGTTGGTATTTAGTCAGCGAGGATCCTAATCCTCCTTCTTTCGATGATCCTCGATGGCTATTTGATCAATTTCCGACCCCAATTGAATATGATCTTCAACGAGAGGGGATTAAAACTCTTTATGGATGGGTAAAAGATGGAGCTGGAAATTTTGTGAGTACGAGTAGTTCAATTTTAATCGACTGGACTCCCCCTCCTTATCCATTAACACTTTTGAATTTACCTCCAAAAAACACAAAATCAACTTCCGCAAAAATAATGATTGGAGGAGAGGATGTGGCATTTTATAAATACAAATTAGACAATGGAGATTGGAGTGAAGAATTACCTGTAACCATTCCAATAGAATTTAGCGAATTATCTTTAGGTTATCACACGCTCTATGTTTTAGGAAGAGATGCGATTGGGAATTGGCAGACAGCTCCAACCAGTTATACTTGGAGAATATATCGAGAAAGAATGATTTTTCCTTCAATTCCAATAAAAAACGGGGATTTTAACGGCGATGGAAAGGTTGATAAATACGATTTAGGTTTGATGATGGCTAATTGGGAAAGGAAAGGTGCTAACCCTTACGATTTAAATGGTGATGCCAAAGTCGACAAATATGATTTTGCTTTATTGATGCTATACTGGACTCTAGAATAAAATGAGGATGGAATTTAAAAATTTAAAAGTAATATTAATTTTAATTTCTAGTTTTTGGTTTGTTGATTTAGTCAATGCAGAAAACCCCCTACTTTATGTTTTACCATCTAATTTAAACAAATTAGTGAACGAACCTTTCGAAATAGAAGTAAGAATAGATCCAAATGAAAGAAAAATTTGTGCAGTTGAGGGAAAAATTGTCTTTGAAAAAATTTTTTGCCAAAAAATTACTTTAGGAAAAAATATCATTGCGCAAACTTCTCCTTCTTGCGAAAACCCTTATTTTCTTTTGGGAATCCCAGGATGTACTACTAATGATACTCTATTATTCACTGTAACCCTAAAAGGAGAAGCATTAGGTTTGGGAATTTTGAATTTTACCGAAGTCGACATTATAGGAGAGGGAAAATCAATTTCTTCAAATTTTGCTGGTGGAAATTATACTTTGGTTTCTCCTTGTTCTTGTGGAGAATGGAGTGATTGGCGAAATAAAAACTGCGGAGAAGGAACTTGCTCTTCAACTCAACGCCTTCAAATTCGTACCAGAACTTGTACACCGTCTGGATGCGACATTGAAACCCAGTATAAATGTATAGAAGATTCAAGTTGTATTCCAAGGTATCCAGCTGAAGAAGAAAAAATTGAAGAGGAAACACCAGTAGAGCAAACAACAGGAACTGAATTAGAACAAGCTACTGAAAATGAAAAAGTTGAAAAACCAGAAAAAGGAACTTTTCAAAAAATTATTTTGCCCGAAATACCTCAGCAAAGTTTATTAGCTACTTTGGCCATGGCTTGGAAGGAATTTACTAAATCTCCTTTGTTAATGACCCTAACCATTCTATCCTTGGTAAGTTTAGTTATAATCGGAATGAAAGAATGGCAATTACGAAGAAAAAAGAAATAAAAATAAGTGGGTGATCGAGCAAATACGTTTAAATACTTAACCAAAACGCCCAGTGCTGGGCAATTTTTTTATTTCTTTAAGCTTTTCAGAAAAATAGATATCATAAAAATAGAAAGGCTGAAAGAAACATAAAGCTGTGAGCCTTTAAACTATTTCATGAAAGAAAAAAATCAAAAACAAAAAGCTTTTATCCAAATTCCAATATTGATAGCGGTTATTGTATCTTTTGCAGTAATCTCAATAGGAGGTTATGGCGGATTTGAATATTTTAAAACCTCCAAAATCATAAAAGAGGCCGAGCAGTTAGCAAGAGAAGAAAAATACGAAGAGGCAATTGAAAAATTAGAAATTGCTCAAAACAGATTACTCGGTAAGATAATGCTTAAACAAACAATAAACACTAAGTTAGACGAAAACAAAAAACTCCTTACAGATAAAACAAAATATGATGAAGGAGTTAATAAACTTAACGAAGGCGACTTACAGGGTTCTATAGATTTATTATCAGAGCTTCCCGAAAACTCTTTTTATTATCAAAAAGCTCAAACTAAGATAGAAGAAGCAAAGAGAAAAATACTAGAAGAAAAACTCTCAGAAGAGCAAATAGCGAGAAAAAAGGCGGAGGAAAAAGCAAAACAAGAAGAATTTGAAAAGAAATTAAAAGAACAACAATTAATAAGCAAAGAGGTAGAAGAAAGAATGATGAACGCTGACAACGATGGCGACGGCTTAACTTATAGAGAAGAATTAAAATTAGGAACTTCTGATTGGAATAAAGATTCTGATTTTGATGGAATTCCAGATAATTTGGATCTACATCCAGCTGGTGGTGGAAGATATCAAGCTCAGACATTTGCTTGGAGTTATGGCGGCTATAACTGGACTTGGACGGCTAATATTCATGAAGATTGGTATGAATATTATAAAGCTAAACCCCGATCTCCTCCTCTTAGTTTAGAATATATTACCTCTAACGATCCCTTTATAAAAGAAGTAGCTAAAAAGATTTCCGAAGCCGCTATTAAAAATAATCTGAGTAAAAGTGCTTTAGTTGTAGCCTTTGTTCAAAGTCTATCTTATTTAGACGATGTATATACTGGTTATGATGAATATCCCAAATATCCCGTTGAAACTTTTTTTGAGAAAAATGGTGATTGTGAAGATATGAGTTATTTAGCAGCTTCTATTCTTAACGCCATGAATATAGATAGTGTTCTTGTTATCTTACCAGACCATATGGCAGTAGGAATTTGGTTTGATTGTGAAATGCCAGGGACATATTATAAAGTTGGTGATAGATGTTATTACTATACAGAAACTACAGGAGAGGGATGGTTTTCAGGAGAAATACCTGACAAATATAAATATACAACTGCAACTTTAATAAAAATTCCCTCTGGAGAAAAAATAACTGTTTCACCCCAATATAAAAAACCTTGTTATGCTGTCAAAGATTTTCCAGGATATTATTCTGATGGAAAAAACTTTTATTCTGATAGTCAATGTAATTATCTAGCTTATTGTGTACCCTACAAAGAGTTTTATGTTAATCCTCAAACATTAGACTTTTATTGGGATAGTAGCTGTTCTCAATTAGTGGTAAAAGGTTGTTCTAAATCCACTTATTATCCAGGGTATTTCTTTGATGGTATTGATTATTATTATGACTCTCGATGTATCCAAAAAGCAAGAATATGTAGACCCTCTTCAATTTATTACGACAGATATTGGGATGGTTACGATCATTATTGGGATAGTAGTTGTACCCAAAGAGTAGTCCCAGGATGTTCCAAATCTATTTATCGTCCAGGATATTTCTTTGATGGTTGGAATTATTATTATGATTACCAATGCACCCAAAAAGTCTCATTTTAGTATTTTCCCCAAAACTTTGTGCGACAATAAAGTAATATTTTTCAAAATCAAAGCGAAGGGAAAGAGTGTCTAAATCCAAATTTTGTATAGGATTACCTATAAATAACTTTTAAAACTTTCCGAGTTTACCACCCCCTCCTTTTGATAAATAGCTAGTAGAGGAAGGGAATATATCCGAAATGTCAAGCAGGCGTTAATAATCACCGAAATTATTTTATATTGAATTCATCAACCAAGTTCTAAAATCATCCATCAAGCGGAGCAAAATTTGACATGATATTTTGATAAAAATATAATAAAAGTGATGAATAAAGATTTCAGTGAGTTAATCGAATATTTAGATCAAAAATTCACAAAATTAAGTGAAGAGATAGCTCAACTTCGAGGAGAGGTAGGTGATATTAAAGAGAGAATGGCAACAAAAGTAGAAATTGACAAACTTCTCGATGCAATAGATGCTTATATGAAACAAGGCGAAAATTATCGTCAGGAAATGGTGATGTTAGCTCACAAAGTTGATAGGCATGAGAAATGGATAAAACAGATTGCTGAAAAGCTTGGAATAAAATTGGAATATTAATTTAAAAAATTTTTTTACTTTCTTATTAACCCAAAACGCCCATCACTGGGCAATTTTTTTTGGATAAAATGTTTAATTCATTTAAAATAAAAAAACATGGAGTTAAAACTTGTCTATAAAAACCTTTGTCCAAATTGTGGGGGAAATATTAGCTCAGAAAGGCTGAGTAAGGGTTTGCCTTGTGAAAATTGTTTGCCAAATGAAAAAGGAAAATTAAAATTTGGTCCTTTATTGGAAGTTGAAGAAAGAAACAAAAGAATAGAAGAAATTGAAGAGCTTTTCAAAAAAGTAGTGAAAGCTAAAATGTGGGCTTTACAAAAGTTTTGGGTAAGAAGATTTTTAAAAGGTGAAAGCTTTACTTTGATTGCTCCGACAGGTTCTGGAAAAACGACAATCCAAATAATTTTGTGTTTGTTTTCAGCAAAATTTTTGAAAAAGAGATGCTTGATAATTTTACCAACCAGCATTTTAGTAAGCGAAGTGTCAAAAAGAATGAAAGATTTTTCAGAAAAATTAAACTTCAATCTCACAATTTCAAGTTATCACTCTTTACTTTCTCAAAAAGAAAAGAAAGAAGAAATTTCAAAGATTGATTTTGCAGACATTATTGTGACTACTCACTTGAGCATAATGAAAAAAGAAGAAATAGCAAGGCAAAGCGTTGATGTTGTTTTTGTCGACGATGTAGATAGTTTTTTGAGAAAGAGCAAGGCAATAAGGTTTGTCTTGAGAATGATGAAGTTACCAGAAAAAATAAAAAAGATTGTCACAGGTGTTTTTGAAAAAAAGATTAATTTGAAAGATGCAATTTCTGAGATTTCAAACACAAAAGAAAAAATTACAGCCCAACTCATTGTTAGTGGAGCGACTCAAAAGGCAAAAAGGACAAGGGCAATTTCGATTTTAAATTCAATATTTGGATTTTCGATTGGTTTAAAATCTGAGTTTGGAAGGAACATTTTAGATTGCTTTGTTGAGACAAAAGATATTAAAAAAGAGCTTTTAAATTTGGTTAAGATTTTGGGAGCTGGAGGTTTAATTTTTGTCCCAATGGATAAAAAATCTGAGTTTGCTGAAGAATTGGAGAAATTTTTGATAGAAAATGGAATAAAAGTTAAGGCATTTTTAAAACCAGATAAAAAAACCTTTGAAGATTTCAAAAGCGGAAATTTGGATGCTTTAATTGGAATGGTGACAACGAGAAGCCCTCTAGTTAGGGGAATTGATTTGCCTGCAAGAATTAGATATGCGATTTTTGGTGGAGTTCCAAAATTTGTAGTGAGAATAAAAATAGAAGAATTCCATCCTACAAAATGGCTAATGCTTTTGAACAATCTTCAGCAGGCAATAAAGGAAGAGTATAAAAAAGAATACCAACTCCTTGTTGCAAATTTAATAAAAATAAAAACCTTGAATACAGAACAACTGGAAGCAGTCAGAAAAGCTCTTGCTGAAAATAAAAATTTGGAAGGGTTTTTAGAATTTGTAAGGAAAGTTGCCTTAAGTGGATTGGAATTTTTCAAAAAAATTTTGAAAGATGAAGATATTTTAAAAGCAATAAGAGAATCCCCGACAATAAGCTTTAGCGAAAGAGAAGGGGAGTATTCGTTTTTGATTCCAGATTCGATAGCTTACATTCAAGCCTCAGGAAGAACGAGTAGATTGTACATTGGAGGTGTAACAAAAGGATTGAGCGTTGTGATAATAGATGAAAAAAAAGCATTCAATTCTTTGAAAAAGGATTTAAGTTATTTTGAAGATATTGAGTGGAAAAATTTGAAAGAAATCGATTTGAAAAAAGTTATTGAAGAGATTGATGAAGATAGAAAGAAGGTTTTGCTCTCTCTTGAAGATAAGTTGAGAGTGGAAGAAACAAAAATAGCTTTGAAGACAAGGTTATTCATCGTAGAATCACCAACTAAAGTGAAAACTATTGCGAGATTTTTTGGAAAGCCGGCAAAGAAAAGATACGAAGGTTTAATCGTTAATGAAGTTTTTGGGGCAAATTCCCTATTAATAATCACTTCGAGTAAAGGACATATTACTGATTTGAGCGAAGAGGAAGGATTTTTTGGGGTTGAGGTAAAAGAAACCTTCATTCCCTACAATGAGCCAATAAGAAAGTGCGCAGTTTGTGGGAAAGAAATTGAAGAGAATGAAAAAGAGTGTGCTTGTGGAAGTAAAAAATTTACTGATTCAAAACCAAGAATTGAGGTTTTAAGAGAGATTGCATCTTTAGTGGATGAAGTGATCATTGGTACTGATCCTGATAGTGAAGGAGAAAGAATTGCTTTTGACTTGTGTTTGCTTTTGAAGCCATTCAACAAAAACATAAAAAGAGCAAGGTTTCACGAAGTCACAAAGAAAGAAATCCATCGGGTTTTGGAAAATTTGGAAGATTTTGATTTGAATTTGGTCAAGGCTCAATTGGTAAGAAGAATAGAAGATAGATGGATTGGATTTAGTATTTCTCCTGTACTTTGGATGGTTTTTAAAAACAAAAGGCTTTCTGCAGGAAGGGTTCAAACTCCAGTTTTGGGATGGGTTGTTGAGAGAACAAAAAAACTTAAAGAAAAAGAAGAGTTAATAAGTTTGAAATTAGAAAATGGCCTTCAATTACAATTTAGGGCCAAAAAAGGAACTTATCAAAAAATTTCCAAAGAGGGATTTGTTGAGATAAAAAAAGTAAAGACCTTTAAAGAAGAAATAAGTCCTCTTCCTCCATTTACCACAGACACTTTTATTTCTGCTTTAACTTCCCTTTTGAAAATCGATGCTGGAGAAGCAATGCAAATTGCTCAAAAATTATTTGAAAGCGGACTAATTACTTATCATAGAACTCCAAGCACTACTGTTAGTTCAGCAGGGATTAGTATTGCCAAAGAGTACATTTTTTCGAATTTTGGAGAAGAGTTGTTTAAAGCAAGAAAATGGGAAACAGAAGGAGCCCACGAATGTATAAGACCAACAA
The DNA here is from genome assembly GCA_001443025.1 of Parcubacteria bacterium GBS-2. Taxonomy (GTDB): domain Bacteria; phylum Patescibacteriota; class Minisyncoccia; order Minisyncoccales; family GBS-2; genus GBS-2. The sequence continues at coordinate 124,539 of LEKP01000001.1, forward strand.
AAGCAATCGATTCTCAAAAGTTGAGAAATTTAATTGGATTGAAAATTTTGAGATTTCCAGTTCCTTTCACAGAAAGAGAAATGAGAGCTTATGATTTAATTTTCAAGAGATTTATCGCAAGTCAAATGAAACCTTCTAAAGTTGAGAAAATAAAATTTAAAATTTTGGCTGGAGGACAAGAGAAAGAATTTGAATTTGTAAACAAAGTTTTAGAAGAAGGATTTTCAAAGATTTTTAAATTGCAAGAAAAAAACATTCTCGCTTTAAAAGAGGGAAAAACAAAAATTTTAGAGAGTAAAAAGAAAACAGTTCCAGTTTTTTACCCTTTTACTTACTCAGAAATCGTTTCGATGATGAAAGAAAAAGGAATCGGAAGGCCTTCAACTTACGCCAAAATTTTGGAAATTTTAAAAAGAAGAAAATACGTGAAAGAAGTGAAAAAATCCATGTTAGTTTCTACAGTCTTGGGAAGAAAAGTTTTTGAGTTTTCACAGCAAAATTTTAGTAAATATTTGCACGAACAAACAACCAAAAAATTAGAAGAAGATATGGACAGCGTTGAAACCGGAAAGAAAAAATTTGAAGAGGTCTTAAGAGAAATTTTTGTTCAAGTAAAAGAAATTATAAAAAATAACCTTGAAAAAGGAGTTGAATATCCAAATCTTTCATTGGTTAGATTTTAATTTTGATTTTAAAAACAAAATTGAGATAGTAGAAAATAAAGCAGTTGAAATGGCAATGAGTTTTGGGGACAAATTTTTTTCTTTAGAATCTTTTGGAATCTCTGCCAAAAGTTTTTGAGGTTTCTCTTTTTCAATTTCAGGTTTTAAAATTTTTATTTTCTCTCTGGCTTGAACATAAGAACTTTTCCCACTTTCTCTGACTTTTATTACAACTTCAGCCTCTCCCTCAAAAAACAAAAATTCTTTTTTCATTCTCAATTTTAATTTTCCCTCAAAAGAAGGACCCGAAAATAAATTTTTAAGATAATAAAAGGAATCTCTCCATTTTTGGTTTTTCTCATCGTATACTTCAGATAATACCTTATCTTTTTCAATAGAAATTTTTAAATCATAAGAGGTATTTTTTAAATTCGAAATTGAAACAAAAATTTCAACTTCTTCGTTTGCCTTAAAGCTTTCTGGAAAAGAAAGCGAAATTTTTGGTTTTTGTTGGGCTTTGGCAAGAGCAATTTCAAAGGAGAAAAGTAAAATGGAAATTGCAAAGATTTTAAACAGTTTCATTTTATCATTATAATCAAAGAATGGAAGAAAAAGAAATCATTGAGAGAGTAATTTTAGAAAACAAAATTGAAAAGTTAAACCCTGTTCAGCAAGGGGCATTAAAAATGGGGATTTTGAAAAGGGAAAGCTTGGTTGTTTCTTCTCCAACATCAAGCGGAAAGACTCTTTTGGCAGAATTGGCAGGATTGAACGTTACTCTAAATAAAAGAAAAAAGATGGTTTATCTTTGTCCCTTAGTTGCTTTGGCAAGGGAAAAATACGAGGATTTCAAAAGAAAATATCAAAAATATGGAATCAAAGTTGCTCTTTCTGTCGGAAATTATGATTCTTCAGATCCTTGGCTTGAAAAATTTGATTGGATAGTTGCCTCAAATGAAAAATTCGATTCTTTAATCAGGCACGAAGCTCCTTGGATAGGAGAAATTGGTTTAATTGTTGCAGACGAAATTCATCTTTTGGACGATCCAAGCAGGGGACCGACCTTGGAAATTTTGTTAACGATTTTGAAAGAAATTTTACCAAAAGCTCAAATTTTGGCATTTTCAGCAACAATCAAAAACGCAGATGAAATAGGGGAGTGGTTGGGAGCAAAAGTTTTAAAATCAAATTTTAGGCCAGTCCCTCTTTACAAGGGAATTTTGTTTGGAGGAAAAATAAAATTGTTTGATTTCAAAGAATACAAATTGAGTCAAGAATTAGGACTCGAAGAATCAATAGTTGAAAACACTCTTTTAATGAAAAAGCAATTGATATTTTTCCTTTCTTCAAGAAGGAATGCCGAGGCCTTAGCAGAAAGGCTTTCAAAATTGGTTTTTCACTTTTTGGAAGAAAAAGAAATTGAAAAACTAAGAGAAATTTCAAAGAAAATTGAAACTACATTAGAAATTCCAACTGAGCAATGCAAAAAATTGGCAAAATGTGTAGAAAAAGGAGTTGCATTCTATCATTCTGGAATTTTGTTTGGACAGAGAGTTTTAATCGAAGAGGCTTATAAAAAGGGATTAATAAAAGTCATTACCTCGACAACTGCCCTTTGCGTACATCCAGACACTTTAGTTTATTGTCAAAACGGGGAATTAAAAAAAATTAAAGATCTAAAAATTGGTGAAAAAATTTTGACCTTCAATTTTAAAAATTTCACTTTTAAATTTGCTAAAGTTCTTAAAAAATTTGCTAGACCTTTATCCAAAAAAGAAAAACTCATTGAGATAACAACATTCAGTGGGAAAAAAATAATTACAACCTCAACCCACCCATTTCTTACACTAAAAGGAGGACAATTCAAATGGATTTCAGCCTCTCAATTGAGTAAAAAAGATTATCTCGTAGTAGCTAAAGAAATTCCACAACCAAAAAGCAAAACTCCCAATTTCCTTGAAATTTTACCCAGTAACGCCAGGATAGCGGAGAAGAAATTAATAAAATTCGTTTTGAACGAATTAATTAAGAAATATAAGACAAAAGTAAACATTTCAAGAAAATTCAAAATAAATATAAAAAAATTGGAAACTTATTTCAATCGAGGAACGAGCTTGCCTTTTAAATACTTTCGGAGTTTTATTAAAGATTTAGATATAAAACCTGAATTTCTTTCAAGAACAATCCATATATCTAGCTGGAAACAAATGGATAAAATAAAAATTTCTCAGAATTTAAATCTTTTAGCAAGACTGTATGGAATTTTGTTAGGTGATGGCAATCTTTTAAAAGTCAAGAGTTTTAATCGAGGGAATACTTATCTCATCTCTCTTACAAGCGGAGATGAAAAATGGCTTAAACAATATCAGACCCTGTTAAGAAAATTTGGTCTTCAAACCAAAATTCGGTCCCATCTCAAATTTTCTGGAGTGAAACAAATATCCTTTAAATCAAAAATTTTAGGAGAAATATTACATGAAAAATTAAATTTTCCATTGGGAAGAAAAGCGAAAATCATCAAAATAACGCCTTTCTTTCTCTCCTCGAACGAACTTTTAAAAGAGGTAATCGGTGGCTTGATCGACACTGATGGAAGTATAGGTAAAGATAAAATAGAAATTTCTTCGATTAGTAAAGAATTGATTCAACAACTTCAACTTGCTTTAATGAGATTTGGTATCTATTCCCACCTCGAAAAAAGAAAAAAACATCTCACCCGTTTAGTAAAATCAAAAAATCCTTCTTATCGATTGTCTATTTTTGGAAAAAACGCAATTCTCTTTAAAAGAAATTTTACCTTGCTTCATTATAAAAAAAGAGAAAAGCTCAAGTTAATTAAAGAAAAATCAAACACCTATAGCAAAGATATTATTCCAGATTCTGGCACTTTTATTAAAAAAATTTTAAAAGAAACAAAATTATCTCAATGGAAATTCAGAAAGATAGTTAAATTGAGCCCCTGGCATTATTTAGTTAAGGGACAAAATCTTTTAAGGAAAACTATTCTAAATAATTTTTCTAAATTACCCAATTCAAGAACGCTTTGTTTTTTAAGAAAAATAGCAAACTCTCCTTTAGCTTTTGAGCAAATTAAGCGTATAAAAGAAGTTAAAAAATCGATTGTTTACGATTTAACAACTACTGAGAATTTTTGGGCTAATGGATTTGTGATTCATAATTCCTACGGTATCAATCTTCCAAATTTCCGAGCAGTAGTTAGAGATGTGAAAAGATACTATCCAGGATTAGGATCTGTTTATTTGCCGGTTTTGGAAGTTGAACAAATGTTTGGAAGGTCTGGAAGACCTCAATTTGACAGTTGGGGAGAAGGGATTTTGGTGGCAAAGACAAAAGAAGATGTAAAGGAATTAGAAGATTATTACATTAAGGGAGAATTAGAAGAAATTTCAAGTAAAATTTCCACAGAATCTGCCTTAAGGATGCATATTTTATCTTTAATTTCAAACAGGTTTTGTAAAAGCCAAAATCAATTGTTAGATTTTTTGAAAAAGACATTCTTTGGAAAAAAGTTCAAAGAAATTTTGATTTTAAGAGAGAAAATTGAGGAAGTGATTTTTGCCCTCGAGGATTGGGGATTTATTAAAACAGAAGAAATAAAAGAGGATGGGGAAGTGATAGATAAAAAATTGATGACAACAAGAATCGGTAAAAGAATTTCTCAGCTTTACCTGGATCCAGCTAGCGCCAATTTATTCATTGAGAATTTAAGAGATTGTCAAAAAGCAAACGAATTTACCTTATTTTGCCTTCTATCAAAAGCAGAAGAATTAAAGCCCTCACCAAGTCTGTCAATGAAGGATGCTTTTTTGATCGAGCAAGAAATTTTCAAGAATGAAGAATACTTTTTCTTTCAAATTCCAGATGAATTTGATGAGGAATACGAGGAATTTTTGCGAGAGGCAAAGTTGGCAACGATTTTTAGTTTTTGGATTGAGGAAAAAGCAGAAGGGGAAATTATGGAAAAGTTAAAAATAACTCCTGGAGAGCTACACTCAAGGATTGAAATTTTAGATTGGTTGCTTTATTCAATTTTGGAAATTTCAAAGTTGATTCCTTTTGATGAAAAAATAAAGAAAATGCTAAAAAAACTAAGAGTCAGAGCTTATTATGGAATAAAAGAAGAGTTAATTCCTCTGGTATCTTTGGAGGGAATTGGGAGAATCAGGGCAAGAACCCTTTTTGATGCAGGATTGAAAACGATTTCAGATTTAAAAAAAGCAAGTGTTGAGAAAATTGCAAAAGTTTTAAAAAGCAAAAGTCTAGCAGAGAAAATAAAAGAGCAAATTAAATAATGCCAGATCTTTTCCAAAGAGAAAGTAAAATTTTGAAGTTTTCTTTTTTCTTTTTCAGAAAAAGACAGTTAAAATCGATTTCCTCTTCGATAGTAAAAATTCTTCCTAAGGGAATGAAATTTCTTTTTTCAACTAAACTCACTAATTCCCCAAAACTCAAAAGATTTTTCTTTCTCAATGGATCTGGATTGTATTTTTGGTAAGAATTTGGAGAGAATTTTTGAATCGTCTCTAAAAATAAAAAAATTTTTGTTACTCTTTTTAGCTCATTAAGCGCTCTTTCTCTCTCTTTTTTGTTCAAGTATTCAATCACATCAAAACAAGTTACCACCTCAAAACTTTCTTTTTTAAATGGCAACTTCAAAATATTTCCTTTTATAATTCATTTTTTTGCTGGAGAATTTTTAAGGCAAAAATTAGATATTTCCACTCCAAAAGCCTTGTATCCCATTTTCCTCAGTGCCAAAACTAGCCCTCCCATTCCACACCCAACATCTAAAAACTTCCAGGATTTTTTTGGTTTCAAAACTTCAACCAGTCTTTTTGCTTCAAACTTTCCTAATTTCTTGTAATTTTTTAAATAATCGGAATACCAACCACTCGAAAAATATTTTTCATCAAAATCTAGTTTCATTTTGAGTTTAATTTTTCTCAAATTTGTAGAGGGAAACCGGAGGGAAATATTTATTTTTCCATTGATAGTTATTCTGTAAAAAGTCAATTTTTTCCATCCCCAATTTTATTGCATCATCAATTTCATAGAGATTGAGGAAGTTTCCGATTCCCGAAAACTCTGAAATGTTGTAACCGCATTTTACCGCATAATAAGTTTTATTCAAAATACAAACCAAGTCAACTCCCGCATCCTTCCCATCGATTTTCACCTTAATCATTTTCACCCTGTAGGATGTTCCCGAAAATTTAATTACATTTTTGAAAGTTTCTACTCTTCTTGGATCATCCCAATCCACGCTCTCTCCCCTTTCTCCAAACCTCTTTTTGGCCAAGTTAATCAAAACATCTAAATCAGAAAAATTATCGATTATCACTTCCGGATTTTGTCTCAAAATTCTGTTTTTATCTTTTCTTAAATTCCTTCTTGTGTTCTTTTTTAAAGTCATTAAATAACCCTCATGATTTTTAAATCCTTTCAGGTTCAAAACGTATTTTGGTTCATCCTCTTTGAAATCCACTTTGCCTTTTAATTTTTCAACCGTCTTTTGAGAGATTGCATTCAAATAAAGAGGGGTCGGTGCGAGAGAGAGTAGAATGGGTACATAATCTATATTCTTTGCAAAGAATTTATTTTCTTCTTGCCAATCTGAACCAAACCAAGTGTACCTTTTCAAATTTTTATCATAAAAGTTATTATCTTCGTACCAAAGGGGCAAAAGCGCTAAATTCTCCCCGTTTTTCTTCAAGACTAAAAAGTAAGGGTTGTATTTATAAGCTTCATAAAAAGCTAATCTAAACTCCCAAGTGTCAAAGAGAGTCAAATTTGGAGAAAATTCTTTCCAAAGTTTTTCACACTCTTTGATGTCAGAAACTACAACAACTTTGTGTTTCAAAATAAAAAGAGACCCTAACTCTTTGAGGGGCTCCTCAAGCTTTAGTTTTTTGTTTTTATCCGAGGGATCCTGGCCTTGGCCCATAGGTGATTATTAGAATATTAAGGCATCAAGATACCTTGTCAAGAACCCCTTTCTCTTTTTATTGCTTCTTCGATCATTCTCTCTGCAACTTCCTTTCCCTTAAATTCTCTCAATTTTACCCATTTTCCAGGCTCCAATCTTTTATAAGTTTCAAAAAATTCTTTAATTTCTTTTTTGGTATGCTCTGGCAAATCTTTTACATCTTGGATTTCTTTAAACCTTGGATCGATTTTTTCTACAGGCACAGCCAAGATTTTTGTATCCACTCCTTCTTCATCTTCCATTTCTAAGACCCCAATCGGTCTTGCTTTGATAAGGCATCCTGGAAAAGTGGGATAAGTTGAGAGCAAAACACAATCTAAAGGATCTCCATCTTCCCCTCTCGTTCCTTTGATAAATCCATACTCAAAAGGAAAATGCATAGGTCCATAAAGAGTCCTATCTAGTTTTATTTGCCCTTCTTTCTCATCAAACTCAAACTTTTGTGGCGATCCCTTTGGGATTTCGACAAAAACCAAAATTTCCATATTATTTTATTTTTGGATTTTCAAGATTTAATGTCAAGAGATAGAATGAAGTTGATGATCTGTAAAATTTGTAAAAAAGAAAAAACCTTAGCAAAATTTTTGGGAGTCTGCAAAGATTGCATTCTGGAAAGATGGGAAGAGGCAAAAAGTTTTATTGAAATTGCTCATCAAAAGTCAAGAAAAGAATTTTCCTTGTCAGAAAAAGTTCCAAAATCAAAATTGGGAATAAAATGCAATCTTTGCTCCAATGAATGCCAAATTGGGAAAGGAGAATTTGGTTTTTGCGGATTGAGGAAAAATGAAAATGGAAAATTGATTTCTTTTGTTTCAAAAGATAAAGCAATTTTAGAGTATTATTATGATCCAATTCCCACAAACTGCGTTGATGCACCCTGGTGCAATGCAAAAGAAAGAGAGTACAATTTGGCAGTTTTTATGGGAGCTTGCAATTTTAATTGTTTGTTTTGTCAAAATTGGCATTTTTTGGACAAGCTCAATCCTGTTTTGAGTCAGCTAAAAAGACAGGATTAAAAAATGTAAGAATTGGCAATGCTCATTGGTTAAGCTAAAATTGAAATCATGGAAAGAGAAAAACTTTTAAAGCTTTTGAAAGAAAATCTCAAAAACCCAAATCTAATAAAACACTCTTTGGCAGTAGAAGCTGGAATGAGGGCATTGGCAAGGTATTTTGGAGAAGATGAAGAAAAATGGGCAATCGCTGGGCTCTTGCATGATATTGATTATGAAAAAACTAAAGGAGATTCTAATTTGCATTCAAAAGTAGGTTCTCAGATTTTAAAAGAAATGGGATTTGATCAAGAAATTTGCGAAGCGATTTTAACTCATAACGAAGCTCATGGAATTTTACCTTTAACGAAAATGGCAAAAGCCCTTTTTTGCTTGGATCCTTTAACCGGATTAATCGTTGCTGCAACTTTGGTTTTACCCTCGAAGAAATTAAAAGATTTGAAAGTTGAGAATGTTTTGAATAGATTTAAAGAGAAATCTTTTGCTAAAGGTGCAAACAGAGAGATAATTAAAAAATGTGAAGAATATTTGGGGTTGTCCCTTGAGAAATTTGTTGAGATTGTTCTTGGAGCAATGCAGGAAATTTCAGATCAATTGGGATTATGAGAAAGAAATTAATAAAAAAGTGTAAAGGAAATGTGGTTTTGTTTGAGGTTTTTGAGGAAAGAATTGAGAAAAGCAAAATTAAATGGGATTTGGTTAATGTTCCGAGAGCAGTTGGAATTTTACCGTTAATTGGGAAAGATAAAATTGTTCTCATTAGGCAATTTCGCTTTCCGATAAATAAAGAAATTTGGGAAATCCCCGCTGGAAAATTGAAAAAAGGAGAAAAACCTGAAATTGGGGCAAAAAGGGAATTGGAAGAAGAAACAGGTTATATGGCGAAAAATTTAAAGAAAGTAGGCGAGTTTTATTTGAGTCCTGGTTATTCAACTGAATATATGTATTTGTTCTTGGCAAGGGGATTGAAAAAGGGCCAACAAAATTTAAGTAAAAGAGAAAAAATTAAGGAAGTTAAAGTTTTTTCGAAAAAAGAAATATTAAAAATGATAAAAGAACGAAAAATTGTGGACGCAAAAACAATTTTAGCCCTATTTTTTCGGGCTTGACTTAATCCTTTAACTTGTTAATTTAAAAGAAAGATAAAAATCAGCAGTCCTAGATGGCAAATTTCAAATCGAACTATTTGAATTTAAAGGTCGCTAATTTTATTTCATTTTTAACATGGCAACTGAAGCCTATTGTGTAAAATGCAAGCAAAAGAGGGAAATGAAGGACGAACAAGTGATTGAAATAAAAGGAAAGGGAGGAACAAAAAGAAAGGCGGTTCAAGGGGTATGTCCAGTTTGCGGAACGAAAATGTTTAAGATTTTGGGAAAGACTTAAAAGATTGCAAATTCCAAGAAAAACGGATAACGCAAAGGTTACGAGTGCGCTTTCTGCTAGAATATTAAAACAATCGCTCTATTTTGTAACAAACTCTGAACCTGATTCAATGTTGATGTTAAACGTCAACAGGAAGGAGTTACCTTGTTTGTTAGTTGAATAAAGAACAGACAATAGAGAAAAACTACCAAAACACGATTCAAGGTTCGATAAAAATGAAGGAAAATTAAAAGAAGACGATTTAAAATTTGATGAAATTGAAGAAACCTTGTAAATAATTAAGCTGGATACAGAATTTAGCAAAAAATGAATTAAAGCAGAAAGTAGACAGGTAAGAATTCGCTGATTTAGAAAAAAGAGTTAGCCTGTTAGAAGCGAAATTTAATAAGTTAAAAGAAATTTGCAAAATCCAATCAAAGACGCCCTTTTTAGGGCGTTTTTGGTTTTCTCTAATTTACTCTAAAAAAAAGAGAGGATGTTACGAAAGAACTAAGTTAAGAACCAATGGATTTCTGAAACATTGTTATTATTTGCTTTTTGTTAGCTTTTTATTAGTCGTACAATCAAGCCCTTTTCAGTTTCCTTTTTTCTGAGTTTTCTTTTGAGAAGCAGCGCTTCAGTTTTTGTAATGGCAATTCTCGCTACTATCTTTCCCGTCGTTGTGTCTACGTAACACAGTTCGTATACCTCCTCTTCCTCTACCATTTTCTCACCATCTTTATAATACCAAATTTAATCAATGTTCGCTAAGCTCTATTATAATATTTAAATAACTCGAAGAGTATTTGGAGAAAAAGTATTAGAATTTTGTAAAAAAGAACATTTTTCAAAAATGCCTTAAACGTTTAGATTATTAAAGGTACATTTCCCCGTAACCTAAGATCAAGCAACTAAGAAATAACTCAACATATTCAAGTCTTTGATTAGAATTTAGTTTCTTAGCCTCCATTTGTTTATTTTTGAGGGAAAATCTATACTCAAAAAATGAGAAATAGAAACGGACAATTTATTCTTTTCGTTTTAGGATTTCTGCTTTCAATAAATTTTTTTGCCTGGCTTGTTGTTTTTGACTTAAAAAGAAATAAATTTTTAGAGGTTATTTTTTTCGATGTTGGGCAAGGGGACGCAATTTTTATAGAAACCCCAACAGGACATCAAATTTTAATAGACGGAGGTCCTTCCTTTAAAATCGTTGAAAAATTAGCAAGAGAAATCCCGTTTTGGGACAGGTCTATTGACATGATTATTTTGACTCATCCAGAAAAAGATCACTTAATAGGACTCTTGGAGGTTTTAAAAAGATACAAAGTTGAGAATATTCTATGGACTGGAGTTGTGAGAAACATTCCAGAGTGGAGAGAATGGGTAAATCTAATAGAAAAAGAAAAAGCTAATATAAAAATTGCCCAAGCTGGGCAAAAAATTTCTTGTAAGAATTGTCAATGGAAAATTGAAATTTTCTATCCCTTTGAAAATCTTAACGGGAGAGAAATAGAAGATTCAAACAACACTTCGATCGTTAGTAAATTAACCTTGGGTGACCTTTCCTTTTTATTCACCGGAGATATTTCAAAAGAGGTTGAAGAGAGTTTAATTTTGAGTTCTTTTGATTTGAAGTCGAAAATTTTAAAGGTGTCTCATCATGGTTCTAAAACTTCAAGTTCTCAAAAATTTTTAGAAAAAGTTTTGCCAGAAATTGCAATAATTTCAGTCGGTGAAAACAGGTACGGTCATCCTCACAGAGAAGTTTTGGAAACTTTGGGAAAATATGGTATAAACGTTTTAAGGACTGACAAAAAGGGCGATATAAAAATCAGTTTTGATGGTAAAAAATATGAAATTTCCAATTTTTAAAACAAAAGTTAAAGGGGTTACAAAAAGATTCAATTTGACAGACCCTCAAGAGGTCAAAGAATATTTTCAACTTAAGGCGGGGAAAGAAATTGAAAAATTAAGAGATTTTTTGAAAGAATCCACTTTTGTAGCGTATCTTTTGGGAAAGAAGAATTCTGGGAAGGGCACTTACTCAAAAATGCTTGCTGAAATTGTTGCGCCAGATAAAATTGATCACTTTTCAATAGGAGATATGGTAAGAGGAATAGATCAAGAATTGAAAGATAAAGAAAAAAGAGCAGAATTGATCGCCTATTTGGAAAAGAACTACCGGGGACCGTATTCTTTAGAGGAAATAATTTATGCTTTAGAAAATAGAAACACCAAGACTCTTTTGCCGACAGAGTTAATTTTAACTCTAGTAAAAAGAGAAATGGAAAAAAGAGAGAAAAAAACAGTTTTTATTGATGGGTTTCCAAGGGAGCTTGATCAGGTTGGCCTTTCCTTGTTTTTTAGGGATTTGATCGGTCATCGTGATGATCCTGATGTTTTCGTGTTTATAGATGTTCCAAACGCAGTGATCGACGAAAGGATAAAATGGCGAAGAGTGTGCCCAAAATGTAATACCCCTAGGAACTTGAAACTTTTAGCTACCAAAGAAGTGATTTTTGAAAACGGAGAATTTCATTTAATCTGCGATAATTGCAAAGTAAAAATGATACAAAAAGAAGGAGATGAGCTTGGAATTGAACCGATAAAGGAAAGGCTGAAAAAAGAAGAGGAAATAATGAAAAATGCAATGGCGCTTTATGGAATTCCAAAAATTTTGTTAAGGAATTCAATTCCAGTTTCGGTGGCGAAAGATTTCGTTGAAGATTATGAAATAACTCCAGAGTATTATTATGAATTAAAAAATGGAAAAGTGATAATTAAAGAAAGACCTTGGGTTTTTAAAGACGATGAAGGAGTTGACTCTTATTCTCTTTTACCTCAACCAGTTGTTTTATCTTTCATTAAGCAGTTGGTGGAAGTTTTGAATATTTCTTGACAAGAAAGTATGTTACAAAGGATAATGAAATAAAGAATTTTTTAGCTTCCTTGATTTCAACACTAAAGAATAAAATCTAAAACTAAAAAATCAAAAAATGAGAAAAAACTTTCAAAAATTTATTCTCTTGATGGCCGGAGTTTTAGCAATGAGTATTTTAATTGGTTATTTAGTCCTTGCTTGGACAGAACCTTCTCAAAATCCACCCCAAGGAAACGTTCCAGCACCTCTTCATGTGGGTTCTCAAGGACAAGCAAAAGAAGGTGGTTTGATACTCAACACTGGGGGAGCTCCTACAGGTTTAATCGTTCAACATGGCAACGTCGGCATCGGGACGACGGCACCAGCTTACAAATTAGATATCGCTGGCGATGTTAGATGGACAGGAACTTTACAAGGTGGTTCTGTTCCCTGGGCAAGATTAACAAGTTTTCCAGGAGATTGCCCTTCAGGCCAATATGTCTATGGAATAGGAAGCACTCTAAAATGCTCTGCTCCACCAAGTGGTGGTATTGGTGGAAGCGGAACAACGAATTACCTAGCAAAATTCACTGGCTCCACAACAATTGGTAATTCAATCATCTATGATAACGGCAACGTCGGCATCGGGACGACCGCACCACAAAGACGATTACATGTTAACGGAGAAATAGTATCGAGTAGCTGGGAAACAGGATATGCACAATTTAGGGCCGTAGCAGCTGACTATGGCTTCATGATTCGAAATGATAATCAGTCTACCTTTTTTTTACTCACGAACTATCGTGACCCATATGGTAGTTACAATAATCTTAGACCGCTTGCAATACGTAATTTGGACGGTACCGTAACTTTGGGTAAGGTATTATGGGTTCAGCATGATGGCAACGTCGGCATCGGGGCGGGGTGGCCACTGCAAAAATTACATGTAGAGGGCAATGCATACATTAGTGGCAATCTCGGCGTTGGAACGTTCCGCCCAGAGAGACGACTACATGTTTACGGAGAAATACTATCGAGTAGATGGGACACAGGACATGCACAGTTCAGAGCTATAGGAAATGACTATGGCTTCATGATTCGAAATGATGGTATTGCTACTTATTTTTTACTCACGAACCGTGGTGACCCATATGGTGGTTGGAATACGCTTAGACCACTTACAATACATGATTCGGACGGCTCCGTATATTTGGGCAATGTATTATGGGTTCAGCATGGTGGCAACGTCGGCATCGGGACGACGGCACCAGCTTATAAATTAGATGTAGCTGGCGCAGTCCACGGCACAAGCTTCCCAGTTTCTTCAGATATAAGGTTCAAAGAAAACATTGTTCCATTAAGTAGCTCAGGCAGTATTTTGGAAAAATTAGAAAATCTCAAAGGAGTGTATTTTGAGTGGAACGAAGCCTACAAGAAATTGGGAAGAGCTGTACCAGGCAGACACATTGGTTTAATTGCTCAAGAAGTTCAACAACAATTTCCAGAGATTGTTTCTGTTTGGGGTGATGATTCTGATTATTTGGCAATTGACTATAGCAGATTTTCAGTTGTCCTTTTGGAGGGAATAAAAGAACTTTACCAACAAACTAAAGCTCAGCAAAAAGAGATTGAAGAAATGAAACTTCAACTAAATTCTTTAGGTCAAATTGGATCAGAACCAACTGACGATTCCCAAAATTTTGTTGGAAAAATAAAACAAGTCTTAACTTTCCTTGGCTTCTTTCTTGAAAATGACATCGCCAAGATAAAAGAGATAATCACTGAGAAGCTTTCAGCTGAAGTAATTGTTTCAAAGAAAATCGAAACTGAAAGGATGATCACAAAAGAAATTCAAATGGTTGATAAGGTAACTGGAAAAGTTTATTGTCTCTGGATTGAAAATGGAGAATTGATGAAAATAGAAGGGGAATGTGAGTCAATGAATAACGAATAATCAACGACCAAAGAAAGTGGCACAAGTCAAACCAGTGTTAAAATTTCATTTACTCTTTATTTCTCGATCGCGAAATAACGCGTAACTTGCACCTCTAAATAAATTTTTTTGAAAATTTTCAACTATTAATCTCTTACAGATTTTTGCCATGGCAAAATTATGTAAGAGAATTCATGAATAAAGAAAGAGACCTTTTCACTATTTCACAATTGTGAAATTGTGAAAAACTGAAATTCTTGAATTGGATTTTTTTTGTTTAATTTTTGAATATCTAACTTTTTTTCAATTAAAAGGTAGAAATTCCATTGCTACGTAGCAGTGGAGTTTTTGCCCCAAATTAAGAGAATAAAGGAATTAGAAAAATTGATTGCTAAAAATTACATCATAATGTTGACGTCTGACATCAACATAAGGCAGTCAACACAAGGCATCAACATAAGGCAAATTATGTAAGAGAATTTGGCGAAGGTGTTTAAAAATAGATTGAAAATTTTACTTGATGATATTAAACATTGGGAGTTGACTTTTTTTTATTTAGTTTTAAAATAGAAAGTATGCCAACGATTAATCAATTGGTAAAAAAAGGAAGAAAAAAGAAGATAGGGAGAATAAGATCTCCCGCTTTGAAATTTTCTTTTAATGTTTTAAAGAACAAGCCAGTTTTCTTTCCTTCTCCTTTCAAGAGAGGAGTTTGTATTAAAGTTTTTACCACTACTCCTAAAAAGCCAAACTCAGGTTTAAGGAAAGTTGCAAAGGTGAGATTGACAAACGGAAAAGAAATTACTGCTTACATTCCTGGTATTGGCCACAATTTGCAAGAACACTCAATCGTTTTAGTTAGAGGAGGAAGGGTAAAGGATTTACCAGGAGTAAGATATCATATTGTCAGAGGAGCCTATGATGCTGCGGGAGTTGAAGGAAGAAAAACTTCAAGGTCAAAGTATGGGGCAAAGAAAGAAAAAGTTGTAGAAACTACATCATGAGCAGAAGAAAACATAGAATAGAAAGGCCAGTTCCTCCAGATCCTGTTTACAACAGTGAATTAGTTTCAAAATTTATTAACTATGTGATGAGGAAAGGGAAAAAAACCATAGCAAGAAAAATAGTCTATGGTGCTTTTGATATCATTAAAGAAAAAACAAAAAAGGATCCTTTAGAAGTTTTCCAAAAAGCAGTTGAGAATGCTGGACCCTACTTAGAAGTAAGACCGAGAAGAATCGGTGGAGCAACTTATCAAATTCCGGTTAAGGTCCCCGATTACAGAAGGATTACTTTGGCAATGAAATGGATGATTTTGGGAGCAAAACAAAAAAAGGGAAAAGCAATGAAAGAGAAATTGGCAGAAGAAATAATCGCTGCTTCAAGAGGCGAAGGTTTTGCAGTTAAAAAGAGAGAAGATTTACACAAAATGGCAGAAGCAAACAAAGCATTCGCCCATTTTGCTTAGTAAAAAATTATGCCCCGCAAGTACCCTATTGAAAACTTAAGAAACATAGGGTTTATTGCCCATATTTCAGCAGGTAAAACAACAACGACTACCTGTGTTTTGTATTACACTGGGAGGATTCACAAAATTGGGAGTTTAGAAAAGGGAACCACTCCCTTGGATTGGATGATCCAAGAGAGAGAAAGAGCAATGACTATTATGGCAGCAGCAACTTCTTGCTATTGGAAAGTTGGAGGAAAGGAGTATGAAATAAATATTATTGACACTCCAGGACACATTGATTTTACTGCAGAAGTTCAAAGATCTTTAAGAGTTCTAGATGGTGCAGTGGTTGTTTTTGATGGATCGGCAGGTGTTCAATCACAATCTGAGACAGTTTGGCATCAAGCAGACAATTTTTCTGTTCCAAGAATTTGTTTTGTGAATAAAATGGATAAAGTTGGAGCAGATTTTGAAATGAATTTAAAATCAATCTGGCAAAGATTGAGTGAAAACGCAGTACCTCTGCAATTGCCAATCGGAGTTGAAGAAAACTTTTCTGGTTTGATCGATTTAATTGAAATGAAGGCGTTGAAGTTTGAAGGAGAAGAAGGATCGATAAAAAAAGAGTTTGAAATCCCGTCTGAGATGAAAGACTTGGCAATGAAATGGAGAGAAAAATTACTCGAGAAAGTTGCTGGAGAAGATGAAATTTTATTAGAGAAGTATTTGTCCAATAAAGAAGGGATAACTCCAGAAGAATTGAGAAGTGCAATTAGAAGAGCAACGATAAAGTGTAGATTATTCCCAGTATTTTTTGGTTCCCTCTATAAACGAATTGGAGTTTTGCCACTTTTGGATGGAATAGTTTACTATTTACCGAGTCCTTTAGACCTTCCTCCAGTTAAAGGAACAGATCCAAAAACTGGACAAATTATAGAAAGAAAACCATTAGAAACAGAACCTTTCTGTGCATTGGCCTTCAAAATTCAAGCTGATCCTTATGTGGGAACTTTAACTTACTTTAGAGTTTATTCTGGAACTTTGAAAAAAGGTTCTTATGTTTTAAATACTACCTCTGGAGAAAAAGAAAGAATCGGAAGAATTTTGAGAATGCATGCAGACAAAAGAGAAGAAGTTGAAGAAGCTTTCGCTGGAGATATTTTAGCTACTGTTGGTTTAAAAAACACCCTAACAGGGCACACACTCTGTGATGAAAATTATCCCATAGTTTTAGAAAAGCCGACATTTCCTGAACCTGTAATTTCAGTAAAAATTGAACCCAAAACCAAAGCAGATCAAGACAAATTAGCATCTGCTCTTAAAAAACTTTCTGAGGAAGATCCTACTTTTAAAACCAGATACGATACAGAAACCGGAGAAACGATCATTTCGGGAATGGGGGAATTGCACTTAGAAATAATTGCTGATAGACTAAAAAGAGAATTTCATGTAGAAGGAAATTTGGGGAAACCACAAGTTGCCTACAAAGAAACGATAAAAGAAGTAGCAGAAGCCGAGGGAAAATACATTAGACAATCTGGAGGAAGAGGACAATACGGTCACGTAATAATCAGAGTTGAGCCAAAAGAAAGAGGGACAGGTTTTGAATTCGTTGATGCAATCAAGGGAGGAGTGATTCCGAAAGAATTCATTCCTGCAGTTGAAAAAGGAGTAAAAGCAGCGATGGAAAAAGGAGTTTTAGCAGGTTATCCATTGATTGATTTAAAGGTTACTCTTTTTGATGGTTCCTTTCACGAAGTAGATTCTTCTGAGTATGCTTTTAAAATTGCAGGTGAAATTGCTTTGAAAGAAGCAGCAAAAAAAGCAAAACCAACCCTTCTTGAACCTATAATGAAAGTAGAGGTAGTTATTCCTGAAGAATATTTTGGAGATGTTTTAGGAAATTTGGCAGCGAGAAGGGGAAAAATTGAAGAGACGATAGATAGAATAAAAACAAAAATCATTAGAGCAAAAGTTCCTTTAGCTGAAATGTTCGGTTATGCAACTGACTTGAGATCCTTGACAAAAGGTCGAGGATCATTTATTATGGAATTTGATCATTACGAAGAAGTCCCGGAATACATTCAACAGCAAATCATCGAAGGAAAACTTAAATGAGCCATAAAAGGTCTTAAAATAAAAGGTCTTAAAAATCTTTTTTAATTTTAATTTAAATAGCATGCCAGAAAAAGAAAAATTTGTAAGAACAAAACCCCACATTAACATAGGAACGATTGGTCACGTAGACCATGGAAAAACTACTTTAACCGCTGCTATTTTGAAGGTTTTAAGCATGAAAGGTCTTTACGCGCCAGTGAAAACGGTTGAGGAGATAGACTCTGCGCCAGAGGAAAAAGCTCGAGGTTTAACCATTAATATTTCTCATTTGGAATATGAAACCGAAAAACGTCATTACGCTCATATTGATTGTCCGGGCCACGCAGACTACATTAAAAACATGATCACTGGAGCAGCCCAAATGGATGGTGCGATTTTAGTAGTTTCTGCAGTAGATGGAGTGATGCCCCAAACAAGAGAGCACGTTTTACTAGCAAGACAAGTGGGATTGCCAGCTTTAGTCGTTTTTATCAACAAATGCGATGCAGTAGCCGACAAAGAATTAATAGATTTGGTAGAAAGTGAAGTAAGAGAGCTTTTGAAAAAATACGAATTTCCAGGAGAAGAAATTCCAGTAGTGAAAGGATCTGCTTTAAAAGCCTTAGAAGCTACTTCTATAGACGACCCGTGGGCAAAATCAATTTTAGAATTAATGGATGCAGTTGACAATTACATTCCAGATCCAGTGAGAGAAATTGACAAACCATTTTTAATGGCGATCGAGGATGTTTTCACAATTGCTGGAAGGGGAACTGTTGTTACGGGAAGGATTGAAAGAGGAGTTATTCATCCAAACGATGAAATTGAGATTGTTGGAATAAAACCAACGATAAAAACTGTTGCAGTTTCAATAGAAATGTTTAGGAAAATTTTGGACGAAGGTAGAGCGGGAGATAATGTTGGAATTTTATTAAGAGGGGTGAAAAAAGAAGATGTTCTCAGAGGTCAAGTGGTAGCAGCTCCAGGAAGTGTTACTCCCCATTCAGAATTTGAGGCTCAAGTTTATGTCCTAACAAAAGAAGAAGGAGGAAGACACACACCATTTTTCTCAGGATACAAGCCTCAATTTTATTTCAGAACTGCCGATGTTACAGGAGAGGTTATTTTGCCAGAAGGTACCGAAATGGTAATGCCAGGAGATACCGTTAATTTAAAAGTGAAATTAATTTATCCAGTTGCGATGGAAGAAAAACAAAGGTTTGCTATCAGAGAAGGTGGAAAAACAATTGGGGCAGGTGTTGTTACAAAGATTATCAAATAATGGCAAAGAAAAAAGAAAAAGAGGAAGTTCCAAAACAGAAAATCAGAATAAAATTGAAAGCCTACGATTATAAAGTTATTGATTCGTCTGCAAGGCAGATAATAGATGTTCTATTAAGATACGGTGCAAAAGTTGCAGGCCCTATTCCTTTGCCAACAGAAATCCACAGATATACAGTGAATAGAGATGCCTTTGTCCACAAAGATAGTAGAGAACAATTTGAAATCAGAATTCACAAACGATTGATTGAGGTTTGTGGATTGAATCAAAGGATAATCGATGCTTTACAAAATTTGAGCTTGCCAGCGGGAGTTGAAATTGAAATAAAAATTTAAGTTTTTATGTTTTTCCACTAATTTTTTATTTTTGCCTCTAGAGAAAAACTCGAGATGTCGGGTTTTTCTCGGCATTTTTAAATTATGAAGTTTATTTTAGGAAAGAAAATTAAAATGTCACAAATTTTCGATAGAGAAGGGAACGTTATTCCCGTAACGATTATTGAAGCAGGCCCCTGCTATGTTACTCAATTGAAAACAAAAGACAAAGATGGATATGAAGCAGTTCAAATTGGTTTTGAAAGACTAAAAGAAAAGAAAATGACAAAGTCAAAGGAGAAAAAGCCATTTAAGTATCTAAGAGAATTTAGAGACGAGATTAAAAATTATCAATTAGGTCAAGAAATTACAGTTTCAATCTTTAAAGAAGGCGATTTAGTTTCCGTTTCTGGAATTTCAAAGGGAAAAGGCTTCGCGGGGGCAGTAAAAAGATGGGGATTTTCTGGAAGACCAGCCACTCACGGAATGAAGCATGAAGAAAGAACACTAGGGTCGGTTGGTTCTTCAACTCCCTCAAGAGTGATTAAAGGAAAAAAAATGCCAGGAAGAGCAGGTGGTGAAAGGGTAACGATTAAAAACTTAGAAATTGTTAAAGTAGAACCAGAGAAAAATTTATTGTACATTAAGGGAGCAGTGCCTGGTAGTCGCGGAACTCTTTTAGAAATCACCACCAAAAACAGAAATTCCACTGCTACGTAGCAATGGAGAAATTAATTTTGAGGAGTTTTAATTATCATGTTAGTTAAAGTTTACAATGCAAAGGGGGAAGTAGTTGGAGAAACTGAGTTACCGTCAGAAATTTTTAATGTTGAATTCAATCCAGATTTGGTTCATCAGGTTGTTGTTTCTCAAATGGCAAACAAAAGACAACCTATCGCTCATACTAAAGACAGATCTGAAGTTTCAGGAAGTGGAAGAAAAATTTGGCCCCAAAAAGGGTTAGGAAGGGCAAGGCACGGGGATATTCGAGCTCCGATTTTCAGACATGGTGGAGTTGCCCACGGTCCAAGGAAAGAGAAAATTTATAAAGTAAAAATTCCAAAAAAAATGAAAAGGAAAGCTCTTTTTATGGTTTTATCGCAAAAGGTAAAAGACGATGAATTGATTTTGTTGGATGATTTGAAAATAGAAAAGCCGAAGACAAAATTGGTGGCAAAAATAATTCAGAATTTAAGAGAAAAAATTGAAAATTTCAAAAAAGGTTCTGTTCTCATTGCCATTCCAAAAAAAGATGAAAATTTAATTTTGGCAGCAAGAAATATTCCAAAAGTTGGAGTTTTGGAGGCAAGGAATTTGAACTGTTTAGATTTGCTAAATTATAAATTTTTATTGATGCCAAAAGAGTCAATTGAAAAAATTAAAGAAACATTTTTGAAAAAATGAGGGAAGAGCAAATTATAATCAGACCAGTTTTAACAGAGAAAGCAAGGGAACTTTCAGAAAAGGGACAATATGTTTTTGAAGTTTCAAAGCTAGCAAACAAAAGTGAAATAAAAAAGGCAATAGAAAAGCTTTTCAAGGTCAAAGTAGAAAAAGTTAGAATCATAAAGCTTCCAGAAAAGCCAAGAAGGCTTGGAAGAATTTTTGGGAAAAAGGGAGGAATTAAAAAGGCAATCGTTAAATTAAAAGAAGGTCAAAAAATTGAAATTTTTAAATGATGAGTACAACAGTTTTAACAAAAAAAGAGCCAGAAAAGAAACTTTTGAGGCCAAAAAAGAAAAAGGCTGGAAGGTCAACCCAGACAGGACAAATTACAGTTAGACATCGCGGAGGGGGAGTAAAAAGGCTTTATCGAGTTGTTGATTTTGGGCAAGAAAAATTTAAAATTCCAGGAAAAGTGATTGCAATAGAATATGATCCAAATAGGACTGCTTATTTGGCTTTGGTAGAATATCAGGATGGAGAAAAAAGATATGTTTTGGCTCCCCATGGAATAAAGATTGGTGATGAAATAATTTGTGATGAGAAGACAGAAGTTAAAATTGGAAATAGAATGAAATTAAAAAATATTCCAATTGGAACTGAGGTTTTCAACGTTGAATTGATCCCAGGAAAAGGTGGAAAAATGGTTAGAGCAGCAGGAACTTGTGCTAAAGTTTTAGGTCAAGAAGGAGAATATACTATTTTGGAATTACCTTCTAAAGAACGAAGGAGAGTTTTTTCAGAATGTTTTGCGACGATTGGAAGAGTTTCTAACCCAGAACACATTTTTGAAGACATTGGAAAAGCAGGAAGGAGAAGATTGAAAGGATGGAGACCTACAGTAAGAGGGAAGGCAATGAATCCAGTTGATCATCCCCATGGCGGAGGAAAGGGCAAAGCCCCAATTGGAATGCCCTATCCAAAAACTCCCTGGGGAAAACCTGCCAGGGGAGTAAAAACCAGAAAGAAAAAATGGACAGATAAATTAATAATTAAGAGAAGAAAATAACATGCCGAGGAGCTTAAAAAAAGGTCCATATGTAGATCAAAAATTGTTAAAGAAGGTTTTGAAACTGAAGGCAGAAAAGAAAGAGGAACCCATAAAGACCTGGGCCAGAGATTGTACTATCATCCCAGAGTTTGTCGGAATTACTTTTTTGGTTCACAATGGAAAAGATTTTATTCCAGTGAAAATTAGAGAGGAAATGGTTGGTCATAAACTCGGCGAATTTGCCCCAACGACAAAATTCATTAGACACGGTGGTAAAATGCAAAGAGAATTGGAAAAGAAAGTAGCAAAGAAAGAGGCAGAAAAAATTAAAGCAGAAATGAAATAAAGAATGAAAGAGGTAAAAGCAAAATTAAAATATTTAAGGATTGCACCAAGAAAAGTAAGGTTGGTAGCAGATTTAATAAGAGGAAAAACAGTTGAGGAAGCTGAAAGGATTTTGAATTTTACAAGAAAAAAAGCAGCCCCTCCTCTTTTGAAGCTTTTAAAGTCTGCGATTGCCAACGCAAGGCACAATTTCAATTTAGATGAGAAAAACCTTTACATTTCAAAAATTACAGTCGATGAAGGTCCAAAAATGGAAAAAATTTTCCCAAGAGCAAGAGGAAGAGCAGATATAGTTCAAAAGAAAACTTCTCATGTAACTTTAATTTTAAAAGAAAAAGAAAAAACATGACATTCAAAGCTCATCCAAAAGGTTTAAGATTAAGAAGAATGGAAGATTGGGACTCCAGAGGTTTTTATGAGAAAGATTTTGCGAAAAAATTAGAAGAAGATTTTAAAATTAGAAAATATCTCGAAGAAAATTTAAAAGAAGGCCTAGAAAGAATTGAAATTGAAAGGTCTCCAGGAAGAATCAATCTAATAATCAATACCTCAAGACCAGGTTTGATAATTGGAAGAGGTGGAGAAGGAGTTGAAAAAATAAAAAAAGATATTGAAGAGAAGATTTTAAAAAGGAAAGGAGAATTAAGAATTGAGGTAAGAGAAGTGAAGAATCCTTGGGCTTCTGCAACTTTGGTGGCAAAGTGGATGGCAAGTCAAATTGAAAAAAGAGTGCCCTACAGAAGGGTTCTTAAGACCGCCTTAGCTAGAATTATGAGCCAAAAAGGAGTTGAAGGAGCGAGAGTTCAAGTTGCAGGAAAATTAGATGGAGTAGAAATTGCAAGAACTGAGTGGTTACAACAGGGAAAACTCCCAAGGCAAACATTGAGAGCAAACATAGATTATGCCCAAGCCACTGCTTTTTGTACTTACGGAACAGTTGGGATAAAGGTTTGGATTTATAAGGGAGAAAAATTTGACTGATGCAGTTTAGACCAGCAAAAACTAAATACAGAAAAGAACAAAGAGGAAGAGGTTTTGAAGGGACTGAAACCAGAGCAACAAATTTGGCCTTTGGTTCTTTTGGTCTGAAGGCGCTAGAATCTAAATGGATAAACGAAAAGCAATTAGAAGCAGTAAGGAAGATAATTTTGAAATACTTAAAAAAGGGTGGGAATGTTTGGTTCAGAGTTTTCCCTCAAAAACCCATTACTTCAAAGGGAGTGGAATTTTCAATGGGAGGAGGAAAAGGAGATGTTGTAGGCTATGTTGCTCCAGTTAAAAAGGGAAGGATTATAGTCGAAATTGATGGTATTGACGAAGAAGTTGCAAGAGAAGCTTTGAGAAAAGCTGCAGCAAAACTTCCAATTAAGACAAAATTTGTGAAAAAATGAGGGCAAAAGAATTGAGAGAAAAGAAAATAGAGGAGTTAAAAAAAGTTTTAAAAGAAAAGAGGGAAAAGTTAAAAAACTTAAAACTTGATTTAATTCAAGGAAAGTTGAAAAATGTAAGGGAAATTAGAGAAGCAAAAAGGGATATTGCAAGGATTTTAACAATTTTAAGAGAAAAAACATGCCAAAAAGAAGATTCATTGGACAAGTAATATCAGACAAAATGCAAAAAACGGTTGTAGTTAAAGTGGAGAAGGTAAAACGCCACCCGCTTTATAAAAAGACCTACAAAGTCCACAAAAAATATCATGCTCACGATGAATTAGGTTGTAAAGTAGGAGATACTGTTTTAATCGAAGAATCAAGACCTTATTCAAAGACAAAAAAGTGGAAAGTAGTCCAAATAATTGAAAGAGCAACATGATTCAGATGAAAACAAAATTGAAAGTAGCAGATAATACTGGAGCAAAAGTCATTCAGTGTATTAGAGTTTTGGGTGGGTCAAAAAGAAGATATGGAAGAGTTGGAGATGTGATAGTTGGTGTAATAAAGGAGGCAGAGCCAAGGAGAGAGATAAAAAAGCATCAAATCGTCAGAGCTGTGATTGTTAGGACAAGAAAAGAAATTAGAAGAAAAGATGGAACTTATGTTAGGTTCGACGATAATGCTTGCGTAATAATTGACCCAAAAACTGGAGATCCAAAAGGAACGAGAATAATTGGTCCCATCGCAAGAGAAGTAAAAGAAAAAGGTTTTGAAAAAGTTGCAGCTTTGGCAGAAGAAATAGTATGAAGATAAAAAAAGGAGACACAGTTTTAGTAATTTCTGGAAAATGGAGGGGAAAAGTTGGAAAAGTTTTGAGAGCTTTTCCAAGGGAGTTTAAAGTTTTGGTAGAGGGAGTGAATATTGTTAAAAAACATCAAAGACCAAAGAGAGCAGGAGAAAAGGGACAAATTGTTGAAATTTCAAAACCAATTCCTGTTTCAAAAGTGAAATTAATTTGTCCTTCTTGCAAAAAAGCGACTAAAGTTGGCTACAAAATCGAGGGCGAAGAAAAATTTAGAATTTGTAAAAAATGCGGAGCAAAAGTATGAGGTTAAAGGAAAAATATGAAAAAGAAGTAATTCCAAAGATGATGGAAATTTTTGGTTTTGAAAATAAAATGGAAGTTCCAAAGGTTGAAAAAGTTATAATAAATTGTGGTTTTGGAAAGTTGGTTGCTGGTAAGAGCGAAAAGGAAAAAGAAGAAATCATAAAAAACATAGTACACGATCTTTCGATGATTACAGGACAAAAGCCTATTTTAACAAGAGCAAAAGAGTCAATTTCTGCGTTTAAAATAAAAAAAGGAGAAGAAATTGGGGCAAAAGTAACCTTAAGAAGAAAGAGAATGTATGATTTTTTAGAAAGGCTAATTAATATTGGACTTCCAAGGTCGAGAGATTTTAAAGGAGTGGAAAAGAGTTGGTTTGATCAATCTGGAAATTTAAACATTGGCATTAAAGAACAAATTGCCTTTCCGGAAGTTTCTCCAGAAGAAACAAAATTTATTTTTGGGTTTCAGGTGACAATAGTTACCAATGCAAAAAAGAGAGAACATGCTATTGAATTAATGAAGCTTTTGGGTTTTCCGATTAAAGAATAAATTTTATGCCAACAAAAGCAAAAATTGTAAAAGCGCAAAAACCACCAAAGTATAAAACCCGAATTGAAAGGAGGTGTTTTAAATGTGGGAGAAAAAAAGGATACATGAGAAAATTTGGACTTTGCAGAATTTGCTTTAGAGAAATGGCAAGGCAAGGTCTAATCCCAGGAGTAAAAAAAGCCTCTTGGTAAATATGTCAGTAGATCCAATTTCAGACATGTTTTGTGCAATAAAGAATGCTCAAGCTGTTAAAAAAGAGACAGTTGATATTCCCTTTTCAAAAATGAAATTTGAAATTGCAAAAATTTTAGAAAAAGAAGGTTTTATTGAAAAAGTTGAAAAAATAAAAAAGAAAATTCAAAAAGGAAGAAAAAAACCAAAACCATTTCTGAGAATAAAGTTAAAGTATGATGAGAACAAGATAGGAGCGATTTCAGATATAAAAAGAATCTCAAAACCAGGACAAAGAATTTATTTACCTTATAAAAGAATTAAAAAAGTGAAAGGAGGCTATGGGATTGCGATAATTTCAACTTCAAAAGGAATAATGACTGATAAAGAAGCAAGGAAACAAAAGGTTGGGGGAGAGGTAATATGTGAAGTATGGTAGTATGTCAAGGATAGGTAAAAAACCAATTGAAATTCCAAAAGAAGTTCAAGTTAAAATCGAAGGTCAAAAAGTAATAGTTTCTGGTCCAAAAGGGACTTTGGAAAGAGAATTTCGGCCAGAAATTGGTTTTGAGATTAAAGAAGGGAAGATTTTTGTTTTTCCAAAAATTGAATCAAAAGTGGCAAAAGCTCTTTGGGGAACCTACAGGCAGTTAATATCCAATATGATTGAGGGAGTTGTAAAGGGGTATGAAAAGAAATTAGAAATTGAGGGATTAGGATATAAAGCTACAATGGAGGGAGAAAATTTAGTTTTAAGAGTAGGCTTTTCACATCCAGTAATAATTGCACCTCCAAAGGAAATTAAGATTTCAGTTGATAAAAATATTATTACCGTTTCCGGGATTGACAAAGAATTAGTTGGCCAAGTAGCTGCTAATATTAAGAAAGTAAAACCTGCAGAGCCCTACAAAGGAAAAGGAATAAAATATCTTGGAGAAAAAATTAGGAGAAAAGTTGGAAAAAAGGCAACTGCGGGTGCAAAATAAAATAAAGAGCAAAAGCTATGGAAAGAAAAGAAAAAATAAAAAGGAGGGAAAAGAGAAAAAAGAGAACAAGGAGAAAAACTTTTGGTACTAAAGAGAGACCGAGACTTTGTGTTTTCAGATCGTTAAAGCATATTTATGCCCAGATCGTCGATGATACCGAAGGTAAAACTTTAGTTTCTGCCTCCGATCGTGAATTAAAAGAGAAAAAAGGATTAAAAAAGGTTGAAATAGCAAGAGAAGTTGGAAAATTGATTGCAAAAAAAGCTTTAGAAAAGAAAATAGAGAAAGTTTCTTTTGACAGGTCAGGTTATAAATATCATGGGAGGGTGAAAGCTTTGGCAGAAGGAGCAAGAGAAGGAGGACTAAATTTTTAATTTTTAATTTTTAAACATGGAGGAATTAGAGCAAAAAAAAGAGGAAAAAATCGAGACAAAACTTTTAGATTTAAAAAGAGTTGCCCACACTAGAGCTGGTGGGAAAAAGTTAAGATTTAGAGCGGTAATGGTTGTTGGAAATAAAGCCGGAAAAGTTGGGGTTGGGGTGGCTTCTGGTTTGGATGTTGCTCAAGCAATCGAAAAAGCAACTTTTCAGGCAAAGAAGAATATGATCGAAGTTCCAATTGTTAATGACACTATTCCTCACGAAGTTTACGCAAAATATGGACCCGCAAAGGTTTTATTGAAACCTCAAAGAAAAGGTAGAGGACTTGTTGCAGGAGGGACAGTGAGAATTGTTTGTCTTTTAGCTGGGATTAAAAACATTTCTTCAAAAAATTTAGGGAGAACTTCTAACAAAATGAATGTTGCAAGAGCAACCATAGAGGCGTTAAAAAAATTGAAAAAGAAACCGATTGAACAACAAACAATTAAAAACAAAACAGAATGAACAAAAATAAAAAATTATGCAAATACATCAATTGAAACCAAAGACAAAAAGAAAGAAAGAAAAAAGAGTAGGAAGAGGGGGAGACAGTGGTCCTTATTGTGGAAGGGGCGTTAAAGGACAAAAGTCAAGGGCAGGAAGAAAATTAAAACCTATTATCAGGGATATTTTAAAGAAATATCCAAAGCTAAGAGGATACAGATTTAAAGCAAAGAAGGATTACGAAATAATCAATCTTGAAAAAATTGAAAAAGTTTTTCAAGACGGAGAGAGAGTTACTCCTGAAATTTTGGTTGAAAAAAAATTGATTAGGAGAAAGGCTGGAAAAGTACCGAAGGTTAAAGTTTTAGGCAGAGGAAAACTTACTAAACAGCTTATTTTCGAAAATTGCAAGATTTCAAAATCTGCAAAAGAAAAAATCGAGAAAGCGGGAGGCCATGTGGTATAAACCATTAATCAATGTTTTCAAAATAAAAGATTTAAGACAAAGGGTTTTGTTCATTTTTTTGGTTTTTGCAATTTTTAGGATTTTAGCAAATATTCCAATCCCGGGAATTGACTTTGAGAAATTAAAACAACTTTTCGATCAATTTAAAATGTTAGGACTCTTAAATGTCTTTACAGGAGGAACTTTAGAAAGATTTTCTATTGCTATGCTTGGCTTGGGACCTTACGTTATTTCTGTGGTTATCTTACAGCTTTTAACAATGATTTTTCCATCTCTCGAAAAAATGTACAAAGAAGGAGGGGAAGAAGGAAGAAGGAAATTTGAACAGTATGGAAGAATTCTCACCCCTTTTTTATCTGCCCTTCAAGCTTTTGGAATGCTAAGTCTTTTTTCTCGGGAAGGAATAATTTCTTA
Organism: Parcubacteria bacterium GBS-2; assembly: GCA_001443025.1. GTDB lineage: Bacteria > Patescibacteriota > Minisyncoccia > Minisyncoccales > GBS-2 > GBS-2. The sequence continues at coordinate 152,238 of LEKP01000001.1, forward strand.
TTTTTCTCCCCTTTTAATGCTTTCTTCGGTTATTTCAATCTCAGCGGGAACTGTTTTATTAATGTGGTTGGGTGAATTAATTTCCGGGAAAAGAATCGGAGATGGAATTTCTCTTTTGATCTTTGCGGGAATTGCTGCAGATTTTCCAAGAAATATGTTAGCTATGATTGCTGGCTTTGATCCAACCAAAATTTTTTCTTATTTACTTTTTCTAGTGATGGTTTTTTTGATAATAGTTTTTGTTGTAATAGTTACTGAAGCAAGGAAAATAATTCCAGTAACTTATGCAAAGAGGGTCAGAGGGTTTAGAATGTATGGGGGCGTATCCACTTATTTACCTCTTTCGGTGAATCCAGCTGGAGTAATGCCAATTATTTTCGCTTTATCGATTTTAACTTTTCCTTCGATGGTAGCTAATTTTTTTGGAGGAGCTTCAGGGATTTTGGGTCAAATTTCAAAAAGCACTCTTTTATTTTTTGAAAATCCGTTTGTCCATTCAAGTTTATATTTTCTTTTTGTAATCCTCTTTACTTATTTCTATACCGCAATCGTTCTTGACCCAAAAACAATTTCAGAAAATCTACAAAAAATGGGAGGTTTTATCCCAGGAATTAGACCAGGAAAAGCGACTGCAGAGTATCTTTCTTTTGTTATAAATAGGACTTTGGTTTTTGGATCGATTTTTTTGGGATTGATTGCAATAATGCCAACTATCATCCAGTCAATCACCAAGATTCAAGCCTTTTCGTTTTTAGTTGGGGGAACTTCGGTTTTGATATTAGTTTCAGTTGTTTTGCATACTTATGAAAGAATCAAATCAGAAATAGAAATGAGAGAATATGAGTAGTTCTAAGAAATCAAGTTCTAAAAAATTTTTTCCGAAAGTGATAATAATATTAGGACCTCCTGGAGCGGGCAAAGGAACGCAGGCCTTTCTTTTAGCTGGAAAGCTTAATCTCTATCATTTGGAGACTAGCAAAATCCTAGAAGAAAGCTTCGAAGAGAGAGTCAATGAGAAAGTAATTATCGAAAGGAAAGAATATAGTTTTAAGAAAGAAAAGAAAATCTGGGAAGCTGGGAAACTTTGTTCTCCACCACTGGTTACTTATTTACTTGTTGAAAAAATAAAGGAGTTAAATAAATCTGAGCTCAATTTAGTCCTATCTGGTTCACCAAGGACTCTCTACGAAGCAGAGAGAATAATTCCTGTTTTAGAAAAGCTTTACGGCAGGAAGAATATTAGATGTTTTTTCTTAGACATTCCTCCAGAAGAAACGATTTTTAGGAATTCTCGTCGAAGGATTTGTCAACTTCTTCGTCATCCAATTTTGTATTCAAAGGAAAACGAAAAATTAAAGCGTTGCCCTCTAGATGGTTCAAAATTGATAAAAAGGGGAAAATTAGATAAACCCGAGACAATAAAAGTTAGGTTGCAAGAATTTAAAGAAAAGACCTTGCCGGTCCTTGATTATTTAAAGAAAAGAAAAATAAAAGTTGAAAAAATAGATGGAACTTCACCTCCAGAAGTGGTTTTTCAAAATATTCTCAGAAAATTGAAATGATTAGGATAAAAACAGACAAGGAAATTGAAATAATGGCAGAAGGAGGTAGGGTTTTAGCAAGGATAATGAGAGAACTTGAAAAAAATGTTAAACCAGGAATAAGAACGATTGAGTTAGAGAATTTAGCAGAAAATTTAATTTTGAAATCCGGAGGAAAGTGTGCCTTTAAAGGATATACAAGCGAATACAGCCAAATTCCATATCCTGCTTGCCTTTGTACTTCGATCAACGAGGAAATAGTCCATTGTATTCCTTCAGAAAGAGTTCTAAAAGAAGGGGATGTTTTAAAATTGGACCTGGGTCTATTCTGGAAAGGTTATTATTTGGACATGGCGGTTACTGTTCCAGTTGGGAAAGTTTCTTTTGAAGCTCAAAGATTGATTAGAGTGACAAAAAAAGCATTAAAATTGGCGATCAAGAAAGTGAAACCTGGAAATACTTTTGGAGACATTGGTAATACAATCCAAAGATACGTTGAAAGCCAAGGGTTTAACGTTGTCAGGGAACTTTGCGGTCATGGAATTGGAAGAGAGCTTCACGAAGAGCCAAAAATTTTAAATTATGGGAAAAGGAAAACAGGAGAGAAAATTAAAGAAGGAATGGTCTTTTGCATTGAACCAATGGTCACTGCGGGACACTGGCATTTAAAAAGAACAAAAGATGGTTTTGGTTATCAAACAGTCGATGGATCTTTGACCGCTCATTTTGAACATACAGTAGCAGTTACAAAGTACGGCTCTAGGATATTAACAAAATGATTTTTTAAGTGAAATCTAAAGTTAATAAATTCTCGATGTTGACGTCTGACATCAACATAAGGTCAGAATCAACATAAGGTCAGACATTGATTTTTTAAAAAATACGACAATCGTTTTAAATTGTAACCAAGGAACGATCATATTTGTTTTACCCTTCTTTACTTTGAGATAGCCTTTTTTTATTTTTTTGGTAGAATATTACAATGTCAAAAATTTATTTATCGGTTATTATTCCAGCCTTCAACGAAGAAAAAAGGTTGCCAAAAACATTAAGAGAAATTGATGAGTATTTAAGAGAACAAAGTTTTGAATTTGAAATCATTGTTGTGTCCGATGGTTCAACTGATAGAACTTGCGAGGTTGTAGAAAATTTAAAATCTCAAATTCCAAATTTGAAATTAATTTGCGAAAAAATAAACAGAGGAAAAGGGTATGGCGTAAAAGTTGGAATGCTCAATGCCAAAGGAAAATATCGGCTGTTTACTGATGCTGACAATTCCACTCCAATTTCAGAGATTGAAAAGTTTTGGGCAGAATTTGAAAAGGGGGCAGATATTGTAATTGCTTCTCGAGATATTAAAGGCGCAATTTTAGATCCGCCCCAACCTCTCTTTAGAAGATTTGTCGGTGAGGTTTTTAAATATTTAAGGAAAATAATCGTTGGGCTTTGGGAAATAGAAGATACTCAGTGCGGTTTTAAATGCTTCAAAGGAGAAGCTGCAGAGAAAATTTTTCCAAAAGCCAAAATCGAAAAGTTTGCGTTTGATCCTGAAATTTTATTGATCGCAAAGAAAATGGGGTTTAAAATAAAAGAAGTCCCAGTTTATTGGAAGAATGATTTACAAAGTAAAGTAAAATTCAAGTCTATGATAAAAATGCTAATTGATTTGTTTAAAATAAGATTTAATTTTTTGAAAGGGGAATATGACTGAAAAATTTCCCTCTGAATTGCGTTTTGACACAATTTCAAAAGATTGGGTGATAATTGCGACTGGGAGGGCAAAAAGACCTGAGGCTTTCAAAATTAAAAAAAGAAAAGAAATTAAAATTTCAAAAAAGGAATGTCCTTTTTGTAATATCCAAACCCAAGAAAAACCTCTTTTAATTTTTTCCAAGGGCAAAGAAATTCCTCTAAAAGAAGAAATTCCAAAAAATTGGACGACTATTGTTATTCCAAACAAGTATCCAGCACTATTGCCAGCAAAAAAAATTAAGGTTGAAAAGGAAGGGAAATTTTATCGGAAAATTACTGGGGCAGGTTATTGCGAATTGGTAATAACCAGAGATCATAAAAAACATTTTCCAAATTTTGAAATTTGGCAAATAAAAGAAGTATTAGATTGTTATCAAAAAAGATATTTGGAATTAATGAAAAAACCAAACGTTGCCTACATTTCAATTTTTCACAACTATGGAGTAGAGGCAGGAGCTTCCCAACCTCATCCCCATTCTCAAATAATCACCACTCCATTGATCGATGTAGACTTGGAAAAAGCTCTTTTTAATTCGAAAAAATATTTTGAAAAAACAAAAAAATGTATTTATTGTGAAATGAACAGATGGGAAATGAAAGTAAAAAAGAGGATTGTATTTGAAAACGAAGAGTTTTTGGTTTTGTGCCCTTTCGCTTCAAAATCTGCCTTTGAAATAATTATTTCTCCTAAAAAACATTCTTCGAATTTCGAAAGAATCGGAGAAAAAGAAAAAATAAAACTAGCAGAAGCTTTCAAGGTAACAATGAAAAAACTTTCAAAAGCCCTAGACAATCCTCCTTATAATTTCTACTTGCATACTTCTCCAGTAAAAGGAAAATATCCCTATTATCATTGGCATTTCACAATCTTGCCAAAAACTCAAACTTTGGCAGGTTTTGAGTTAGGGACAAAAATGGAAATCTCAACAATTGAACCAGAGAGAGCAGCAGATTACCTTAGAAAAATGGGTTAAGAGAAAGGTGGTAAGTGATCTTTGCACAAAATAAAAATTGAATCAGGTCTTCATTTAACAAAAATTTTTAAAGCGGGAATTATGAGAAATCAAAAATCTTTCACTTTAATTGAACTTTTGGTTGTTATTACTGTTATTGGGATGCTATTTTCAATTGCTTTTGTAGCTACAAGAGAAGCAGCAAAAAAAGCAAGAGATGAAAAGAGAATAAGTGATTTAAAAAATCTTCAAAAGGCTCTCTTAATTTACTATGATAAACATGGGTACATGCCTATAAATAGAAATCCCGGTTACGGGTATTGCGATGATCAACCAAATTTTTTGCAAGAATTAGTAGACGATGGATTGATTTCAACTAACCCTAAAGATCCTTCATCTCCCACAAGACGTTATTGCTATTACGATTACGGCTCCGGCAATGATAAAGGAGCTTTACTCGTGGCTACTTTAGAAACATATACTGGCACTACTGGTCTTCCTCCTTCTTGTCGGCCCTGGGCTCCAGGGCAAAATTGGTGTGATCAATCAAATAATAGCTATTATTGTCTTTGCACTCCCTACTAACTCATGGAAACAATAATTGTCGCTAATTGGAAAATGAATCCTCAAAGTTTGCCAAAAGCAAAAGAGCTTTTCAATTCGGTGAGAAATTGGATTAAAAAAAATTCTAACATTCTGCAGAGTGTTAGAATAATAATTTGTCCACCGTTTGTTTATCTAGAATCAATTTCAAAATTACTAAAAACGAAAAACTTTCGACTGAAAGTTGAATTGGGAGCTCAAAACCTCTTTTGGGAAGAGAAAGGAGCTTTTACTGGTGAAATTTCCCCAAAGATGTTGAAAAATTTAGGGGTTAAATATGTAATTGTTGGGCATTCTGAGAGAAGGAAAATTTTAGGTGAGAGTGATGAAATGATAAACAAAAAGTTGAAAGCAGCAATAAAAGCGAAAATAAAACCAATTTTGTGTATCGGGGAAACCTTCGAAGAGAGAAAAAGAGGAAAAACCTTCAAAGTTTTAAAAAATCAATTAACTAAATCACTCACCCACTTAACTACTCAACCACTCAACTACTTAATTTTAGCTTACGAGCCCATTTGGGCAATTGGTACGGGAAATCCCTGCAAACCAGAAGATGCGAAAGAAGTTCTTTTATTTTTGAGAAAATTCACTCAGCCACTTTTTCGCTCAATCACTCAAACACTAATTCTTTACGGCGGAAGTGTCAATTCAAAAATCGCAAAAGATTATATTAAAATTGGTTTCGATGGTCTTTTAGTTGGCGGTGCTTCGTTAAAGAAAACAGAATTTGTTGAGATAATAAAGGACATCGCAAAAGATTGATTAATTTTTAAAAATGTAGTAACATCCTATTAATGACATCTATTAATTATGAGTGAGCCCGAAATTTTAAAAGGAAAATTCTATAACCCAAGTAAAGGAAATTTAGACTTCAAGGGAGTAGTAAAGGAGATAATTTCTTACATCTCTGAAAAACCAGAGAAATTTTATGATGTGATAGTAGGGTGCGATTCTTCTTCTGGAGAAGAACCTAATTTTCCCGTTGCGATTGTGGTTCTGAGAATGGGAGAAGGAGGAAGATTTTTTTTGAAAAAATTTCACTATCAAAATAAAAAATTTTACAATCTAAAACAAAGAATTTTAGAAGAAGTTTTTCTTTCTTGCCAGTTAGCGTTAAGTTTGAGGGAAGTTTTGAAGGAAAAAACGAAAAATAAAAACTACAACTATCAATTACGCTATATTCATGCAGACATTGGCGAAAACGGAGCGACTAAAGATATGATTAAGGAAGTAATTGGATTAATTAAGGGTAATGGTTTTGAACCAAAAATAAAACCAGAATCCTTCGCTGCTTCGGTAGTAGCGGATAGGTATTCTTAAAGTTTAAAGATTTTGATAAAATCTAGAGTGAAATGAATTCTGATCAATTAAGGAAACAATTCCTAAATTTTTTTGAAAAAAGAGGGCATGCAATCGTTCCTTCTTCTTCTTTAATTCCAACAGATCCTTCTGTTTTGTTTACTACCGCAGGAATGCAGCAGTTCAAGCCTTATTATTTAGGTGAACCTTGCCCTTACGGGAAAAACGTTGCTTCTTGCCAAAAATGTTTTAGGACTTCAGATATCGACGAAGTAGGAGACGAAAGACATTTAACATTTTTTGAGATGCTTGGGAATTTTTCGTTTGGAGGATATTTTAAGGAAGAAGCAATCAAATTTGCTTTTGAATTTTTATTTAAGGTGCTAAAGCTTCCTCTTAAAAATGCAATTTTTACTGTATTTAAAGGAGATGAAGAAGTCCCAGAAGATAAGGATTCCCCGAAAATTTGGCAAAAATTAGGGGTTCCGAAAGAAAAAATAGTTGGGATGGGAAGGCAAGATAATTTTTGGGGACCAACAGGATTAGAGGGACCATGCGGACCTACCACTGAAATTCACATCAATGGAATTGAGGTTTGGAATTTAGTTTTTAATGAGTACTTTAAAGATAGAGATGGAAAATTGACACCTTTAAAACAAAAAGGAGTTGACACAGGAGCAGGACTGGAAAGACTGGTTATGGTTGTTCAAAAGAAAAACAACGTTTTTGAAACTGATCTTTTCGAACCGATTGTGAAGATAATACGGAAGAACAAATGCGATCTGTCCAACACGAGGTCAGAAAGAATAATTGCAGATCATATAAAAGGGGCTGTTTTTTTGATCTCTGAGGGAGTGTTGCCATCGAACGTTGAAAGAGGATATGTATTAAGAAGGATCCTGAGAAGAGCAATTTTACATTCAAAAATCTTAAATTTACCCAAAAATTCTTTAACGGAAGTTGGAAAGGAAGTAATTGAAATTTACAAAAATGTTTATCCTGAGGTGGGAACGCACCAGGCCGATGTGTTAACAGTAATTGAGGGCGAAAGAGAAAAGTTTGAAAAAACTTTAGAAAACGGACTGAAAAAATTAAAATTACAAATTAAAAGTTGTAAATCGAAAAATGAAAAAACCTTACCAGGAAAAATAGTTTTTGATTTGTTTCAAAGTTATGGTTTTCCTTTTGAGATTACAAAGGAGATTGCAAAAGAGGAGGGGTTAGAAGTTGACGAGAAGGATTTTCAAGAAAGATTTAAGAAACATCAAGAGATTTCTAGGGTTGGTGCAGAAAAAAAATTTGGAGGACTTGGGAAAGTAACAGATTACAATATGGTAAAGTTACATACCGCCACTCATTTACTACATTCTGCTTTAAGAAAAATTCTAGGTGAAAAAGTTAAACAGATGGGATCTGATATCACTCCAGAAAGGTTGAGGTTCGATTTTTCTTTTGAAAGGAGGCTAAAAGAAGAAGAAATAAGAAAAATTGAAGAATTAGTAAACCAAAAGATAAAAGAAGATTTGGAGGTAAAAAAAGAAGAAATGGAATTGGACGAGGCACTAAAATCAGGAGCTTTAGCTTTCTTTAAAGAAAAATATCCAGAAAAGGTGACAGTCTATACTATTGGTGATTTTTCAAAAGAAATTTGTGCTGGCCCTCACGTGAAAAAGACTTCGGAGTTGGGAATTTTCAAAATTAAAAAAGAAGAATCCGCTGGAAAAGGAATTAGAAGGATCTATGCAATTTTATTGAAATAAAGTCATGCCCAAAAAAATATTTGATATTTTGCCTCCAAAACGGCAGAAAGAAAAAACCTTAGTTTTTGAAATTCAAAGAAAAGAAACAAAGGCCAAAACTTCTCCCATAAAACTACATTTTCCAAAAATTTCTTTTAAAAAAGTTTTTGTTGCCTTTTTTGTTTTAATTTTGGCATCAATTTTATTTTTCTCTTTTAAATTTTCTAGAGTAGAAGTTAAAATCTGGCCAGAGGTTAAAGATATTAATTTCGTTGAAAGTATTACAGTAGAAACAGAGACAGAAACGGTGGATGTTCACAAAAAAATAATTCCCGGTAAAATCTTTGAATTTGAAGAGGTTTTTTCGGATACATTCAATTCGTCTGGAAAAATCTTAAAGAAGGCGGAGGGAGTTATTAGACTTTTTAATGAATATACTACCCAAGATGAAGTTTGGAAAGAAGGCACTAGATTCGTTTCTGCAGACGGCAAACTTTTTAAATCAAAAGACAAAATTTACGTTCCTGGTGCAACAATTAAAAATGGAAAGATTGAACCTTCTTTTGTTGATGTTCCGGTAATTGCGGCAGAAGGAGGAGATCATTACAATATTGGTCCTTCTGAATTTTCAATAGTTGCTTTTAAAGGAAGTCCTCGATATTTTAAATACTATGGAAAATCTTTTGAACCTATGAAAGGAGGAGGAGAATTTTTCGTTGTCACGAAGGAAGATTTAGAAAAAGCTGAAAAAGAATTGATAGACTTGGCACATCAAAAAGCAAAAGAAATCTTACGTGAAAGAAGTGGTGAGGAATTTTTATTTTCAGAGGATGCGATAGAGGTTTCAGTTTTAAGCAAAAACTCTTCGGCGACAGAAGGAGAAGAAAAAGAAAAATTTGATTTTCAGGTTAGAGCGAAGATAAAAACAATAATTTTTTCAAAAAAAGATCTTGAAGAGTTTATTAAAACTTATTTAAGTTCAAAAATTTCATCAGAGAAAGAGTTTTATTTTCCATCTTTGAAATTTGACTTAGAAGGAGAAGTTAAGAATTTAGAATTAGGGAAAATAAGACTTCAACTAAAAATTTTTGGTAAAGAATATTCAAAAATCGACCTGTTATCAACTAAAAAATCATTAGCAGGGAAAAATTTAGACGAAGCTAAATTTTATTTGCTCAATCAAAAAGAAATTTCCAAAACAAAGATTGAAATCTATCCCTTCTGGATAAAAAAGATTCCAGATGATATAAACAGAATCGAAATTTCATACCCTCTTATTGACTAAAAACCTCCTTTTTGGTAAGTTAAATGATTAATCAAAAGAAAATAATAAAAAAAGGAAGGGTGATTGAGAGTTTGCCAAACGCAAATTTTAAGATTTTACTGGAAGACGGAAAAGAGATTTTATGTCACGTTGCAGGTAAATTAAGAATGTATAAAATAAAAATACTTCCCGGAGATGAAGTTGAAGTAGAAATTTCTCCGTACGATGAGAAGAGGGGGAGAATAATCAAGAGAAAATAAAATGAAAGTAAGACCATCGGTAAAAAAAATTTGTAAAAAATGTAAGATCGTCAAAAGGAAAGGACGAGTTTATGTAATTTGTGAAAATCCAAAGCACAAACAGAGACAAGGATGAAAAATGAGTAATGAGTAATTAGTTTATGAGTAGATGAGAGATTGATGAATAAATAGAGTAATGGGAATTTTACCATCTACTAAAAGTCGCTTCGCGATCACACTCATAACTAATTACTAAACATGCCAAGAATTGCGGGAGTTGAAATCCCCGAAAATAAAAAAATATGGGTTGCCTTAACCTATATTTATGGAATAGGGCGAACTTTGAGTTGGAAAATTTTAAGGGAAGCTAAAGTTAACCCTGAATTGAAGGCAAAAGATTTAAAACCCGAAGAGCTAAACAGATTAAAAGAAATTATCGAAAAAAACTATAAAGTTGAAGGAGAATTAAAAAGGGAAAAACTAATGAATATTAAAAAACTTAAAGATATCGGATGTTGGAGAGGATTAAGACATATTAAAGGTCTACCTGTTAGAGGTCAGAGGACTAGAACAAATTCACGGACTGTCAGAGGAAACGTGAGAAAAACAGTAGGATCTGGGAGGAGACCACCACCACAACCAAAATAATCTTAATAACTAACATGGGGAAAAAAAGAGTAGCGGTAAAAAGCAAAGAGGAATTAATAAAAGAAGCAGAAAGGTTAGGAAAAACAAAAGAAATAAAAATCAAAACTTCAAAAAAAATAAAAGAAGGGAAAATTTATATTTTTTCGTCATACAACAACACAGTTATTACCTTAACCGATACAAAGGGAAATGTGATTTATTGGACTTCAGCTGGAAAAGTAGGATTTTCAGGAACTAAAAAAGGGACTCCTTACGCCGCTTCAAGAGCAGCTGAAGAGGCAGCCGAAGCTGCAAAACAGATTGGACTTGAAAAAATCGAAGTGTTAATAAAGGGAGTTGGCTCAGGAAGAGAATCTGCTCTTCGAACATTAGGAGCAAAAGGTTTAAATATAGTGGCAATAAAAGATATTACACCAATACCATTCGATGGTCCTAGGCCACCAAAAGTAAGAAGAGTATGAATAAAAGAGCAAAATGTAGAATTTGTAGAAGATTAGGTGTAAAACTTTTTTTGCGTGGGGAGAAATGTCTATCTCCAAAATGTGCGATGGTGAAAAGACCTTATCCACCAGGGCAAAAAGGAAAAAGAAGGTCTGCACCGCCTTCAGAATATAAGAGAGAATTAATGGAAAAACAAAAATTGAAGTACTGGTATAATTTGAAGGAGAGGCAACTTAAAAAATACGTGGAAGAGGTTTTAAAAATGAGAGGAAAGGTAAAAGACGCTTCCGTACTATTGATTCAAAATTTAGAAAAAAGATTAGATAATGTAGTTTATAGGTTAGGTTTTGCGTCTTCAAGAGATCAAGCAAGACAAATGGTTTCGCATAAATTTTTTCTGGTTAACGGAGAATCTGTTAATATTCCATCGTATAGATTGAAAGTTGGAGATGTAGTTACATTGAAGCCCCAAAAATTAAAAAAGGTCATTTTAAAAGATATAAAAGAAAAATTAAAAAAACACACCCCGCCAAGTTGGTTATCACTTGATCCTGAGAAATTAGAAGGAAAGCTTATTGCAGAACCAAAGGTTGAAGAAATAGCTCCACCCGTTGAAGTTTCTGCAGTATTTGAATTCTATTCAAGATAATGATTCCACTACCTTCAAAACCAAAAATTATAAAAAAAGAAGAAAACAAAGCAGTCTTTGAAATAGAAGCTCTTTATCCTGGCTATGGAGTGACGATTGGAAATGCCCTAAGAAGAGTTTTACTTTCTTCTTTGGAAGGAGCGGCGATAACTCAAGTTAAGATAAAGGGAGTACCACATGAATTTTCTACAATTCCTGGAGTTTTAGAGGATGTAGTGACGATAATGCTTAATTTGAAAAAGTTAAGATTTAAGATGATCGGAGAAGAACCCCAAAGAGCGATTCTTGTGGCTAAAGGAGAAAAAGAGGTGAAAGGAGGAGATTTTGATTTACCCACTCAGCTGGAATTAGTAAACCCTGATTGCCATATTGCTACTTTAACCTCAAAAAACGCAAAACTTGAGATGGAAATTTTAGTAGAAAAGGGAATTGGGTATTTACCACGAGAAAGAAGGAAGAAAGAAAAGTTAGAAATTGGTACAATACCAATGGATGCTATATTCACGCCTATAAAGAGAGTAGCGATGCAAACTGAAAACATGAGAGTCGGAGAAAGAACTGATTTTGATAGATTATTTTTAGAAATTGAAACTGATGGAACTATTACTCCTGAGGAAGCTTTTGCTAAAGCCTGCGAGATTTTAATGACCCAATTTTCATTCTTAAGAGAAGGATTAGAAAAACATGAGAAAAAGACACAAGGGAAGAAAGTTAAGTAGAAAAAGAGATCAAAGAAAAGCATTGCTAAAATCTCTGGCAAGAGAGCTTTTTTTGAAAGAAAGAATAACCACTACTGAAGCAAAAGCAAAAGAGCTAAGATCTTTTGCGGAGAGGTTTATTGAGAGAGCGAAAGAAAAGAATTTGGCAAACATTAGATATGTTGCTAGATTTTTTGCAAAAGATGTGATAAAAAAACTTTTTGACGAAATTGGTCCCAAATACAAAGAGAGAAAAGGTGGTTATACAAGAATTTTAAAACTAGGTCAAAGAAAATCTGACGGTGCTAAAATGGTAATAATTGAGTTAGTGAAATGAATAGAGAAACTCATATAATAGACGCAACCGGAAAAGTCTTGGGAAGATTAGCAAGCCAGATTGCGATTTTGTTGATGGGAAAGCATAAAAAAGATTATGACCCATCTAAAGATATGGGAGATTTTGTAATTGTAAAAAACGTCGATAAAATAAAACTTTCTGGGAAAAAACTTGAAAAAGAAATTTATTATCGTCATTCAGGATATATTGGGGGATTAAAAGAAATACCGATCAAAAAAATTTTTGCGAAAAAACCGGAATTCCTTTTAAAAAAAGCGGTCTATGGAATGCTTCCAAAGAATAGGCTTAGAAAAAAAATGATAAAAAGGCTAAAATTTGAATAACATGTCAGAAGAGAAAAAATATTGGCAAGGAGTAGGGAGAAGAAAAACTGCGGTTGCTGTTGTAAAGATCTTCAAAGAAAAAGACCCTTCTTTTTTAGTTAACGAAAAGCCTTTAGAGAAATATTTTCCGCTTTTTGAGTTACAAAAAATTGCAAAGGCTCCACTTGAGCTTTTAAAATTAGAGAATAAATTCAAAGTTTTGGCGTTAGTTAGTGGAGGAGGATTAGTTGCTCAATCTGAAGCGATAAGATTAGGATTAGCGAGAGCTTTAGTGACATTTAAAGAAGAATTTAGAAAAAAATTAAAAAAGGCTGGATTTTTAAGAAGAGATCCGAGAGCTAAAGAAAGGAAAAAACCAGGATTGAAACGTGCGAGAAGAGCTCCTCAGTGGCAGAAGAGGTAAAGTTAAAAAAAGGAGATGAAACATCTCCTAACAACTCTTTGGCGTGGCATTGAACTCCTTTTTTCTTTTCAAAAGAGCTATTACTGATGGTAAATAGTGGATATAGGCTGCAAGTGGCGCAAGGATGATAAGAATAAATGTTCTTTTCAATGGTATTTTTAGGATCGCTGAGCCAATTCCAGTACAAATCATTGCTTGAATTATTGGAAATATTCCTATATACCCTTGTAAGATCATCAAGGGTAGGAGAATATAGATCGTCCCTGAGAGCAATTTGACAATTATAAAAGCCTTGATTTTCTTTTTGTGTAAGTATTTTAGATCGTTGATTACTCCTGATGCCCATCTCCACCGTTGTCTCAATAAATCTTTGATCCTAAGAGGCGCTTTAGTAATAATTTTCTCTCGGGAGAACTTATATCTATATTTCGCAGAGGTAGAAATAAGAGCGAAAGCGAAGGCATTATCTTCTGTGATACTCTCTCTGTTCCATGTGATTTGATCTTCTAGTCGTTTTGTGATGACAATTCCTCCTCCCCAAAGAGTGAGAGGAGATGTTTTCTCGTACAGTGAAAACTCAGGAATAGTCAGACCAATTCTAAAAGTTTCGATAGTCTCAATTATTAAGTTCTGTGCGATTGGTACTTCTTGGAATTGAATAATATCCGCGTCGGTCGGGATTTCTTTGAACTGTGGTAACGAATCTTCATCAAGAAATAATGTATACTCATTTTCTGGTGGTTGGTTAATTCTTGCCCATTCAAGGTCTCTTCCTTTCCACTTTGCCTCGCATTCAAATTCCTCTGGTACCACCTTTACGTTCGCTTCAGACAATTCTTGTATTTTTCTTTTTGTAATGATCAAAGGATTTTTGTTGCAGTAATTTATGCAATGTTCTACTGTTTTCTTTAGAACTTCTACTTCTCTTCCAAGTGTCAAAATTTTAATTGTAAAGTCTCTGGTAGTGCTAGTGTTCTTGTGTGTCTTCTGAGAGTGATGGTAGTAATAAAATAGAGCAATGTACCACCACACTGTCGTTACAATCCAAGGGAAGAGGATCAACAACCCCCATTCCATTCCCTCACCTCCTTTTGGTATATTATTTTAAAGTATACCATTAAATCAGGAAAATTTCAAGGCCAAAAAAAAATAATTAATCGTTGAAAATGCTTAAAGAGTTAATAGATAAATTTTATTTGGAAAGAGAGAAAGAAAAAAAGAAAAAAGAAAAAGAAAGAGTAAGGTTTTTTATTAGTGAAGCAGGAAAATGTCCTAGGATGATATTTTTTAGATTTAAGAAAGCACCAGCAGAAGAGATTGAGCCTGAAAGACTAAGAATCTTTGAGGAGGGAGAAATAATTCAACAAAGAATTCTGAGACTCCTTTTTTCTTTGGGAATTGTCAGGGCGACTGAAGTTCAAATTCCTCCTCAGGAATTGGTTGCAGGCAGAGCAGATGCAATTATTTCCTTTACTGATAAAACTTTTTCTGATTTGGGAATTGACCTCAAAGAAAAAATAGAGCCTGGAATTCCCTACGTTTTAGAAATAAAAAGTGTTTCTGGAAAAATAAATTTAAAAAAGCTTCCTCTTCCAGATCATATTAACCAACTACAGCTTTATTTACACTTTTTCAAAATTAAAAAGGGAATCTTGCTTTATCTAAACAAAGATACTCAAAAAATCACTGAATTTATTTTTGAATATGATAAAAACTTAGTAGAAAAAATTTTGAATTGGTTTTTGAAATTAAAAGAAAAGATTGAAGCAGATTTAGTCCCCATTAGATTACCTGATTGGCCTGACAACTGGCAATGTCAAAATTGCGAATTTTTCGAAATTTGCAAAATTGCAGGTGAAAGAGAAATATCGTGGGAAAAATTAAAAAAAGAAATTGAGAAAGGAGAAATTTTATCTTAAAAGAGGGTCGGTTTCAAAAAGTTTTCCATCTTTTTTGAAATAAATTTTTTTGGTTTGAAAACTAAAAGATAAATCTTCTCCAGGAAGTTCTTTTAATTCATAAACATTAATTTTATCTCTTTTATCTGTTTCTAAGAGTTTAATTTTATTCTGAAAAATCAAAATTAGATAGTCTTCGTTGAACCAGTAGACTTTATCGATTTTTTCTGAGAATCTGTTTAAAAAATCGTTTTTTCCGTTTTCAAAGAGCCAGATTTCATAATCTGAAAAAATGGCAAGTTTTTTTGAGCCTGGAGATGGTTCAATTCCTTTAAGGTTTTCAAAAATTTTTTCAAATTGTGCGTCTTTTAAAAAATAAAGAGCTCCTTGAGTTTCTAAAAATACCCAATCATTAAATATTCGCAGTCTACAGTCTCCGATTAAGGAAAAAGGTTCGTTGTTTAATCTTCTTCCATTTTTTAAAAGGTATCCTGAATTTTCAAAAAAATATTCACTTTCTTCTATTTTTTTAAAACAAATTACGTTTTCAGGAATAATTTCTTCCTCCTTTTCTCTAATTTGGGGTGGAATTTTTTTAAGATTTAAAAGAAAGTTTTTTATTTCTTCTTCAATTTTTAATTGAATTTCAATTTGTTCTGAATTTTCATTAAAATTCAATCCTAAGAATTCAGTTTCTTTTTTAAAATCTTCTTCACTTAACAAATAAGATTTTATTTTTTTCTCAAGGGAATAAGATTTTAAAACCCATTGTTCTTCATTCTTTTCCTTTAAAATTAATTCTTTTCCGTTTGGCAAAATCCAAAATTGATCGATATCAGATAAAATTTGATAAAAATTTAAATTTTCTGGAAATAAAATTAGGTTCTTTACTTCAGTGACCTTTTCTTCTTCCACTTCTAGTTCCTTTTCCCATGGGAAATACCCCTCTTTTGTAACTCTTACTTTATACTTCTTCGGTAAAAGATTGTCTATCAGCAGAGAGCCAAAAAAAGAATCAGTTCTTTTCTTAATTTTTCCATCAATTGAAACCTCCACTTCCTTAGGTATTGCTTTAATAAAGATCCCCCCTGTTTTTGTTACTTTCCTTTTTTCAAAATCAAAGCGATAACCCAACGAGTAAAAGACCAAAATTGGTCCAAATATTAAAAATATCAAACACAAGGAAAAAAATAAAATTTTCCTTTGCCAATTTTTCATTTTTGTTATTTTATCAGATTGATAAAAATTTTAAAATTTTCTAAAATAGATTTATGATTATCAGAAAAATAGGAATTGATCTAGGAACTTGCAATACAATTGTATTTATCCCAAAAAAAGGCGTCGTTTTTAAGGAGCCTTCGGTAGTGGCTGTTTCAATTCCTGACAATAAAATTTTAGCAGTAGGACAATCCGCGAAAGAAATGCTCGGGAGAACACCAGATACAATCAAAATTTACCGACCACTAAGAGAAGGAGTAATTGCTGATTTTAGAGTAACCTTGGCGATGATTAGGTATTTTTTAAAAAAGATTCTTGGTGTTCTTTCCTTTTTAAAGCCCGAAATTTTAATTGGAGTTCCAGCAGGAGCAACTTCTACGGAAAGAAGAGCTTTGATCGAGGCAGGACTTGGGGCAGGAGCTAAAGAAGTTTTTTTAGTAAAACAGCCAATTTTGGCAGCCTTGGGTGCAGGAATTCCGATTGAATCTTGTTCTGGAAACATGGTAGTTGATATTGGCGGAGGAACTACCGAGGTAGCGGTTATCTCTTTGGGAGGAATTGTTACTTTCAATTCAATAAGAGTAGGAGGAGATAAATTAGATGTAGCAATTTCAGAGTATATAAAGAAAAAATATAATTTAGCCATTGGTGATCAAACCGCAGAAGAAATTAAAATAAAAATTGGTACTGCAATTTTCGAGAAGCAACCACTCGATTTGGAAATTAAAGGAAGAGATTTGGTTTCTGGTTTGCCTCGAAATATTAAAATTACTTCAAACGAAGTTTGCGAAGCAATCTCAGATGTACTTTCTGAAATAATACAAATCATAAAAAAGACCCTAAGAGAAACTCCCGCAGAACTATCAGCAGATATAATGGAAAAAGGCCTTGTCTTAACAGGAGGGAGTTCATTATTAAGAAATCTTCCAGAATTTTTTGAAAAGTCGATTGGAGTTCCGGTGATTTTAGCAGAAGAGCCTTTATTTTGTGTTGCAAAAGGCACAGGTAAAATTTTAGAAAGTTTAGATCTTTATAAGAGGGTGTTGATGACTAAAAAATGATTTTAGGACACGAAAAACAAATTGAATTCTTGAGAAAAATTCTAAATTCTGGGAAAATTCCACATGCATTTTTGTTCTGTGGGAAAGAGAGAATAGGAAAAAGAAAAGTTGCATTGGAATTTGTATCTTGGATTTTGGGTTCTTCCCCTGATAATCACCCAGACTTCTTTTTTTTGGCACCTATCAAAGATCAGATTTCGGTTGAACAAATAAGAGAGTTAATTTGGAAAATTTCTTTGAGGCCGTTTAAATCAAGGTACAAAACTGTAATTATTGATTCTGCTCATCGAATGACCTTGGAAGCTCAAAATGCTTTTTTGAAGACTTTAGAGGAACCGAAAGGCAACTCCATAATAATTTTAATTGTTGAAAGCGAAAATTCGCTACTTTCGACAATTGTTTCAAGATGTCAAAAAATTAAATTTTTTAGTGTAAAAAAAGAAAAAATAAAGGAATTTTTACGCAAAAAAGGATTGGACGAAGAAAGAATTGAGAAAATATTGAAATTCGCTGAAGGAAGACCGGGAATGGCTATTGAACTTTTTGAAAACTCCAAAAGACTCGAGGCATTTGAAAAACTTGAAAAAGATTTGGTAAAAATAGGAGAGAGAGAAATTTTATTTAGATTTCAAAAGGCTAACGAACTTCTTCAAAATTTTAATCTTTTTGAAATTCTAGAAGTCCTGGCGAATCAGTTTAGAGCGAAAATTTTTGATAAAAAAGCGAGAGGATTTTTAAAAGAAATTCAAAAGATTTATTTTTCAGCTAAAATTTCAAACATCGATAAAAGGTTGGCCTTGGAAATACTATTTTTAAAATTATGAAGGACCAAAAAGAAAAAATAGATTATCGGCAAATCATCGAAAAAGCAAAACCGGAAATGGAAAAGGCAGTAAAAACTTTTGAAGAGGAGCTAAAAGCCTTAAAGAGTTCGAGAGCTTCCTCAGAATTAATTGAAAATTTGCAGGTCGAATGTTTTGGTCAAAAATTTCCTTTAAGACAGTTGGGGCAAATTTCAATTCCTGGACCAAGACAAATTTTAATTTCACCTTGGGATTCTTCTTACATTGAGCCGATAGTAAAAGCAATCGAAAAATCTAGTCTTGGTCTTACTCCGGTAGTAGATCAGAATTCGATCAAGATAAATTTACCTCCGGTAACTGAGGAATTCAAGAAAAATTTGTTAAGAATTCTATCTCAAAAGAAAGAAAGCGCTAAGAAGAAAGTAAGAGAAGCAAGGACTAAGGCATGGGATCAAATTCAAAAAGCATTTTTGGAGAAAAAACTTTCAGAAGATCAAAAGTATAAAGGAAAAGAAGAACTTCAAGATTTGGTGGAAGAGTTTAACGAAAAAATAGAAGAGGTTGCAAAAAGAAAAGAAAAAGAAATTTTGGAATAAATTATGCTTGATTTTCTTTTAGTTTTTCTTTCTTTAATTTTCTTGATAATATTGCACGAATTTGCCCATTTTTTAGCAGCGAAAAAATCTGGAGTGTTGGTTGAAGAATTTGGAATTGGCTATCCACCTCGAATCTTCGGAAAGAAAATTGGAAGCACACTATACTCAATCAACCTTTTACCTTTTGGCGCATTTGTAAAATTAGAAGGAGAAATAGGAAATAAAGGTTTTTCTGCCCAACCTCTTTCAAGAAGGATAATCATTGTTTTAGCAGGAGTAATTTCTTTTTGGGTAATTTCATGTCTTATTTTTATCTTTCTTTTCAAGTTTGGAATACCAGTTGCCATTCCTGATGAAGAAATTTCTAAAACTGCAAAAATTCAAATCATTGAAATAGCAAAAAACTCTCCAGCTCAGACTGCTGGTTTGATGGCCGGAGATGTAATCAAAGAAGTAAAGATTCAAAACTTAAAATTTGAGATTAAAAAAGTAAGTGAATTTCAAGAACTAGTTCAAAAATACAAAGGAGAAAAAATGATTTTAACAATAGAAAGAGGAAAAGAAAATCTTGAGCTAGAGGTGGTTCCAAGGACTAATCCTCCAAAAGGAGAAGGGCCGATTGGAATAGTATTGGTAAGGGTTGATATTAAAAAATATCCTTTTTTTGAATCAATTTTTGAAGGAGTAAAAATGACCATTAATTTGACCTTCCAGATCATCAAAGGATATTTTTTAGTCGTTAAAAATATACTTGAAGGTGTTTCTCCTCAAGTAGAGTTAGCTGGACCAGTAGGTATTTTCAATATAATGTATCAAACGTCGAAAGTAGGAGTAATTTATTTTTTTAATCTTTTGGCAACTATTTCTATTTATTTGGCAATTTTCAACCTTCTTCCAATTCCGGGATTGGACGGCGGAAAACTCGTTTTTTTATTAATTGAAGGAATAAGAAAGAAAGCCATTTCTCAAGAAACTGAAAATAAAATTACCGCTTTCTTTTTTGGACTTTTAATAATTTTGATAATCTTGGTTACAATAAAGGATATTAGCAAAATTTTAAATCAATGAGGCAATCCTTACTTTTTTCACGGACTCAAAGGAAATTTCCACAAAACGAGACTTTTATTAATACAAAACTTTTAATCAGAGCTGGTTTCATAGATAAACTTTCTGCGGGAGTTTTTAATTTTTTACCTTTAGGTTTCCGGGTCTTAAAAAAAATTGAAAAAATTATTAGAGAAGAAATGGAAAAAATTGGAGGACAGGAAATTTTAATGCCTGCTTTGCATCCAAAAGAGAATTGGCAGACAACCGGCAGGTGGGATGAAGTAAAAGAACTCTTTAAATTAAAAGCTGGAAAGAAAGAATTTGTTCTAGGGCCCACCCATGAAGAGATCATTACTCCTTTAGCCAAAAAAATTATTAAAAGTTATAAAGACTTACCCTTGTACATTTTCCAAATCCAAGAAAAATTTAGGAATGAAAAGAGAGCAAAATCAGGTCTTTTAAGGCAAAGAGAATTTTTAATGAAAGACCTGTACTCTTTTCACACAAGTAAGGAAGATTTAGATTCTTTTTATGAAAAAGTGAAGGAGGCATATTTCAAAATTTTTGAAAGGGTTGAAATTCGAGAAAAAACTTATTTAACCTTTGCCTCGGGAGGTACTTTTTCAAAATTTTCTCACGAGTTCCAAACTGAATGTTCGGCGGGGGAAGATACAATTTTTGTTTGCAAAAATTGTAAGCAAGCAATAAATAAAGAAATAAAAAACAAAATAAGAAATTGTCCAAATTGCAACGGAGGTTCTTTCGAACAAAAAAAGGCGATTGAGGTGGGGAACATTTTCAAGCTTGGCGAAAAATTTTCAAAACCTTTCAAACTTACTTTTTTAGATAAAGATGGTAAGGAAAAATTTGTTCAGATGGGATGTTATGGGATTGGGTTAGGAAGATTAATGGCGACAGTTGTTGAGATTTTTCACGATCAAAAAGGAATAATTTGGCCGAAAGAAATTTCTCCCTTCCAGGTTCATTTAATTCCTCTAGGAAAAGAAAAGAGAATTAAAGAGACAGCAGAAAGGATTTATAATGAATTAATAAAGGAAAAAATTGAAGTCTTGTATGATGACAGAGAAAAAACGCCGGGCGAAAAATTCGTTGATTGCGATTTAATTGGAATTTCTCTACGAATGGTTTTATCTGAAAAGACTTTAGATAAAAAAAGCGTTGAATTTAAAGAAAGGAAGACAGGAAATTTGAAGTTAGTTAAAATTCCAAAGGCGATAGATTTTATAAAAAATTTCTATGCTCAATAAGATTTTAAATTTTCTTTCAGAAGACATTGCCATAGATTTAGGCACAGCAAACACTGAAGTTTATGTTAGAGGGAGAGGGATTGTCATTCAAGAACCGTCAGTTGTGGCTATTAATCAAAAGACAGGTCAAATTTTAGCAGTAGGGATTGAGGCAAAAAAAATGGTGGGAAGAACTCCCTCTCATATTGTGGCAATAAGACCTTTAAAGTCTGGAGTGATTTCAGATTTCGAAACAACAGAACAAATGCTCAAGTACTTTATTGAAAAGGCAAGAAAAAGAAAATTTGTAGGTCCGAGAGTAATAGTGGGAATTCCTTGGGGAGTTACTGAAGTTGAAAAAAAAGCTGTTTTGGATGCATCAAAATCAGCGGGAGCTAGGGAGGTATTTCTAATCGAAGAACCAATGGCGGCAGCGATTGGTGCTAGATTACCTGTTCAAGAGCCAGTGGGAAACTTTATCGTTGATATTGGCGGAGGAACTGCTGAAGTTGCTGTGATTTCTTTGGGGGGTGTGGTTCTAGGGAAAAGTTTAAGAATTGCTGGAGATAAACTCAACGAGGATATTATTCGATATATTCAAGATGAATATAACTTACTGATTGGCGAGAGAATGGCAGAAACAGTTAAAATTGCAATAGGGTCTGCCTATCCTTTAAAGGAAAAAAAAGAATTTCCAGTTAGGGGAAGAAATTTGGTTACTGGACTTCCAGAAGAAATTATAGTTTCCGATGAAGAAATAAGAAAAGCAATAGAAAAATCAGTTAGACAAATTGTGAACGAAATAAAAGCAACGCTAGATGAAACTCCACCTGAATTAGTTGCAGATATTATGGTTAACGGAATTTATCTTTCTGGAGGAGGAGCTTTACTCAAAGGGTTAGATATTTTGATCCAAAAAGAAACCAAAATCCCTACAAAAGTAGTAGACGATCCAATGACCGCAGTAGTAAGAGGGGCGGGAATTGTTTTGGAAAACTTGGATGAATTAGAAGAAGTTTTAGTTGAAACCAAAGAACTGAAACCGCCCAAATAAAATGATTTCAAAAGAGAAAGTAAAATATATTGCAAAATTGGCTAGACTTGCTTTATCAGAAAAAGAAATTGAGAGGTATCAAAATGATCTCTCTAAAATTTTAGAGTATTTCGAAAAACTAAAAGAAGTTGACGTTTCGAGAGTAAAACCTACTTTTCATCCTTTAAAAATTAAAAATGTTTTTCGAGAAGATGTCGAAACAAAAAAAGATATCGAAAAAATAAAAAAACTGATTGAGTTAATGCCAGAAAAAAAAGACGGATATTTAAAAGTGAAAAAGGTATTATGAAATTAGAAGATTTTACAATTGAAAAGATTAAGGAGGGATTATTAAAAAAAGAATTTTCCGCTACAGAGTTGACTAAAGCGTATTTAGAAAAAATAGAAAAAGAAGACAAAAAAATTCGCGCTTTTTTAACTCTCTCTCCTGAAATAGCGCTCAAACAAGCAAAAGAAATAGATGAAAGAATTTTCTTGAAGAAAGAACTTCCTTCATTAGCTGGAGTTCCTTGCGCAATAAAGGATAACATTTTAGTAGAAGGAATAAAATGTACTGCAGGATCAAAAATTTTAGAAAATTATATCGCACCCTACGATGCAACGGTCATTCGAAAATTAAAAGAGGCAGGAGTAGTGATTTTGGGGAAGACTAATTTAGATGAATTTGCGATGGGAAGTTCCAACGAAAATTCTGCGTTTTTTACCACCAAAAATCCCTTAGACTTAGAAAAAGTTCCTGGAGGATCTTCAGGAGGATCTGCTGCTGCAGTAGCGGCGAATTTTTGTGTGTTTGCTTTAGGTTCTGATACTGGAGGTTCAATTAGGCAACCCGCTTCTTTTTGTGGAATTGTTGGTTTAAAACCAACCTACGGCGCTGTTTCTAGATATGGCCTAATCGCATTTGCTTCTTCTTTAGATCAAATAGGACCGATGACAAAGAATGTGCGCGATTGTAAAGCTGTTTTTGAAGTAATTAGGGGGAAAGATGAAATGGATTCAACAAGTCTTGAAATGAAAGAAGTGAATAATTTGCGTATTCGATCTCTCGAGGAAATAAAAATTGGACTTCCAAAAGAATATTTTTTGGAAGGAATGGATCCCGAGGTTGAAGAAAAAATTAAAAAAGCAATAAAAAAATACGAAGAGATGGGAGCTAAAATTTTAGAAATTTCTTTGCCCCACACTCCTTATGCTCTAGCCTGTTATTACATTATTGCTACTTCCGAAGCTAGCGCAAATTTGGCAAGATATGATGGGATAAAGTATGGATTTTCGATAATAAAAAATGAACAACGAACAATTGACAATTTATTGGAAGTTTATTTTAAAAGTAGAGGGCAAGGTTTTGGGGAGGAGGTTAGAAGAAGAATAATGTTAGGAACATTTTCTCTTTCAATAGGATATTACGATGCTTACTACCTAAGAGCAGCAAGAGTTAGGAGTTTAATTATCAAAGATTTTGAAGAAGCCTTTAAGAAAGTTGATTTAATCCTTGCTCCTACCAGTCCAACTTTACCTTTTAAATTG
This sequence comes from Parcubacteria bacterium GBS-2, assembly GCA_001443025.1. Taxonomy (GTDB): domain Bacteria; phylum Patescibacteriota; class Minisyncoccia; order Minisyncoccales; family GBS-2; genus GBS-2. The sequence goes on from LEKP01000001.1 coordinate 175,599, forward strand.
GGAGAAAAAATTGATGATCCTTTAAAAATGTATCTTTCTGATGTGTTTACAGTTTCAGTGAATTTAGCAGGATTGCCAGCTATTTCAATCCCAGTTGGAAAAGTAGGTAATTTGTCAGTGGGTCTTCAAATTATAGGAAAACCGTTCGAAGAAGAAAAAATTTTTGATCTGGCAACCTTCTATGAGCTTTCAACAAGTAATTAATGAAATTATTTCCTTTTTACTTTATCCAGAATTTAGCGGTTGGCTTTTAATTTTAAAATACATCTTTTTAGCCTTCGGTTTTTTATTCCTTGGTTTTAGTCTTTGGGGAATTTTTAAAACGTCATGGTTAAAAAGAGCAATTTTAATAGATCTTAAAGAGTTTCTGACATATAAACCCTACTATGCAAAAACTTTTGTTCCACAATGGAAAAAAATTTTGAAAAGATTAGAAACTGATATTGAATCAAATTTTAAGTTAGCAGTAATTGAGGCGGACGAACTTTTAAATAAAGCCTTAGAAAAGACTGGCTACGGAGGAATGGATTTAGCAGAAAAATTAGAAAAAATTCCAGAAGATGTCATTTCGAACCTAGGTGAATTAAAAAAAGTTAGAAGAATAAGAGATGATATAATTGCTGACCCTTCTTATCAGCTCACTAAAGAAGAGGCACAGAGAATAATTAAAGCTTATGAAAAGGCATTAAGAGATTTACAAGTACTTTAAAATTTGATAAAATAATAGATCATCTAATGAGTAAATTGCTTGCGTGTTAAATTTAGCGGGGTAGAGGAGTAGTACCTCGCCAGCCTCATAAGCTGGAGATCGCTGGTGCAAGTCCAGCCCCCGCAACAATAATAGCGAATTAGCGAATTAGTTGATGAGTTTATGAGTGAAGAGTTTTTCTTTGAAAAGTTAGAGGTCTATTAGAGGAGTTTGAGGTTTGCAATTAAACTTTGTAAATTGGCAAGCAGTTTCCCAATAAAGTTTTCAAGAATAAGAGATCAATTGATAGGAGCAGCGATTTCAATTCCCCTAAATATTGCTGAAGGATCGGGCAGAAAATCACAAAAAGAGAAGATAAATTTTTATAAAATAAGTAGGACTTCTTTATTCGAATGCATTCCGATTCTTGAAATTTGTTTAAGTCTAAAATTAATAGACGGGAAGGAATATGAAGAATTAAGAAAAGAAGATTTAGAACTTTCAAAAATGATTAACGGCTTAATAAAATCCCTTTAATCTACTCATCAACTAATTCACTCATCAACTAATTACTAAATAACGTCGGGGTAGCTCAATGGCTAGAGCGCTGCTCTCATAAGGCAGAGATGTGGGTTCAATCCCCACCCCCGACATAAAATAGTAGATTAGTAAATGAGTACGGCGCTTCGCGCCTTTAGTAGATGAGTTAAAAAATTCTCATTATCTTCTTATTAACTCATTAACTCATCTACTCATCAACTCATTTACTAATTTACTAATTATGGGGGCGTAGTTCAGCCCGGTCTAGAACACCCGCCTGTCACGCGGGAGCCCGTGGGTTCAAATCCCATCGCCCCCGCTGCCAAAATTTTGGCAGCCAGATTCTCTCGATAAAGCAATGAGAGAATTCTGGTAAAGGTCGTAAATCTTGAAAGATAGAAAATCATGGTAGAAAAAAAGCCAGACCAAGAATTCTTAGAAGCCATTGTCAAATTTCTCTGCGATCACCCTGAAGCAGCAAAAATAACAAGGACGGTAGACGAGATGGGAGTCTTGCTTTCTCTGAAAGTTCATCCTGACGATATGGGTCAAATCATCGGAAAGCAAGGACAGACTGTGAAAGCAATCAGACATTTAGTAAGGATTGTTGGATTAAAAAACCATGCCAGGGTGACGCTGAGAATAGAAGAACCAGAGAAAAAAACCTAAAAAAATCGAGAGAATCTGACTTAAAGAGGGGCTAATTTAGCCCCTCTTTTTCTTGACAATAATTTAAAAAATGGAGAAAATATAATTGTTTTAAGCTCCGATTGATCGAAGATCTGGAGCGAAAGGTCAAAATAGAAATTCAGAAAAATATGGCAAAATTACCCGCAGATCAAGAATTCCTTGAATACGTTGTGAAGTCTCTTGTCGATCACAAAGAGGATGTAAAAGTTACGAGAAAAGTTGACGAAATGGGAGTTTTGCTTTCTCTGAAAGTTCATCCAGATGACATGGGGCAGATAATAGGTAAAGGCGGAGCGACAGTCAGGGCAATAAGATCTTTGGTAAGGTTGGTTGGGGCCAAAAATCATGCAAGAGTGAATTTAAAGATTGAAGAGCCAGAAAAGAAAGAAAGCTAAAGATAATTTACAATTTGCCAAAGCGGTGCTATATTAAAAAATGGCACCGTTTTGGTTTTAGAGCATGATTACGTTTCACATCATTACAATCTTTCCAAAAATTTTTGATTCTTTTTTGCAAGAGTCTTTTATTAGAAAGGCTCAAAAAAAGAAATTGATTAAGGTGAAAATTTATGATCTAAGACAATTTGCTGAAGACAAGAGAAAAAGCGTAGATGACAGACCTTATGGTGGAGGGTTGGGAATGGTATTAAAAGTAGAACCGATTTATAAAGCGGTAAAATTTATAAAATCAAAAACCAAAAAACAAAAATCAAAAATTGTCCTATTTACTCCTCGAGGAAAACAGTTTACTCAAAAGATGGCTTATTCTTTCTCAAAGTTAAAACATTTAATATTAATTTGTGGAAGATACGAAGGAGTGGACGAGAGGGTTGCAAAATTTATTGCTGATCTTAAAATTTCAATTGGCCCCTATGATTTAATGGGAGGAGAATTGCCTGCTATGATAGTAATTGAAGCAGTAACTAGATTAATTCCGGGAGTAATAGGGAAACCCCAGTTTTTAAAAGAGAGGATTGTAAAAGGAGGATTCGTTGAGTACCCTCAATATACCAGACCAGAAGTTTTTTCTCCCGAAAAAGGAATTTATTGGAAGGTTCCAAAAGTTCTTTTATCTGGAAATCACAAAAAAATTAGAGAGTGGAGGGAAAGAAGAAAAAAAATTATTGAATGAAGCTAGAAAAATGATAAAATGATAAAAGAAGAAATTGAGAAACTAAAAACTAGAAATAATTTTTTCAAATCTTAAAAGATAGGGCTCTAGACTAACTCGGAAGTTCTTAATTTTGTGATTTTTCTGGGGATGTAAGCTTAATTGGTAAACTGAGGGACTCCAAATCCCTTATTCCAGGTTCGAATCCTGGCATCCCCGCCAAAATATTGTAAAGTTGTAGATTAAAATAAAATGGCAAGAATGGATAAAAAGAAAATTTTTACTTTTTTGACTTTCTCTTTGGTTCCTAGCTCAACCTTCATTGGAGGAATCTTTGGTTATTACCTTTGTAAATTATTAGCTGGTAAAAAACCCGGAGAGCAGGGGATAATAAAGTCTTTAATTTTTACATTTCACAAATGGAAAATTCATCTTCATCACTGGTTTTTAGCAACACTCTTTTTATTTTTTTCAGTTTATTTCGATTTTTTAGCGCTTTTTTCTCAATTTTTTATCGGATTTTTAACCGGAATTATCTTCCAAGGGTTTACCTATCCAGACTGGTATAAAATTGTCACCCGAGTAAAATGTCAAAGTTAATTCATTCTCTAATTCAACAAGGGTGGTTAAAAACTCCTCAAATTATTAAAGCGTTTCAGAAAGTAAAAAGAGAAGACTTTCTGCCAAAGGAGATTAAAGGCCTTGCTGAATTGAACGAGGCTCTTCCAATAGGTTATGGGCAAACAATTTCTCAACCTTTAGTGGTTGCTTTTATGTTGGAACTTCTTCAACCAAGAGAAGGAGAAAAAATTTTAGACATTGGTTCTGGTTCTGGCTGGACAAGCGCTCTTTTGGCAGAAATTGTTGGAGAAAAAGGAAAGGTGATTGCAATGGAAATTGTCCCAGAATTGGTTGAATTTGGGAAAAACAATGTCAAAAAATACAATTTTATTGAAAAGAAAATTGTTGAGTTTGTCTGGGGTGATGGGTCAAAGGGTTATCCCAAAGAAGCTCCCTATGATAAAATTTTAGTTTCAGCAACTGCAAAAAAATGTTATAAATCATGGAAAGAACAATTAAAAGTTGGAGGAAGAATTGTAACCCCCATTGGAAATTCAATCTGGCTTTTCATTAAAAAATCAGCTCCCTGTCAAGATTCTGGTGAGGGAGAATTTGAGGAATTTGAATATCCTGGTTTCGTCTTCGTTCCATTAATCGAAAAATAATCTATTACATTTTTTTGCCATGGCTAAAATATGTAAGAGATTTTCTGTGAAATTTCTGATAGGATTTTTTTGTTTTTTATTCTTGATTTTCTCTTTAATTTTCACTTTCTGGTGGGGAATTTTTGTTCCAAAAGATCAGATTGCAAAAGAAAAAATTTTTTCAGTTGAAAAAGGACAAGGTCTTTTGGAAATTAGTCAAAATTTAGAAAAAGAGGGATTAATAAAAAATAAAATTTTTTTTATTCTCTATGTCCTCTTGAAAGAAAAAGAAAAAAGCCTTCAAGCAGGAAAATATTTTCTTTCTTCTTCAATGAACATTCCCCAAATTGCTCAAAAAATAATTTCTGGAGATATTGCGAAAATAAAAGTTACCATTCCAGAAGGATTTAACACAAAAGACATTGAAGAAAAATTGGGTATTAAATTGCCAGCTGAAAATTTAGAAGGATATTTATTCCCTGACACTTATTATCTTCCGGTTGATTTTACTGGAGAAGATCTTGTGAAAGTAATGAGAGAAAATTTTGAAAAGAAAATTGCTCCTTATAAAGAAGAGATTGAAAAAAGTGGAAAAACTCTTCAAGAAATTATTATCATGGCTTCGCTTTTGGAAAAAGAAGTAAAAACGAAGGAAGAAAAAGAATTGGTAGCTGGAATTTTGTGGAAAAGGTTAAAAGTGGGAATGCCTCTTCAAGTTGATGCGACAATAACTTATCTTACTGGAAAAAAGACAACAAAAATCACTTTTGAAGATTTGCAAATCGATTCTCCTTATAACACTTATAAATACAAAGGATTACCTCCAGGTCCGATTTGCAACCCAGGACTTGAAAGCATTTTAGCAGCTTTGTATCCTAAAGAAAGCGATTATTGGTATTATCTCTCAACACCAGATGGAAAAACTTTATTTTTTAAAACTTTAGAGGAACATAATTTAGCAAAAGCAAAATATTTAAAATGAAAAAAATAATAATTCCAATTTCAATAATTGCTTTGTTGGGAATTGCTGGAATTTTAATTCTTAAAGGTCAATTTAAAAAAGAGGAAATTTCTCCCAAGCTAGAAATTAAAATGTCAGAAGTTAAAGGAAAAAAGGCGGTGATGATAATTGCCTTTAGGGATTTTAGAGACGCTGAATATTTTGTACCAAAAGATATTTTAGAAAAAGCCGGTATTGAGGTAAAAACTGCATCGAATAAGTTGGGAACTGCAATCGGAGCAGATGGAGGAGATACAAACGTGGATTTGTTGGTTTCTCAAATAAACGTTGCAGATTTTGATGCAATAATTTTTGTTGGGGGTCCTGGATGTTTAGATGCCTTAGACAATGAAGATTCTTACAAAGTAGCAAAAGAAGCAGTTTCTCAAAATAAAGTTTTAGCAGCAATTTGTATTTCACCAGTAATTTTGGCAAAAGCTGGGGTTTTAGAAGGAAAAAAAGCGACTTGTTGGACTGATCCTTTAGGATCTCAGGCAAAAATTTTAAAAGAAAAAGGGGCAATCTTTGAGAAAAAATCAGTAGTGGTTGATGGGAAGATTATTACTGCCAATGGGCCTGGAGCTGCTGAAGAATTTGGTAGAGCAATTGTCGAGGTCTTGACAAAAGAAAAATAAAAGATTAGTATTAAAATTATTAGCCGCAGACAGCAGGTATAATTAGTAGATGAGTGAATTAGTAGATGAGTTGATGAGTAAATAAGTTGATGAGAAATCTTTTCACTCATCTACTAAAGGCGCGAAGTGCCGTACTCATTTACTAATTTACTAATAAATCCTGCCGAGGCTAAAAGGGTTTTTTGATTGTCTGCGGTGCAGACAATTTTTAATTTATGGCATTAACTAAAGAAAAAAAGAGAAAAATTTTGGAGCAATTGAAAGAAAGAATCGAAAAACAAAAAATAATGATTTTTGTTGATTTTACTGGTTTGAAAAATAAGGATTTTTTTGCTTTGAGAAAAAAATTAAATGAACAAGGAGATGAAATGAAAGTTGCGAAAAAAACATTAATAAACTTGGCATTGAAAGAGAAGAAATTAAACGTAGTTGATGTTAAAAAATTGATTGGAGAAATAGCAGTGATTTTCGGGATGGAAAATGAAATTTCGAGTGCAAAGACAGTTTACGAATTTTCAAGAGAGAATAAAAATTTAAAGATTTTGGGAGGGATTTTTGAAAAAAACTTTATTGATCCAGAAAAAATCGAGGAATTAGCGAAACTACCATCAAGAGAAGAACTTTTGTCAAAATTAGTTGGGAGTATTTCAGCTCCAATTTCAAATTTTGTTGGTGTTTTAAGAGCCATTCCTCAAAATTTGGTTTTTGTTTTGTCACAAATTCAATTAAAGGTCCAAAAGTAAAAGAGCAATAAAATGGCAGAAGAAAAAAAAGAAGAAAAAATTGAAATTCCAGAAAAGTTTAAAAAGATAGTCGAAGAGATTGAAAAAATGTCTGTTTTGGATTTGGCAGAGCTGGTAAAGATTTTAGAAAAGAAATTTGGAGTTTCTGCTGTTCCTCAAGTTGTTACAGCACCAACTGCAGCTCCTGCAACAACTGGTGCAGCCCCAGCTGCAGAGGAAAAATCAACTTTCACTGTAGTTTTGAGCTCAGTTGGTCCTAAAAAAATTGAGGTAATAAAAATTGTCAGAGATGTTACTGGAAAAGGATTGAAAGAATCAAAAGATCTAGTTGATGCAGTTGAAAGTGCCCCACAGGTAATAAAAGAAAACGTTAAAAAGGAAGAAGCGGAAGAGATTAAAAAGAAATTCGAAGGAGCTGGAGCAAAAGTTGAGTTGAAATAAAAAAAGAGGGGGATAAAAAATTTATTTGGATTCAGCGGTGGCTGAGATTTTTGAGCACATCCACAACGAATTCAACAATTTCTTCTAATGGAATTCGCGTCGTTGGTACATCGGGCGCAGTCAAAGAACCGTTTAGTATAAGTCGTCCCCCTTTTTCCCCAACGAACATGTACCATTCTGGTACCTTCTCGATTTTTCCTGGTTTTTTCAAATCGTTTTTCCTTTGAGGTAACTTCCTCGTGGAGTCGAGGGAAATTTCCCGAAGCCGGAGCAGTGCTATTAAATCTTCAGAAATCTTTTCTACCCGGGAACCGAGAATTTTATTGTTAAAGAATATCTGCACGTGTCCATCCAGGTTTTTCTGTATAATTATTGCCGCCCCCTTTTCTCTTGCTACTACGTTAAATTTTGGATTGTTGGAAATACCAGCCACTATAAAGTATCTGCCAATTCTGATTCTTTGCGCTTTTTCTACCTCTTCTTTTGCTTTTTCGTACTTTTGAATGTCTGCCGCAATGAATTTCAGTACTTCCCTTGCCACTTCCGGGTCTACCGTAGCTAACTCTGCAAAATCACAGACTCTATGGAAATTGGGATTTTGAAGTAACTGATAGTAATGACGGACTCTTTTTGGCATTTTTGTTTCATCCTCAAAGAACTCCCTGATAAGTTCAGCAGCTTTTTGATTATTTCTTTTGAGTCTGCTTCGGTGGAACTCGATAATTCCAGTGGCTATTTTAATTCCAAATTCCATAATTTTCTCATCGTCATCGATTTCTCTTGCTATACTTTTAGTCATATCGTTGAGATCGAAAGGTTCACTCCTTCCCTCAAGATCCGCCCTTCGTACATGAGCAAGGATAGGTCGAAGCCACTTTTCCTCAGCTATCCCTAATTCTTCCGCTACAATCTGGGCACTGGTCTTCCCTTTGAGTCCATGGTGATCGAACATTTGACGTCCCCGATCAATCCAGAGAACATTTTTGAAATTAATTTGAGGAGATAAAGTTTCATCCCCTTCTCCGCTAAACCAGTACTTTTGGATCTTTGCTCCATACATTTTCAGTAAGGCCACTGAAACTATACTATCTTCATCTGGCTTTCGATGCGTTGCAATAATTATTGGTCTGTCAAGCCACCACTTTTTATCTTTATTCTTTTCCACCAACTCAGGTCACCTCCAAACTATCTACCAAAGTCTGATAGGCAATTTGGAGGTGACCTAGATTCCCTCTATGAGATTTTTTTGATTTTAAAGAACAAAATATTTCCTAAGCCATCTGGTAAAATGAAAGATATTTTGTTTTCACTTTGTAATTTATTAATTAAATCAAATTTGAAAATTTCGTCAAGCACAAAGAATATTGATGGGAAAATGATAGTTAAAGACAGAAATTAACAAAAGCCTTTCGATAACCAAATTTCTTTCGCGAGAACTGCTGAAATGAAAAATATCCCCCAAATGGGATTCTAATTTCAAAAATCACTGAAATAGAAAGTATCCGATAATTAAGACTAAAAGAAAAAGCAAAATCAAAATTGATTTTGGATTTTTTAAGAAAACTAAAACTTCTTTCATCAAAGGTAAAAAAACTGCAGAAAAAGAAAATGGCTTTAATTTTTTGGTGTCGGTTTTTAAAAATGGAGAAAAAATTTCTTTCAGGGAAAATTCTTTGAAAGTCTTTGCAGAAATAATTTCTTTTTTCTGTTTCGAAATTTCTTTTGAAAGAGAAACAAAAAAGGCAATACCCTTAACTTTGGAAAGTTTTTCTCTTTTTCCGTCTAATATTCTTTTGAAATCTTTATCTGTAAAACACTCTAGTTCTCTCAACTGCTGAATTAAATTTTCATTTTGAAAAAATTCGAAAACTTCTTTCATCAAAACTAAAATTAGATCACCTTCAATTAAATTACCGCTTACTACGCTACCAAAAATCTTTAATGGATAAGGTTCAATATCCTGAAGTCTCAGTCTTTTATCAATGTCTATTATTTTTCTTCCTCTTATTAGCAGAATTTTCATTTCTCCAACTTTCGTGAAATTCAATTCAAAGTTTTTTAAGTTTAAAACTGCAAATGATAAGTTTCCTAACCATGAAACATCTCCGCTTTTTGCAATTCTTCCTAAAAATTCGTTTGTCTCTTTTAAGGTTTCCTTTAAGGCCTTTTCAGGTTTTGAAAGCGTTTTTTTATAAAATACCTCTTTGATAAATTCCGCAATTTTTTCTAAAAAATTGTGACTTTTTGGTAAAGCATTTTTTAAGGCCCCAATCAAATAAAGAGAACCTAACCTCTTTTCGTAAATGTTTTGCGGTTCAAAACAAAAACTATCAAAAATTAAATCCTCCTTTGCTTTTGGATTGAAATAAAATTGGAAGATCCTCATTTATCTTGACTTTAAATTAAAATTTTTGTAAAATAAAATAATGAATATTTTACGCTTTTTTAAAAAAACTTTCTTTCCTTGCGTCGAAAACAATTACTTCCCTTTATTTTTAAAAGAAAAATTTTTGAATCTTTATTTAATTTTATTACTAATTTTAAAAATTTTCACCATACCTTTAATTTTTTCGATTTCAAAAACAGTATTTTTCGCTGACATTCACAAGCCAACTTTAATTAATTTTCTGAATTTCGAAAGAAAAATAAGAGGATTACCTCCTCTCTCCGAAAACCCACTTTTGAACCAATCTGCCTATTTAAAAGCAAAAGATATCTTAGAAAAGGATTATTTTTCTCATTTTAGCCCAGAGGGCATTTCTCCTTGGTATTGGTTTAAATTAACAGGTTATGAATATCAATTTGCGGGGGAAAATTTAGCGATTGGATTTTTAGACTCAAAAGAAGTCCATGAAGCCTGGATGTCTTCTCCTTCACATCGACAAAACATTTTAAATCCAAATTATAAAGAAATTGGAATTGCAGTTTTAAAAGGAGAATTCAACGGAAGCGAAGTCTACGTTGTTGTCCAACATTTCGGAAGCCCAAAAGTCGTTTTAGCAGAAGATAAAGAAAAATTCACTCAAAACCAAACTTCTATACCAATTTCCACTCCAACTGAAACAAACATCAAAATTCAACCTTCTACGTCTACAGAGGGTACCACCTCTATTGGAAACACTTCAACTTTTGCTTTAACTGAGAAAGAACAAATTTCACCCTCCCAGAAAATTACTTTCAATTTGGTAAAATTTTTAGCCCTTAGATACACCTCAATATTGAACGTCATTATTTATTTTACTCTAGCTATTTTAATTTTCTCTTTGAGTTTAACAATTTTTTGCGACATTTTCATCTATCGAAAATTCGTAATCGATTACAAAGAATTAATCCCAAGATGGGTAAGTTTTTGTTTAATTCTTATCCTTTTTCTCTACCTCGATCAATCAAAACTTATTCAAATCATTCCTCACAAACTCATAATTCATGGATTCTAAGAAGATTCTCCTAAAATATTTTTTAATTTTCTTTTTAATTTCTTTTTTAGTTTTCAATTGGCAAAAAATTTTCTGGATTTTCTATCCAAACTATTTTTTTAGGGTAATATCTTTTTATTTTTTTGAGAAAGAACAACTAAAAGAAAACCAAAAAAACTTGAAGCAAAAAATTGAAGAAATTTATGAAAAAGAAGACTCAATTGAAATTCCAAAAATTAAAATTTCTGCACCGCTTATCATTGTGGAAAAAGAAGAAGAGGTTAAAAAAGCATTGGATAGGGGAGTGGTGCTCTGGCCAAATTCAGCATTGCCTGGCCAAAAAGGACAAACAATAATTTTAGGACATTCTGCCCCTCCCAATTGGCCAAAAATAAAATATGACTGGGTATTTTCAAATTTGAATTTGTTAGAAAAAGGAGATGAAATAATTATCTATTTCAAAAAAAAGAAGCATGTCTACCTTGTTAAAGATAAAATCTTTTTACAAAGAGGACAAGAACTTCCAGAAACAGATCCCGAAAAAACAGTTTTATTTTTAATCTCTTGTTGGCCGCCAGGGAAGGATTTTAGGAGAATTGCAGTTGAAGCAGTAAAAGAGTAACAATTTCAGTTTTTCACAATTGTGAAATAGTGAAATTCTTGAATTTTATATTTTTATCTTTATCTCAATATCTCAAGGATTTTTGAACGTTCGGGAGATTAGGGAATTCTTGACAAATTTTTTGGCATATTATAAAATTAAGACGGAGGTGACGAGGTTGAAAGAAATGGAGGGTTGGAGAGAAATTTTAAAGGGTAAAACCAAGGAAGAAGCAAGGAACTTCCTGATGGAAGAGCGAAAGAGATTTCGACTATCAAATGAAGACATAGAAAATATTCTGAGAAGTCTCGAAGAACAACCTGCAACGCAGGAAAAAGAAGACATAGAAAATATTCTGAGAAGTCCCGAGGAACAACCTGTCGAATTTCAGGGACCTCCTGGAGAAAGAGGCCCAGAAGGATCCCAAGGTCCTCCAGGTTCCCAAGGACCCCAAGGCCCGCCTGGACCTGGAGGAAGGGTTCCTCGGTGGATAGGAGCAATTTGCATTACAGCGGTTCTCATTGCAATTATTGCGTTAGCCGTTGCTTTGGTGTACCACCCTGTATCCACTGATTTTCAACAATCCTTGGAGGTTCAGAATTCGCGACTTCAGGGACTACAGAGACTCATTGAAACTCAAGAGAAAATTATTGCTGATTTACAAACACAGATTGCCCAGCTAAAAAACAACCTTACATTATTACAACAGAAACTTGAGAAACCTAATGAGGATCATGTACAAGAGGAAATACGAAAATTGCAGGAGCAGCCTAGCAAATTACAAGAAGAGTTGAATAGAATCGTAAACACTGATTTCGAAAGCGTAAACAGGTACATCAGGAAAACTCCGCTAGGATGGGACCCTAGGCAAATGGCCCAGGACCTCGAGGAGAAGTTCTGGGTCGAGACGAAGATAGTGACAAGAGAGAATGTGCAGTATCTCTTCCTGCGTTTCAAGTGCCACTGCACAATAACACAGGAATGGTGGTGGGTGACCTATAAAGGGTTACTTCCTACCAGCGAAGCACCAGTTCAACCATAGGTTCTTTAAACAGCACCTTCAAGAAAAAAAATTCCCCCCATCTTTTTTCTCTTTTTTTTTCTAGCCCTTGAGGGAACTTGAGGGTTGGAAGAAAAAGAGTTGACAAACAGATTTAAAAGTGTTAAAATTTTTTATCATGAAGAATAATATAAAAGTTTTGATAATTCTTCTGATTTCCATCTTTTGGGGACTACTTTTGATTTTCCATTTTCAAAAAACAGTTTCAGCTGCTACTTGCGGAAACGGAGTTTGCGAATCAGGAGAAACTTGTTCAAATTGCAGTATAGATTGTGGAAGTTGTGGTCCTACTTGTGGAAATGGGATTTGTGAATCAGGAGAAACTTGTAGTAATTGTTCTATAGATTGTGGTTCTTGCGGACCAACTTGCGGAAACGGAGTTTGCGAATCAGGAGAAACTTGTTCAAATTGCAGTATAGATTGTGGAAGTTGTGGTCCTACTTGTGGAAATGGGATTTGTGAATCAGGAGAAGTAAACATATGCTGCAGTGATTGTCCTCCAACATGTGGAAACGGAGTTTGCGAATCAAATTGCGGAGAAAGTGCTTCAAATTGCTGTTTAGATTGTTATGTAGAACATTATCAAAAGAAATGCTATGACAACGATGTTTATTGGTACGATTGTAATGGTCAAAGAAAAGATAAATACCAAGAGTGTGGAACTTCTGGTTGGACAGATGAATATCGATGTGCGGGAAATTGGGTTCAAAGAAAGTATATAAACAGAGGTTGTTCAAATGCACAATGTTATGCAACGGAAGAATGGAAGGATTATCAGTATTGCTCAAATTACTGCCTAAATGGAAAATGTGTTTTTCCTCCAACAGTGATAACTAAAGGAGCGGTGGTGACATATTAAAGGTCGAAGAAGTAATAAACAAAAAGCAATAAAACAACGAGCAATAAAAATATGAAAATTAGAAATTTAGCCTTATTAACCCTGGTGGCTACTGTTTTAGCAATGACAACGCCAATTCAAAATGTTTTGGCAGTTAGCGCTACCTTATACGGAGAGGTGACTGATGATGGAGGAGACCCAAATCTATATGTGTGGTTCCAGTACGGAAAGACGACTCTTTATGGTTATGAGACACCAAAACAAACCAAATATGGAACGGGAGAGTTTTCAGCAACTATTACTGGTTTGGAAATGTGTACTACCTATCATTATCGAGCAGTTGTTAAACATGTAAATTACGACGATACTAAGTACGGAGAAGACAAATCATTTACTACTGAATGTCCAGTATCGGTTGATCTCAAGGCTAATGGTTATGATGGCCCGATTACCGTATCTTATAAAAACAGAACGATCACTTTTTCTTGGACTTCGCAGTACGCCGATACTTGCACTGCTGAAACAATTAATAAACCTTCAAACAGTAGCGTTAATTGGTCAGGAACGAAATCCACATCTGGAAATGAATCAGTGACTTTAGATAAAGCTGGTTCCTATACTTTCAAGTTGACTTGTAAAAATAACACAAGCAATAACACAAAATACGATACTGTTCAAGTAACAGTTGAACAACCGACTTTAGGTGTGATCACAAAGGGCGCGGTTGTTACTTACTGATTGAAAAAAAAGGGGGGCAATGTTACCTTCCCTTGACAATTTTTTTTATTTTTGATAAAATAAAAATATATGAAAACAAAAGCTAAAAAAATTATATTTTATTTAATAATGACTGCCTCAATGATTACTATTGGGGCAGGAGCGCTCGCACAAACTTGTCCTGAAAAAACAACTGTTAATGGCCCAACTAGCATTACTTTTGTTGGAGGAATTACTGATTTGGGAGGGGACACTCAGGCATATGTTTGGTTTGAATATGGAACTTCTTCTGGAAATTATACATTTAAAACGGAGAAAAAAATCGTAACTCAACTTGGAAAATATTGCATCACAGTTAATAATTTACAACCTTGCACAACCTATTACTATCGTGCTGCAATGGAAAATAAAGCAGGTCCAAGTTATGGCGCAGAGTTGACGAAAACTACTCCTTGTACTGGACAAACTACTTCTTCTGGTCAGGTTTTAGGCATTGCTACTGCTCAACCTACTGGATTAATAAAAACCATTTTCTCTGATTTTTTGCTTTTTCCCTTATTGATTGCTTCATTTTTACTTTTCGTTTTTAAATCTCACATTTTAAAATGGGAAGAGTGGTTAGATGAGAGAAAGAAAGAGTATCAAAAATTCAAAAGCGAAAAACTTTTGAGGCTAAAAGTTTCCCAAATAAAGCTCAAGGAAAAGTTAAAAATTTAATTTATGAAGTTTTCCAGTAAAAAATTATTCTTTGAAAATTTACTTGCGCTTTTAATTTTATTCAATTTTGCCTCTTTTTCTTTTGCAGCCAGCGCCATTTTATATGGAGAAGTCACCGACGATGGAGGAGACCCGTATCTTTATGTTTGGTTTCAATACGGAGAAACTACTGCTTATGGTTTTGAAACTCTCCGTCAGCCAAAATACGGTTTTGGAGAATTTACTGCTACTGTGTCTGGTTTAAAAGATTGTACTACTTACCATTATCGGGCAGTAGTCAAGCATCAAAATTATGATGACACAAAATATGGAGAGGATAAAATTTTTACCACGCCTTGTCCCTCGATTACTTATCCTGCCCCAACGGTTGATTTGAAAGTGAATGGATATGATGGTTCGGTAACTATTCCATATAATTCCTCTGCGATCTTATCTTGGACATCAAACAATGCCAATTATTGCGTAGCTTCCGGAGCTTGGTCTGGGGCAAAAGAAACTTCTGGCTCTGAATCAACCGGAAAATTAACATCAGGACCTAGAACTTATACTTTAACTTGCTATGGTCTGGGAGGTTCTGCCTCAGATAGCGTAACAATTTATCTTCAGCAAGTTTTGGGAGCTGTTGCACCCACTCTTCAAAAAAAAGTGAGAAATCTTTCCGATGGTCAAACTCAATTTTTTGATTCAGTTTATGCTGACCCCTCAGAAGTTTTAGAATTTCAAATTGTAATCCATGCTGGATCTGGAGTTCAGAATTTGATCGTGAAAGACATATTACCTGAAAAAATTACTTTAAGACCAAATTCTTTAAAAATCGACGGGATTTCAACATCTGGAGACATTGTTTCTGGCATTTCTTTGGGAAATTTGTCTCCAAATCAAACAAAAACAATTACTTTTTTGGCTGATATTGCCCCAGCAAACCAATTTTCTTTTGGTCAAACAAATTTAACAAACACTGCAACGATTTATTGGAATGGCAATTCACTTTCAGATACAACCACGATAATTGTTAAAAAAACAGCAGTAGCAGGAGTAGCTACTGGAATCTCAACTGGATTTGACCATTCCTTCTTTAAATATCTTTTTCCTACATCGATTTTTGGTCTAGTCTTAGTTTGGCTTTTCAGATCTCACATTATAAAATGGGAAGAGTGGTTAGATGGAATGAAAGAAAAATATCAGAAATTTAGAGCGGAAAAACTTTTAAAAATGAAAATTGTTAAAGCGAGAACAGAGAAATTTTTGAAGGAAATATTATTTTGAAACGAAACCTAAAAATCAATTTTCCCGCAAGCGAATTTTTAATTTGATTTTTTTAATAAAATTACTTATAAATTAAAAAGGGCGCGTAGCTCAGCTGGCAGAGCGCTTCACTCACATTGAAGAGGTCGGAGGTTCAAGTCCTCCCGCGCCCACATTTTTTATTCTGTGATAAACTAAAATTGATGGATTTGGTTTTTTTAAAAATTGGTGGCTCATTAATTACTAAAAGAAAGACCTATACTCTAAATCTAAAAAAAATCAGAGAAATTTCTAGAGAAATTCTCAGGCTAAGAAAAAAATACAAGTTTAAACTTTTAATTGGTAACGGAGCAGGATCTTTTGCTCATGTTTCGGCAAAAAAATTTAAAACTAAAGAAGGTTACATAAATAAAAAGAGTAAAATTGGTCATTGCATCGTTCAAGACGATGCTTCAACTTTAAATAGAATTTTAGTTAAAGAATTAATAAGAGCGGGAGAAAGGGCAATTTCTGTTCAACCTTCGGCTTTTATTTTTTGCTCAAAAAAGAAGATTAAATCACTTTTCTTAGATCCAATTAAAAACTATTTAAAAAACGATTTAGTTCCAGTTGTCTTTGGCGATGTCATTTCAGATGAAAAATTAGGATGCACAATTCTATCCACAGAAGAAATTTTTAAACTTTTGGCAAAATTTTTAAAACCAAAAAAGATAATTTTAATGAGTAATGTTGAAGGGGTATATGATTCAGGAGGGAAAGTGATTCCAGAGATAAACAGAGAAAATTTTTCAAAAATCCAAAAATTTTTAAAGGGCGCAGATAAAATCGATGTTACAGGAGGAATGGCTCAAAAAGTGAAAGAGGCAATGGAAATAGCAAAAGAAGGAATTGAAGTTTTTATAATCGGTGGCAAAAAAAGGAATTTAGAAAAATGTCTAAAGGGTGAGAAAATCGGAACCAAAGTTTTCTTTTAAAATGAAAATTTACACCTTGGGAACTTCAAACAGATCTTTAGAAGAATTTTTGGAAATATTGAAAGAATACAAAATCACAGTTATCATCGATGTCAGACATTGGCCAACTTCAAGGTTATTTCCTCATTTCAAAAAGGAAAATTTGCAAAAATTTTTACAAGAAAATGGGATAGAATACTATCACTTAGAAAAACTTGGTGGTTATAGAGAAGGAGGCTATGAAAACTACATGAAAACAAGAGACTTTGAGGAAGGTTTAAACGAATTAATAAGAATTTCACAATTTCACAATTGTGAAAAAGTGAAAAACATAGCTATAATTTGCGCAGAAAAATTTCCCTGGAAATGCCATCGAGCTTTTATCTCTCAAGAATTGGAAAAGAGAAATTTCAAAGTTATTCACATCATTGAAAAAGGTCGAATTTGGGAGCCAAAAAAAGAACCAAGAGAAATTAAGCCAACTTGTCAAAAGAAAATTAAATGAACCTATTTTTGATTTCAGTTATTAGCTATATCTTGGGTTCAATTCCCTTTAGTTACTTGGTCGCCAGAGCTTATGGAAAAAACCTCTATCAAGTAGGTTCTAGAAACATCGGGACCGCAAATGTTTGGAGGGCAACTGGGAAAATTGAAGCAACACTCATGGCTTTAATTGGCGATTTAGGGAAAGGAATTTTGGCAGTATTTTTGGCTCAAAAATTTTTCCCAGGTCAAATCTTGCCTCAAACATTGGCTGCTTTTTTTGCGGTAGCGGGGCACAATTGGCCAGTTTTTTTGAAATTTAAAGGAGGAAGAGGATTGGCAACCTGTGCTGGAATCTTACTCTATTTGAACTGGAAAGCGCTATTTTTGATTCTTTTAGTGATTGGTTTTTGTATCTTTTTAACAGAGCTTTTAATGAAAAAGAGATTGAAATTAGAAGGAAATTTAAGACAAAAAATCAAAGGACTCTTTACCATTTTTATTTCTCAGGTTTTAGGAAGGGTAATCGGAATAGTGACTGGTGCCGTTTTAGTTTTTTTTCTCTATCCGACTACCTTTAAAATAATTTTTCCAACTGGGATTTTAGTAGCAATCAAGCACATAAAAAGAACAAAAACATTTCTAGAAGGAAAGGTAGTATGAGATACAAGTTCATAATGAAACCTCCTCTAAAGAGGGAGTTGGAAAAAGAAATTTCGGAGTTGAAAAAAAAGAGAATGAGGTTGATTTTGAATTAACAGAAAAAGAAGAAAATTCTCAAAAATCTGCAAAAAATTAACAAAAAAATGCGATTGGGAATGGTTTTGAAAAAATCGTTGTTTGTGGAGAGATGGATTTTTTTATTTTAGAGATTGAATTTTTAAATGATAAGCAACAATAGAAAAAGCCACTGCCACATTCAAAGACTCCTTTTTTCCAAACATGGGAATTTTTAAAACAAAATCTACCTTCTTTAAAGTTCTTTTATCAATTCCTCTCTTTTCGTTTCCGACTAAGATTGCCAAAGGAAATTTTGGTTTGAACTTGAAGTAGGGGAGAGCAGATTTTTCAGTTTCTAAAGCAACAATTTTTACTTCCTCTTTCTTTAACTTTTCTATTATCTTTCCAACGTTTCTTTTGTATTCCCATTTTACGGTCTTTTCTGCTCCCAAGGCAGTTTTTTTAATTCTTTCAGGATTTCTTTCTGGAGTGGGCGTATAACCAGTTAAATAAATTTTTTCAATCGCTACTGCATCGCAGGTTCTAAAAATTGCTCCAACATTATAACAGCTCCTAATGTTATGCAAAATTGCAAAAATTTTTTTCATAATTTCTCTCTTGACATATTTTTTTGATTTGCTAAATTGGAATTGGGCAGGGGTGGAGAAAATGACTTCTTCATTCCCCTTGCACCTTCCAAATTTCCGATAAGTTTCTTGATACACCATTTCGATTTCCAAGGAATTTCGCCGGTCCAATGGTAACTCCTTCAATTTCTCAAAGCTTTTTTCCATCACATCTTCAGGCTGTTTGAGCAATTTCATTGACTTCAGTAATTAGTTCTTCTTTCTTCAATGATGCCCCTGCCCCTTTTTTGCCCTAATGGGCCATTTTTTATTTTAAATTTTGATTTCAACAATATCTTCATCGTTCAATATATAATCTCTTCCTACAATTTTGAAATTTCTTGAATTTTTCTCATAAAGCTTCGCTCCCTTAAATCTTTTTACCCATTCCTCATTTATTTCTTTTACAAAATCAATTAACTTTGTCCCTCTTTTTAAAATAAAAGGATTTTCAAAATCAACCTCTTTTTTTGGCTCTTTTGGATAAACTCTAATTATCTTTAGCGACTCAAAAATTTTTCTTTTTAACTCTTCAACCTTAATTTTTTCTTTTGTTGAAATTCCCAAAATCTCAAAATCTTTCTTTATTTTTTCAAAATTTTCTCTTCCTTTTTCTAAATCAATTTTGTTCCCCGCAATCAAAATTTTTTCTTTTTCAATTTTCCAATCATTCAAAATTTGTTTAATTTCTTTTAGTTGGTTTTCAGGATTGTTTTCTAAATCTACTAGAACTAAAATCGAATCTGCTTGTTTTGCAAGATTTTTTAGCCAACCGGGTTTAAAATCTCCCGTTAAAGGAGGAGTATCTACGATTTGAATCAAAATATTTTCATATTTTAGCATTCCAGGAGTTGGCAATTGAGTTGTGAAAGGATAATCTCCAACTTTAAAATTAGTATCACAAAGTGCATTCGTTAAAGAAGTTTTTCCAGAGTTTGGAGGACCCAAAATTAAAACCTGTCCTGCCCCTTCCTTTTTCACAAAATAAATTTCCTCTCTTTTTATCTTTTTTGGCTGTACTCTTTTTAACTTTGCTATTTTCTTTTTTATTTCTTCTTGGACCCTTTCTGTTCCTTTGTGCTTTGGACAAATAGCAAGCATTTCTTGCAAAATTTCAATTTTCTCTTGAATGTCTTTAGTTTGATTTAATTTCCTTTGCAATTCAAAAAATTGGGGAGGCAAATTTGCTGGCATTATTTCATTATAGAAAAATCTGATATAATCAAAAAATGGAAATTAAACAGTTAATAGTTGGTCCTCTTTTAACTAATTGTTACATTTTAATTTCAGACGAAGAAGCAGTAGTTATTGATCCTGGAGCTGGATTGAAAAAAATTTTAAAGGAAATTGAGGGAAAGAAATTAAACTACATAATTTTAACTCACTACCATTGGGATCATACTCTAGGAGCTCAAAAGTTAAAAGAGAAAACCGGAGCCAAAATTTTAATTCACAAAGGAGAAAAAGATTTTATAAAATTTCAACCAGATCAATTTTTGGATGGGGGAGAGGAAATAAGAGTTGGGAATGAATATTTGAAAATCATTCATACCCCAGGCCACACAAAAGGCTCAATTTGCATTTTAGGAGAAAATTTTATTTTTACAGGAGACACGATTTTTGAAGATGGAGTGGGAAGAACCGATTTGCCAGGAGGATCGGAAGAAGATTTAAAAAAATCTTTAGAAAAATTGGAAAAAATCATAAAAAAGGGAATGAAAATTTATCCAGGACATGGCGAGTCTTTTGAAAAATGATCAAAGTTTTTAATGGGAAAAGATTGAAAATAAGAGAAATGAATCGATCGGATTTAAAAAGAGCGAAAGATTTTTTAGATTACATTAACTCTTTAGTTGAAGAGGGGGCGATGATTTCGGTTAAAAAGAAAAAAACTCTGGGGGAAGAAAAAGAACGGCTAAAAAACCAAATAAAAGAAATTAAAAATAAAAGAAAAATAATAATTTTAGCTGAAGATAAAAATAAAATTGCTGGAATTTGTGAGTGTTGGTTGAAAAAAGAAAGGGAATCTCACGTTGGAGAGGTTGCAATTTCAGTGAGAAAAGAATATCGGGGAATAGGCCTTGGAAAATTTTTATTGAGCGAAATCTTAAAATTGGCAAAAAAGAAATTAAAGCCAAAAATATTTCGTCTTTCAGTTTTTGAAACAAACAAAATTGCTCAAAATCTTTACAAAAAATTTGGGTTCAAAAAAGTCGCTAAAATTCCAAAACAGATTGAATACAAAGGAAAATTGATTGCTGAAATTGTAATGATAAAGGAAGCAAAATGAAAAAAGAAAAAATTTTAGTTTCTGCTTGCCTTTTGGGAATAAATTGTAAATACGATGGGACCTCAAACAAAAATGAAAAAATTTTGAAATTGGCAAAAAATTATATTTTAATTCCAGTTTGTCCTGAAATTTTAGGTGGGTTATCTATTCCGAGAGAACCCGCAGAGCAAAAAGGAAAAAGAGTAATTACAAAATCTGGAAAAGATGTAACAAAATATTTTGAAAAAGGAGCAAAAGAAGTTTTGAAAATTTGCAAAATTTTAAAAATCAAAAAAGCAATTTTGAAACAAAAGAGTCCATCTTGTGGCTGTGGAAAAATCTATGATGGAACGTTTTCAGGTAGGTTAATAAAGGGTGATGGAGTAACAGCTAAACTACTAAAGAGAAATAAAATAAAAATTTTCACCGAAGAAGACATCTAATCTAATATTTGCACATTTGTACAATTAATCAAATGTGAAAATATCAAAAAATAGAATGAAGAGCAATAAAACAGCGAGCAACAATTAAAAATATGGATAAGGAATCAAAAAAGAAAATTAAGATTTTTGGAATTGCTTCTTTTTTGAATGATATGGGTTCTGATATGATCTATCCTGTTTGGCCCATTTTTGTGAGATCTTTGGGAGCGAATATGTCGGTTTTGGGATTTTTGGATGGGCTTGGCGATGCTCTAGTTTCAGTTTCTCAAGCGATTTCAGGGTACATTTCAGACAGAATTCAAAAAAGAAAAATTTTTGTTTGGCTTGGATATTTAATGGGAGGACTTTCAAGAATTGGCTATGCTCTTTCTAAAAATTGGATTCATTTGATTCCTTTTAGAATTTTAGATAGAGCAGGGAAAATTAGGTCTGCGCCAAGAGATGCTATCATTGCGGATTTATCTACTGATCAAGATAGGGGAGAGAATTTTGGGTTTTTAAGAATGATGGATAATTTGGGAGCTGTAGCTGGAATTTTGTTTTGTATTTTATTAGTTAACTTTTTGGGCTTTCAAAAACTTTTTCTTTTGGCTTCGATTCCTTCTTTAATCGGAGTTTTTTTGATTTTAATTTTTATTAAAGAACAAAAGAGAGATTCAACCAAAATTTTCAAAGGAATTTCTTTAAAATCTTTTACTCCTCAATTTCGCTACTTTTTGATTTTGAGTTCAATTTTTTCTCTCGGTGCTTTTTCTTATTCATTTTTACTAGTTTTTGCCAAAGAATTTGGCTTTGAAACAGGATTTATTCCAATTCTCTATTTGATTTTCACCGCGGTCGCTTCCTTATTTTCAATTCCGTTTGGCAAGCTCTCTGATAAAATTGGCAGAAAGAAAGTTTTAGAAATTTCGTTTTTCTTTTGGATTTTGGTTTGTTTATTTTTTTTACTTTTAAGAAATTACCTTGGAATAATTTTAGCTTTTATCTTTTATGGACTTCACAAAGGAGCCCTAGAACCATCGCAAAGAGCTTTCGTTTCTGAATTGGTTCCCTTAGAAGTTAGAGCTTCAGCTTTAGGGGGCTATCAGATGGTTACTGGACTTTTTTCGTTTCCTGCTTCATTCTTGGCTGGAATTTTATGGGACAACATCGGAGCTTTCGCCCCCTTTATTTTTTCTTTATCTTTGACAACTTTAGCTCTTTTTTTACTTTTTAAGCTGGATGTTATAAAATAGAAAAAAATCATGGGAAAAACAATTTTTCTGGTATTACTTTTTCTAGTTTTTATTTTTTCTTTTGGACTTTCTTTTACTATTTTGTATCATTTTCAAAGATTCAAACCAGTACTATTTTTTCAAGGTAAAAAAATTATCTCTGCTTTGTTCTTTGGTTATTTTTTCTTTCTTCTAATTTCTATTATTTCCTTTTTGTTAATTTAAGCCAATGATAATTTTACAGCAAAATGAAAAAATTTATCTTGTGAAAAGAAAACACGAAATAATTTTAAAACTTCTAATCTTTCCATTTCTCTTACTTTTTATTGTTTTTTTATTTTTGATGCTTTATTTCTTTTTTTCAGAAATTTCTTGGCCGAAACTTTTTATAGAAAAATTCCCAGAAATTTCGAAATTTAAACTAAATTTTATTATCTCTTTTATTTTTTCCTTGAGTTTACCTGTTTTGTGGACATTGATATTTTTTATTATTACTAAATATTATCTTACCTATTGGGTAGTCACGAACCAAAGGATAATCGAAGTAAAATTAGTAGGATTTTTTAACGTTCAATACTCGAGTATTGAATTAGATAAGATCCAAGACATCACTATAAGAATAAAAGGGCTCTTGCCTTTCCTCCTTCGGTTTGGTGATTTAAGGATTCAAACTGCTTCTGAAAAGGGAGAATTTGTTTTTGATCAAGTTGGGGATCCAGAGATAGTGAAACAAGTTATTTACGAAGCAAAAATCGATTATCAAAAAATAAAAACATGATTACAGTCATAAAAAAAGGAGGCGAGGTTGAAGCATTTAATTTAAACAAAATCAAAAAATCTTTGGTTTCCGTAATTGAAAGAACTGATCTTTCTCAAGAAAAAAAGAACGAAATAGTTGAAAAAATAACAAAGAAAATTTTAAAATTCGCAAAAAGACGAAAAGAGATTTTCACTTCTGAGATAGAAGCACTCATTCTTATGGAACTGGAGAAAGAATGCTCTCAAGCTATGAAAATTTGGAGAGAATATAGACTAGCAAAAGTTGAAAATCCTTAAAAAATATGGAAATTTTATCTGCACTCATAATTATTTTTGGTTTAACAATATTTGAAGTGGTAATAAGCATTGATAATGCGATAATTAATGCTGATGTTTTAGCAACGATGGAGCAGAGATATCGAAGGTGGTTTTTAATTTACGGAATTATCATTGCAGTATTTTTGATTAGAGGATTGTTGCCTTGGTTGATAGTTTGGATCGCGAATCCTTCTTTGGGACCAGTAAATTCTTTTCTTTTTGCTTTTTCTGATAATCCCGAGATAAAAGAATCGCTTGAAAAATCAGCTCCTCTTATTTTAATGACCGGCGGTATTTTTTTAATTTTTTTGTTCTTACATTGGCTTTTCTTAGAGCCAAAACATTTTGGTTTGATAGGTGAAAAGTTTTTTAGTAAACAGGGAGCTTGGTTTTTTGCAATTGCTTCTTTAATTTTGACTTTAGTCATTTGGTTTTCATTAAAAAGAGATCCTCTTTTGGCTTTTACTGCTGCGCTAGGATCTTCGCTTTTCTTTTTAGTTCACGGATTTAGAGAATATGCAGCAAGAATGGAAATGGAGGCAAGAGAAAGCAATCAAAATCTTTCAGCAATCAGCAAACTTTTATACCTTGAAGTTTTAGATGCCTCCTTTTCAATCGATGGAGTAATTGGAGCTTTTGCATTTACGTTTGCTGTGCCTTTAATTCTTTTGGGAAACGGAATAGGATCTTTCATTGTTAGAGAGCTTACAATCAAGGGAGTGGAAAAAATCAAAAAATATATTTTTTTAAAAAATGGAGCTATGTATTCAATATTTTTCTTGGGCTTATCAATGACTCTTCGTAGTTTTGGAATCGAAATTCCAGAGATTCTTTCGCCATTGGTAACCTTTGTGATTATTGGATTTTTCTTCTGGAAATCAAAAGCCTTTTTGAATACGAAATTAAACAATGAAAGATAAGAAAAAATTTTTGATTAGAGAGCTCCCAAAAGTTGAAAGACCAAGAGAAAAATTGATAGAGAAAGGGGTTGAAAATTTGAAGGATGAGGAGCTTTTAGCAATTTTGTTGAGAACTGGGACGAAAGAAAAATCAGCTCTTGATTTAGCAAAGCAAATTTTAAAAAAGTTTTCAAAAAAGAAATTCCAAAAACTAAAATTTCAAGATCTAATTAAAATTAAAGGAATTGATAAAGCAAAAGCCTGCACGATTTTGTCAGCAATTGAATTCACAAAAAGAATCTTAAAATTAGGAGAGGAAACATTACCAAAAATTGAATCTGTAAAAGATGTAGTCGCTCAATTTTCATATTTAAGAGAAAAACAGAGAGAGCATTTGGGAGCTTTGTATTTGAACGCAAGAAACGAAGTCGTTTTCAAAAAACATTTGTTTGTCGGAACATTAGATTCCAACATTTGCCATCCAAGAGAAATTTTCAAATACGCTCTAGATCAAAACGCCGCCTCAGTAATTTTGGTTCACAATCATCCTTCTGGCGATCCAACTCCATCAAAAGCAGATTTGGAAATTACAAAGAGAATTAAAGAAGCTGGAAAGATAATGGGAATTGAAATTTTAGATCATGTTATTATTTCGAAAAACAAAGTTTTCAGTTTCAAAGAAAAAGGATTAATCTAAAAATTTTTTAAAATTTTAAAAAAGGACTTGACAATCTTTTTTGTTTTCCTGTATTTTAAAAATTATGCCAAAGAAATTAACCCCTGAGGCCTACGAAAAATTAAAAAAGGAATTGGAATATTTGAAAACAGAAGGAAGAAGAGAAATTGCAGAAAGATTAAAACATAGTGCTTCTTTTGGCGATTTAACAGAAAACTTTGCTTACCAACAAGCAAGAGAAGATCAAGAATTTCTTGAGAGGAGAATCGCCGAATTAGAGTCGATTTTAAGCGACGCAGTAATAATCACTAAAAGGAAAAATAAAAAAACAGTTGATGTAGGTTCTATAGTGACTCTTTTCTTTGACGGGAAAGAACAAAAATTTCAAATTGTCGAGCCAGAAGAAGCAAACCCAACAGAAGGAAAGATTTCTTTCAAATCTCCTTTAGGTCAGGCGATTTTGGGCAAAAAACCCGGAGATGAATTTTTGGTAGAGACTCCAGACGGAAAAGTAAAGTGCAAAATTCTAAGGATTGAATAGTAAATTCAAATGAACGAAAACTATAACAGAAACAGAAGAAAGAACGAGCTCTTTGTACGTTTCAGAGTTTAAAGTGCTTGTCATAAAAATATAAAGCATGAGACCAAATCAAATTTTAGAAACTGAGGCGGTTGTTGAAGAAAGAATTTTTAGTGTCTCAGAATTTTTGGATTTTTTGAACGAAATTTTAGTTCCGAAAAAGGTAGTCATTCAAGGAGAAGTAGGGGAAAAGATAAACAATTATCCAAAGTATAGTTTTTTTAATCTCTTGGATAAGGACGGCTCTCTTTTAAAATGTTTTGTTTGGAGAGAAGTTATAGATAATTTGGGGGTTAATATTGAACCTGGGATGGAAATTAGAGTGGTGGGTTTTCCTGAGGTTTTTAAAAAGAGGGGGGAATTGAATTTTCAAGTTGAGAAAATCGAACTAATTGGGGAAGGAATTTTAAAAAAACAATTTGAAATTTTAAAGAAAAAACTTGAAGCTTTAGGATATTTTAATCCTGAAATTAAAAAGCCCATTCCAAAATTTTGTGAAAATATTGGAGTTATTACTTCAAAGATTGGAAGAGGAGCTTTGAAGGATTTTCTAACTCATTTGGGAAATTTTGGCTTTAAAATCTTCTTTTACGAAACTAAAGTTGAGGGAGTTTTTGCGCTAGAAGAAATCGTAACCGCAATTAATTGGTTTAACCAAAATATGCCGAATTTGGATGTTTTAGTTTTAATTCGAGGAGGTGGTGATTGGGAGAGTTTAAAGCCTTTTAATTCTGAAGAAATAGTAAAAGTAATTTTCTCGTCAAAAATTCCAATAATTACTGGAATTGGACATGAAGATGATACAACCCTAGCTGATTTAGCAGCTGATTTGAGGGCATCTACACCGACCGCTGCAGCAAAAATTTTGAATGAAAGTTGGAATTTGGCAAAAATTAATCTTCCCAAACTTGAATTAAATTTGAACACTCTTTTAAAAAAAGTTTTTGACGCTGTCGAAAGGAAACTTACTCTTATCAAGAATGATTTGACTTTAAAAGTGCAAAAAGAAATCTTCTCAAGGAAAAAAGAAATTGCTAACCTTGGGGGAAACTTAAACTTAAGATTTAAGCATTATTTTAGAAAGTTCGAGTTTTTAGAAAAAAATTTTAGTAAAAATTATTTTGAAATTAAAAAAATAATCAAAAACCAAAAAGAAAAACTAAAAATAATTCTTGAATCTCTAAATGAGAATAAAAATCGGTGGCAAAAAAGGTTGAAAGAGTATTTAAAACAAGAAGAGAAAAAACTTTTGCTTGCTAGTCCTTATTTAAAGTTGAAACAAGGTTACACAATTACTGAAGATCAGTTTGGAAAAATTATCAAAGATCCTTCAAAATTAAAAGTTTCTCAAGAAATCATAACGAAATTTTTCAAAGGTCAAGTTGTTTCAAAAATTAAGAAAATAAGGAGATAGCATGTCAGAAGAAAAATTTAATTTCACCAAGGCGTACAAAGAAATAGAGGAAATTAATGAATGGTTCCAGAGAGAAGATATCGATCTAGACGAAGCTTTAAAAAAATATGAAAGAGGGATGGAATTAATAAAAAAGTGCAAAGAAAGATTAAAACAGGCAGAGAATAAGTTTGAAGAGATAAAGAAAAAATATTTAAAAGATGAGTGATTTTTTCCAATTTACAAATTTCCATTAAATTTATTCAAGTCAAAGTCTTATAGAGAAAATACTTTACCTTTTCCTCAGGGGAATACTGACGCTTATAGTTTCTGCCAAACGAGGAAGAAATTTTCACCCTCTTTTTTATTAAAGTTTGAATTTTATATAAGTTTAAGTTAAAATCATTCAAAGAGGAAAATTTAAAACTTCAACAATTATGGCAGAAAATGAAAGATTAAAATACATCGGAGTAAAGGAACTAGGAAATTTAGCAAAAGGAGATTTTTGTCCAAGATGTTTTTGGTACGAGAAACATTTCGGTCCTTTCCCAAGCTTTTTTCCTGGTGTGTTTAATGTGATAGATAGAAACTTAAAAAACAGTGTTTGGACTCGATGGAAAAAAGAAGGAAAACTTCCAGAATGGTTGAAGGTGGATAATGTAACAAAAATTTTGACAGCAGATAGCATTGGGGTTGTAGAGAAAAGGCACGGACAAAAATATTTAGTTGCTAAACACAAAAAAAGCGGTTTGATTTTGAGGGGAGCACCGGATTTAATTCTAAAACTAAAAGATGATACAGTTCATATTATCGATTTTAAAACCTCCCAATTTAAAGAAGAAGATCAGTTCTTCCCAATGTATGAAGTCCAACTGAATGGTTACGCGCTATTGGCGACAAAAATGAAAGTATCAAAACTTTCTTTGGTTTACTTTAATCCAACAAACGAAATTCCGAATGAAATTTTTACAAAAGAAAATTTTATGTTAAGTTTTGGACCCAGAATAGTTTCTGTTGAGATAAAAACAGGTTTGATAACAGAATTACTAATGAGAGCAAAAGAAATTTTAGAGTTAAAAACACCGCCCTCTCCAAGAGAGAATTGCAAAGGAACTTGTTATTACATAGAAAAAATCCTTGAAAGTTTTTAAAATTGAGAAATTCTTTACTCGTTTCCATTTTTTAACATTACTTTTTCAAAGAAAAAACACAATTTAATTATCTTCGAAAGCAGAGTAGTTTTGAAATTACAAAAAAGAAAAAATTTAAGTCAAATCAAGACAGGAAATAAGGGGATTTAATTTCTTTCAAAAATAGTCTCTTCAAGCGAAAGGTTTTAAAGAAACTAACAACATTATCTAAAAAGAAAAAAAATTTTAAGAACTTATATGACCTGTCGGACACTTTTAATTGCAACCTTTAATCCAGGAAAATTTAGAGAATACAAGATAATCATTAATCAAATTTTAAAACTATCTTTAAATTTGATTTCGCTAAAAGATTTAAAAATTAACGAAAAAGTTGAAGAAAAAGAAAAAAATTATAAAGACAACGCGATCTTAAAAGCAAAATTCTATTGTAAAATTTCAGGGCTCCCGACATTAGCAGATGATTCTGGTTTAGAAATTGATTACTTAAAAGGATGGCCGGGAGTTAAAAGTAGAAGAAATGAGGAAGGAAAAGAGCTTTCAGACAAAAAATTGATAACAATGGTCATGGAAAAACTAAAAGGAGTGCCTTTTGAAAACAGAACTGCTAAATATAGGGTAGTTGTTGCATTAGCTTTCCCTTATAAAAAGAGAATTTACACTTTTGAAGGAAAAAGAGAGGGAATTATCGCTGAAAAACCAGCTAAAAAAATTTGGAAAGGATTTCCTTACGATTCAATTTTTTATTTGCCAGAAAAGAAAAGCGTTTTTGTAAATTTAACCCCAAAAGAGAAAGCACAATTTTCTCATAGGTTGGAAGCCTTAAAGAAAGCCTTGCCATTATTCAAAAGAGCATTTTTACAAAATGACAAGAAAAATATTAATGAAAAATAAAATCTCTCTTGAAATAATAATTAAAATATTATGGCGAAAAATTACCGTTGAAGGTAAACTTATTGAGACCTAATCGTTCAAAGAAAAACATCAAAGAAAAACAGAAATCATTTTAAAAGAATCATCATAATTTGAAATAGGGAAATTAATAAAATGATCAAATTCAAAATAATAAAAAAGTCAAAAAAAAGCAAAGCGAGATTAGGGGTACTAGAAACCCAATACGGAAAAGTAGAAACTCCTGCTTTTGTTCCAGTAGCCACTCAAGCAGTTGTAAAAACTTTAGATTCAGAAGAAGTTTTAGAAACAAAAACTCAAATTTTAATTTGTAATACCATTTATTTACATTTTAGACCTGGTGAAGAAATAGTAAAAAAAGCTGGTGGTCTTCATAAATTCATGAACTGGCCCAAGCCTTTAATGACCGATTCTGGCGGATTTCAAGTCTTTAGTTGGGGGTTTGGGATGGAATACCAGAGTGGGAAATTTTTCACAAAAGATTTGAAAGGTGAGATTCGTTGGGGTCAACAACCAAAACTTTTAAAAATCCAAGAAGACGGAGTAATTTTTACTTCGCCTTTAGATGGAAGTAAAATTTTTTTTGGTCCTAAAGAATCCATTAGAATTCAAGAAAAACTAGGGGCGGATATTATTTTCGCGTTTGACGAATGCACGCCTCCAAATGCAAGTTATGAATACATGAAAAACTCTCTGGTTAGGATTCATAAATGGGAAAAAGAATCTCTTGAGTCCAAAAAGAGCAAACAAGCTCTTTTTGGAATTGTTCATGGAGGAAGGTTTAAAGATTTGAGAATTCAAAGTTCAAAATTTATTGGTTCTTTGCCGTTTGATGGATTCGGGATCGGTGGTGATTTGGGGAAAACCAAAAGAGAAATGATTCAAATTCTTAGATGGTCTTTTACCCATTTACCGGAAAATAAGCCTCGACACTTGTTGGGGATTGGTTATCTAGAAGATATTCCAAGAATTATTAGAGAGGGGATAGACCTTTTTGATTGTAATGCTCCTACCCATTATGCGAGGAGAGGAATTGCGTTCACTTCTGAAGGAGTAATAGATTTGGAAAAAAGAAAAGAAAGAAAAAGATTAGATAAAAACTGTTCTTGTTTTGTTTGCCAAAATTATTTTAGAGATTATATTTCTCACTTATTAAGAGCTAAAGAAATCACTGGTTTGAAGTTATTAACTTTTCATAATCTTTACTTTTTCAATACTTTCGTTGAAAAAATCCGCGAGCAAATCAAAAAAGGAAAATTTTAAAAAGCTTAAAGCATTTTATGGAAAATTTTGAAATTTGTATTAGAGCAATCATTCAAAATAGAGGAAAGATTTTAGTTTGTTTTCATAAAGAGAAAGGTTATTATTTTTTCCCTGGCGGGCATTTAAATTTTAGAGAAAAGATCACTAAAGCGCTTGAAAGAGAACTCAAAGAGGAATTGGGAATTAAAATTCAAAAATTCTCTCTTGTTGGTTTAGTCGACAATATCTATGAAGAAGAAGGCAAAGAACATCATGAAATCAATTTGGTTTTTCATGTCATTCCTGCAAGAATAACTTCTCAAAGTAGAGAAAACCATATTTCATTTTTCTTTTTTGATAAAAAGAGATTCGAAAAGGAAAAAGTTTTACCGATTGCTCTACAAAGGGCGATCTTGAAATGGCAAAAAAATAAAAAATTCTTCTGGGTAAGCCAAATTAAAGAGAAAACAATTTTCCATAAATGAGAAAAATTTTAAAAAGAAATAAAACTTTTATTGCGGTTATTGTTGGTGCTTTGATTGTTGGAGTAATTTATTTTTCGCCAAAAAGAATTGAAAAGCCCGAAATTTACACGGGTCAGACCGATGTAAAAACTTGCAAAAATTTACCGGAATTACCAGATGGAACGGTAAAATTGGTTACGAAAGTTATCGATGGTGATACATTTTTGATTGAGGGAGGTCATTCGGTGAGGATTTTGGGAATTGACGCTGATGAAAGAGGATATCCTTGTTATGATGAAGCAAAAGAAAGATTAGAGGAATTAATTTTAAACAAAGAAGTAAGATTAGAAAAAGGAAAAGAGGATTTTGATCACTATTGTCGTTATTTGAGATATATTTTTGTAAACGACAAAAATGTTGGTTTGGAATTGGTTAAAGAGGGATTGGCAGTGGCAAGATTTTATCCAGAGGATGTAAAGTACAGAGAGGAAATTTCTTTGGCAGAAAAAGAGGCGAGAGAAAAGAAAATCGGTTGCAAGTGGGGAAGTGTAATTAAAACTGAAGAAAGAATGAAATTTCAATGGGAAAGATTAACTGAAGAGAAAACCGGCTTGAAAGTGATTGGTGCTTGCCAGGCCGGGAATTATTATGGAAAAGAAGTAATTGTTGAGGGAAAAGTTGTTGACACTTATCGATCAAAGAAAAACAATGTCTTTTTAAATTTTGGGAAACCCTACCCCAATCAATGCTTTTCAGTAGTAATTTTTAATTCCGATTTGTACAAATTTGTAGAAAGTGTCGAAAAGTATTATAATCAAAAAACAGTAAGAATTAGGGGAAAAATTCAAGAATATCAAGGGAAACCACAAATCATTTTAAAAGATCCTTTACAGATTGAAGTAGGAAAACAAGAAGAAAATTGATTTTTTTGGTTTTAATTAATGATAAAAAGCAATCCAAAAATAAATTACGTCGTTGATGTTTTGATGTTTATTTGTTTTTTAATTACTGCCATTTCTGGGATTTTGTTTTTACTTTTTCCTGAAGGTAGAAGATCTGGTTGGTATCAAATTGGAGGTTTCACAAAGGGTGAGTTAAAAGATTTCCACACTATTTTTGGAATCTTAATGATTATATTTGGGACAATTCATTTTCTACTCCATTGGCGATGGATAGTGACAATGACAAAGAGTTTTTTCAAAAAAGGGGAAAAACGCTTCAGCAAAAGAAATTCTGAGATCGTAAAATGGAATTAAATAATAAAAAAGTTTTGATTTTATATTTTTCTTTTCATCACAAAAACACTGAAAAAATTGCCAAGGCAATGGCTGAAGTTTTGGGAGCGGATTTGATTGAAGTAACAAAAGCTGATCCGCAAATGATTTTCAATTACGATTTAATCGGTTTTGGTTCTGGAATTTATGCTTTTTCTCATCACAAGCCGTTATTTGAATTTTTAAAGAAGCTAAACAATATTCCAAAAAAGAAAGCTTTTATCTTTTCTACCAGCGGACCGTCAAAAGATGAAAAGTTCCATAAAAAAATTGAGAGGCGTGTTAATCAAAAAAGGTTTTGAAATAATTGGCGAATTTAATTGTTTGGAGTTGGACACTTTTGGTCCCTTGAAATTAATTGGTGGAATCAAGCAAGAGAGACCAAACGAGTCAGACATTTAAAAAGCGAAAGAATTTGCTAAAAATTTAATAAGTAAATTAATTTAAAGGTCGAAAATTTAAAAAAATAAAAAATTATGGAAACTACAATACTTTTGGCAAAATTTTGGGGATGGTTTTTAACAATCTCTTGTTTGATTTTTTTCTTGAAGAAAAGTTTGATTGAGGAATTATTTAGATTGCTGGAAAATAAGGGTTTTGTGATACTTTCTGGATATTTGGCTTTTTTGATTGGTCTGGTTTCTATAATTTTGCACAATCTCTGGGTTTTAGATTGGCGAGTAATTGTTACAATTTTTGGATGGGTTTCTTTAATTAAGGGAATTGGGAGGTTAGCTTTTCCCGAAGCTCCATCGAAAACAGCCGAGAAGTTAAGAAAAAATCCAGTCTTAATTCAATTACTTTTGATTTTTGGTATTATTTTAGGGGCTTTCTTGATTTGGAAAAGTTATAATTTATGAGCAGAAAAACTCTTTTTATAATTTTGGCTTTTGTTGTCTTGGCGTTGATTTTGACTCATTTTTATTTTTCTCTTTATAAAGAAGAAAAAGCTAATAATGAGGCGGAAATTCCAAACCCAGCTTCTGTTTTTTGTGAAAAACAAGGAGGGCAATTAGAAATAAGAAATTTTAAAGACGGTCAAAAAGGATTTTGCCTTTTTGAAGATGGTTCAGAATGCGAAGAGTGGGACTTTTATTATGGAAAATGCAAAAAAGGAGAAAAATTTTGCAAAGACCTTTGCGGAGATGGAATTTGTCAAGCGATAGTTTGCATGGCAGTAGGATGTCCTTGTGCTGAGACAAAAGAAACTTGTCCAGAGGATTGCGGAGAAAAAACAGAAATTCCTTGCGCCAAAGAAGGAGAAAGAGTAAATAGAAACCCTTTGCTTGGTCCAACTGATCAAAAATGTTGCGAGGGATTGGTGGAAGTTAGAGAAAGTAGGTCTTATAGTGTTTGTAAAAAAGGACAAACAGTTTTCCTTTATTACTACAATCCAGAAAAAGACAAAGATGAATTAGGAAACATTAAGTGTTCAAGAGACGGTTTAGTCCCAATTGAAAGGCAAATTCCAGTTTCTCAAACACCAATTAAAGATACGATTGAGCTTTTGTTAAAGGGAAAAGAAAATTTAACTGAGGAGGAATTAAACCAAGGAATTACTACAGAATTTCCATTAGATGGTTTTGAATTAAAATCTGTAAATTTAAAGGAAAATGGAACTTTGATTTTGGAATTTAATGATCCTTTGAATAAAACAGTTGGAGGAGCTTGCCGAGTTGGAATTTTATGGTTTCAAATTGAAGCTACTGCAAAACAATTTCCTCAAGTCAAAGAAGTTAAATTTTTACCAGAAAGTCTTTTTCAGCCTTAAAGACTGAGCTACATTTGAGCAAAAATTAAATCAATCCCAAAAAACAAAAGGTTAAAATTTAAATAAAAAACATGAAGAATTTTAAAGTATCAATTCTAATTTTTACGTTAATTTTTGCTTTTGAAGGAATTGTTCTCGCTCAGAAAATTCCAGAGGTAATTCAAGATGAGGAAGTTTCAATAAAAGAACTTGA
This sequence comes from Parcubacteria bacterium GBS-2, assembly GCA_001443025.1. Classification (GTDB taxonomy): domain Bacteria; phylum Patescibacteriota; class Minisyncoccia; order Minisyncoccales; family GBS-2; genus GBS-2. Next base: position 209,582 of record LEKP01000001.1, read on the forward strand.
AATCTCAGAGCCCAAAATTCTACCCGACAATCCATTTTATTTTCTGAAAAACTGGCAAAGAGCAATCAGATTGTTTTTTGCCTTCAGTGAAAGCAAGAAAACTGAGTTGAGGTTAAAATTTGCTAACGAAAGGTTGGTTGAAATGAAAAAGTTGATTGATTTGAAAAAAGATCCAAGATTTCTTGAAAAAACCCTAAACGAATTTCAAAAGGAAGTTGAAAAAATTTCAAAAGAAAGCGGAGAAAATTTGAAAAAGTTTTCTGAAAAACTGGTTCATCAACAAATTTTACACCAAAAAATTTTAGAGAAATTGGAAAGTCAAGTTCCACCAGAAGTTTATCAAAAAATAAAAGAACATAGAGAAAAACATTTAGAAATATTTGCTCAAGTAATGCAAAAAATCGAGACAAAAGAGAAAATTGGAGAGATGATAGCTAATGAGTTGGCGAAAATAAAAGGAAGTCAATTTAAAGAATTTAAAGATTTAGAAATGCTTGAGGAATTGAAAGAAAAAATGCCAGAGGAGGTGAAAGAAAAAATTGAGGAAAAAAAATTAGAGATTGAAGAAAAATTTAGAAAAAAATTAGAGAAATTATCAAATGAAGAAAAAGAGAGGTTTAAAAATTATTTAGAACAAATTTCAGGAAGTAAATTAAGGCACTTGGAAATAATTTCTAATTTAGAAGCAGAGGAAATTTCAGAAAAATTAAGTGAGGTCTTAAAAGAGGCAAAAGAAAAGAAAATAGAGAAAATAGAAAGAGAGGAAATTTCACTATCTCAAGCTACCACCCAAATTCAAAAAGCAGAAAATGAAATAATCAAAGCAGAGGAAATATTAAGTCAAATTTTAGACAAAGAATATAGAGGAAAAGCTGGAAATAGACTTTTGGAATTAGCAAAAATACATTTAAAAGAGGCTAAAGAAGCTTTTAATGAGGGGAAATACCCAAAAGCATTTGGATTAGCTAGTGCAGCTTATCATGAAGCTCTAAACGCTCAAAGAATTATTAAAAAAATTGAGGAAGTTGAAAGACTTCAAGAAAAGATTGAAAATACCCTAACAGGAACACTTAAAGAATGTAAATGGACAATGAAAGGATGTGAAGAAGAATTTGGTAAATGTTATTGCATGGAAACTCCGGAATTAGGCTGTGAAATTCTTTGTGCAAGCAAAGAAGAAAAGGAAAAATTAAAAGATTTTCTTAACAAAAAAGTAATCCTCATTGGAGTCAACAAAAAATCAACTTCTCCAATTATGTGTCCGTGTCGTTTAGAATATAGAGCAATTATGGAATTAGACAGAGAGAGTCATTGTCTTATGGTCTGGGATCCAGTGTGTGGGAAAGATGGCAGGACTTATTCTAACGAATGTGTAGCGAGATCAGCTGGAGTTGAAATTGATTATAAAGGCGAATGTAAAAAATGGAAATGTGAAAAAGATGAAGATTGCTCCCAGCCCAGGTGTCCTGGAGTAAAATCAAAATGCATTGATGGAAAATGTGTTATCCCTCGGTGTCCTTCTCTGTTGGAAGAGTAAAATAAATTTGAATAAAGTTTGTGTTTTTAGACATATTGAGTTAATATAAAGTAATGACAAGAAAATCAATTGCTCTTATAATTTTTTTTATTTGTTTAATTGGTGGAGTTTTTGCTTTTTGGGAATTTCAGAAAAATAGCAAAGTTTCAAAACCTGAAAAAGCAAAGCCAACCCAAGAAAAAACTTCGCCTTATTTTTTGGTGGAAAAAGTTTATTTTACCGAGACAGATGATCCCAATACTGTTTTGTTAAACATTAAAATTAAAAGAAACAAAATTGCTCAATACAAATACCAAATCCATTTTCCACCCCAAGAGGGCACTGCTCAAGGAATAGGTCCCATTGAGGTAGAGTTTGGTGCTCAACCCACTGAATTTAAAGAAGAAGTTACAACTACTCCTGAGACATTAATCCAAGAATTCATTGCCAGAAGCTATCCTGACAACGTTCCTGAATTTGGCAAAAGTTATTTTTGCAAAATTAAATTTTATTTAACAAACGGAAAAGAATACAATTGGGAAGGAAATGTTGGTTGGGAAAAATGAAATTAAAAAATAGATTTTTAGCTTTGTTTTTTATTTTTCTAATTTCTCTTTATTTTTTACCCCAACCTTCGTTTGCTAAAGAAAAACAAGATTTCAATTTACTCTTTTTCATAAAATCAAAAATTAATTCCATTTTTTCCTCTGTAAAGTCTTTCTTTTCTCAAAGTTTTAACAGTTTGAAAATCAAAATTTTTGGGCAAAAAGAAGTTACTCAAACAAAATCACCAACTCCACAATCTCTATCAGTTTCTGAATGGAAAAATTGGGAAGTAATTTCTGAAGGAGTTAATGAATCAAAATACAAAATTTCAATTGGTAATCAGTTATTAGAAGGAATAGAATTGAATCTTTTTAGTTCGGCCAATGGGGATATAAATAAAGATTTCATAACAATAAGAGTTTTTGGTTTGCCTCAAACAGTTAATGGACAAACGATTGAACCCATTTTAGGATGGACAAAAGCAGGTTTTGAAAACGATAACAGAGAAACAGTTGGGGGAGCACATGTTCTTTATTACATTCTTCCTCAAAGAGATTTTGTAAATTATATTGAAATTACACTTTCTTCTCCAAATGGAAATCCTCATTTAATTTTAAACAAATCTTTTGCTCGAAAATGGGAACCGTTTGTTGATTATGTTACTGACGCCCAATCTAGTGCTGGTTGGTCGTATTATCTTCCTTCAAATCAACTTTTAGAAGGCAAAAAAGGAGGAATGGCACTCTTTGCTTGCGGGGCAGGAACTCTTCACAATTGCCCCATGGAATCAAACATTAATTACTATTTGGCAAAAAGATTTAAATTACCAAAAAGAGAGGGAAAACCAGAAATTTATATTGAAACAGGGTATGTTGGCGGAATTAATGTAGCTCCAGAAAGCGCTTACGGTGCTTCCAATTTTCAGGCAAAAGTTAACGCTGGAGTAGGTCAGGGATTTTGGATTAATGAAGCTGAATTCAAAGGAAAATCTCAAACTCTTTGGCAGATAAAACACAATCCCGCAGCTTTTGCTACAGAACAATCAGCAGAAGCTGGAGCTTCCGCAATGATCGATATTTTAATAGACATTGGAGAAGATTTTGTTCAATCTCCCGCAGGAAGGCTCATATTAAAAGCTTTAAGTTATCTTACCTTTGTTTATGATGTTTATTCGCTAGTTGGAAGCTTGGACTACAATGAAATCGTTTCAGAATCAAAAAGAGTGGTTTTTTCTCCAGCTCCAGTCGATCCAAATGATGATAATTTAGTTTATGTTTGGCTTCGGGGAGAAGGAGTAGTGAGAGTGGCTGGATTGAGTGGAATTGAACTAAATTTTATTGGACAATCTCCATTTGGCGATCCTCTTTTGGAAAGATTAGGAGATACTGTTTGGAATCTTCCAGAAGGAGGGTTTCAAATAGGTGGAATTTTGTTGCACTATCACATTCCTCGAGTAGTTGAAGTTCAACCCGTAGGAGAAAACCTTCCAGTAAATTCCACTTTTACTATCAAGTTTACAAAACCAATTAATATAAAAAGTCTTTTGGAGCAAGATAGTATAATTGTTGATTATCACCCAAAAAGAGAAGGATTTTATTTCCCTTTTCATTACAACTTAAGTTCCGATGGAAGGACCCTCTATTTGATACCAAATTATAGACTTCATTATGACACTTTCTACAAAATTACTCTTTCCTCCAAAATTCAAGATACCGAGGGTTTTTCATTAGAACCTTTTGAATTTTCTTTCACTACTGAAAAAAACCCCAATCCCCAAAAAGATCTTTACATTAAAATAAGTGTGATGAGTTATTCTGGAAAAGAACCATTTTCTGCTTTAAATTTTGGTGATATCTTTGAAGTTATTCCCACCGATATTCCTTGGTCTGAATATGAAAAATCTCTTCGAGAACAAGGCGGAGTACAAGGTTTAATGCGCACTACCCATCCAAATTTCGATTGCTACAACGAAGAAAAAGGATTTATTTTTACCCTTAATAACAAATTCTACTTTGCCCCCTATCTTTCAAAAACTTGTCCTTATAAAGTAATTTTTGAACTCACCAAAAAATTAACTCCAGAAAAAGTAAAAGCTCCAAGTGCAACCATTGAAATTAAATACTTCCGCGGAAATGCCTACGTTGCAGAGCAAGTAGGAATTAAAAGTGGAGCGATCTTTAATTTAGAACCAATTACTTATCAAGAATATTCTGCAATAGGAGATTACTTTGCCAACGGAATTTTTCATTCAAAAGATTTTCATTGCCTTGATGGAAAGGAACTAAAAGTTTATGCTCTAATTAGGAGTCCATTTGCTACAATTCCAGACAAACCAGAAGCAATGTTTTCAGTAAATTTTGTAAGAGGGATTTCAAGTTCTGCTCCGGTTGATTTTGTTGTTTACAGCCCAGATGAAAATTGCAAGGGTGCTTGGAGGTTTGTAAAATAATTCAATGGCAAAATATAAAAATTTAATAATCGCTTTAATATTGGTGATTTTGGGTATTGGAGCAATTTCTCAAAAATTTTCTCAAAAAAGTGGAACAACAACAGGGAAAACGAAATGCGAATGGGTTGCTATTTCCCAAAAATACAAATCAGGAATTTGTTCAGGTTCTTTTAGAGATGGAGAAGCCACAATTGAGTTAAAGAAAATTCCAATTGAAAATGTAAAACTAAATTATGCTCTATTTCAACAATGCGAAAAAAGCAAAAATCTTTTATTTTGTAGTGGCCAAACTTCAGAATGCTCAGTCATTTCAGAAGTTACACCTTTTAAAGTAAAATGCCCTCCTTTTACTCTACCAGCAAAAATTGAGTTCAGGTTTCTTTTGCCAATGGAAACAGAAACAGAATGCTACAATAGTTATTCTCGACAACCAGCCAACACTTGTTGGTTTGGAGAAGCCAGGCTCTATTTTTACTAAAAATTAAATTTTTGCAAAAATCTTTTTTAACTGTAGTTTTTGGCAGATTTTCCTCTTGACAATATTTCTTGTTAAGAATAAAATCTAATTAAGAATGATTACTAATAAGAAAGAAAGGTTAACAAATCAAAAAAGAGTGATTTTGGAATATTTGAAATCAGTAAAAACTCATCCTTCAGCAAAAGAGGTTTATTTTGAGGTTAAAAAGAAATTGCCTCAAATTAGCTTGGGGACGGTCTATCGGGTCTTGAATCAATTGAAAGAAAAAGGAGAGGTAAGAGAAATTTTAACAGAGGTTAGCCATTTTGATGGAGATACAAGTTTTCATTCTCATTTTATTTGTGAAAAGTGCAAAAAGATTTTTGATGTGTTTGAAGAAATCCCAGAGCTGAAAAATAAAAAATTAAAGGTCGGCAAAATAAAAGATTATCAAATTATTTTTTATGGCTTTTGCAAAAAATGCAAAAAATAAAGTAATTTGTCACGATTGCAAAAAGAAAATTGAAACAGATGGTAGCGAAATTAAGGACGGGAAAATGTTAGTTTATGAGAGTGGGGGAGAAAAAATTACTATTTTTAAATGCAACGATTGCTTTGAGAAATCTCAAGAATTGAGAAACTATCAGCCCTGTGAAGTTTATTCAAGAGTGGTTGGATATTTAAGACCAGTTCAGCAGTGGAATTTGGGAAAACAACAAGAATTTAAAGAGAGAAAAGAATATAAAATTTAAAAAAGTCGAAATTAAAAAGGTCAAAAATATTAATAAAAAACAAAATCATGGAAAACACAACTCAAAAGAGAATACCTCTTTTGGGAGAAGATTTCCCCAAGATAAAGGTCCAAACCACTCATGGAGTATTGGAATTGCCAGATCATTACAAAGGGAAATGGTTTGTTTTGTTTAGCCATCCAGCAGATTTTACTCCAGTTTGCACGACAGAGTTTGTAGCATTCCAGAAAAGATATGAAAAATTCAAAAACTTAAATTGCGAATTGATTGGTTTAAGCATTGACCAGGTTTTTTCACACATTAAATGGGTAGAATGGATTAAAGAAAAATTGGGAGTTGAAATTCAATTTCCAATAATTGCAGACGACACTGGAAAAGTAGCTGAAATGTTAGGATTGGTTCATCCTGAAAAAGGAACTAACACTGTGAGAGCTGTGTTTGTGATAGATGACAAAGGAAAAATCAGAATCATTCTTTATTATCCTCAAGAATTAGGAAGAAATATTGATGAAATTTTGAGAGCGATAGAAGGAATACAAATTTCTGACAAATATTCAGTAGCGATACCAGCTAATTGGCCAAATAATGAAATCGTTGGAGAAAATGTGATAATTCCACCTGCAAAAGATGAAAAAACAGCAAAAGAAAGATTAGAGAAGGCAAAAAGAAAAGAAATTGAGTGTTTTGATTGGTGGTTTTGCCACAAAAATATTAAGAAATGAAAAATAAGTTGTTAAAAGGAATCGAAAAATTTAATGAAATTAGAGTACCGGAGGCAAAAGCTGAACTAGTAGAAATTAAAGGAAATGAAGTTTTGGTCAGATTTTCAGGACATATGTGTTTTACTTGCGGAACCTATGATTATTTTGATGATTTAATTTATGAAATGAAAGATTTGGGAATTGATCTTGAAATACAAGGATTTAAAAGAGAAAATGGAAATAGATACTTAGTTTCTTATTTAATTAAAGGTCGAAAATGAAATTGTGCTAATTTAAAATCATGGCAAAAAAATGCAAAAAACCAAAAAAATCAAAAAAGACCCAGTAACAGTTTCAGATCCAAAACCAGTAAAGAAAGGTTCAAAGACAGAAGAGAATTTATGGAAAGCTTTTGCTGGAGAAGCCCAAGCCAGAAATAAATATACTTATTTTGCCAAGATTGCCAGAGAACAAGGTTTTGAACACATTGCAGCAGTATTTGAAGAGACAGCCCAAAACGAATTAGAACATGCCAAAATGATTTGGAAACTTTTGGGGAAATGGGCAGACACAAAGGAAAATTTAAAGATGGCAATTGAAGGTGAGCATTATGAATGGACAAAAATGTATCCTGAATTTGAAAAAGTGGCAAGAGAAGAGGGGTTTGAAGATGCGGTTAAATTTTTTAGAGAAGTAGCTGAAGTTGAAGAACAACATGAAAAGAGATTTAAAAGATTGCTAGAAGAATTAGAAAAAGGAGAGGTATTCAAAAAGAAAGAAAAGGTAATGTGGGTTTGTAGAAATTGTGGATATGTGCATTGGGGCAAAACCGCACCAAAAGAATGTCCAAATTGCAGACATCCCCAGAGTTATTTTGAAGTGAGGTGCCAGTATTAATTCAAAAGTCAAAACTCAAAGGTCAAAAGTTAAAAACCAAAATTTTATGGTTCAAATAAAGCAAATTTACAAGTGTTCAATTTGCGGAAATATTGTTGAAGTGTTATATGCTGGCGGAGGCACTTTAGTTTGTTGCGGAAAACCAATGGAACTTTTGGTTGAAAAGACCCAAGATCAGGGAATGGAAAAGCATGTTCCAGTAATTGAAAAAACTGAAGATGGCGTGAAAGTAAAAGTTGGATCTGTTGAACATCCAATGGAAGAAAACCACTACATTCAATGGATAGAATTGATTGCAAATGGAATTTCTTTTAGAAAATTTTTAAAACCAGGGGAAAAACCTGAAGCAGAATTTAAAGTAAAAGCAGAAAACCTTGAGGCAAGAGAGCATTGCAATTTACATGGATTGTGGAGAGGAGGAACTAGTTAATTCATTAATCTTACATAAATAAAGATCACAAAAATTCTACTCGAAAAATATCTTGTAAATTTTTTAATCCTCGCATTAAAAAACATTCTCACATTCTGTAGAATGGGGAGATATTATTATGTGGCGGAAATGGTTTAGAGATTTTAAATTAAAGTTTTAAACTAGCTTGAAAGAGTCAATTTTTTGTAGGGAAATTGGCTGCTTGACATAGATTCTCAATTCGATAAACTAAAGATAAGAATTATTCTGGCTTTTAGTTTATGAAATACGAGAAAAAGCCAATTTCAAAAATTTTGCGTTCCCCAAACACTGTTTTTACTTTTAAAGAGATCTCTTTAATTTGGGGAGACCCTGATAAAAAAGCCACAATTTCAGCAATTAATTATTATGTAAAAACTGGAAATCTTTATCGAATTCGTCGAGGGATTTACGCAAAAGATAAAAATTACGACAAGTTTGAATTGGCAACCAAAATTTACACCCCCTCTTACATTAGTTTTGAAACAGTCCTGACTCAAGCTGGCGTTATTTTCCAATTTTACTCTCAAATTTTTGTCGCATCATATTTGAAAAGAGAAATTTTGATTGATAATCAAAAATACACTTTTCGGAAAATTAAAGATTCGATTTTAACAAATCATACGGGCTTGGAGTTTAAAAACAATTATTGGATAGCCTCTCCTGAAAGAGCATTTTTAGATTTACTTTATCTAAACAAAAACTATCATTTTGACAATTTAGATCCTTTGGACAAAGAAAAAATTTTTGAAATTTTACCAATTTATAAAAATAAGACATTAGAAAAAAGTGTAAAAGAAATTTATGGCTCTTGATATTTCAAAACACAAAAACATCCTTTTGAAAATTTTAAAAGATATTTACAGCAACACATCCATTGCGCCTCTTTTGGGCTTCAAAGGTGGAACCGCTCTTTATCTATTTTATAATCTTCCTCGATTTTCTTTAGATTTGGATTTCGATCTTTTAGATGAAAAAAAGGAAGGTTTTGTTTTTCAAAAAATTTTGGAACTCGTAAAAGAATATGGAAAAATAAAAGACAAAAGAAAAAAGAGATTTAGTTTGTTTATTTTGATTTCTTATGAAGAAAAGGCGCCAAATATTAAAATTGAAATCAATCTCAGACCGTTTGGTTCAAAATATGAAATTAAATCCTATCTTGGAATTCCAATGAAAGTGATGAAAATAGAAGACATTTTCGCTCACAAATTAGTGGCAATGTTTGAAAGATTTGGCAAGGCAAACAGAGATATTTTTGATAGTTGGTTTCTTTTGAAAAAAGATTTTCCAATTAACAAAGAAATTATAAAAAAGAGAACAGGAATGGAGCTCAAAGAATTTTTAAAAAAGTGCATAGAAAAAATTGAAACACTTCCAGAAAAGCGAATTTTAGCTGGAATGGGCGAACTTTTAGATGAAAAGACAAAAATTTGGACAAAGAAAAATCTTAAAAAAGATCTTTTGTTTTTACTGAAATTAAAACTCGAAAGTGAAAAATAAATTCCTTCTTAAAACTACTTTTTTTGGCAAAAATAAACGTAAAAATTCTGATAATAAGGAATTAAAATAAAATTCAAAATTAAAACGAAATTCAAGCTTAAAATGAAATTCAAAACTTCTTTTGAGTTAAAAACATTCTCATATTCTATAGAAAGTTGAGATAAAAAGTTGTTGCTTTACTGATAGCAGCACCAATATTTCCAAGAAGTTTTATGGCAACCAGCTCTATAAGCTTCACCACTTGAGCGATAACAATAACCATTGCACTCATATGGTGCAGATTTGGGGCAGCAAACCCTTCCTGTCCAACAATAACCTGGCGAACAATACTGACATCCTATACTGACTTTACTGCCAGAAGTGCCGCTTCCACCACTGGGAGCACTGCCTACCTCTTTGAAAGTTTGATAAATAAATTGGCACATTTGATCTTGAGTATTTGGATATTTGCCAGTAGCGCAGTTATAAGAGTAATAAATTAAGTAGCCAAACAAAATAATCAGCGCTATTTGGATACATGCTGTGATAATTTCTCCTGCTTTTGAAGGTTTGGAGGGTTTTGAAGGAACCTGGACCGGAGTTGGCGTTTTTTTAGGTTCTAATTTTTCTTTTAAAGCTTCAACAGACCCAACCAAATTAGTCCCGCAATTTTTACAAAATTTATCCTCGGGATTAACTTTTACTCCACAATTTGGACAAAAATTTGGCACAATATTAATTTTCTTTAAAAGCTTCCTCAACCTTTCCTTAACTTTACTTTAAATTACTCTCTTTTGTCAAACAAAATTTTTAAGAGAAAATTTTAGCTTGAAAAAATCAATTTTTTGTGGGGAGGATAAATATGATGATTATCAATAATTAGAAAAATAAATTTTAAAAAAAATGAGATGCGATATCTAATCTATGTAAAGAATATTAGTTGAAAACAATCATTTTTTTATTTAAAAATTAAATAAGGAAATGAAGTTTTATCTTGCGGAAATTAAAAAAGAAGAGGATTTAAAAAGGCTTTTTATTGAAAAATGGAACTGGAATTTTCCTAAAATTTCTAATTTATTTTTTAATTTTCCAGAAGAGATTAAAAACAAAATAGCTGACTTTTCTCTTTTGGTAGAAAAAGAAAATTTTAAAATTCTTTTTTTCAATCTCCATAACTTAACGAATCCAGAAAAAGAACTCAAAAAACTTGAACGAAAAATTATTACTCACCCTGAACTTAAAAGTAATGTAGATACATCCGTTTTTATTTTTAGTGGAAACAATTTCGAATATTTAGATTTTGTTAAAGGAGAAAAGATAGGAACTAATGTTAAAACTAAAAGATTTTTTATTTCTCCAGAAAATCGAGACAAATTAAGAACTCCTTGCGAACAATTAGAAAACTTAAAATTAGAGCCCTCAAAGATTTCTTACTCTTACATTAAAAGTAAGATTGAAGAAGCCTTTAGCGTTGAAGCAGTTACTGAAAGATTTTACAAAGAGTATATTGAGATTTTTCAAAAGATCAAAAAAATTTTAATCAAGCAAAAAGTAGACATCAGAGAAAAAGAAAGAGAGAGCAAATTAAGAGATTTTATTCATCAAATTTTGAACCGAATAATGTTTCTCTATTTTGTTCAAAAAAGAGGATGTTTTGGAGGTGATAAAAACTTTTTAGCAAATTTTTGGGACGATTATAAAAGTAAATTTAAAGGTCAAAATAAATTTCATTCTGATTGGTTAAATGTTTTATTTTTTGATGCTCTCTCTAGACCATCTAGGCCTTTTGAAGAAAAGAAAGATCTTGGTAGATTTAATGAAATTTTAAAAAACGTCCCTTATTTAAACGGTGGTTTGTTTGAAAAAGATGAACTAGACGAGATTGGTTGGAAAATTCCAGATGAGCTCTTTGATGATATTTTTGACTTTTTTGAAAGTTACAATTTTACTATCGAAGAAAATACCCCTTTTGAGATTGATATTGCTATCAATCCTGAAATGCTTGGGAACATTTATGAACACTTAGTAAGTGTTGAAGAAATAGAGGAACAAGCAAGGGCTGGGATTTTTTACACTCCAAAAGTTGAAATTGATTTAATGATAAGAAGATCTCTGGTTGAATTTTTATTCAATAAAACAAAGATTTCAAAAGAAAAATTATATCAATTTGTGTTTCCAGAAGAAGAATCTCAAATAAAAGATCCTTTTACAAAAGAAGAGGCAGAAAAAGTTTTAAAAGAATTGGATGAAATTTTAATTTTAGATCCTGCTTGTGGATCTGGGCATTATCTAGTAGTGGCTGAGCAAATTCTTTATGAGTTAAAAAAAGTTTTATGGGAAAAATTAAAAATGGCACATTCGAGCAAGTATGAAGAAAAGAAAAAGATCATCGAGAAAAATATTTATGGAAATGATATTAAACAATGGGCAGTAAACATTGCAAAATTAAGGTTGTGGCTTGATCTTTTCGTAGACGCTGAAGAAGAACTTTTAACTAATAAAACTTACCCCCTTTTGCCTAACCTAAATTTTAAAATTAGGTATGGAGATAGTTTAGTTCAAAGATTAGGAAAAGAATTAATTACCTTGCGCAGTTTTATAACTTTAAATAAGGACGAAGTGAATCTTTTAAAGGAAATTCAAAAAAATAAAGTTAAAGTGTATAAAAACGAAATAAGTGCAAAATTAGTAATAAGCAGAGAAAAGGATTTGTTTTTTAAAATTATTAAACGAAAAGAAATCAATATTCAGAAAGATATTCAAAGTTTGAATGTAGCAAAATATAAACGTAACATATGGGGAAATGTTGAATTAGATATTAACAAACAAAAGGAAATAGATGAGAAAAAACAAGAGCTTAAATATTTGAAAGAATTTGAAAATTATATAAAAAATGAATTAGCTAAAAACAAAGAAATTCCTATGATTTGGGATTTGGCTTTTGCTGAAGTTTTTCAAATGAAAAAAGGATTTGATATTGTTATCGCAAATCCACCTTATGTGAGACAAGAAAGAATTGAAGATTTGCAGGGGTTTTATTCAAAAAAAGAATACAAAGAAAAACTCATAGAACAAACTAAATTAGATTGGAGCTATGATTATGAAGGCCGTTCAAAATTTGGAACAAAATCTCCAATTCCAGAAAAATTTGATAAAAAATGCGACCTTTATGTTTATTTTTATTTGAAAGGATTAAAACTTTTAAATCCAGACGGAGTTTTGTGTTATATTTCTTCAAATTCTTGGTTAGATGTTGGTTTTGGAAGAGTATTGCAAGAAGTTTTAATTAAAAGATGTCCAATAGTTGCAATTTATGATAATCAAGTTAAAAGGTCGTTTAAACATGCCGATGTAAATACAATTATTGCTGTAATTAAAGCACCAAAAGAAAAAGATTTTGATGAAGAAGTAAAAAATAATGAAGTGAAGTTTGTAATGTTCAAAAAACCCTTTGAAGAGATAATGTATTCTGAAATTTTTATTGATTTGGAAAAAAATTACAATTTGAAAGAATTTCAAGAAGGAAAAAGAAGAGAAAATGAAATTTATAGATTACACATTGTTAATCAAAAAGATTTGTGGGAATTTGGTAAAGATGAAAAAACTGGAGAATATACAGGCAATAAATGGGGCGGAAAATATTTAAGAGCACCAGAAATTTATTGGAAAATTTTAGAAAAAGGAAAGGGAAAATTGGTAAGATTGGGAGATATTGCTGAAGTTCGTCGTGGATTTACAACCGGCGCCAACGAATTTTTTTATGTGGAGGATGTAACAGATAAAATTGAAGATGAATGAAAAAATTAAAACATTTTATAATCGTAATAAACCAATAATACTTTTAATATTAGCCTTTATCTGTGTTGTTTTGGATTTTATATGGTGGAAAATTTTTATTAAATCATCATATGATTTTATATTATTCATTACCTTTTTAGCCATTTTATGGTATAGTTGGGAGACTAAAAAACTTAGAGAAGAAACTGCCTCTCAAAAGCACCTGAATGTTTTTCCATTTTTAGTAGTAAAGGAGTATGATGACGGATTGTATGTAGTGAATATTGGACGTGGTCCTGCAATGTGGCCTGAAGTGTCTGGAGATTTTACTATAGGTACACCATCTTTTTTATATTCACGAGTAATTCCTACAATTTTTGATGATCCTTATGCAAAAATCCGTTTGTTTCCAATTTCTGTTGGTGAATTAGAGAGCCGGGAGGATTATCAAAAAGAAAAAGAAAATAAAAAGAACGAAAAAAGAAACACTATTGATTCTCAAATTTCGTCCAAAAGAGGTGAAATAATATTAAAATATAAGGATATTTATGAAAAAACGTACGTCAGTAAAATTCAATTGACTCCACTTGGCCCATATTTAGAAGAGTATAAATTTTGAAGAATTATGAAATTTTCAGAAATCAAACACAAAATTAAAAATTTAGGAGAGTTTAAGAGTTTAGAAGAAATTAAAAAAGCAGGGTTGAGAATTGTAAGAAATACAAAAACAGGTGATTATTGGTTGATTGAGGAAGAATTTTTGAAACCGGTGATAAAGAGCCCGAGAGAGTGCAAAACAATTTTGATTAAACCCGAAGATTTAAAGTATAAAGTTTTGATGGTGCATAAATCAAAAGAAGAATTAAAAGGGAAAAAAGTTTTAGATTATATTGAATGGGGAGAAAAACAAGGATTTCATAAAAGACCAACTTGTAAAAGTAGAAAATGGTGGTGGAGCTTAGAAGAATATGCTTCTGAGTTTTTGTGGTGGGTTAATATAGGAGATAGATATTTGCTTTTTTGGAATAAAAAACGACTTATATCAGATAAAATGTTTTACAATATCTATCCCAAAATTAAATATTCTTATTGTTTCGCTGTATCTTTAAATTGTACATTAACTAGGCTGAATGCTGAAATATATGGTCAAGAAATGACAGGAGCAATTACGGTTTTAACTCACACCGTAGAAATGATGAAAAAGATAGAAGTATTACACCCAGAAATTCTTGAGATTGAGAAGTGCAAAAAGATTAATTTTAACAGAAATGTTAAAATCCATTTCACCGAACTCGGTTTCGACCCCAACAAACCAATTCGCGAGCAAGAACCAAATCCTTTACCGGATAGAAAAGCATTAGATGATATTGTTTTTGATGCTTTGGGTTTAACTGAGGAAGAAAGAAAAGAAGTTTATTGGGCAGTTGCAGAATTAGTTCAAAATAGATTAAAAAAGGCAAAATCAGTGTAAATTTATGGTAACACTTGTGATACTTTATTCAGTTATGGTAACACTTTTTGGTTTTTCTGTTACTTTGTGATAAAATATTGACTGATGAAACCGTACCATCCGCCAAAATTACCAGTAAAATTAGAACCAAGTAAGTTTTACTTAGAATTAGCTGATGCAAGTTTAGAATTGGGAAATTTAAATGGGCTTTGCCAAAATTTACCCAATCCTTCTATTTTAATTGCTCCTCTTTTATCTAAAGAGGCAACTGTGAGTTCTAAAATCGAAGGAACAAGATCAACCGTTTCTGATGTTTTAAAATTTGAGGCAACCGGAATTCCTAAATATGATGATACAATTGAAGTTTCAAACTATAAAAGGGCAATGCTAATGGCAATTGACGTCCTAAAGGAGAGAAAATTAGATTTGAGTTTTATTAAAACTTTACATCAAATACTTTTAGAAAGAGCGCGAGGTTATCAAAAAAGAGGAAAATTTAGAGAAGTTCAAGTTTGGGTTGGAGTCAAAGGAGCAAAAATAGAAGAAGCAAGTTATATTCCTCCAGAACCTTTCTTGGTTCCAGAGTATATGGAAAATTTAGAGAATTATATTTTGAGCGAAAATCAGGAGCATCCTTTAGTTAAAATTGCGATTATCCATTATCAGTTTGAGGCAATTCATCCTTTTGAAGATGGAAACGGAAGGATTGGAAGGTTATTAATTCCTCTCTACCTTTATTGGAAAAAAATTTTAAATTTACCAATTTTGTATATTAGTGGTTATTTTGAAAGATATAGAGATGAATATATTGATAAGTTAAATTATGTAGACAAAACTCAAAACTACGAAGAATGGATTAAATTTTTTTTAATTTCTATTAGGAATCAATCTAAGCAGACACAAACTTTGATATACAAGATTTTGAAATTGAAAGAAAATGTTGAGGAAAAAATTAAAAAGATAAAATCTCCTTACAAACAGGAAGTTATAAATTTGATGTTTTCAAAACCATTCTTTCGGAGAAGTGATTTGAAACTTGAGAAAATGACCTCAATTCGGCTACTGAAAAAACTTGTTTCTTTTGGTATTTTGGAAGAACTGGATATTAAAGGAATAAAAGGGAAAGTTTACGTTTTTAATGAATTAGTTAAAATTTTATCTTACTAAAGATGCATGACATAATTGACAATTCAAAAATTAAATTGGTTGATGTTTTAAGAGAGAAGATTTCTATTTCAAAAAGAGCAAGGTTTGCTGTAGGTTGGTTATTTTTAAGTGGTTTTAGAGAATTGAGAAATGAAATTGAGAATCTTGAAAAATTAGAAATTTTGGCTGGTTCAAGAACTAATAAACAAACCGCAGAAGCGATACTTTTGGAGAAAAAATGGGAAAAAGCAGTAAAAGATACTTTAGAAAAAACACGATATTTACCAGAAGAAAAAAGAAAAGAGATTTTGGAAGAGGAATTTAGAGGATTAATGAATGATTTAAGTTATATTAAACCAACTCAAGAAAATATCGAGTTTTTGAAATGGTTCTTAGAAAAACTAAGGGAGAAAAAAATTGAAATTAGAATTTACTATAAAGAACCACTTCACGCAAAACTTTACTTGTTTGAGTACAAAGACAAAAAGTATGGATTAGGAGAGGCAATTGTGGGATCGAGCAATTTCTCAGTGAGTGGGTTTGAGTTAAATACAGAATTGAATGTTAGAGTTTTGGGTGATGAAAACTATATATTGTTGAACAATTGGTTTGAAGAAAGATGGAAAGAAGCCGAACTGACCGAATTTACTGAATTAGCTCAATTGGCAATCGAAAAATCTTGGGCTTTTAATAAAGAAGTAACTCCTTTCAGGGTGTATTTGAGAGTATTGCATGAATTTTGTGCCTATAAAGAACCCGAAAAGGATATAGATTTGCCTCCTGATCTTTATAGATTTCAAAAAGACGCAGTAATTGATGCCTATAGAAGACTTAGAAAATTCAATGGCGTTTTTATTTCAGATGTCCCAGGACTTGGAAAAACTTATATTGGTTCAGCCCTGCTTTCTCATTTGGAAACAGAAGGGAAGACTGCAATTGTTATTGTACCACCGCGTCTCGTGGAATATTGGAAAGAAATTTTAAGTGATTTTGGCGCAGCCAAAGCTAAGGTTTTTTCTTCCGGGAAATTGGATGAAATTTTAGAAAATGAAAAGTATTTAAAAAGAAAAGTAGTTTTAGTTGATGAATCACACCATTTCAGAAATCCAGACACAAAACGCTACAAAGATTTGGAAAAAATTTGTCAAGATAAACAAGTAATTTTACTTTCTGCTACTCCCCAAAATTTAAGCATTTGGGATATTTATTGGCAACTGAAACTTTTCACTCCTTATGAAACTAACCATAATTTCAGAATTTATCCTCTTTCACTTAAAAAATACTTTGAAGCTTGCGAGAGAGGTGATGCTAACATAGAAGATTTAATTTCTCAAGTATTTATTAGAAGGACAAGAAGTGATATTAAAGAATACTATCCCGATGAAAAAATTATCTTTCCAGAAAGAAAAGGACCCTATAGAGTTGATTACTCAATTGATGAAGTGTATGAAGGAGGGTTGTATGAAAAGTTAAAAAGTTTAATTAATCGACTAAAATACGCAAGGTATAACCTTGGTAATTATGTAAAAGAAGAAGCCTTTTTGCCAGATGAATTGCAAGAATTGCAAAGATTAAAAGTTGCTTGGCAAAATTTACAGAGGTTAGTGAGAATAAATCTTTTTAGAAGATTAGAAAGCAGTGTTCAGGCTTTTCGAGATACAGTAAATACTCAATTGAAAATTTATAAAGGCTTCAAAGAAATTTTAGAGAAGGAAAATAAAATTTGGGTTGGCGACATAGATGAATTGGAGGTTTTTATTGAAAAATTACAAAATGAAGAAGAAGTTGAGTGGATAGAGAAAAAAAATTTTTATGACGCTTCAAAATTTGAAGCTGAGAAGTTAAAGAAAGATTTGGAGAAGGATATAAAAAATTTTGAGGAAATGAAATTGTTGGTAAAAAATATAAAACCAGAAGATGATGATAAATTACAAACATTAATCCAACTTCTTAGTAGAAAAGAAATTAAGGGTAAGAAAACTTTGATTTTCAGCTCATTTGAATCTACTGTTAGGTATCTTTACGAAAATTTGAAAGATAAATTTGAAAGAGTAGATTTTATTTGTGGAGGAGAAAAAATCTTGCACAAGATTAAACATTTCGCTCCAAAATCCAACAAAGAAATAAAAATTCATTTCGATCCTCAAAAAGAAATTCAAATTTTAATTACTACTGAAATTTTGTCTGAAGGTTTAAATCTCCAAGACGGGCAAGTAGTTATTAATTATGAACTTCATTGGAATCCTGTGCGAATTATTCAACGAATTGGAAGAATAGACAGAATTGCAAAACCGGGAGAAAAACCGCTTCATGACGAAATTTATGTTTATAATTTCTTTCCAGAAACAAAGGCAGAAAAAGAAATTAGAGTAGAAGATAAAGTAAAAAATAGAATCGAGGAGATTATTCAAAATTTTGGTTATGATGAAAAAACAATTAGCATTGACGAGCCTACGGTTCGGAAAAAGTTGTTTGAAATTTATACCGAATTACCCGAAGGAATAGAAGAAATAGAAAGGCCCTCACCAGCTAAATATTTTGAACAAGAATTTAAGAGATTAAAAGAAAAACATCCCACAGAATATCAGAAAGCTTGCGAATTGCCAGCAATGGTAAGTGTTGCAAGAAAAAGTAAAAAAGAAGGAATAGTTGTATTTTGTCGTGCTGATGACTATTACAGATTAAAATTAGTAAATTTGAAAGGAGAAATCATTAGCTCTGACGATTGGGAAATTTTAAGAATTTTAGAATGCAAACCATCAGAAGAGGGCGAAGAGTTCAATAGAAATTACTTTGAAATTGTAGAAAAAACTAGACACGAATTTGAGTCAGAGGCTAACCAAAGAGAACAAGAAAAATTAAAAGTAATAGATCCTGTTAAAAAGGAATTTGGAAAGTTGATAGAATGGCTAAAAAGAAGAGAAAGTAGAGAAATAAAGGAAAGGTTTGATAATTTGTTAAATTTTGTAATGGAAAGACATTTGAATTTTGAACAGGAAAAAATCTTAAGAAGGATTTCGAGAAGTTATAAGAAAAAATTCGGATTAGCAAAAAAAGAAATTTTGAAAGACTTGGAAAAAGAAATTTATCCTCTATTGGAGAATGCTCCTTTTGTGGTAAAACCAGAACCCATTCCAAAATATGCTCAAATAATTATTGTAGAAGAACTAAAACCACAAACTTACAACAAATCAATTGAATTTTGAAGGAAATTGAATAGAAACAAATGTTGACGTCAGACATCAACACATCAACAAAATGAAAATTTGCGAGAAAAGCGGAAAAATTAAAGAAACTCCATCTTAGACAAATCCTTCAAAGGCGAATTAATAAAATAAAACATTCCAAC
>LEKP01000002.1 GCA_001443025.1 Parcubacteria bacterium GBS-2
ATATTGTTTTAGCAGCCATGGAAAAGAAAATTGGAAGCTGTATTATGGGAGCGATTGAAAGAGAAAAAATAAAAAAGATCCTTAAAATTCCTAAAAATTATCATTTAGATTTAATCGTAGCTCTAGGATATCCTGCCGAAAAACCAGTTTTGGAAGAGGGAGAGGGAAAATATTGGAGAGACGAAAAAGGAACTTTGCACGTTCCGAAAAGACCCTTAGAAAAAATTTTACATTGGAATAAATTTTAAATATTTCATTCCAGCAGGAAAAATGAGCGGCGGTTTTATTTTAATAAATAAACCCTCTGGGATAACCTCTCACGATGTTGTTGATGAGTTGAGAAAGATTACAAAAATAAAAAAGATTGGGCATGCTGGAACTTTGGACCCATTTGCTACGGGTCTTTTAATTTTAGGGATTGGAAGAGAATTCACAAAAAAGCTTTCAATTTTTCAAAAGAAAGACAAAGAGTATGTTGCGACATTAAGGCTTGGGGCAGAGTCTGACACTTTCGATAGAGATGGAAAAATTGTAGAAAAACCTGTTGAAAAAATTCCAGAAAGAGAAGAAATTGAAAAAGTTTTAAAAAGTTTTTTAGGAGAAATTGAACAAATTCCACCTGTTTTTTCTGCAAAAAAAGTTAGAGGAAGAAAACTTTATGAGCTAGCAAGAAAAGGAATTAAAGTTGAGCCAAAACCTCAAAAAGTGAAAATTTACGAAATTTCAATTTTAGAATATAAATTTCCTTATTTGAAAATAAAAGTGAAATGCTCTAGCGGAACCTACATTAGATCTTTAGCAAACGACATTGGCAAAAAATTGGGATGCGGGGCTTACGTTGATGAATTAGTAAGGACAAAAATTGGAGAATTTTCGATAGAGAAGGCCGTAGATCTTTCGAAATTAAACTCTCAAAATTGGAAAGAATTTATTTTTTAATGCGATTTTGATAAAATGAAAAAGTGATTGCATATTACTTAAGGACACTTCAAGATAAAGTTTTAAAAGAAATTCCTGAATTCGCGAAGGGATGTTTGATTTATTGTAAAGAACCAACAAAGGAAGAAATGAAATTTTTAAAAAATAAATTTTTACTTAATGAGAATCTTTTAAGGGATGCCTTAGATTTTTACGAAATGCCAAGAGTAGAAGAAATAGAAAGAAAAGTTTACATTTTTTTAAGAGCACCCTTTCGAGAAAACGAAGGAATTTTTACCTTACCTCTTTTAATAATAGTTAGCCAGGAATTTTTTCTTTTATTTTCTCAAACTTCTTTTTCTTTCTTGGAGGAGTTTTTAGAAAAAGAGAAATATTTAATTTTCACTACCCAAAAAACAAAGCTTTTTCTTCAAATTTTGTCTAAAATTTGCGAAGCTTTTAAAACAACCATACTTCAAATTAATAAGGAAATAAAACGAGCAGTCTTTGAGTTAAAAAAGATAGAAGAGAAAGAGATAAAAGAATTTATTAAGTTTGAAGTGATTTTGCAAGATTTTTTGAGTACACTAGTGGCTACAAAAGTTGTTCTTGCTACTATTTTGCAAAGACAGCACCTGGAATTATTTCCTGCTGATAAGGAATTGATTGATGATTTGGTTTTGGAAATAAGTCAGTTAGAAGAGATTTCAAAGAGTAGTGTAAAAAATATTATAAATTTGAGAGAAGGGCATGAGATTATTTTCACTAATATGGTAAACAAAGTAATTAAGATTTTAACTGCTTACACAATTTTAGTTTCAATTCCTACAATTTTAGCTTCTTTGTACGGAATGAATGTGAAATTACCTCTTGAAGAGAACAAATTTGCTTTTTTTATCGTTCTATTTGTTTCTCTGTTTTTAATGTTGTTTGTAGCTTTAATTTTCAGATGGAAAAAATGGCTGTAAAGATCAAAAAATGAAAAATTCAGAAAAAATTTTTCCAAGAGTGGTAGCTTTAGTTTGTACTTTAGTTTTTCAAGTTTCAACTTTTAGCCATAGAAAAGTTGGTAAAAATTAATGTTTCTTGTCATTCAGCGATAATGGTTGAATTGTACAGCGATGAAGAAATTTCTGAGATTAAAGAGAAACTTTCGAAAATTCATTCCACTTTGGCAGAAAATTTAGAATTTGAATATTTAATTTTATTTCCTTTCGTTATCGAAAATTTAGAAAAGAGGGGAATTAAAATTAAAAGGTCAATTTATTAATTTAAATTATGGAAAAAAGAGAAATTCAAATTAAGGCAAAAGATGAGGATCTAAAAGGAGTTTATGCAAACGCAATGGTTGTTTCTCACACAAAAGAAGAATTCTGTTTGGATTTTCTCTTGATAAATTTTAACCCTCCGATTTTGGTTTCGAGAATCATTACAAGTCCCGCCCATTTAAAGAGAATTATTACCGCTTTGTCTGAAAATTTAAAAAAATATGAAGAAAAATTTGGAAAGGTTGAACCATCAAAGGAAGTGGAAATACCAATTGGTTTTAGGCCAAAATGAGACTTGAGGAAAAAGTTGAAAAATTAATAAAGGAGGAAGTTGAAAATTTAGGTTATCAATTAAAAAAGATTGAGATAAAGCAAAAAGGAAGAGCAAAGGAATTAGTAATCACAATTGATAAAAAAGGAGGAGTCTCGGTTGAAGATTGTGCAAGAGTTTCAAGGAAAATAGACCCAATTTTAGAAGAGGCAGATTTATTTGAAAATAGGTGGTATTTAACAGTTTCATCACCAGGAACTGAAGTTACAGAAGAGGATCTCAAAAGATTGAAGGATTTTTGAGTTAAAACAAAAAATTGAAAATTAACTCAAATTTTGATAAAATCTCAAGAATGTCAGCCATTCAAGTTGAGAAATTGAAAAAAGAATTCAATGGTTTAATTGCGGTCAATGAAATCACTTTTGAGGTAAAAGAAGGGGAGCTCTTTGGATTATTAGGGCCAAACGGAGCAGGAAAGACTACGACTTTGAATATGTTGGCAACCTTAATTAAGCCAACTTCTGGTCAGGCTTTCGTTGCAGGGTTTGACATTTTGAAAGAGAGAGACAAGGTCAGAAAATCAATTGGAATGGTTTTTCAAGAACCAGCTTTGGACAATTACTTAACAGGGAGAGAAAACTTAGAATTCCATGGAATGATGTACGGACTTTCAAGAAAAGAGGCAAAGGAAAGGGTGAGAGAGGCATTAAAAATTGTTGAATTGGAAGAGTTTGCGGATAAATTGGTTCAAACCTATTCTGGCGGAATGAAAAGAAGGTTGGAAATCGCAAGAGCTTTAGTACATCAACCCAAAATTTTATTTTTAGACGAACCCACTTTGGGACTCGATGCTCAAACCAGAAGAAAAATTTGGGAGTATATTAAAAAATTGAACAAAGAAAAAGGAGTAACAATAATTTTGACAACCCATTATATGGAAGAAGCGGATTTTTTAGCAGACAGGGTTGCAATTATTGATTATGGAAAGATTGTTGCTTTGGATACTCCAGAAAATTTAAAAAATATTTTAGGTGGGGATGTAATTTCAATAGAAGTTGATAATCATCAAAATGCAAAAAAAGCGTTTGAAAAATTGCCCTGGGTTAAAAAAATAAATCAAGAAAATGGAATTTTTTATTTACAAGTTGAAAAGGGAGAAGAGAAAATTCCTCTTTTAATTAGAATCGATCAAGAAGAGGCTGGTTTTCAAATTAAATCAATCAATTTAAGAAAACCAACTTTGGAGGATGTCTTTTTGCATTTCACTGGCAGGACAATAAGAGAAAGGGAAGCAAGTCAAACAGAGAGATTTAGAGAAAGAGCAAAAATACATATGAGATAAATTATGGAAATAAACCTTACTGCAATTTACATTTTGTGGCTAAGGGAAATGAAAAGGTTTTTGAGATCTTGGTCAAGAATTGTTGGGACCTTGATAATGCCCCTTTTCTTTTTAATCTTTTTGGGCTTTGGATTTAAAGGAGCTTTCATTCCTGGAGTAGGGCATACCAAAGATTATATTTTGTTTTTAGTTCCAGGAATCATTGGAATGACTTTAATTTCAACATCGATAATTTCTGGACTTTCTGTTTTGTGGGACAGAGAGTTTGGCTTTTTAAAAGAAATTATGGTTGCTCCAGTTTCAAGGATTTCAATTGCGATTGGAAGGATTTTTGGAGGAATGACGACATCGCTGATTCAGGCAATTTTAATTTTTTTGATCGCTCTGGGAATGGGTTTTAAAATTCCAAGTTTTTTCTCTTTCTTTTTAGCCCTCTTGGTCATGGCATTGATTTCAGCAGGTTTTATCGGCCTTGGATTGATTTTTGCTTCGATTTTGAAAGACATTCAGGGATTTGGAATAATCATGCAATTGATCATCATGCCATTGGTTTTTCTTTCTGGCGCCCTCTTTCCTCTTTCTAATTTGCCAAGGTTTTTACGTTATGTCTCATATTTGGATCCTCTAACCTATGGAGTAGAAAGTCTAAGAAGGGTTTTGGTAGGCCATTGTTTTTTACCATCTTGGCTAAATTTCTTTGCTACCTTTTTGTTTCCGATTATCACCGTATTTTTAGGAGCTTTCTTTTTTGAAAAATCAGAACTATGAAATCAGAAAAAACAAGATGCCATGTCTTAGTTTCTGGAAGAGTCCAGGGAGTTTTCTTTAGGCACAACACTTTAAAAAAAGCAAAAAATTTAGGATTAAAAGGATGGGTAAGGAATACAGAAAATGGGAAAGTTGAGGCAGTTTTTGAAGGAGACAAAGAAAAGATTGAAAAAATGTTAGAATGGATAAAGGTAGGACCTCCTTTGGCAAAAGTTGAGAATTTAGAAGTTAAGTGGGAAGAATTTAAAGGTGAATTTAAAGATTTTAAAATAAAGTATGATTGAGATTTTGTCTTTAGGAGGGTCTTTAGTTTGTCCTGAGGAAATTGATGTTTTGTTTTTGAAAAAATTCAGGAAATTTATCTTAAAATGGGTTCAAAAAGGAAAGAAATTTATAATTTTTGTTGGAGGAGGGAAAATTGCCAGAAAATATCAAAAAGTTGCCAAAAAATTCAAGGCTAAAAATGAAGAGTTAGACTGGGTAGGAATTTCAGCGACTCTTTTTAATGCTCAATTAGTGAAATCTATTTTTGGAAATTTCGCTTTTCCAAAAGTACTTAATAACCCATCAAAGAAAGTTTTAACAAAAAAGAAAATAATTATTTTTGGTGGGTGGAAACCTGGGAGCTCTACCGATTTTGATTGTGTTTTGGCAGCAAAAAATTTTGGTGCAAAAAGAGTAATTAATCTTTCAAACATTGATTTTGTTTTTGACAAAGATCCAAAAAAATTTAAAGACGCAAGACCTATTGAAAAAATTTCTTTTGACGAGCTTTTTAAAATCATTGGAAGAAAATGGACTCCTGGTGCAAATTTGCCTTTTGATCCTAAGGCTGCAAAATTGGCAAAAAAAGAAAAAGTTAAAATTATAATTTTAAATGGAAGAAATTTCAAAAATTTAGAAAAGGTCTTTTTAGGTAAAAAATTTAAAGGAACTGTTGTTGAATAAATGGAAGTTTTTGAAACAATTTTGAAGAGGAGAAGCGTTAGAAATTTTGAAAAGAGAAAAATTCCAAAAGAAAAAATAGAAAAATTGAAAGAGGCTTTGATTTGGGCGCCATCTGCTGGAAATTTACAAGCGAGAAGATTTTATTTTGTTTTTAATGAAGAGATAAAGAAAAAATTAGCAGTTGCAGCTTTAAATCAAAACTTTATTGCCCAAGCTCCTTTGGTAATTGTTGGATGTTGCGATTTGGAGAAAATTTCTTGGTATGGGGAAAGAGGAAGAAATCTTTATACAATTTGCGATGTTTCTGCTGCAATAGAAAATTTACTTTTGATGGCTACCGCAGAAGAACTTGGAGCTTGTTGGGTGGGTGCTTTTGATGAAGAGAAAGTTTCAAA
This sequence comes from Parcubacteria bacterium GBS-2, assembly GCA_001443025.1. Taxonomy (GTDB): domain Bacteria; phylum Patescibacteriota; class Minisyncoccia; order Minisyncoccales; family GBS-2; genus GBS-2. Next base: position 5,911 of record LEKP01000002.1, read on the forward strand.
AATTTTGAGTTTATCGCAAAATGAAAGACCGATTGCAATCATCCCAGTGGGTTTTCCCAAAGAGATTCCTTTTCCACCAGAAAGAGAACCAAAAGAAAACTTAATTAAAGAAATAAAATGAAAAAAATATTATTAGCAATTGATGACGATCTTTTAAGGGAAGTTTATAAAAGAAAATTGGAGAAATCTAATTTTAAAGTATACCCAGCCCAAACAAAAAAAGAAATTTTTGATATTTTAGAAAAAAAAGAAATAAATTTGATTTTAATTGATGTCTCGATTGAAAACATAAAGGGAATTGAAGTTTTACGAGAAATTATAAAAAAAAGGAAAATTGAATTGCCAGTAATTGTTTTTTCCATAATAAAAGACGAGAATCTAAGAGAGAAGGTAAAAAAATTGAAAGCAAAAGAATTTTTGGTAGGGATGGAAACTTCGCCAGATGAATTGGTTGCAAAAGTAAAAGAAATCTTAAAATGAAAGATCTTTTTGTTGGGATTGATCTTGGGATTGAAGAAAAGAAAACTTCAGCTATTTGTATTTTAGAAGGGAGGGACCAAAAAATTTTTCTTTTAAAAAATTGGTGTAAAAATTGTCAAGACATTCTTGGAAAAGAAGTTTTTAAAAAATTAAAACCTTATTTGAAAAAAGTTAAAGTTGTGGCTGTGGATTCTCCTTTAACAAGAGGCAAGGGAAAGGGAAAAATGCGACTCTTTGAAAAGTTTTTTTCAAGAAAATTATTTAGAGAAGCGAAAATCAATCCAGTTCCCCCTGCTTTCATTCCAAAAGTTTGTGATTTGTCTTTTAAACTGAGAAAAAATTTAGAAAAAGAAGGTTTTACCTTAGATATAAATTTAATTGAAACCTCATCTCGTTTAGTAAATTCTTTTATTTCTTATTCCAATATTCTTAAGGACATTAGAATGCCATGCAAAACAAAAAATCAAAAATCCGCATTTTTGACTGCTTTAGTGGCCTTTCTTCACTCAAATTTCCAAACGAGATACATTGGCTACAAAGATGGGTTTTTATTTTTACCAAAGATTTCTTTTTGGAAAAAGGAGTGGAGGAAAAAATTTTATTTTGCTTGGAAGGAAAGACCAAGATTAAAATATCGTTATTTAATTACAAACATTTTTGAAAAATGAAAATTCCAAAGAAAATAATCAAAATTTTAAAAGAAGGCGGAATTGGAGTTTTGCCAACTGACACAATTTATGGATTGGTAGGTTCTGCTTTAAATAAAGAGACCGTTGAAAGAATTTACAAAGTAAGAAAAAGAGAGAAAACAAAACCATTTATAATTTTGATTTCATCACCAAATGATTTGAAAATTTTTGGAATAAAAATAAAACCTTTTCAAAAAAGGTTAATAAAAAAATTTTGGCCAGGACCTTTTAGCTTAATTTTTGATTTCAAAAGTAAAAAATTTCTGTATTTACACAGGGGAAGAAAGAGTTTAGCATTAAGAGTTCCAAGACCTAAATGGCTTAGAGATCTTTTAAAAGAAACAGGACCTTTGGTCGCACCGAGTGCAAATTTAGCAGGAATGTCGTATGCAAAAACAATAAAAGAGGCTAAAAAATATTTTGGGGAAAAGGTAGATTTCTATTTTGATGTCGGGAGGATTGACAAACAGCCTTCAACTATAATTGACATTCGGAAAGAAGAAATTAAAATTTTAAGAAAATGAGCCTATTTGAATTAAATGAAAAAATTTTTTTCTTTTTTAATCAAAAGATCGCAAATTCTGTTTTAGATTTTCTTGTCCTTTTTGTACTTATTCCTTTTTTTTCACTTTTAATTTTGACTCCGATCTATTTTTTATTTAAAGGAAAAAAATTTTTAGCAATCTACGCTCTTTTTTGTGGATTTTTCCTCTACTGGTTTGGTCATGCAATTTTGAAACCAATTTTTCATGTTCCAAGACCCTTTGTTTTATTTGAAAACGTAAGGACGATTGGTCCTTGGCACGAAAGTCCCTATGCTTTTCCATCCACTACTACAATGCTTGCTTTTGGTTTAGCTTTACCAATTTTTTTAAGAGAAAGAAAAATTGGAATTTTTCTTTTGGTTTTAGCTTGTTTAGTTGGATTTTCAGTAATCTATTGCGGTTTTCACACTCCTTTGGATGTCTTAGGGGGGATTTTATTTTCTTTAATTTTTGTTTTATTTTTTGAAAAAATTTTAAAATGAGGATTTTGATTAAAAATGTAATTTTGGAAAAAAGGAAAGTTGATGTTTTGATTGAGGGAGAGAAAATTTCAAAGATCGGGAGAAATTTGAATTTAAAAGTGGATGAAAAAATCGATGGAAAAGAGGAAAAGGCAGTGATTCCTGGGTTGATTAACTGTCATACTCATTCAGCAATGATTCTGTTGAGAGGACTTGGAGAAGATCTTTTTTTAAAAGATTGGTTAGAGAAAGTAATTTGGCCAATTGAAGACAAGCTTAGTGAAGATGACGTATATTGGGGGACAAAATTAGCAATTTTAGAAATGATAAAATCCGGAACCACCACTTTTAATGAAATGTATTTTTATCCAGAAGCCCAAATTGAAGCGACAAAGGAAATGGGGATGAGGGGATTCTTGGGTTTAGTTTTGGTTGATTTTTCGACAAAAGACTGTGACAGAAAAAGTATTGAAGAAAAATTTCCAAAACTGGAAAAAATTTTAAAAAATTCTTCTTCGATAAAATTGACAATTGCTCCCCATGCAATTTACACGGTTTCAAAAGAGAATTTAATCTGGGCAAAAAATTTTGCAAAAAGGTACAAATTGCTAATTCACATGCATTTATCTGAAACTCAAAACGAAATTAAAGAAAGCTTGAAAAAATACAAAATGAGACCTGTTGAATATTTAGAAAAAATTGGATTTTTGGGGAAAAACTGCATTTTTGCTCATTCAATTTGGTTGTCAGAGAAGGAAATTGAAATTTTAGAAAAGAGACGATGTGGCTTAGTTTATAATCCAACATCGAACATGAAATTAGTTTCAGGAGTCTTTCGATGGGGAAAAATTAAAAATACAAAAATTAATGTTTGCTTAGGAACTGATGGACCTGCCTCTAATAATTCACTAAATCTATTTTCTGAAATGAAAATTGGCGCTCTTTTGCAAAAAATTGAAAATAAAAATCCTGTTGCGATTTCGGCAAAAGAAATTTTTCAAATGGCGACCAAAAACGGAGCTTTGGCATTAAAAATCAATGCTGGAGAGATAAAAGTTGGAAAATTAGCAGATCTGACTTTGATCGATTTAAACAAAATTGAAATGTTCCCAAATTACGATCTGATTTCCAATTTAGTTTATTCAGATGCCAAAAGTTGTGTTTCGGATGTGATTTGCAACGGTAAAATTTTAATGAGAGATGGGAAAATCGAAGGAGAAGAGAAAATTTTGAAGATTGCAAAATTCAAATTGCAAAATGCAAGTTGGAGAAAATGAAAATTTTGGGAATTGATTTGGCAGGTTCTGAAAAAAGGAAAACTGGAATTTGTGTTTTGGATGAGAAATTAAAAGCAAATTGTTTTTGCGTTTTTAAAGATAAAGAAATTTTGAATTTAATTGAAAAGGAAAAGCCAGATTTGATTGCTATTGATGCTCCTCTAACTTTGCCCAAAGGAAGAAAAAGTTTGAAAAGAAAATCAAAAATTCATTTCAGAAAATGTGATAAAGAACTCTGGAAATTTGGAATTAAATTTTTTCCAATAACCCTTGGTCCAATGAGAAAATTGACAGAAAGGGGAATAAGATTAAGGAAAATTTTAGAGAAAAAACACAAGGTGATTGAAGTTTATCCTGGAGCTACTCAAGATATTTTAAAAATTCCAAGGAAACAAAAAGGGTTAAAAGAACTAAAAAAAGGACTTAAAAAGCTAGGAATCAAAATTTTAAAGAAAAACCCAAACGGAGATGAATTGGATGCAATAACTTGCGCCTTTACCGGTTTTTTGTATTTGAAGGGAAAATATATTGCGATCGGTAACAAAAAGGAGGGACAGATAATTTTACCAAAATGAAAAAGTTTTTAAATTGTAAAATTGACCTCTCAAAAAGGGTTTTTATACCCAGAATTGAAACAGAGTTTTGGGTTAAAAAAGCCTTAAAGGATTGCAAATTGCAAATTGCAAGAGTTAAATTGAAAAAACCGAAATTTTTGGATATTTTTTCAGGGTCTGGTTGTATTGGAATTGCGATTTTAAAAAATATTAAAGAAAGCCACGTTGATTTTGTTGACATTGATGAAAATGCGGTTGAGCAAATTAGGATAAATTTAAAGCTAAACAGAATTTCATCAAAAAGATACAGGATAATAAAATCAGACATTTTTGAAAAAGTAAAGAGAAAATACGATTTCATCTTTGCCAATCCTCCTTATGTTGCGAAAGAAAGATTGAAGGAAGTTCAAGAATCGGTGAAAAAATTAGAGCCAAAAATTTCTTGGTACGGGGGTAGGGGAGGGCTAAAATATATTAAAAAGTTTTTGAAAGAGGCGAAAAATCATTTAAAGAGAAATGGAATAATCTTTATGGAGATCGATCCTTTGCAAAGAGAAGATGTTGAAAAAATTTTGAAGAAAGAAAACTACAAAAATTTCAAGTTTTACAAAGATCAATTCAAAAAAATTCGCTGGGTGAAAATATGGGAATGAAACAAATTTTTTAATACAATCTTTCAACTATCTAGGATTCCACTTTTCCGCAAAAGTGGAATGCTTGATCAAATAAAAATGTTGTTTAAGTTACCAAAAGAAACAAAAGAAATCCATTGGACAAAACATATTAAAGAGAAAATGAGAGAGTATCAGCTTTCTGAAAGAAGATTGCTGAGGATTTTAAGAAATCCAGAAAAAAAAGAAGAAGGAATTGCACCAGATACTGTTGCGGTAATGCAAGCTGCTGGAAGAAAACGTCCCTATGAAATTTGGGTAATGTACCAGATAAAAAAGTCAAAAGTCAAAAATCAAAAGTCAAAACGGGAAAAGATAATAATGATTTCTGCTTGGAAATATCCTGGAAAAAGCCCGATTAGGGAACCACCGATTCCAGAAGATGTTTTGGAGAATTTAAAGGAAATTCTCGAAAATAAATATTGACAAAAAATGAATAATATGCTATAATTATTCTTGAGGAGGTGAGAAAATGGAAGTTGTAGTGTTTACTTCAACTGGACTTTTCCAGGTTGTTAGAGCCGAAAGTACGCATGAACTACAAGAAAAGCTCTTCGAGGCTGCCAGAGAACTAAGGAAGGCCATCGATTTCTAACCCCCACCCCCCTTATTTTTTTCTTTTTCTAGCTCATAAAGTAATTTGTGGGCTGGAAAAAGAAAAGGGGATTAACAAAAATATATTTATGTTGATGTCTGACGTCAACATAAATTGAATCTGTGGAGTGGGAAAAGAAAGAATATTGACAAAATTTAAATAATTTGCTATAATATAGATGAAAAAAGACTACAGTCATCATCGATGGTGACTGCAGTCATCAAAGTTCCGGAGTTTAAAAAATATTCATAGCACCTTAAATAAATTTAAAAAATAAGGGGGATAAAAAAATCGCGATGACAAGGCGCGATCAATAAATCTCCTTGTCTCTCAGTCCGTAACTCATAAAATTGTGGGTTGGGGCTGGGAAAGTAAATTTTTTAAATTCACAAAAAAATTCGTGGGTTTAAAAATGGTCAAAAGCGCCCATTTTAGGGCGCTTTTGATTTTTTGTTTATTTTGATAAGATAAGATATGAATTTTAAGAGGACAATTGGTTGGATAATGTTTTTTTCTGGAATTCTGATAATTGTTTTTACTCTTTATCGTTCCTACAATATTTTTACTGGGAAACTTCCTCCCCCTGAAATTTTTAAAATTGAAGAGAAAACAACAATTCCTTCAAAAAAGAAAGTTCCCACTACTTTGGAAGAGATGCAACAGCAAATTGGCGAGATTTTAGCAGAACAGTTAAAAGAAATTTTTCCAAGAGAATCTACAACAAAAATTCTTAATTTAATTTCTTGGTCAATTTTGACTGGAATTTTAATTTTTGGAGGAGGTCAAATTTCTTCTTTGGGAATCAAACTTTTAAAATGAGAGCGGGAGAAAATTTTATTTTATTTGTTCAATGGTATTTTTTTGATGTTCCAAAAGAAATTTTGCGAGGGGTAAAAAATTTTTTGAAATTTGGACTCCATTATTTTTCAATTCCATTTTTGCTAAAAACCCTTTTTGCTCATTGGCATAAATATTTTTGGCAATATCCAAAAGGACTAGACATTCCGAAAATTTTGGAGGTTTGGATTTCAAACCAAATTTCAAGATTTGTTGGAATGATCGCCAGAAGTTTTTTGATTTTAATAGGCTTGCTTTATGAAATTTTTATTTTGATTTTTGGAATTTTGTTTTTCGTTTTTTGGTTTCTTTTTCCCATAATTTGGTTTTTTATTTTTGTTTATGGAATCAAGCTTTTATTCAAAATTTGAAAACTCTGGAATTTTTAAAGCAGTAGCTTTGGCAGAAACTCCGATTTTCAAATTTAGAAAGTTTGAAAGAAAATTGTTTTTGATTTTGTTTTTTCTTTTTTTAATTCTTTTTTTCATTAGCGATTTTTCAAAACCATTTTTGGGCCTCTCCCTTTTGTCTTTCAATTTTTTCTGTCTTGCTTTTCTTAAAGATCTCTTTTTTGAGCAAAAAATTAAAAATCCGAAACTAGAAGGAGAAATTTTTGACAAAATCGATTTCGAGGTCGCGAGAGCAATTTACAATGCTTTAAAATTTTCTAAGACTAAAAAAATCAATTCTTCTATTTTTCTTTACTTTCTCTTGGATGAAAAAAATCCAAAAATAAAGTTTATCTTTACTAGACTTTTTGTCCCACTCTCTGAATTAAAAAAAAGGCTCTTGGAAGATAAAAGAGAAGAGGAGGAGGTCAAGGGCTTGATTGAGGCTTTAGGAAAAGAAAAAGAAAAAATAGAAGTTGGCGAAATCTTGTTTACTTTGGCTCAGAGAAATAAAATTTTTAAAAATTTCCTCATTGAGTATAATTTGAAAGCAGAAAATTTAAAAGAGGTTTCAGATTGGATAGATTATTTAGAAAAGGAATTTTTAGAATCAAGAAAGTTTTGGAAATGGGAAAATTTAATTAAAAAGGGAAGTTTGGCAAGGGAATGGACAGCAGGATATACGGTTTTACTAGATCAATATTCTTTCGATGTTACGAAGGCAATGAAGTATCAGGGTTTTAGAAGAATTTTTGCTCACGAAAAAGAGGTAAAAACGATGGAGGCAATTTTGGCTTCGCCAGAAAAAAATGACGTTTTGATAGTAGGGGAGGCTGGAACCGGAAGGAGATCGATGATTGAATTTTTGGCGAACGATTTGGCACTAGGGAAAAGCCTTCCTCAATTAAATTTCAAAAGAGTTGTTTATTTGGATTTACCAAAAATAATTTCGGAAACTGAAACTACAGAAGAAACAGAAAAAATTTTAGACCAAATTTTTAGTGAAGTAGTCTATGCTGGTAATGTAATTTTGGTAATAGACAATATCCATCAGTATGTAGGAGTTGAGACAGAAAGAAAATTGGGGGTTGTTGAAATTTCTGGAATTTTATCTTCTTATTTGTCATTGCCAAATTTTTGCTGTATTGGAATAACGACTTATGAAGGACTTCACAAAAATTTAGAGCAAAGGCCAATATTGCTTGAGTCTTTTGAAAAAATCGAGGTTAAAGAAATTTCAGAGGAGGAAACTTTAAAAATTTTAGAAGATAGAGCGTTGAGACTCGAAGCAAAATACAAAGTATTTTTCACTTTCCCAGCAATCAAGGGAATTATTTCGCTTTGCTCAAAGTATTTACCTGCAATTCCATTTCCAGAAAAGGCAATCGATGTGATAGATGAATTGGTGGTTTTGGCATCGCAAAGAAAAGAAAGAATTGTTTTCTTGCAAGATGTTGAGAGAGTAGTAGAAAGGAAAGCAAAAGTTCCAATTGGCGAAATCGAAGAAGCAGAAAAAAGGAAGCTTTTGAGGTTGGAAGAGATAATTCATCAAAGAATCGTCGGTCAAGAAGAGGCAGTCAAAGAAATTTCTGAAGCTTTAAGAAGAGCGAGGGCAGAAATTACAGTAAGAAGAGGTCCTATTGGGTCTTTTCTATTTTTAGGGCCTACTGGAGTTGGAAAAACTGAAACCGCAAAAGCTTTAGCCGAAATTTATTTTGGTTCTGAAGAAAAAATGATAAGGTTAGATATGTCTGAATTTCAAAATTTAAGCGACATTCCAAGACTTTTGGGGGAACCTGGGGAAGAAGGGCTTTTAACAACCCCAGTAAGAGAAAGACCGTTTTCTCTTTTGTTATTGGATGAATTTGAAAAAGCCCATCCTAAAATTTTAAACTTATTTTTACAGGTTTTTGACGAAGGTCATTTGACTGATGGAATGGGAAGAAAAGTGAACTTTAAAAATACGATTATCATTGCTACTTCTAATGCCGGCGCCGAAATTATTTGGGAAAAATTGAAGGAAACTCAAAAATTAGAAATTGTAAAAGAAGAGCTTCTTTCTTATTTGATTCAAAACAAAATCTTTACTCCAGAGTTGTTAAATAGGTTCGATGGGGTGATTGTTTTTAAACCGTTAACAAAAAAGAATCTTTTGAAAATCGCAGAACTTTTATTGAGAAAAATTCAAAAACAATTAAAAGAAAAAGATATAGATTTTGTAATTACAGAAGCCTTGAAAGAAAAAATTGTCGAACTCTCTTACGATCCAAAATTTGGAGCAAGGGAAATGCAAAGAGTAATTCAAGAAAAAGTGGGAAATGTTTTAGCCAGAGCAATTTTATCAGGAAAAATAAGAAGGGGAATGAAAATAGAAATAGATCCTCAAAACTTTGAAATAAAAATTTAATATTCCCTCTGTGGATTTCCTGTGGAAAAATTCAGGGCTTTGAATTCATTTTCAAAGCCTTTTTAATTATATTGACCTTAGAACTTGGGTGAGATAAAGTGAAAATAGGTGGGAAATTGTGGATAACTATGGGGAAAAGTGAAAGATCCTGTGGAAAACTATGCCATTTTATGGAGAATATACATATTCAATAGATGAAAAGAAAAGATTGGCAATACCCTCAAAATTCAGAAAAGTATTGGGCAAAAAAGCAGTGATTACAAAAGGACTTGATCAGTGTCTTTTTCTTTATCCAGAAAGAGAGTGGGGAATTTTGGCAAAAAAATTGAGTAAATTGCCATTGTCACAGTCAGATGCCAGGGGATTTGCAAGGTTAATGCTTACAGGAGCAATGGAAGTTGAGATAGACAATCTTGGAAGGATTTTAATTCCAGATTATCTGAAAGAATACGCAAAGTTAAAAAAGAAAGTTGTGATTGCTGGAGTTTATAATCGAATAGAAATTTGGGATGAAAAAATTTGGAAAGAATACCAAGAAAAAACAGAAAAAGAAGTAGGGGACATTGCTGAGAGATTGAAAGAATTAGGAGTATAAGTAAAAATTCCAAATTCCAAATTCCAAACAAAATGGAAGAAGAGAGGGTGCACAAACCTGTTCTTTTAAAGGAAGCAATTGAGTGGCTGAATGTTGGAAAGAACAAAAATTATGTAGATTGTACTGTTGGTGAAGGAGGACATACTAGAGAAATTTTGAAAAGGAATGGACCAAAAGGAAAAGTTTTAGGAATAGAAATTGATTCTGAACTTTATAAAAAATTGAAAAAGGAAAATTTGAAAAGACTGATTTTAGTCAACGATTCTTTTTCGAAGTTAAAAAAGATTGTTGAAAAAGAAAATTTTAGACCGATTTCTGGAATTTTATTTGACCTTGGTTTTTCAAGTTGGCATTTGGAGAAATCTGGTAGAGGATTCAGTTTTCTGAGAAACGAACCTTTAATTATGAGATACGATTGGGACCCAGTAAAAACTCCACTATCAGGTAGTGCTGGAGTTTCTTCTCAGGAATTGTGGGCAGAGAAAATTGTTAATGAATGGCCAGAAAAGGAAATTGAAAGAATTTTAAGGGAATATGGCGAGGAAAGATTTGCCAAAAGAATTTCCAGAGAAATTGTTAAGGCCAGAAAGAGAAAGCCAATAAAAACAACTTTCCAATTGATCGAAACTATAAGGAAAGCAGTGCCGAGTTTTTACCAACACAAAAAGATCCATTTTGCAACCAGAACATTTCAAGCTTTGAGAATTGCTGTCAATAATGAGTTGGAAAATTTAAAGATTGCTTTGCCACAAGCAATCGAGGTTTTAGAAAAAGGAGGAAGGGTGGTAGTAATTTCTTTCCATTCTTTGGAAGATCGAATTGTTAAGGGTTTCTTAAAAGAAAAGGAAAGAGAAGGAAAAATAAGAATTCTGACTAAAAAGCCAATCGTTCCTTCAAAAAAAGAAATCAAACAAAATCCAAGGTCAAGGAGTGCAAAATTAAGAGCAGGATTAAAAATTAAATGAAAAAAATTCTAACGAAAATTAATATTTTGAATTTAATAGTGATTTTGATTTTCACTGGATTAACTCTACTTAAAATTTCTCTTTTAACAAAAGAAATTTCCTCGATTCGATTAATGAAAAAGAAAATCGTTGAAGTTTCAAAAGAGAATCAAAAACTGGAGGATGAAGCTTTGGCTTTGAATTCAATTTCAAATTTAGATCAATTTTTGAAGAATTCAAATTTAGTCAAGGCAGAAAAATTTAAATTTATTCAAATTCTTGAAGGAGGGATTGTCGTAAAATGAAAAATTTAAGAGAAAACTTAGTTTTTTCGTTGATTTTAATTTTTGCTATTGTTTTAATTTCTCGCTTGTTTTTTCTTCAAATCATAAAAGGAAATTATTATCGAGCTCTTGCTTTTGGAATTCACAATTCTTTTTCTGAAAATACTGAAAGAAGGGGAGAAATATTTTTTGCAGGAGGAGAACCTTTGGCAATAAATAGAGAATATTTCTTTGTCTTTGCTATTCCAAAGAAAATAAAAGAAAAAGAAAAAACAGCTAAAATTTTGAGTGAGATTTTGAATTTAAGCGAAGAGGAAATTTTAGAAAAAATTAAAGAAGATAAAAATTTTTCTTTGATCAAAGAAAAGCTGAGTGAAGAGGAGACAGAGAAAATAAAAAAATCAAACCTAGCAGGAATTTTTGTTGAATCAAAAATTGGAAGGTACTATCCTCAAAAAAGATTAGCTTCGAATGTGGTTGGTTTTGTTGATGCAGAAGGCGACGGAAGGTATGGGCTGGAAGAGTATTACGATGAAATTTTAAGAAAGGGAGAAAACTTAATTTTGACAATGGATTACAGAATCCAATATCAAGCAGAAAAACTTTTAGAAAAAGCAAAAGAGACTCTAGATATTGAGGGAGGGCAAATAATAGTAGCAGATCCTAATTCTGGTAAAATAATTGCTTTTGCAAATTTTCCAAATTTTGATCCCAATTCTTACAAAGAATTTGCAAAGAACCTAGAAGTTTTTAAAAACCCAGGTACTCAAAATCTTTTCGAGCCTGGTTCAGTTTTTAAGGCAGTAACTATGGCAATAGCTTTGGAAGAGGGAAAAATTACCCCCAAAACTACTTACAGAGACCCTGGAGAAATTAGAATCGATGGTTGGGTTATCAAAAACTATGCAAACAGAGTTTACCCTGGGGAAATTACTATGACAGAAGTTTTAGAAAAATCAATAAACACTGGAGCAGTTTTTGCTAAAAATCAAGTTGAGAATTCCACTTTTTTGAATTACCTTAAAAATTTTGGATTTTTTGAAAAAACTGGGATAGATTTGCCAGAAATTTTTTCAGAAAACCGGGAATTAAAGAATGGAAAGGAAATAAACTTTGCCACTGCCTCTTTCGGTCAAGGAATTGCTATAACCCCAATTCAATTGTTGAGGGCTTATTTTGCAATTGCTAACGGAGGAAAACTAGTCACTCCTTATTTAGTTGAAAATTTTCGCAAAGAAGAAAATCCAAGGAAAATTTTATCTCAAAAAACAGTTTCTCAATTAACCTCAATGCTCGTTTCGGTAGTAGAAAATGGATTTGGGAAAAGAGCAAAAGTTCCAGGATATTTTATTGCTGGAAAAACTGGAACTGCTTTACAACCAAAGATTGGAGAAAAAGGATACTCTGAAAAAACTTGGCAGAGTTTTGTTGGTTATTTTCCAGCCTACAATCCTAAAATTTTGATTTTGGTAAAATTGGATAATCCAAAAGCAAAAACCGCTGAATATTCGGCAGTTCCAATCTTTCACGATCTAGCAGACTATATCATAAGACTTTATCAAATTCCACCTGATTATGAGTGAAGTTTTAGGGAAAATTAAATATTTGTTTCAGAAAAAACCGGTAATTGTAATAACTGGGGAAGGTAGAGTTTTGGCAAAAAAGGCAATTGCTACTTTAATAAAAGATGCTTTAATTTTTTCTTTGGAAGACTCGCAAATTAAAAAATCAGGATTTTTCTTAAAATCTTCTCCGCTTTCAGTTTTAGTTGTTACTCATATTGAAGATATTCCCTTTGATAGAGATTATTTTGCAGGTGAGAGGGAAAAATTAAAAAATACTATTGATCTGGCAAAGAGCTTGCCCTCTGTATGTTATTTAGTTTTAAATTATGATGATGAGACAGTAAGGGAAATTAACGATATTACTAATTTACATACTTTTACTTTTGGCTTTTCTGAAAGAGCTGATTTTTTTGCCAGCGATTTGAAATTCAATCACGGAGTCAATTTTAAGGTGAATCATAAAGGAAGCGTCATTCCATTTTGGCTAAAAGAAGCTTTTGGAAAAGAACAAATTTATGCTGTGCTTGCAGCAACTGCAGTTGGGACAATTTTTGGAAAAAATTTAGTCGAAATTTCTCAAGAAATGAGAAATTATAAGACTTTACCCGGAAAAATGAGGTTGTTGGAAGGAATAAAGGGTTCTAAAATCTTGGACGATGCAGAATCTGCGACGATTTTTTCAATGATTGAAGCAATAGAAATTTTAGGTAAAATTCCGGGATTTAAAAGAAAGATTGCGGTCTTGGGAGATGTAATAGGAGTGGGAAAGTACACAATAGAAGCTCACGAAACAATCGGAGAAAAAGTTGCCAAAAATTGCGATTTTCTCTTTACCGTAGGACCTAGAGCAAAATTCATTGCCAAAGGAGCAATGGAAAAGGGGATGGATGATTTTAAAATTTTTTCTTTTAATACGATCGAGGACACAGTTTTTAAATTAAAAGAAATAATCAGGCCAGGGGATATAATCTTGGTCGATGGATCGAAAGAAATGCGAATGTCAGAAATCGTTGATCAAATTAGAAAGATTTGGTAAGATTTTGTGATCATGGCCCCGTCATCTAGTGGACTAGGATCCATGGTTCTCAGCCATGGCACACGGGTTCGAATCCCGTCGGGGCCACTTGTAATGATATTCTGGGATAAGACGAAAATAATTGTTTTAACATTTTTCTTTTTTATTTGGTTTTTTACATTTCAAAAAATTGATGCCCAAACTAATCCTCTTGTAATTTTAGCTGAGATTGAGGGTGAAATTAAAGCTGGAACTCATCAATATTTAAAAAGAGTATTTCAAGAAGCTGAAAAAGAAAAAGCTGATTATTTAATCATTCAGCTAGACACTCCTGGTGGACTTTTGAAGACGACTAGAGATATTGTTGATTTGATTTTGGCTAGCCCAATAAAAACAGTTATTTTCGTTCATAAAGAAGGAGGTTGGGCTTATTCGGCAGGTACTTTTATTTTGTTGGCAGGTGATTTAGCCATTACTCATCCTGAAGCTTCAATTGGCGCTGCTCAGCCTCGTGAAATAGCTATTGATGAATTAAAAGAAACTGATCCAAAAATCGTTGAAGGAATGGCTTCTTGGATAAAAAGTTTAGCTCTAATTAATCAAAGAAATCCAGAAGTTGCTGAAAAATTTGTGAGAGAAAATCTTACCTTAACTGGTAAAGAAGCAAAAGAATTAGGAATTATTGATGAAACAGCCAAAGACTTAGATGAACTTTTTTTAAAGCTTAATATTTTAGAACCAAAAATAAAAGAAATTTCTCCCAGTTTCATTGAAAAAATTTTTGATTTCCTTTCTCATCCTTATTTACTTTCTCTATTTTTGACTATTGGTGGTTTAGCTCTTATTATGGCCATCCGCTCGGGGGAATTTGAAACTTTTGGTGTCGTCGGAGTAATTTCTCTCTTAATTGGTCTTTGGGGAATTGGTATTATCACCTTTTCTTTTTTGGGAATTGGTCTAATTTTAGTTGGTCTTTTACTTTTGATGTTAGAAATTTTTGAACCAGGATTTGGAATTTTTGGTATTATTGGAGCAATTGCTATTTTGTTGGGAATTTTCACTTTTGAAGCTGAGCCCCTTTTTGCCCCAAAATTTTTTGACGCAATAACGATGATGGTGATAGGAGCAGTGATTGTTATTTGTTTCTTTTTTGTCTTGATAGGGCAAAAAGTGATAAAAGTTATCAGAGCCAAACCAGAAACTGGTCCAGAAGCATTAATCGGTTTGGAAGCTACAGTTATTAAAGAACTCAATCCCGTCGGTCAAGTAAAACTGAAAGGGGAAATTTGGCAAGCTGAAAGTTTTGATGGCAAAACAATCCCCGAAAAATCAAGAGTAAGAATAGTTAAAATTGAAGGTAATACTCTTTTTGTTGAAAAAATTATGCGGTAAAATTAAAAAAATACATTGAAAAGGTCGAGTGTAATAAAATAAAAAAATTATGTTAATGGACATACTTTTTAGTTGGTTTGGGATAATCGTTGTCCTATTGATAATTTTGTCTCATGCCATAAAGATTTGCAGAGAGTATGAAAGGGGAGTGATTTTTAGATTGGGAAGATTTGCCGGAATTAGAGGTCCGGGGTTGTTTTTGATCATTCCTGGTATTGATAAAGTGATTAAAGTTGATCTTAGAACAGTTACTCTTGATGTCCCTGCTCAGGAAGTGATTACCAAAGATAACATTCCCATTACTGTGGATGCAGTTTTATATTTTAGAATCTCTGACCCCAAAAAGGCAGTCATTGAAGTTGAAAACTATTTGGCTGCTACTTCTCAAATTTCTCAAACTTCTTTAAGGGGAGTAGTAGGAGCTTCAGAGTTAGATGAATTGTTAGCTGAAAGGGAGAAAGTTAATCAAAGACTCCATGAAATAATTGACCGAGCGACTGATCCTTGGGGAATAAAGGTGACCGCAGTTGAGATAAAACATGTTCAAATTCCAGAGGGCATGCAAAGAGCCATTGCAAAGCAAGCAGAAGCAGAAAGAATGAAAAGGGCAAAAATCATTTTGGCTGAAGGAGAATACCTAGCAGCTCAGAAATTAAAAGAAGCAGGAGAGATTTTGAAAGCAGAGCCGATTATTTTAAGATACTTGGAGACACTAACCGAAGCAGCAAAAGAAAAGAACACTACTATTTTGTTCCCGATTGAAATGTTAGGGATGTTAAAGAAATTTCAAAAAAGCGAGTAAAATTTAAAATGAAACTAATTTACGCAATATCTACTCTCTCTGGAACTATCATTGGGGTTGGTATTTTTGCTTTACCATACATTACTCTAAAGGCAGGCTTTTGGGTGGTATTGGGTTATTTTGTTGTTTTGGGTTTTTTAGTCATTTTGATCCATTTAATTTTTGGTGAGCTAGCTTTGAAAACTCCAGATTATAAGAGATTGCCTGGCTTCGCTAAAATTTATTTGGGAACTTTTGGAGAAAAAATTGCTTATGTTTCAACAATTTTAGGAAGTCTTGGCGCAATTTTGGCTTATTTGATTGTAGGTGGAGAATTTTTAGAAAATTTATTATCACCAGTTTTTGGAGGAAGTAACTTTTTTTGGACAACTGTTTACTTTTTATTAGGAGCTCTTTTAATCTTTTTTGGGATAAAGATAGTTGCGAAAGTTGAATTTTTTTCTCTAATTTTATTCTTTTTCGTTTTGATTCTTTTGTTTTTTGCAGGAAAGGGATTAATAAGTAAAGAAAATTTGTTTATTACAAATTGGGAATTGAAACTCGAAAATTTTTTCTTGCCTTACGCTCCAATTTTGTTTTCTCTTTGGGGTGCGAGTTTAATCCCTGAAATAGAAGAAATGCTGAAGGACAGGAAGTTCATGTTGAAAATAGTAATTTTTGTTTCGATTTTAATCCCAATTTTAGTTTATTCAGCTTTTGTGTATTTAATTTTGGGAATTTGCGGGGAGAAAACTACTCCTTCAGCCTTAGTGGGATTAAAAAGTTTTTTAGGAGAAGGTATCACAGGTTTAACGCTTTTTTTGGGCACATTAACTACCTTCACTTCATTTATTACCTTGGGATTAACTTTGAAAAAAATTTTTTGGTATGATTTGCAAATAGGAAAAAATCTTTCAATGATATTGGCTACTTTACCTCCTTATGTTTTGTTCTTGTGCGGAGTTAATCAATTCTTGTCAGTGATTTCAATAGTTGGAGGAATCTTTTTGGGCGTCGATGGAATTTTAATCCTATTGATGTATAGAAAAATTCAAAGGTCAAGCATTAAGAATCTACTTTTGTATCCTCTGTTCTTGATTTTAGTCTCTGGAATTTTATTTCAACTTTTAGAAATAAAATGGAGATTTTAACTTGTATTCTAGTTTTTTTATTTTCGTTTATTGTTTTGTTTTGGTCGAGCAATTTTATACTAGAAATTTTGAAAAAAATTGCAAAATTTCTCAGTTGGAAAGAATTTGTAGTTGCTTTTTTAACTATTGCTTTCGCTACTACAATTCCTAACCTTATCATCGATGTAATCTCAGCAATAAATGGTGTCCCTCAATTGGCTCTCGCTGACGTTTTCGGCACAAACATTGTTGATTTAACTTTAATCGTTGGTCTTTCTGCGCTAGTTTCTAGAGCGGGACTTTCACTTTCTAGTCGGACAGTCCAAATGAGTGCTTTTTTTACCGTAGGAGTAGCCATTTTGCCTCTACTTTTAATTTTCGATAATAACCTTAGTCGAGGAGATGGAATTTTGTTACTCTCTGCTTTTATTTTTTATTTGGGATGGCTTTTCCAAAAGAAGGAGAGATTCGAAAAAATTTATGATAAAATAAATGAACCTCTATCCCGTCTTTACTTTTTGAAAAACTTATTTTTGCTTGTTTTTTCTACAATTTTTCTTTTACTAGCGGGACAAGGCGTAGTCAAATCGACCGTTTTCCTCTCAAAATATTTTAATCTTCCTTTAGTATTTTTTGGTGTTTTATTAGTAGGATTTATGAATGCTTTGCCAGAACTTACGTTTACTTTTCAAGCAGCCAGAAAATCTCAAGATTGGTTTATTGCGGGGAATGTTATGGGATCTGTAATTATGACTTCTACACTTTGTTTGGGGATAGTGGCCTTAATTTTTCCTTTTGAAATTCCTAATTTAACTACTTTGGCTATTGCAAGAAGTTTTTTACTTTTTGTATCTCTTTTATTTTTGATTTTTATTAAAACAGATAAAAAAATAACCCAAACTGAAGGTTTGTGTTTGTTGTGCATTTATGTCCTCTTTCTTTTAATTGAAGTGTCATTAAAACATTGATAGAATTTATTAATGAATGATTTTTTATTTCTTTTGCTCTTGTTTGCATTTTTTGGTGTTTTTTTGTATTTTGTTATAAGAATTACGGAAAAAATAACTCAACAAGCCCAGATCAATTTACAACAAGCGAAAGAAATTTCGGAAATAAAAGAAAAGTTAATTCTTGGAACCCAGATTCAAGATCATTTGAAAGAAAAAATTGAAAAAACCCGAGACCTAATAGAAGAACTGAGGAGAAGTGAAGAAGTGCGGAAAGAAAGGGAAAAAGAATTTTTGGAAAGAATAAAAAGAATTGACGAAATAATTGCAGGAACTTCTGCAAAAGGCATTTCCGGAGAAGAAATTTTAAGAGAAACTTTTAAAAAATTGCCACCTGAAATGATTGACACCAATTTCCAAGTAAGAGGAAAAGTAGTTGAATTTGCTTTGATTTTGCCAAATGGAAAAAGGTTACCAATTGATTCAAAGTGGGTAGCAGGAAGACTAATTTTAGAACTAGAAAAAGAAACCGATCAACAAAAGAGAAAAAAAATTATTGAAGAAATCGAGAAAGAGGTGTTTAGAAGAATAAAAGAAGTAAAACAATACGTTGATCCCGATTTGACTTGGAATCAAGCAATTGCCGCAGTTCCAGATTCAGTGTATGCGGTTTGTAGAAATGCTCATTTAAAAGCTAAAGATGAAAATGTGATTTTAATGCCTTATTCAATGGTTTTACCCCTGCTTTTGTATATTTACAGATTTCATTTGCAATATGCTATTTCTTTGGATCTTGAAAACCTACAAAGTCACTTACTTTTTGTTGCAAAAGATCTTGACGAAATGGAAAATATTTTAGAAAATAGAATTTATCGTGGGTTAACTATGATTTCCAATGCCTATTTAGAATACAAGCAATTAATTTCAAAAATCAAATCTTCAATGGAAAAAATTAGATTAAAAGAGTCGTCTGAAGTTAAAAAGTTAAAATAAAAACAATGGAATTAGCGGTGATTAAAACAGGAGGGAAACAGTATTTAATCTCTCCACAGCAAAGAATTCAAATCGAAAGAATTAAAAAGAAAGAAGGAGAAGAGATAATTTTTGATGAGGTTTTATTGGCTGTAAAAGAAGATGAAGTAAAAATAGGAACACCTTTTGTAGATGGAGTAAAGGTGGTTGGAAAAGTTTTAGGAGAAACAAAAGGAAAAAAAATAGTAATTTGGAAACATAAAACAAGACAGTCTGCGAGAATAAAAAAAGGGCATAGACAAAAATATACTTTAGTCGAGATAGTAAAATTTTTAGGTCTTTAAATTATTTCCTTCTTTCCAATTCAATTTTTGATTTGCCTTTTTTAATTTTTGGAAATTAGTTCTTTTTTAAAAAAACAAACTCATTTTTTATTGTAGATTATTTTCTCCTCTCCAAGGCTTCTTTTAATGTTTCCTCATCGGCATATTCCAATTCTCCTCCAGTTGGAAGTCCCCGCCCTAATCTAGTAATTTTTTTCCCAGAATTTTTCAATTTTCTTTCTAAAAATAGAGCGAGTGCTTCCCCTTCAGTAGTTAAGCTAGTTGCAATTATGATTTCTTTTATTTTTTTATCTTTTATCCTTTCTTCCAATTCTTCAATCCTTAATTTCTTTAATTCTTCCTTTTTTATTGCTGAAATCGGCCCTCCCAAAACAAAATAAAGCCCTTTATATTTTTTTGTTTTTTCTATTGATTCAAGATCAACTTCCTTTTCGACAACACAAAGTAAAGATTTATCTCTGGTTTTATCAGAACAGATTTCACAAATTTCCCCCTCTCCTTCAAATGGTTTAAAACAATTTTTACAAAATTTAATTTTCTCTTTTAAATCTAAAATGGCTCTTGCTAAATTTTCTAATTCTTTTTTTTCTCTTTTTATCAAATAAAACACAAAGCGCCTCGCAGTTCTTTGACCGACGGTTGGAAATTTTAAAAAGAGATCAATCAATTTTTGAATGCTTTTTGGATACATCATCCTTCAAAGATGTCCACTCCTTTTTCCAAATCTCTAAATGTAACGCATCTTTCGTCAAAATAAAGCTCAACTTTTCCTACTGGGCCGTTTCTATGTTTTGCAATAATGATATCTGCTATACCTTTTCTGGGAGAATCTAAAAAATATCTATCTTCGCGATAAATAAACAAAACAACATCAGCGTCTTGTTCTATTGTTCCAGATTGTCTTAGATCTGCCAATTTTGGAATAGGAGGAGCTCTATGTTCAACTGCTCGCGATAATTGAGAAAGAGCTAACACGGGAACTTGAAGCTCTCTGGCTAAAGCTTTTAGTGCTTTTGAGTTTTCAGAAACTTGTTGGACCGGAGAAGCATCTTTATTCATTGGTTCCATTAATTGCAAATAATCAACAATTACTAATCCTAATCCTTTTTCAGTTTGAAGTCTTCGGCACATTGCTTTCATTTGTAATGCTGTTGGGTTTGGCGCGTCGTCAATGTATATAGGTGCCTCAGATAAAATTGCCATTGCTTTTTGAATTTTTATGAAATCATTTTCTTCTCCCACTGCTGACAATCTTCCTGTCCTCAATCTCCAAAGATCTATTCCAGACAGGGAAGAAATAAATCTATCAACGACTTGATCTCTTGACATTTCAAGAGAAAAAATACCCACTGGAGCCCCAATTTTAATCGCGACATTTAAAGCAATTGAGATGGCTAAAGCAGATTTTCCCATTGACGGTCTTGCAGCCAAAATTATTAAATCGGATTTTTGAAGTCCTGCGAGAATGTTATCTAAGTCTCTAAATCCAGTAGGCACTCCTCTTAAAGATGGACCATGTTTTGATAATTGATCAATTCTTTCAAAAGCCTCCTCTAAGGTCTCTTTGACATGGACAAATTTTTGAGATAACGATTTCTGGGCGATTGAGAAAATTCTTTTTTCAGCTTTATCGAGAATTCTCTCCACATCTTCTGATTCGTTAAATGCCATTTGCCCTATTTCTTGAGCAGCAGAAATTAAATCCCTTAACACTCTTTTTTTATGGATAATGTTAGCATAGTTTGTCACATTGGAGGGAGTGGAAATTGAATTTATTAATTCTGTTAAATAAGATCTTCCACCTATTTCTTCTAATAAATTTTTTTCTTCTAATCTGTTTGAGACAGTAAGGATATCAATAGGTTCTCCTTTTTGAAAAAGTTCAAGACAAACCTCGTAAATTGATTGATGAATTCCCCGATAAAAATCATCTGGCCTTAGAAAATCTGCAACTTTCAAAATTGCGTCTTTATCAATCAAAAGACAACCTAAAAGACATTTTTCTGCTTCAATTGCTTGAGGGGGGATTTTTCCGGAAATTTCGTTTACCATACATTATAAATTTACCATTTTGAAAAAGATATTGGCAAGAGGACAAATTTTTCTTAAAATTGAATGATGAAAGTTGCCTTGATTTCTTTTCATTCCTTTTTAGAACCGGGGGGTGTAAAAATCCATGTTTTAAATTTAGCCAAGGAATTTGAAAAAAGAAAAGTCGAATTCAAAATTATAGTCCCGAGAAGAAAAATTAAAGAAAACTACGGAAAAAATGTCATTTTATTAGGAACTTCATTCCCATTGATTTGGGGAGGAGGAGCTTCAGATTTGGTTTTTAATTTCATTCCAATTTCAATTGAAAGATGCTTGATAAAAGAAAAATTTACTATCTTGCATTTCCATAATGCTTCTTTTCCATCGTTTTTTCAAATTCTCCTTTCTCCTCTTTCTTTTAAAACAACAAACATTTTAACTTTTCATTCTGACATTGAGAGAAGCAATTTTTTAAAAAAATTCCCTCATTTTTTTGAAATTTTTGTCAATTTTTGCAATCTTAGGTTGGATGGCTTGATTGCAGTTTCAAAAGTGGCTCTCAAATACTTTGAAAATTTTAAAAAACCAAAAGTACTCATTCCAAATGGGGTAGATCTTGAAGCCTTTAACCCAAAAAATAAAAAGATTGAAAGATTCTTAGATGGAAAAATAAATTTGCTCTTTGTTGGGAGGATCGAAGAAAGAAAGGGATTAATTTATCTTTTAAAAGCATTTTTAATTTTAAAAAGAAAGTACCAAAATTTGAGATTGATTGTTGTAGGGGACGGTCCAGAAAGAGAAAATTGCGAAAAATTCACAAAAGAAAACAATTTAAAAGATGTAATTTTTTTGGGAAACGTTGAAAAAGATCTTCCTTCTCTTTATGCAACCTGTGACATCTTTTGTGCTCCGTCAATCTTTGGAGAAAGTTTCGGTTTGGTAATTTTAGAGGCAATGGCTTCTGGAAAACCGATTGTAGGGTTTGCGAACGAAGGATATAAAGAATTGATGAAAGGAACAAGAGGAGAAAAATTTTTAGCAAAACCGAGAAATTTTAAGGAATTGGCAGAGAAAATTGAGATCTTAGTTAAAAATAAAAAACTAAGGGAGGAAATGGGAAAGTGGGGAGAAAGAGAAGCAAAGAAATATTCTTGGGGAAAAATTACTGATAAAATTTTAGAATTTTATCAACTCTGTAAAATAGAAACGAAAAATAAATATTGACAATACTATACACTAAAAATGAACTATTGCACAGTTCCTCTTCACCGCTTTTCTAAAGTGACTTCGATAAGGCAAGGAGTTTTAACGAGAATATACAGAGAAATAGCGGTCAAAAAAGGAAGTTCGCCGCAACTTCTTATAATATCGATCGAGAAAATTAAAAAAGTAGGGGAGGAAATGGGACTTGATGAAAATACTATAGTGAGGGCAATCGAATTATACAAAGAAACAAAGACAAATAGTGCTCTTTCGGGTAAAAACCCATTTGTTCTGGCAGCTACATGTTTGTACGCTGCCAGTCTCGAAACAAGCGAGGTGGTGACTGAAGAGGAAATTGCTGAAAAATTTAATGTTACAACTGCAAGCATAAGAAATGTTCTTAAGGAATCATTTTTCAGTGAAAAAGGATTCAAGCCTAGAAAACCTAAATTTGCCAGAGAAAATATTCTGCAAGAACTTATTCCTGAATTGCCAGGGATTTATGAAGGAATTGTATTTTATCAATTAGGACCAAAACTCCACCGTTGTTTCAAGGAAAAATTGAAAGGTTTAGCAATTTCTAATAAAACCCTATATTGGGCCCTTAAAAGAAACGAGAAGGTAAAAGTAACTCCGGGGATTAAGTGTCCGATGAAACGCAGAGAATTCAATTGTTTTAATTGTGAAGAAAACCTCTTCTTCGATCCTTGCAAATATTTTGTAGTTCGGCTCATTCAGTGAGAGTTTTTTAACTCTATTTTTTTTGAAATTTTTTAATCCGTGGCTTTTGTATTCTCAACCCAATAACCATCTTTTTTATTCTCTCTCTTTCTTCTAAAACGGCAGATACTTTAGTTTTTAATTTACAGATTGAGAAAAGAAAGCAAAAATTATTCCTGGAAAAAAATCGCCAAAAGAGTCTTAGATTTTTATCAATTTTACAAAAAGAGAAAAACAACAAAATTTCTCTCTTCTTCACAAGTTTGTGATTTAGGGTAAAATAAAAATTGGAGGTGGATAGAGATGAGGGGTAGAAAAGTAAGCTTGGAGGAGTGGGAGGAGAGAAAAGTAAGGCTACTAGAATATTTAAAGGAGAACCCGAGAGCTACCAGCAAAGATGTCATCAAGGCAGGGCACGCAAGTGTTCTTTTGAAGGTTTACGGTGGAAGGATAAACGAAGCTAAGGCTGAGGCTGGTGTTCCAAGGGGAAAGAAAAGAAAACTAACTCCCTCAGAATGGGAGGAAAGAAAGAGAAAACTGCTGGAATTTCTCCGTGAAAACCCCGAAGCCACTCGTAGAGAAGCCAGTAAGGCAGGGCATACAGGTGTTCTCTGGAAGATTTACGGTGGAAGGATAAACGAAGCTAAGGCTGAGGCTGGTGTTCTAGTGGAAAGGAAACGAAAACTAACTTCTTCAGAAAAGGCGAAAGTGAAAATAAGAAAAAGACGCAGATGGGTGTTCAAAAAGGGAAAGAATGAAGTAAGAGAGATTATCACTGAAATATTGAAAAGATGGAAAATTGAAGAAGAGTATATTGAAGAAATTGCAGAGAGTGCTATAGCTCACTTCCAAAAAGTGAAAGAAGTACTACTCAAAGGAAGAGGGGTTATAAAAGTCAGTGAAGTATGTTGCTACCTTGCTTGTCGCCAATTAGGAATACCAGTTCCTTCCAAACCTCCTCGCAAGATATACCTGCAAATCATTGCTGCAACAGGTAGCATCATTCCAATTGGTCATCCAGAGAAATATGTACCAATTATCTGCGAAAGGCTGCTTCCCAAAACAGATGCAGAGAAAGTTGCTAAAAAAGCAACTGGTATCTTAAGTTCCTCAAAGATTTCATTTGTGGGAAAGTCAGAGAAAGTGCTTGCTGCTGCAGCCGTATATCTTGCCGCAAAGGAGCTAAAATATCTAATAACTCAAGAGGAGGTAAGCAAAGCAGCTCATACTACTTCAGTCTCTTTGAGAAACACATTGAAAATGCTTAGAAAAACTAACGCACCTTCTTTGTGTTGTTATTAATTTTTTTTCAATATTTTTTCAATTTTTTAATTCTCGGACCTTCTCTTGTGTCTTCAACCCAATAGCCCATTTCTTTAATTTTCATTCTAATTTCATCTGCCTTTTTGAAATCTCCCATTTTTCGATAATTTTCCCTAATTTCAACTAATTTTTTAATTTCTTTTGGAATTCTTAATTTCTTTACTTTTTCAAGGCTTAGGCCAAAAATCCTGTCAAAATCCAACAAAAGCTCGTATTTTTCTTGATCTGAGATCCTTTTATCTCCGATTAAATTCCACATTAAAGCCAATGCTTTTGGAAGGTTCAAGTCATCATTAATAAACTCCAAAAATTTTCTTTGATAATCTTTTCCCTTACTTCCTAATTTTTTCTCTTTTTTTCCAGATTTCATTTCTCTTACTTTTTCATGAAGATTCTCTAGAGCATTTTGGCTGGCTTTCAATCCTTCGAAAGTGAAATTTAATTTCGAGCGATAATGAGCTCCCAAACAAAAATATCGATAAGAAAGAGGATTAAAACCTCTTTTAATTAAATCTTCTAAAGTATAAATATTTCCAAGGGATTTTGCCATTTTCTTTCCTTCAACTAGCAGAAATTCACCATGTAACCAATATTTCGCCAAAATTTTTCCAAAAGCAGCTTCTGCTTGAGCGATTTCGTTTGTATGATGGATTAAAATATGGTCTACCCCACCGCAATGAATATCAAAAGGAATCCCCAATTCTTTCATTGACATTACCACACATTCTGTATGCCAACCAGGAAACCCCTTTCCCCAGGGAGAATCCCAAACCATTTCTTTTCTTCCTTTAGCAAACTTCCAAAGAGCAAAGTCAGTCGGGTTTTTCTTTCCAGGAGTCATTTCGATTCTTGCTCCTGGCAAAATTTTCATTTCCTTTGGCCAAAGTCTTCCATATTTTTTCAATTTTGAAGTATCAAAATAAACTCCATCTTCGATGATGTAAGTGAACCCCTTTTTTTCCAAAATTTTTATTAATTCAATTTGATCTTTTATAGTTTCAGTCGCTCTAATCCAAACATCTGGCTCTAAAATGTTTAATCTCCTTAAATCTCTTTTGAATGCTTTTTCATAAAACCTTGCAATTTCTCTTGCGTTCTTTTTTTCTTTTTTTGCCGCTATCAAAATTTTATCTTCTCCCACATCTTGATCAGAAACTAAATGCCCAACATCAGTAATGTTCATTACGTGTTTTACTTTGTAACCGTTATAGATCAAAACTCTTTTTAATATATCCTCAAAAATGTAAGTTCTTAAATTTCCAATGTGAGCAAACCAATAAACAGTTGGACCACAAGTGTAAATCCCAACTTTTTCATTTTTCAAAG
This sequence comes from Parcubacteria bacterium GBS-2, assembly GCA_001443025.1. Taxonomy (GTDB): domain Bacteria; phylum Patescibacteriota; class Minisyncoccia; order Minisyncoccales; family GBS-2; genus GBS-2. The sequence goes on from LEKP01000002.1 coordinate 31,388, forward strand.
ATTTAAATATTTCCTTTTTTCTTGTTAGGGTATTGTAAAGTTTAATCATTCCTAATATTTTACAATAAATCTAAATACCTTTCACCCCTATCTGGAAAAACCGTGACGACTTTTTTGTACTTTTTACTTAACTTTTTAGCAGCCAAAAAATTAGCCCCAGAAGAAATTCCAACTAAAAGACCATACTTTTTTGCCAAAACCTTTGTCATTTTTATAGCCTCCTTACTCTTGACCTTAATCATTCCATCGATTAAATCAAAATTCAGAATTTTTGGGATTATTCCATCTGAAATTCCTTCAATTCGATGCGATGATTCTGCAGCCTCAACTCCAAATATTTTTACATTTTTAAACTTTTCTTTTAATGCTTTAGCTACTCCCATCAAGGTTCCTCCTGTCCCAATTCCAGCCACAAATGCATCAACCTTATCAATTTGTCGTAGTATTTCTTGTCCAGTAGTTTTATAATGAGCCTCGACATTATCTGGATTTTCAAATTGTTTAGGAAGCCAAACTTTCTTGTACTTTTTGGCCAATTTTTCAGCTACTTCAAATGCTCCTAGAAATCCTTTTTCTTTTGGTGTTAAAATAATCTTTGCTCCGAATACTTTCATCATTTTCTTTTTTTCTCTTCCTAGATTTTCTGGCATTACCGCAATGAATTTGTATCCTTTTACTGCCGAAATCATAGCAAAAGAAACACCAGTATTTCCTGAAGTAACTTCAATTATAGTATAACCCGGTTTAAGTTCTTCCCTTTTTTCTGCTTTTTGAACCATGTAATAAGCCATTCTATCTTTGATAGAACCAGAGGGATTAGTTGTCTCAAGTTTAGCGTAAATTTCTCCAATTTTTATTAGCGGTGTATTTCCGATTGTGTCCAAAACACTCTTCATAAAAATAAAAGCCTCTTTTTTGGGAGAGGCTAGGAATTTTGAAAAATTATTGATTAATTTTAACTAGCCCCTCCCTAAAAAGAGGCACAACAACATTCACAGTAATTTAAACTAAGAAACTTTTTCATATTTTCATTTTAAAGCCTTCAAAATTTTTTGTCAAGCCTCCTTTTCAAATTCCCTAGATTTGTTATTATCAAGTAATGAAAAAGATTGATCTAATTTTAAGCATAATAACTGCTGAGGGAGTGGCAGGGCTTTTTATATGGTTGATCAAAAACACATCTTTAAATTTGCCTTTTTTAAATTGGCTTTTACCAATTTTGTTTCCCTTTTTGGCAGTTTTTGGAATTTGGCTTGCTGAACTCATTGGAAGAAAATTTCTTTTTGTCTATCAGTTGGCAAAATTTCTTTTGGTTGGAGCTTTCTTTGCAGTTTTTGATTTAATAATACTAAATTCGTTAATGGTTTATTTTGGGATTACTAAAGAGGAGATTTTAAAATACGCAATTTTTGTCACAATTTCTTTTACGATTGCTACTATCTTTAAATATTTTGCCAACAAGTATTGGACTTTTGAAAAATTAGAAAAAGAAAGAATGGAAAGAGAGTTTGGAATTTTCTTTGTAGTTACTGCAATTTCAGGCCTAATCCAAGTTGGAGTTGCTTCTTTGTTATTTAGGTTTTTAATTTTAATTGTGCCTCCTTTGGTTGCCGGAAATGTTGGAAAGATCTTAGGAATAGTAGTAGCTTCTGCCTGGAACTTCCTTTGCTATAAATTTTTAGTTTTCAAAAAATAATATGCCTCAAGTTTTCTATCGAAAATACAGACCCCAGAGATTTTCAGAATTTATTGGGCAAGACCACGTTGTAAAAACTCTAACTAATGCAATTTTAATGGGAATGATTTCTCATGCTTATTTGTTTTCCGGACCTAGAGGAACTGGAAAAACAACCTTAGCTAGAATTTTTGCAAAGGCAGTGAACTGTCAAAATAGAAAAAAGGATGAATTTGAACCTTGTGGTCAATGTACGTCTTGTGTTGAAATCCAAGAAGGAAAATCAATGGATTTAATTGAAATTGATGCTGCGTCCCATAGAGGAATTGATGAAGTTAGGGAGTTGAGAGATACAATTAGGTTTGTCCCGACAAAATCAAGATACAAAGTTTATATTATCGACGAGGCTCATCAATTAACAAAAGAAGCGGCAAACGCACTTTTGAAAACTCTTGAAGAACCACCTCCATTTGTGATTTTTATTTTAGCAACAACAGAACCCCATAAAATGATTCCGACGATTTTATCAAGATGCCAACGGTTCGATTTTTATAAGTTAAGAATGGAAGAAATTTTAGAAAAATTGGAAAAGATCGCAAAAAACGAAAAAATTAATATTCAAAAAGAAGCATTAGCAGAAATTGCAAGATTAGCCTCTGGTTCAATGAGAGATGCAGAATCTCTTTTGGATCAGGTTTTCACTTTCTTTGGAGAAAGAGAAATCAAGATTGAAGACATAAGAAATTTGTTGGGATTAGTCCCAACGCAATTAGCTATTGAATTTTTTGAATTTTTAATAAAAAAGGATGCTAAAGGAGGAGTAAATTTTTTGAACGAAATTGGAGAAAAAGGAATTGATTTGGAAGAATTTGCAAAAAACTTTATAGATTATTTGCGAAAAATTCTAGTTTTCAAAATTACTAATTCAATGGACGATGAAATATTTTCAGGTTTCTCAAAAGAGGAATTGGAAAAACTAAAAGAACAATCTCAAAAAATTACTGAAACCGAATTAAAAAAAATTATCTCCCTCTTTCTAGATGCTCAAAACAAAATGAGATTTTCTCCAATTTTGCAATTACCTTTAGAATTGGCAGTGGTTGAAATTTGCGAAAAAACTTGAAAATTTTATCTTAAATGTTAAAATAAAAAGATAAGGTAAAGCACAAATTTAAACCGAAAAATTACTGGATGGATAGAAAAAATTTGTGAAATTTTACATTGCGGGGTGGTGTAATTGGTAACACACCTGCCTTTGGAGCAGGTGATTGTAGGTTCGAGGCCTACCCCCGCAGCATGAAAAAATTTACAAAAAAGAGAACTCCTTCTTTAGGAAAGTCAAGACCAAAAGGGAAAAAGAAAGTTCCTGACGTTCCAAGGATGTGGCATTTAGCAAAAAGGTTGCAACCAAAACAAATAAAAAAAGATTAATATGGAAGAGAGAGAAAGGCAAAAGAAAATTGTAAAAGAATTCATGAAAAGATGGGGAGAAGGTTTGAGCTTTATTCAAAACATATTGAAGATTTTAAAATTCCAAGGATCTTGATTAATAGAAATTTGTCTCCAATGGAATTTAAAAAACTTTGGAATGAATTGGTTGAAGAAATAAAAAGAGAAAAAACTCAAGAGATTTAATGGCGCTTGAAGAATACTGGAGAAAGAGAAAATTTGAAAAAACTCCAGAACCAAAAGGAGAAGTTAAATTTGCTGGAAAAAGTCGCTTTGTCGTTCACGATCATTACGCAGAAAAAGCAGGTCATCACCACGATTTTAGATTAGAAATGGAAGGGGTTTTGAAAAGCTGGGCGATTCCAAAATTGGTTCCCGAAGAAAAAGGAGTAAAGAGGTTAGCGGTTCAAGTTGAAGATCATCCTATAGACTATATTAATTTCAAAGGGATAATACCAAAAGGAGAATACGGGGCAGGGGAAGTAAAAATTTTTGATAAGGGAAACTATAAATTAATTGAAAGAGATGAAAATAAGATTGTCTTTGAACTAAAAGGAAAAAAATTAAAAGGAGTTTATACTTTAGTAAAGTTAAAAGGAAGGAAGAATCAGTGGTTGATTTTTAAAGCAAAATGAATTTTAACGAAAAGGATGTTAGAGCTTTCTATCACCTTTTAAATCAGAAGTAGAAAAAAATTCAAAAAGATTTTAAAAGAGAAAAATTGTCAAATCGATAGAATGTATGATCTGCCAAGAATTGAAAAAGTCTTGGAATAATGTCTGTCAAAGGAGAAAATACAAAAGAAAGACCTTGGAGGTTATCTTATTTTATTGACCAACCAAAAAGAATCGAAGACAAAAAATTCCTCCAAAACCTTTTAAAAGGCAAAATTTAATTTTTCACTTTTTCACAGTTGTGAAATTTATGAGAAAGGATAGATTTTTTATCTCCACAAAGATTGGAAAAGGAGAATTGGAAATTTCAGATAAAAAAATTTTTTATCAATTGAAAAACGTTCTAAGAAAAAAAGTAGGCGATCGAATAATTCTATTTGATGGAACTGGAATTGAGGCTGAAGCTAAAATCAAAAAATTCTCAAAAGATAAAATAAAAGTTGAAATCTTAAAGATTGAAAGACCTGAAAGAGAACCAAAAATTTTTGTTTCTCTTTTTTGTTCGATTTTAAAGAAAGCAAATTTTGAATTAGTGGTTCAAAAGTCAACCGAAATTGGAGTAAAAGAGATAGTGCCAATGTTGTGTAAAAATACTGTTAAAACAGGGTTAAATTTTGAAAGATTAAGAAAAATTGCAAAAGAAGCTGCCGAACAATCAAAAAGAGTTACTTTACCAGAGATTAAAAAAATCTTAACCTTTAGAGAAGCTATTGAGAAAACAAAGGAGTTTGATTTGAAAATCTTATTTGATGCTTCAGGAAAAAATTTTTCTCTTCCCAAAAACAAGATTCAAAAAATTGCCATTTTCATTGGCCCAGAAGGAGGTTGGGATAAATCAGAAATCGAATTGGCAAAAAAAGAAGGTTTTGAAATTTTGAATTTGGGAAAATTAAATTTAAGATCAGAAACTGCTGCAATTTGTGGTAGTTTTTGGGGAGTAAGTTTTTTGAGTCAGTAGAATGGTAAAAAAACTAAAGATTTTTTATTTCTTTATTTTTTCTTTTTCACTTACCCTCTCCTTTTTACTTCTTTTTATCGTTTTTGAAAAGAAAAATTTAAATCCGAGTTTAAAAAATCAAAAATTAGAGGAAATAAATGAAAAAGAAATCGATAAAGAATTAAAAGAGAAAATAGGACAAATGATAGTAATCGGATTTAGAGGAACTAAAGTTTCAGAAAATTCACCAATCGTGAGAGCCATTAAGGAATTAAACCTGGGAGGAGTAATCCTTTTTGATTATGATATTCCCTCAAAATCCTTTCCCCGTAACATCTTAACTCCAGAGCAAACCAAGAAATTGATTTCAGATCTTCAAAAATTCTCTTCAATACCTTTGTTCATTGCAGTAGATGCAGAAGGAGGAAAAATAAACCGGTTAAAAGAAAATTATGGCTTTTTAAAAATCCCTTCACATGAAGAATTAGGGAAAATAAACGATCTTAATTTTACGAAACAGGAAATTTCAAAACTTTCAAAACAGCTTAAAGATTTAGGTTTTAATGTTAATTTCGCTCCCGTACTTGATTTAAACACCAATCTTCAAAACCCAATTATTGGAAAGCTAGGGCGTTCTTTTTCTTCCGATCCTGAAATAGTTTTTTCACAGGCGAAGGTTTTTATTAAAGCTCATGTTGAAAATGGGGTAATTCCAATTGTCAAACACTTTCCAGGGCATGGAAGTTCTTTTTCTGATAGTCATTTAGAGATGGTTGATGTAACAAACAGCTGGGAAGAAGAAGAGTTAATTCCCTACAAAAAACTCAAAAATGAAAATTTACTTTTTGGAGTAATGGTTGGACATGTTTTCAACAAAAAAATAGACAAAGACTATCCAGCAACTCTTTCTCCAAAATTTTTACAAGAGATTTTAAGAAAAGAAATAGGTTTTAATGGGGTGATAATTTCAGACGATCTACAAATGGGAGCCATTAAGAAACATTATTCTCTTGAAGAGGCAATAATAAAAGCAATAAATGCAGGTTGCGATGTTCTTTTGTTTTCAAATAACATAGAAGAATACGATGAGAACTTGCCTTATAAAGTATTTGATATTATTTTTCAAGCGGTAAAAGAAGGAAAAATTTCAAAAGAAAGAATTTTTGAAGCTTTTGAAAGAGTGATTAATTTAAAAAAGGAATTCGGAATAATAAAATGAAAACTCAAATTATAAGACCATTCGATCCTTGGAAATCTCCTTATTGTACTTGTCCTAAAAAATTTTCTTTAGACCCATATACAGGATGTGCGCATAATTGTATTTACTGTTACGCCACCTCTTACATTCCAAATTTTTATTTTCCAAGAAGGAAAAAAGATTTGTTAAAGAAAGTTTTAAAAGATTGCCAAAAAATTCCAGAAAATTCTTTAATTTCGATTTCAAATTCTTCTGACCCTTATCAACCTTTAGAGGAAAAATATCAAGAGTTTAGAGAGTGTTTAAAAGTTTTTCAAAATTTCAATTTCAAAATCTTAATCATCACAAAATCGAATTTAGTTTTGAGAGATATTGATCTTTTAAAAAAATTAAAATGTGCAGTAACGATAACGATCACAACTTTTAAAAGAGAAATTTTAAAAAAACTAGAACCTGAAACTCCAAATTCAGAAGAAAGATTAAAAGCCTTAAAAATTCTATCAGAAAATAAAATTCTTACTGGGTTGAGATTAGATCCGATTTTTCCCTATTTAAATGATGATGAAATTGAAGAAATAGTAAAAAGAGTAAAAGAGGCCGGAGTTTTGCATATTGTAGCCTCAACTTTTAAACCGAGATTTGATAGTTGGAAAAGACTTGAAAGAACTTTTCCAAAAGTTGCTAAAAAATTATGTTCTCTTTATTTTGAAAAAGGTCAAAAAATAAAGAATTCTTTCTATTTACCACAACAAATGAGAAGAGAATTAATGGAAAAAGTTTTTGAAATTTGCCAAAAATACCAAATTCCTTTTTCAACTTGCAGAGAAGGTTTTTTGAATTTAAAAACTTCAAAATCTTGTGATGGAAGTCACTTGATAACTTAGTTAAATTTTACACCAGCTTTTTTTAGAGTAGTATCTTATTCCAATGTTCCTAAGGTCCTTGGAATAATAAATAATATTTTTTGAAATTGGAATTTTAAATGCTTCTATTGGTAAAGTAAAGGATAGGTTGATTAAAAATACTGGTTTGAGTTTCATTTTTGAATTTTATAAAATCAAAAAAGATGAAAAAAGGATACAAAGCTGAGTGGGAAGCGAAAAAGATTTTGTTTAAAAAATATTCAAAAGATTCGATTTTCAAGGTTGCCATTGGGGGGGCAGTTGATTTTTTTATTTTGGGAAAAGGAGGGAAAGTTGAAAAAATTGTTGAGGTTAAAAAGACAAACAAAAATCAATGGTATCCAACAGAACACGATAAGAAGCAATATCAGGCATTATCTAAGATTCAAAAAAAATTTGATATTCCAGTCGAATATTGGATTAAAATTAAAGGAAAATGGAATTTTTTGAATCTTCATGAAGTAAAGCAATTCTTTAAATAACAGCTCCTAAAATTAATGAAAAAAGACTTTACCTTTTTGTTTAGAAAAGAAATAAATGAATACGATTTTGGCGAAGATCATCCCTTTCATGGGAGGAGGGGAGAGGATTTTTTGAATTTTTTAAAAGAAAAAATAAAGATTGACTTTCCGATTTTGAAAGCAAAAAAAGCAACCGATAAGGATTTGTTTTTAATTTGTGAAAAAGAATACATTGAGTTTACTAAAAAATATTTTGAGGCAAAAAATAAAGGAGAAGAATTTGATGGTAGATTTTTCTTTTACCATTCTGCTGACAATCTGCCAATTGGAAAGCCAGGAAAAATCGAAGAAGCGGCAAGATACATAATCGGACAGGCAAAAATGGCCGCCGATTTAATAATGGATGGCAAGTTTAAAAAAGTAATTTCAATTGGAGGAGGATTACATCATGCAAAAAAGAATTTTGGGGAAGGATTTTGTATTTATAATGATGTAGCATTTTGCGCAAAATATTTAATTGAAAAGTATGGTTTAAAAAGAATTTTAATTTTGGATACTGATGCTCATGCTGGAAACGGAACTTTGGAATATTTTTATGAAGATGAAAGGGTTTTATTTATTGATATTCACCAAGATCCAAGGACTCTTTATCCTGGAACAGGATTTATTGAACAAAAAGGCTCGGGTAGGGGAGAGGGTTTAAAAATTAACATTCCTTTATCTCCAGAAGCAGGAGATGAGTCTTATAGGATGGTTTTTGAAAAAATAATTGAACCAGTAGTCAAGGAATTTAAACCAGAAATTATAATTAGGAATGGTGGCTCTGACCCTCATTTTTCAGATTACTTAACAAATCTTGGGCTAACCCTTGAAGGATTTAAAATGATTGGGAAAAAGGTTAGAAATTTAGCTGAATTTTGTGGCGGAAAAGAAATCGATTTGATTGCTTCTGGATATAATTTGAGAGTTTTACCTTTTGCTTGGGCTGCGTTAATTTCCAGTTTAATTGGGATGGAAGTTGAAATTAAAGAACCAATTACAATGAAAAAAATTCGAGACCCTATTGAAGAAACGAAAAAAATAATTGATGAAATAAAAAGAGAGTTTAAAAAATATTGGAAATCGCTTTCTTGATTATTCTTCCTCAACTCTTCTCACGTATTCGCCGGTTTCAGTATTAACCTCAATAATATCCCCAGCTTCTACGAACAACGGAACATTAATTTTTGCCCCAGTTTCTAATGTTACTTGTTTTGTTCCGGGCTGAGATCTGTCTCCTCTAATCCCAGGCGGGGCTTCAACAACTTTTAATTTTACTTTAATTGGCAACGTAACGTTTATTATTTTATCTTTGAATTTTAGTCCATCTAAAATTAGTCCAGGCTTCAAAAATTTTACTCCTTCTCCAATTTTTTCTTCTTCCAATTCAAATCTTTTACTTGGATTTTCAACTTCACAGAAATTATATTTTCCTCTTTTTTGAAAAATAAACTTTACTGCTACTTTTTCAATTTCTGCTTCTTCAAAGGTTTCGTCTTGGTGAAAGCTCCTTTCAAAAATTTTTCCATTAACTAAATTTTTAATTTTAACTCTTGCTACTACCACATCCTGAGCTTTTCCAATTTGTTTAAAATCCAAAACTTCGTACGGTTGTCCGTCTAAAATGAACCTTACTCCTTTTCTTAAATCAAAATAGGTTAGCATGTTTTAAATAAAAAGAAGATTTTCGAAAATTGAAATCAAAAGCTTTTCAAGATCTAATTCTTCTTTCTCTTTCCTTAACATTTCCTCCTCTAAATTTTCAAGTTTTATTATAGCTTTTACAAAATTTCCTTCAAGCTCTATTTCTTTTACCAGATTTTTTTCATCAACCAATAATTTCCCAGAAATTCTTTCAAAGTTTTTAAAAAAGTTGTCAACATTTTCTTTTGAAATTTCCCTTCTCCATTCAAAAATTCTATCTTTTAATTTTTCTGTGTCAATTTCAAACTCGTAGCCTTTCTCAACTCTTTCAAATTTTCTAAAAACTCCATCTTTCTCTAGAATTTCTTTTAATTTCTTTAATTCCTCAACCTCCTCATTTTTCACTTGAATCTTTTTCCGTCCAAAAAATAAATTTTGTAAAAATTGAAATGTTTTCAATGGAGGCTGAGAACTGATGATTGAATTAATTCTCCAATAAATATCGTTTCCATCAACAACTCCAGAAAGAGTGAAAGAAACGATTGTAGTAGTTTGAATGTTAATCTGAGCAAAAATTCTCAATCCTTTTTCAGGTAATTCCACTTCAGGACTTGCTTTTTCCCTTATTTCTTTTAAGGGGCTTTCAACCTTTTCTCTTATTTCTTTAATCCATTCTTGGCTTTCTTTTTTAGGAAGAGATTGTTGGAAAGTAATTAAAACCAAATATAAGGCAAAAATGAAAAACCCAGCTCTTATCAAAAAACCAATAATTTTTAAGAAAAATTCTCTCATTTTTCGATTCTCCATTCAATTTCTGATTCCTTGCCGGCAAATTCTAACCATTCTCCTTCTGGAGAGATCACATACCACTTTTTCTTTGTCTCAGACCAAACCATTGGCATCCCTCTATAATATGGTTTTTTAACAATTTCTTTTGGTTTTAGTTTGTCAAGCTCTAACCATTTTTTAAACACTGTTTCTATTGCATAATCTAGATTTCTTGATTTTGCCCATTCTGCAACTTTTGCTATTGCTTCTTTTGCTTTTTCAGTTGACCCTGCCAGTTCTAAAAGCTGCTTTGCAGGTTTTGTATATCTTGAATAAATTATCTCCCGTTTTTTAGCAGATTCTTTTAATTTTTCCAAAGAAATTCCTTTAGTTTTAAAATAAAAAGTGACAATTTCTCTAATTTTTGTTTTTTCTTTTAAAATCTCGTAATCTTTAATTTTTCCAGTTTTTAAATATTCTTCTATTTTCTTTGCAATTCTCTTGCCAATACCAGGTAAAGCCTCCAAACCAAAAACTCCCCTTTCTTTATAAATTTTTCCAACATCTTCTTTTAATTGTAAAACTGATTTAGCTGCTCTTTTGTAAGCGAAAGGTTTTCCTTTTGCGCTATTTATTTCATAAAGTTCTGCCATATGTTTTAAAATTTTTGCAATTTTTTCATTCCTTTTCATAGTTTTTTTAAAATTTCTTGATAAAAATTCTTTGCTTTTTCTAATTCTTTTTCTCCCTTTTCGGTAATCTGATAAACCCTTCTTCTATTTTCTATTTTACTTTTCACAAACCCATCTTTTTCAAGTCGATAGAGAACTCTATAGGGCGTTATTTTTCCTGGTTTAAATCCAAAATTCTCATTAATTTTTTTTGGAATATCCCAGGCGTGAGTACTTTCTTTTTTTAAAATCAAAAGAATATAAATCCAAAGGTTTTCTATTGTATTCGATTTTTTTAATCTTTCAAAAGGAAGCATCTTGACAAAGTATTTTACGGGCGTAAAATATTAAGAAAGGTCGGAGAATAAATTTATAAAATATGTCAAAAGAAATAAGAATTGCCATAACAGGAGTAGGAAATTGTGCTTCAAGCCTTGTTCAAGGTTTATTTTATTACAAAAATGTCAAAGATGAAAGAGAGCTGGTTCCTGGGTTAATGCACAATGTTTTGGGTAGATATAAAATTTCAGACATTAAAGTTGTTGCTGCTTTCGATATCGATGCAAGGAAAGTAGGGAAGGATGTTTCAGAAGCGATTTTTGCTCCTCCAAATTGCACTAAGATTTTTTGTAAAAATGTGCCAAAAATTGGAGTTAAAGTGAAAATGGGACCTGTGTTAGATGGAGTGGCTCCTCATATGAAAGAATATCCAGAAGATAAAACGTTCGTAATAGCAAAGAAAAAACCTGTTGATGTAGCAAAAGAATTAAAAAAAACCAGGGCAGAAATTTTAATTAATTATTTACCTGTTGGTTCCCAAAAGGCGGTAGAGTACTACGCAAACTGTGCATTGAAGGCAAGATGTGCTTTTATTAATTGTATGCCAGTTTTTATCGTTTCTAATAAAAAATGGGCAGAGAGATTTGAAAAGAAAAAATTACCTTGCATTGGAGACGATATAAAAAGCCAAGTAGGAGCGACAATAGTTCATAGGACTTTATGTCACCTTTTTACCCAAAGAGGAGTTATAATCGATCGCTCTTATCAATTAAACTTTGGGGGGAACACAGATTTCCTTAATATGTTAGCTAGAGAAAGATTAAAATCAAAGAAAATTTCAAAAACTGAAGCAGTGGAAGCAGAGCTTGCCAAAAGATTAAGTTACGATAATTTACATGTTGGACCTTCAGATTGGATTCCCTGGCTAAAAGATAACAAAATTTGTTACATCAGGATTGAAGGAAGAAAGTTTGGAAACGTACCAGTTGAACTTGAACTTAAACTTTCCGTTGAAGATTCGCCAAATTCTGCAGGATGTGTGATAGACGCAATAAGGTTGGCAAAAATTGCTTTAGATAGAAAAATCGGGGGTCCATTAATTTCAGCCTCTGCTTATTTAATGAAGCATCCTCCGCAACAATTCACTGATGAAAAAGCAAGAGAAATGGTCGAAGAATTTATAAAAGGTGAAAGAGAAAGGTAGTATGGAACCATTCGAAAGATTTAAAAAATTGAATACTGAAGGAAATTTATGGATTTACATTTTAAGTTTGGGAAGAGAAATAACCTGCGAAGATGAAGTAAGGAAATTGATCTTTGAGAAATTTGGGTTCTTACCAGGAAACATTTTAACAAAAACAGTTTTGTATCGATTAAAAAGAAGAGGTTATATAAAACCAGAAAAATACAAAGGGAAGAAAGCGTTTATCAGAACTGAAAAGGGAGAGAAAGAGTTGGAAAAAATGAAAGAGTTTTGTAAAGAACTGTTACAAAAAATCTAGTTATTCAAATTTTTCTACCGTGAATCGATAGATTAGAAACCTCTCATTTTGAGGATTGATTTTTGCTTTTTGACAAGCAATTAAAATTTGTTTTTCGATTGTATCAACGCCTTCTAAATCTGGAAGTAAAACCCCAGTTTTTGGAACAAAATGGCCATTAAAAATAACATCACCTGACGGAGAAATTGGTACCGTTTTTACAATTATTCCGTATTTTTTGGGATCGAGTTCTGAAATATCTTTTACCAATTCAGGCTCGCTTAAAATATACACAGTATAAGAAAGGTAGGGGAGTTCTTCTTTTTGAACTGGCCCGAATCTCCAATCTTCAGTAGCAGCAGCAATGGCGTTATAGATGACTTCTTCTGCAATATTTTGTCTAGTTGGTAAATAAGTTCCAATACAGCCTCGTAATTCCCCCTTTTTTTCAATAGTCACAAACGCCCCCGCTCTTCTTTCTAAAAATTCTTTTGGTAAATTTTCAGGCAGAAAAAGGACTTTACCTTCTTTGACATATTTTTCGACTGCTAATTTTGCCAATAAAACTAAAGGGTGCATAATTTCATTTTAACCTCTAAAATCCAATAAAAAAAGCCAAAAATTTTTGGCGATTTGTGCTAAAAATTAACGGTTTAAAGTAACCCAATGTCCTTTCTCCATCGTATTCCTTTGAAGTATATTTTTTCAATTTCTCTGTACGTTATTTCTCTTGCTTCCTGCAAGGTATTGCCTTCTCCTACTACTGTTAGTACTCTTCCTCCACTTGTTCGGAGAAATCCCTCTTGATCAAATTCTGTCCCATTGTGATAAATTGCTGCTTTAATGTAACTCTTTATATTAAGACTTCTGTGCCATTTTAATGACTCAGTCGATTTCTTACTTTTTATGTATATTGGTTGGTTTGTATAGTGCTTGTCATCTGGGTAACCTGGGTAGTATCCTTTTCGTCCTGTGCACGGTCCGCTTACAGCGCAAAGGCCAACTGTCCATTTTTTCGAGTACCATTCCATTGTTATTTGGTCTAATCTTTGTTCCACTAGCGCGCTGTAAATTTCTACAAGATCAGTCTTCAAACGTGGTAATCGAACCTAAGCTTCTGGATCACCGTCGCGCACGTTATCTCTAGTACTTTGGGTCTTTTTTGTCCGTTTTCATTCACCATCATTATGACGAAATGCATTATTCCTATGTACTCTTTTCGATAGGGGAAATTTTCGATCGTAGGGAAGACAATTTCTTTCAGAACTTTTTCTTTTACATTTTTCTCTAACGGATGGGGAGAAATTGTTCCCATTCCACCTGAGTTAGGGTTCATTCCTCTGAAAAAGCCATTGATTATTCTTTGAGTTTTTCTATCTCTTTCGTGTTCTTCGAATGCTTTCTTGTAATCTCTTGCTGTTCCAAAAAATTCTACGTGTTCCCCGTCAGTTAGTACGAAGAAAGAAATTTCCTCTCCTTCAAGCTTTTCTTCGATTTCGATTTTTCTTCCTGCATTGTTGTATCTTTGATTAAAATCTTCACTGAAAACTTTATCAATTGCCCAAAGAGTTTCTTCTAACGAACCGCAAACAAATGTTCCTTTCCCTTCAACTATTCCATCAGCTTTCACTACTCGCATTTTTGGATTTTCTTTCACGAATTCTTTTGCTTTCTCAGGATTCTTGAAAATTTCGTACTCGGGGATAGGTACCCCAATTTTCTTTAAGTAGTCTTTAGTCCAACATTTACTGGTTTCTAAAATTGCTGCTTTTTTTGAAGGAGCAATGATTTCTAACTTTTTCTTTCTAAACTCGTCAGTAATTCCTCTTGAAATTGACGCCTCCGGTCCTACAACTGTGAAATCAACTTCCTCATCTTCTGCAATTTCTCTAAGTTCTTCGATTGCCCTTATTGAAGTGGATTTGATTCTTCTGCATTTTTTTATTAATTCGCTCCCTCCATTTCCTCTTGTCATTATCACTTCTCTCACTTGGTGGCTTTTGACCAAAGCTTCCGCGATTGCATTTTCTCTTCCGCCTGTTCCAACTACTAAAATTTTATATTCCTTCAATTTTTTTCACCTCCTTTGAAGTTCTACTTTATTTTTTATCAATTTTATTGTTTTTTAGCAATATTTTCTATGCCGTCATTAAAGCTGTATAAATAACAATGAGTTTTTAGTTCAAATTTATATTTTTTAAATTGGTAAATTAAAAAATTTTTTGACGTTTTCATCAGTGATTTTATTGATTTCATTGAAATCTAGCTTTTTTATTTTTGCAATCTCTCTCGCTATAATTTCTACACTTAAAGGATCGTTTCTTTTCCCTTCTCCTAACCAAGGGGAGTCTGTCTCAAGTAATATTTTTCCCAATGGCATATCTCTAACAATTTTCTTTATTTTTTTGCTTTTTAGCAAAGTTGTGTTTACTGAAATTGACCAACCATTTTTCATTACTCGTGGTAATAATTCCTTTGCAGTAAAAAAATGCATTAAAACATTTTTTTCTCCAAATTTTTCTAAAATTTCAATCGCTTCTAAAAATGCTTTTCTGGCGTGAATTACCAATGGTTTTTTAAGATCTCTCGCTAATTGGATAAATTTTTTAAAAAGTTCCTTTTGTTTCTTCCTCCACTCAGCTTCTTCAATGATAAAATCCAATCCTGTTTCTCCGATTCCAACTATTTTTTCTTTATTTTCCTCAATTTTTTTGAAAAATTCATCCACTTTTAAATGATCAATTTCTTTAATATATTCAGGATGAATTGAAACTGTGGCAAAAACAAAATTTTTGTATTTTTCAACTAATTCCATCGTCAAATCAAAATCATCGGGATGGCAACAACAAGTAATCACTGCTTTTAATTTCTCTTTGCACTTTTCAATTACCTCATCCCTATCTTTTTCATAATCTTTTTGCTCTAAGTGACAATGCACATCAATCATTTTAATTTTTTAATTATATTGACATTTTCACATCTCCGCAAATGTGCAAATGTCGAATTTTTGTTGGGAGATTTTTCTTTTAAAAGAAGTTAATTTTAGTTTTTAATCGAGAATTGGTTTTATCTGTAGATATCTTTTTGATGACCTACTTCAATTAACTTTATAACTTCAAGATGCAAAAAATTGAAAAATCAGTCGTCATTCGCGAGTAATTCTGAAAGAATAAAAACCAAAAAGTGGACCAGTTAATAGTATGTAAAAGAGAATGAAATGGATTCTTTTGAAGTAGTTCCAATTTTGTTGCTAATTTATTTTGAATTTTAGCTGGAAGTTTCTTAACTAATTTTAAAAAATTTTTGCTATAAATAATAAGTACTTCCAGTACTCCTTTTCTGATCCTTCAAAATTTGGACTTTTTTTCTAAAATTTTCCAAATTTTCTCTCTAAGCTTTTGTTTTTCTTTAATTTTCCAAATTTTCTCTCTAAGCTTTTGTTTTTCTTTTTCAATTAACATTATTTCAATGTTTCAATAATCTTTTTTATTCTTTCTGCCTCTTCTTTCACAATCTCGCTTTCGTATTCTCCTGCATGAGCTGGGGTTCTTTCATATTTTGGAGCTTTTTGGTCCAAATGCAAATTAAAAATTAAGTTTTCACCCTCGATCTTCAAAATCAAATGAAATCTTGGGAACCCTTTAGGTGGTCTGACAAATTTGATTTCGTCTCCACGTTTTTCTTGAAAAAAATAACCCAATTTTCTACTTAAAGAATAAATATTTTCTTTTAATGGTCCTTTTATTACAAATTTCATTTTATTAACTCAGACTCTGAAATTCCCAAAACTTGCAAAATTCTCATTGCTGCAGGTAAAATTTGATGACCAATGTAATAATCCAAATCTATCTTTTCTAATTTTGCAAATTCTACAGGCTGAGCCCTTTCAGAAATTGAACCCAAACCCTCTTCAATTACAAACATTATTACTTGTCCTTCTCCAACTTCGATTCCTCTTTCTTTCATTTTTTTGGCAGCTATTACATGGGGTGAAATTAATTTATATTGCTCAATTGGTTTTGTTAATTCCTCATAAATTATCAAATCCTTCAGTGAAACTTTCCTTTTTCTCAAATCGTTGATTACTTTTCTTACATACTCTTTCGCACCCTCAACATCTTTTTCTTTTAGTACAAATTCCAAAACTTTCCTTTGAATTTCTTTTGCCAAATTGCACCAATCTCTTCTTACTGTTTCCAATCCTCTAATCAATAAATTTCCTTTTTCATCAACTAAAGCGTATCTCTTTTTTGCAGTTCCGTAAGTTCCTCTTGGAATAAAAATTCCTCTTTCATAGAATCCTTGAAGTTCCAATTCCAAAATCCCTGGAAATTTTTGATTGATTTTTTTTAAAAATCCTTCAACTTCTTTCTCAATTTCTTCTGATTTTTTCAAAAATAAAGAATCAGTATCAGCATAAATTACAGAAAATCCTTCTTTTTCAGCTTCTTTTATTGTTTCCTTTATCCAATATCTTCCAAATGCTGTACAGCTTTCTGCGCACTCTTTTGAATACCACTTTGAGGCAGGAAAACCAAAATATCCGTAAGTTGCATTAGCAATGATTTTTAGAGCATATTGTCTGTTATCTAAAACTTTGTATTCGAAAGAATCTTTTGGAATAGTTTTCAATTTCTTTTTGAGTTCTGTTCTTTTCTGAATTATTTCTTTTAAAACTGAAGGAACAAATCCTTCTCTCTTTTTGCAAAACCAATGATTCAATTCTGGAACCTTATGTCCATTGCCTTTACAACACTCACAATTTAGAGTTTCTGGAGAAATGTTAAAAGAAACAATTAAGGAAGGATACAAAGATCTAAAATCCAAAACTGAAATTTTTTCGTGAATTCCTAAAACTGGTTCCTTTACAAACCCTCCAACATAAGTTTTCTTTCTTCTTTCTTGAATTTCTTCATATTTTGGCTGATTTGGAATAATTTCTCCTTTTTCTCCAGCTTTTCTTGACAAATACCATTCAACCAATTGCCCATAAGTCATTCTTGAAACATCAAAAAGAACTTGGCCTACGGTCCTTGAAATTTCAAAAATCTGTGGTAACAAAACTTCACCCAACCTAAAAGTTAATTCTGAATCTTTCAAGCAATATTCTGCCAATTTTTCCAAATTCTTTCCTTTTCTCCAGCTTTCTAACAATTCTTGATAATCCATTTCAATTTTTTTATCTCCTAAAATTTCCGTTGCCACTGAATCTAAAGTTAAAACTTCAGTTTGGAGGTTAGGGGAGAGGATGTTTTGGGTAAAGTTAAAAAGGTCAATGTGAACTATTCCGTTAAATCTTGCTGCTGAAATTTTAGCTCTTCTTGCAAACTTTGTCTCTTTCTTGTCCCTTGAAATTATTAATTTTATTTTGTTTTTCTCGCATCTTTGATCTAAAATTGGAAAGTCAAAAGAATCTCCATAATAAGTCAAGATGATGTCAGGATTTTCTTTTTGAAAAATTTCAACAATTCTTTCTAAAATTTTTCTTTCGTTTTCTAAAACCTCAACCCATTCTTTGTAATTTGATTTTTGGGAAGTTAAAACTTTTTTGAAGTTTTTTCCAAAAAAGGATGCCATTACGATTTCTTTTTCTCCCTTCTTTTCAACAGTTTCAATGTCAAAAGCCAAAATTTTTAATTCTGGAATTGAGATTTCTTCTAAAACTTCAATCTTTTGACAATCTATTGCAAAATCGACATTATAATTTGTTTTAATTTCTTTTCCTTCAACATCAACCCAACAACATCCATTAATTCTTTTGTCGATTAAAAATTTTCTGTAAAAATTAATGGCGTATTCGAATTCATCGATTATTGAACCTTTTCCTCCTCTCTTTTCTTCTAAAACTTTAATGATATCTCTAATGTTTTGAGTGTCTGCTGGCCTTTTGCAAACAATCTTTATAAAATCTCTTTCTTTGCCTGCCAATTTCATTTTCACTTTTTCAATTTTTTCAACTTGAATTTTCTTTTCTGTTAAAAGTTTTTGAATATCAGAAATTGCTTCAGTTTTATTCTTTGGCAAAACAAAAAAATAGGGCTTTTCTTCAAAAAACAAAATCCCATTTTGCCCTTTTTCATTCTTTCCCCAAAGCCTGATTTTCGTTTTCCCTTCCTCAACTATATAATCTGCATCCAAAATAAAGAATCTCATAATTTTTTGAGCTCTAAATCTCTTGCAGTTTTTATTTCTTTTGAGAAATTAGCGATCACAATTATTCTTTCTTTAGAATAAGCAGAAGAAGTAAATATAGTTAAACAGCGATCATCGTACATCAATAAAGGAGCATTTGGATCATGGGAACGAATTAATATTTTTTTGTTTAGTTTTTCCATTATTTTTAAAAAATAATCTTTCCCAAATTGAGGCCTACCAGTAAAAGGATCAATTCCAAAATTTTCTCCAGCTTCATCTATAAAATCTCCCCAACAAATTCTGAACCAATTTTCGTCACCAATTTTGATTTTTTCAAAATCCTCCAATTTTTCAATTTCAGGTAAAGCACCATGAAGAGCGATAATGTTTTTTACAACAACTGCCAAAGGAAATTTTTCAACAAGTTGTGCATATTTTTGATATTCTTCATTTGTTAAGCTTTCCCAAAATTCAGCAGGAGAGAATTTTAAAATTCTATGTCCTTCATGATTCCCTTGTAAAAGAAAAATCTGCTCTGGATATTTTTCTTTTTGTTCTAATAAAAAATCAAGATTTTCTTTTGAAAAAGGCCCTCTGTCAACATAATCTCCTAAAAAAACAATTTTGTTTCCTTCTTTTAGATAATTTCTAATAATTTTTTGTGATGCTTCTAAATCTCCGTGAGTATCTCCTACAAAAATTACTTTTTTTGCAGTTTTGATTTCAATCAAATTTGGCATCAAAGAACCGGTAAGTACTCTTTAATTTCATATGGACTAACTTCTTTTTGGTATTTTTTTCCTACTGACTTTTTGTACTTTTGCCATTCAATTTCTTTATTCTGAATTAATTTTTGAAAAATGTGATCTCCTAGAGTCTCTTTCATTAATTTGCTTTTCTTGAAAATTTCTAGGGCTTCTTTCAAATTTTTAGTCAGAGTTGCAATTTTTAATTTTTTCATTTCTTCTTTCGTCATTTTATAAATATTTCTCTCTTGTGGCGGGATCAACTTTAAGTTTTCTTTTATCCCTTGGACTCCAGCTGCCTGAATTGCTGCAAAAGCTAAATAAATGTTGCAGGCAGGATCTGGACTTCTTATTTCGATCCTTGTTGATCTTTCTTTTCCCTTTGGAACTTCTGGTACTCTAATGTAGGCTGATCTGTTTCTTGTTCCCCAAGCAAGGTAGACTGGTGCTTCAAAACCAGGAACCAATCTCTTATAAGAATTTACCCATTGATTCAAGACCAATTGAATCTCTCTTCCATACTTTATTAACCCCATCATGTATTTTTTTGCTATTTCAGAAAGTCCTCCTTTTTCAAAAAACAGATTTTTTCCATTTTTCCACAAACTCAAATGCAAATGCATTCCAGTTCCAATCATTCCAGTAATTGGCTTTGGCATGAAGGAAACGTAAACTCCAGCATTCCTTGCTACTCTTTTTAAAACGTATTTCGCAATCATTACTGAATCTGCAATAGAAAGGGCATTGTTAAATTTTAAATCAATCTCATGTTGGCTCGGTCCAACTTCATGATGGTCACAGTCTATTTCAATTCCCATTTGAGCCAAATAAATCTGTGCTAATTTTCTAATTTCACCCCATTTCCCTCCATGAAAATATCCTCCGTAGTCTAAAAGCTCTGGAGTTTTTTCATCTTTGAAAATATAAAACTCTAGCTCAGGTCCCACAAAGAGCTCCCCGTATTCTTTAGTTTTCTCTAAAACTTTCTCTAAAATTCTCCTGGAATCGCCTGGAAATTCATTTCCTTTTGAATCAAAAATTTTTCCAAAAACTATCGCTTCTTTCCAAGAAACTCCCTCTAATTGATAGTCCCATGGCAAAATTCTAAAGGTTTTTGGATCTAGGAAAAAATAAAGGTCAGATTCTTCGATCCTGGCAAATCCTTCGACTGAACTTCCATCAAATCCTTTTCCATTTTTGAAAGCAGATTCTAATTCTTCAGAGGGAATACAAAAGCTCATTTCTCTCCCCAAAACATCAGGAAAAATCATCCTCACAAATTTGACTTCTTTTCTTTCTTTTAAAACTTCGAGTACTTCTTTTTCATCTTTGAAACCAAAATTCTTCATTTTAATAATTTTTCGATTTCCCTTACCACTTCGCTTGGAGTAAAATTTGCTTTGATCAAATAGGAAGTGACACCCAAAGAAAGAGCTTTTTTGACATCTTCCTTTTCTCCCAAATTTGACCAAACGATAATTTTCATTTTCTCAAGATCTTTTTTCTCTTCTTTCATTTTTTTTATTTCCTCTAAAATTTTCCACCCATCAATCCTTGGCAAAACAATATCTAAAAGCATCGAATCAAACACTTTTTCTTTTAACAATTCAAGCGCTTTTTCCCCATTTTCTGCCACCTCAACTTCAAAACCAGAATTTTCTAATTTTGTCTGATAAATATCTATTAAAAACGGGTCGTCTTCAACTAAAAGAATTTTTTTCATGTTATTTTAAAATTAAATTCAAATCCTCCCCACATTTTGGACATTTGCCATTTTTGTCATAGCGATGGACAAAATAATTTACCCTATTTATCGCTAACGTTCCGCATTTTGGACAATAAGTATTTTCTGCTTTATGTCCTGGAATGTTTCCAATATAAACATATTTTAAGCCAACTTTTCTTCCAATTTCGATTGCTTTCTCTAAAGTTTCAACAGGAGTATCTGGTATATGTTGCAATCTCCAAGAAATTGACCCACAAAATTGAGAAACGTGCCAAGGGGTTTCAGGTCCTAAATTTTCATAAATCCATTTTGCAATTTTTTCAAAAGTTTCCTCGTTATCATTTAAAGTTGGAATGACCAGGGTTGTAATTTCCACCCAAACTCCTGATTTTTTCATCAATTTTGCAGTATTTAAAACTGGATCGAGCTTTCCGCCACAAATTTTTTGATAAAACTCATTCGAAAATCCTTTAATGTCAATGTTGTTCGCATCCAAGTAGGGAATTACCAATTTGGCAGATTCTTCTGACATGAAACCATTGGAAACAAAATTGTTTTTCAATCCTGCATTTTTTGCCAATTTCATTGTATCTAAGGCGTATTCTAAAAATATCGTTGGCTCTGTGTAAGTGTAAGAAATGCTTTCAACTTTATTTTCAATTGCCAATTCAACAATTCTTTCTGGCAAAACTATTTCACCTGGAATCTCTTTTGCTCCTTTGAAAGCTTGTGAAATTTCCCAATTTTGACAGTTCAAACAAGAAAAATTGCAACCTACAGTGGCAATTGAAAGAGAATGACTCCCCGGTAAAAAATGATAAAATGGTTTTTTTTCAATCGGGTCAATGTTTATTGCAATCGCTTTTCCATAATTTAAAGCATAAAGTTTTCCATCAATATTTTCTCTCACTCCGCATTTTCCTCTTTGAGTTGGAGCTAAAGTACAATAGTGAGAGCAAGTTCGGCACTGTACGTTTTTATTGGAAAGTTTTCTGTAAAGGTAAGCCTCTTTCACACTTTTATTTTAACTTATTTTTTGATAAACTCAAAAAAATGCGAAGAAGAATTTTCATTGCCATAAATTTACCAGAAAAAATTAAGGAAGAATTGGTGTCTTTTCGAGAAAAATATTCAGAATTGCCAGCTCGATGGGTAAAACCTGAAAATTTGCATATTACCTTAGCTTTTTTAGGATACGTGAAAGATGAGGATATTCCAAAAATTATTGAAATTACAAAAAATGTCGCCTCAAAACATAATCCCTTTTCAATAAAAATTGTCAAAATCACTTATGGTCCGCCGAAAGTTTCTCCTCCCAGGATGATCTGGGCGATTGGGGAAAAAAATGAAAGCTTGTGGAAGTTACAAGAAAATTTGAAAAATGCTTTAATGGAAATGAAAATTCCTCAATTGGAAGAAGAAGAGGGAAGAGGATTTATTCCTCATATTACCTTAGCCAGAATTAGAAAATTGGAATTCAGACAAATGGAACCTGAAGAAAGGCCAGAAATTGATGAAGATGTAAATTTTTCTTTTGAAGTAAAAAGTATTGAAATAATGGAAAGCCATCTAAAAAGAGGAGGAGCAGAATATACTCTATTAGAAAGTTTTCCTTTGGCAAAATCATGAAAATTCATTTTATTGGTATTGGGGGAATTGGTGTTTCGGCACTGGCTAGATATTATTTGACTCAAGGACATAAAGTTTCAGGTTCTGATTTAACCTCTTCTGAAATTACAAAGGCTCTTGAAAAATTAGGAGCCAAAATTTTTATTGGAAAGCATAGAGCGAAAAATCTATCAAAAGACGTTAATTTGGTAGTTTATAGCCCAGCGATTCTTGAATACAATCCTGAATTAAAAAAAGCAAGAAAACTCAAAATTAAGTGCCAAAGTTACCCCCAAGCTCTTGGAGAATTAACAAAAACTCATTTTACCATTGCAGTTTGCGGATCCCATGGAAAATCAACGGTTGCTGGAATGATTGGACTAATTTTAACTAAAGCAAAGTTTGATCCAACAGTAATCTTGGGAACAAAATTGAGAGAGTTTGGAGATTCAAACTGTAGAGTAGGAAAGTCGGAATATTTAGTTATCGAAGCTGACGAATACAAAGAATCTTTTTTAAATTACTGGCCAAAAATCATCGTTTTACTAAACATTGATTATGATCACCCAGATTATTTTAAAAATTTAGACCATTACATTTTAGCTTACAAAAAATTTGTTTCTCATTTACCAAAAGATGGATTTTTAATAGCAAACAGAGATGATAAAAATACTTTTTCAACTTTCAAAAAGAAAAAGGCAATTTGGTATTCATTAAAAGAAAAAGAGTGTAAAAAATTAAAAAAAATTTTAAAAGTTCCAGGAGAGTTTAATGTCTCAAACGCAGTAGCTGCTTTAAAAGTTACTCGAATTTTAAAAATTCCAGATAAAATTTCTTTCAGAGCTCTCTCTCAATATAAAGGCTCTTGGCGCCGTTTTGATGAAAAAATTGTCCGTATACCAAATATGAAATACCCAATACGAATCATCAATGATTATGGCCACCATCCAACACAAGTCAAAGTCACTTTAGAGGCAGCCAGACAAAAATACAAAAACAAAAAGATCTGGTGTATTTTCCAACCCCATCAATATCAAAGAACTTATTATCTTTTTGATGAGTTTGTAAAAGTTTTTAAGAGCCACTCAATCGATAAAGTAATTATCACTGACATTTATACAGTTTCTGGAAGAGAAAGCAAAGAAATAATGAAAAAAGTGAATGCTCCAAAATTGGTAAAAGCAGTGAACAAAGAAAATGTGAAATATCTTCCAAAAGAAAAAATCATTCCTTATTTGAAGAAAAAATTAAAGGGAGGCGAAATAGTAATAATAATGGGGGCAGGTGACATTTATAATTTGAGCTTGAAATTTAAAAATACTCAATAAAAAAAATTTTTATCAGCTTTTCTCAAGGAATTCAGCTCCTTAATCGTACTCATTCCAATGTTCTTAAGAACAGTGGAATAACAGAGAATGTTTTTGAAAATTGTCAAATAATGGACTAATAATTTCACAATTCACAATTGTGAAATTGTGAAAAACTGAAATTGTTAAGTTTCTTTGAGGTTCTCATTAGAACAATAAAATAATTTTTGATGATTTTGAGGGAAAAAAGGCAATTTTATCAAAAATAATCAAGCTTCCACTTAAACCTGGAATGTTTGTTTTCTTTACTTTTATTTGCCCCAATCTTTTTTTGATTGATTGGTAAATTTTTTTCCTCTCTCTTTGGCCAATAGGATTTAACTCTGGATTGACGATCAAAATTTCGGGGGTGGAGGAGAGAGAAAGAATTTCGATGAATGCCTTTTTTCCTTCTTTTCCTTGAAAAATTCTAATCCCTTCTTTTTCTCTCGAATACTTTGCTTCCAAAATCGAAACAATTCTGGTAAATTCTCTTTCCTTTTCTTCGATTTCTCTCTTTTTGATTCTTAAAAATCTCAAAATTTGGCTTGGGGATTGAGCGACAAAAAGTCTCTTTTTTCCTCTTTTCGTTTCAACAAATAATCCCTTTTCTTCTAATTTTTTTACAATCTCATAAACAGTCGGTCTTGGAATTTTCACTTTTTCTGCAATATTTTTTATTGGACTTGGCCCTAATTCCAAACCCGCCAAATAAACTTTGACCTCCTTTTCTTTCAAGCCCAATTTTTTCAATTCCAACTCAATTGGTAATTCAAGAACCATATTGCAATTTTATTTTAGTTTACTAAAAAACTAAGGTCAACACAAAAAATGTCAAAAAAACTTGACAAAATTCTTTGACCCAATAAGATGAAATTGAAATGCCAAAAATTTTAATAATTGAAGATGAAAAGGTTTTAGCCCAAATGTACAAAGAAAAATTTGAAAAAGAAGGGTTTGAAGTTTATTTAGCCTTTACTTCAAATGAGGGACTAGATTTGGCGAAAAAAGAAAAACCAGACTTGATTTTATTGGACATTCTATTACCGGGAAAAGATGGAATTTCTTTTCTTAAATGGCTCAAAAATGAACTTCAAATTTCATCAATTCCAGTAGTTGTCCTTTCAAATTACGATGACCCAAAAACAAAAAAAGAGGCATTTGAATTAGGAGTGAAAGAATATTTATTGAAAACCGATTATACTCCACAACAACTAGTAGAAAAAATAAGAAAATATCTCTAATTTTTTCGAAAAATGTCAAAAAATCTTGACAAATTTTTTTGATTTGCTAAATAAAAATATGTACCTTAAAAAAAAGGAGGTGATGGGAGATTGAATTATGAAGAGCTGGTTAAAAGGAATTTTCCCCTAATCTCTAGAGAAACTCAAGAAAAGATAAGGAAGCTGAAAGTGGCAATTGTAGGAGTGGGAGCGTTGTCTTTTGTTCCCGCAATGTTAGCTAGATTAGGTGGAGAAAATTTCGTGCTAATTGATGGAGATATCATCGAAGCACACAACATGAATCACCAAATCTACACGGTACACCATATTGGAAAACCTAAAGTAGAAGCTCTGAAAGAAATAATTCTTTCTATCAACCCCCAAGCCAACGTCATAGCGTTGTCGAGTTTTGTAACACTTGAGAATTTGGAAGAGATATGGGAGAAGTATCTCTCTACAGCAAGGGTCATTGTTGACGGAATAGATCCGGTAACTCCTCTAGGGGGAATATTAATTTCATTGGAGTTAGCTCGGAAAGCGAAAGAAAATGAAATAGTGTTTCTATATCCGCTTGATATTGGGCATGGCGCTATTCTTTTGACTCAACTAGACGAACTTTCCTTAAAAGGAGAGGAGCCTCTGGAAATTCTCTTAAATCTAATGCAAAAGGCTCAGCAGTTCATTAACTTCCCCCAAGACTACGAAGAGATAATAATGAAAACTCTGAAGGAAGAAATTCATTACCCTCAAACAATACTATCTGCAATCAGTGCCTCCATTTTAGTAACCACTTGTATACTTAACCTAGTTCAAGGGAAATCACTGCCCAAGCTCCTTTATCTCGATCTTGCCAATCTTTGCTTTATACACAAATAGTCAATAATAAGGGATAGTACTACATTTTGTAGTCTATCCCTCTTTTTTAAAAACTTTAAAATGTTTGATAAAATATATTAATAAGGTCTATTTTCAAGGAATTTCGAAACCATGGCAAAAATAGGAGAACTAATGCAAAAATTCATAATGTCGAACCCAGATAGGGCGTTAAAATTTTTTGCTTCAAGATCTGCAGAATGGTGGGAAAGGAGGGGAGAGAAGAAGGCTCTTCAAACGTTCCATGCAACTGCAGAGAGGGTCCCAGCTTATAAAGATTTTTTAAAAAAACATGGGATAACTGATCATACAAAAATTCAAACGTTAGAAGACTTTAAGAAATATGTACCACTTCTTACTAAAGAAAATTACATTTTGGCTTATGATCTCAAAGAAAGATTAGCTGTTCCTTATGAGGATTTATTTACTATTTCTACTTCTTCTGGAACCATGGATAAACCTATTTATTGGCCGCGAACAGCATTTCAAGATAAAATGACTTCACGTTATTTTGAACTAATTTTTCGCGATGTTTATCAAATTCATAAACTTTCAACTTTAGCGATAGTGGCTTTTTCTTTAGGAAATTACATAGCCGGAGAATTGGTTAATTTTGTTGTGAAAGATATTGCCTTGCGCAATAAAAATAAGGTGAGTGTTGCTACGCCAGGTTCAGACCTTGAGGGAGTTTTACAAATCTTAACAGGCTTTCTAGATAAGTATGACCAGACCGTTATTTTCTGTTATCCTTCTTTGTTTAGAATTTTAATAGAAGAAGGAAAAAAGGTAGGAATAAATTGGAAAAATTATAACGTCAAATGGTGTTATGGGGGGGAACCGTGTCCTCCAAAAATGAAAGCAAAAATTAAAGCGGAGGTTTTAGGAGAAAAAGAAGATTATACGTTTATTCTCGCTGTTTATGGGGCGGCCGACGCAGGAGGAATTGGTTTTGGGAATCCATTCACTAATTTATTGGAGGAAATAATTCAAACAAATCCAAAAATCCAAGAAGGACTAAGAAAAAGAGGGATTGAATTAGAGGGCTCTTTAGTACAAGTAAACCCTTTGGCATATTTTATAGAAGAGGAAGATGACTATCTAATAATTACAACCGGGGGAGCGGTTCCACTTGTAAGATATAATATCAAAGACCTGGGAGAAATTATTCTTTTTGAAGAAATGAATACTATTCTGAAAGAGGGTGGAATAAATATTCAAGAACTTTTGAGAGAGAAATTGCACTCATATTATTTAATGAAACAACCTTTAGTTTTAATAAAGGGTAGGGAGGCTGCAGTTTCTTTAGATGGAGCTAACGTTTTTCATTATCAAGTCAAAGAGATTATAGAAAAATCTCCTCACTTTAACAGTGTAAAAATTGGGAAAAAAGAGTTAGAGGGAGGAAATGTAAAATTTGCAGTATATTTGGAATTGAAAAAAGATATTCAGCTTTCAAGTAATGAAATAGAAAAGTTGAAAAAAGAGTATCGTGATAAGATTCTTAATCATCTGTTAGAAGTAAATTACGATTTCAGAAGATCTTATCAAGATAATCCTACTTTGTGCGATCCGGAAATTATTATTAGAAAATTTGGAGAAAAAGAATTTGCTCCTACTAAATCTGGTAAATTTAAGCCAATAGTTATATAATTTAATTTAAATAATGGATTTGTATTTCTTGCTCTATCAGGTTTTAGTAATTGTTATTGATTTTTCAGGATTAGGAATTGGAATTTTGGTATTACAAAAAGATATTAAAAACCCAACCAACCAGCTCTTTTTTTTAATGACTCTTTTCGCTCTAGGTTGGATTACTTTTGCGTATCTTTCTGACTTTCCATTTCTATTTCAAAATGCGCTTTTATTTAATAGAATTATTTATTTTTTTCTTTCTCTTTTTTTTATAACTGTTTATTTTTTTAGCTTTTACTTTCCTCGCAAAGAAAAAATTTCTCCATTTTTCCGCATAATCAATAAATTTTATTTAATTTTTGGGATCTTTATTAGCATCTTAGCGCTTTTTACTTCCTTAATAATTCGAGATGTTAGAAAAACTCCTTGGGGAACTGACCTGGTACTTGGTGAATTATTTCCCCTTTTCGCTTTCTTAGGATGTGGATGGATTGCCTCTCTCTTTATTTTAATTAAGAAATTTTTCAAACTCCCTTCTCACGAAAAACTACAAATAAAATATTTTATAATGGGTTTTTTAATTTTTCTCTTCGCAAATATTATCTTTAACGTAATTGTGCCTCATTTGCGGGGTACTTATGAATATTATTGGTTTGGCAATCTTTCCATAATTTTCTTTCTTGGATTTACAGCCTATGCAATTTTTGCAAAACACCTTTTTGGTATTGAAGTAATTTTAACTGAAATTTTAGTTGGAATAATTGGATTATTGCTAATAGTTCAAATTTTTACAGCGCCGACAATTTTGTGGAGATTTATTAATATCTTGATTTTTATCTTATTTTGCATTTTTGGTTATTTTTTAATTCGGAGTGTTTTGAGAGAAATTAAGTTGAGAGAGGAAATAGAAAAAATCAGTCAAGCAAAAACAGAATTCATTTCGATTACTTCCCATCAATTGAGGACTCCGCTTTCTGCTATTAAAGGGTATTTATCAATGATCTTGGAGGGTTCTTATGGACAATTACCAGAGAAAGTAAAAGAAAAAATGGAAAATGTTTTTCAATCGAATGAAAGGTTAATAAAATTGGTAAACGATATTTTAAACGTCTCAAAGATTGAAGCAGGGGAAATAGAAATGAATTGGGAGAGGGTGGATTTGAGAGAAATAATTAAAGAAGTAATCAATGAACTTTCTATAAAAGCAAAAGAAAAGAATCTTTATTTGAATTTTGAAGAACCAAAAGAGGTTCCAAAAGTTTTGTTAGATAGCGAGAAAATAAGGCAAGTAATTTTGAATTTGATTGATAATGCAATAAGGTACACCCAAGAAGGAGGAGTTAATGTTAAATTGCAAATGTCAAAAGGTAAATTGCAAATTGTGATAGCAGATACTGGTGAGGGATTGACAAAAGAGGAAAAAGAAAAACTTTTTAAAAGATTTTCAAGGGGAACTGCTGGAACAAAATTTTGGACAGAGGGAGCAGGACTTGGGCTTTACATTGTAAGAAGGTTTGTTGAAATGCATAATGGAAAAATTTGGGCTGAGTCTGAGGGAAGGGGAAAAGGATCGACTTTCTTTGTTGAATTGCCAATAAAATGAAATTGACATTGTTGTTTTGAAGATTTACTATAAAAGTAGAAAAGCATGGCTCGGAAAATCACAGAAAAATTGACTAAAAAGGAAATTGAAAAACTTCTTAACAAACAAACCAATGTTATTCTTGATGCAGTCGATGAAAGACTATTAAAGCAGCAAAAATATATCGACTATAGATTTTCCCTTTTAGAAAAAAGATTAGAAAAAGTGGAGATCAGATTAAATCAAAAGATTGCACTGCTTGTTACGACTTTAGATAAATTCTTAAAAAGATTGTACTGATTTAGAAGATGAATTTACTTTGATGAAAGCTGAAATAAAGAAAATTAAGGCAGTGCTAAAAGAAAAATTGGGAGTAAACATGGATTAAAGTTCCATGAAGAAAATTTTAATAATTGAGGATGAAAAGGTTTTAGCAGAGATGTACAAGGAGAAATTGGAAATGGAAGGCTTTGAAGTGTGTTTGGCTTTTGATGTGAAAGAGGGAATAGAATTGGTAAAAAGAGAAAGACCTGATCTGATTTTGCTTGATATTTTGCTCCCCGTCGAAAACGGGGTTTCTTTTTTAAAAAGGCAAAAAGAAGATAAAGATATATCTGAAATTCCAGTAATCGCTTTTTCAAACTACGATGATCCAAGAGTAAAGAAAGAAGCAATTGAACTTGGGGTAAAAGAGTATTTGATCAAGACAAACTATACTCCAACAGAAATCACTGAGAAAATAAAAAAATATCTGAAGTGAACGATATTTTCGGTTTTTTATCTAAAATTTCATTGTTTCACAATTGCGAAAAACTGAAATTTTGAAATACTTATTCCAATATTCTTAAAAACATTGGAATAGCAGAGAATATTTTTTAAAATTGTCAATTTCTTTCTCAAGCTCAAAATAACTCCACATGGGTCAGACCGGTGGGATTATAAAATTTACTCTGCACTTTGGGGAGAACTCTTTCATTTTTATAGAAAGTGAGGTATTATTAAAAAATGGCAAAGAAAGTAGAAAAAACAAGCTCAAAATTAAAAAAATTGACTGATTTTTTGTTTGAGACGAGGATTTTAAAATATCTTCCAAGAGCCTCCCTTCCTTATCTGAAAATTCCTTTAAAAGAAAATGTAGCTGAACATAGTTTCTACACTTCAATAATCGGATGGATATTGGCGGAGTTAGAACAAGCTAACAAAGACAAAGTGATTAAAATGGCTTTAATCCATGATTTGGCTGAGGCTAGGGGAGGGGAAAGAAATTTGATTAATAAGTTTTATTCAGACCCCTTAAACGAACCAAAAATAGTTGATGAAATATCCGAAACTTATGATTTAAAAAATTTCGAAATAAAAGAGCTTTTTAAAGAATTCTTTGAAGAAAAAAGCAAAGAAGCAAAAATCGTGAAAGATGCGGATGTATTAGCTGGAATGTTATTGGAAAAGGAGGTTTTTGACTCGGGAAATAAAAAAGCAAAAAAGTGGTTGGATGTTTCTTTATCAAGGTTAAAAACCAAAAGTGGAAAAGAATTAGGAAAGTTAATTTTTCAAACTGACAGCGATGAATGGTGGTTAGAAGTTGCTAAAAAATATCTTCCATTTATAAAGTTTTTATAATTTATGCGCGTATTAAATATAGAAACAAAAGGGTATCTTGGTAAAAAAATAAAAGTTGCAGGATGGGTCAATTCAAGAAGAGATCACGGAAAAATTGTTTTTTTGGATTTAAGAGATAAAAGTGGGGTTTTGCAAGTAGTTGCACACTCAAAAATAGCAGAAGGAATAAAAGAAGAAGATGTTTTGGAAGTGGAGGGGGAAGTAAAAGAAAGACCAAAAGAAATGATAAATCCGAAATTGGAGACTGGAAATGTGGAATTGAAAGCAGAAAAAATTAAAATTTTAGTAAAATCTCAAAAATTACCATTTGATATCAAAAGTTTAAAACTTTCTTTACCAAAACTTTTGGATTTTAGACCCTTAACTTTACGGAACGAAAAGCAAAGGGCAATTTTTAGGGTCCAAAGAGAAATTATTGATAGTTTTAGAAAAACAATGAAAAATCTTGGATTTTTTGAATTTGAAGCTCCAACCATCGTAGCATCGGCAACTGAAGGAGGAGCTGAGGTTTTCCATGTTGACTATTTTGATAAAGATGCTTATTTGGCTCAATCTCCTCAGTTATACAAGCAAATTTTGGTTTCGGTTTTTGAAAGAGTTTTCACGGTTTGCAAAGCTTTCAGGGCAGAACCTTCAATTACTACTCGTCACTTAACAGAGTATATTTCTTTGGATTGCGAAATGGGATTTATTGAATCTTGGGAAGATTTAATGGAAACTTGTGAAATTGTGGTCAAAAATATTTTTTCTGATGTTGAAAGAAATTGTAAAAAAGAGCTTGAAATGTGGGGAGCAAAAATTCCAGAGATAAAAGGGAAAATACCAAGGCTAAAACTTAGGGAAGCTCAAGAAATAATTTTAAAAAGAACGGGGAAAGATAAAAGAGAAAACCCTGATCTAGATCCAGAAGATGAAAGAGAAATTTGCAACTATGCAAAAGAGAAATTCAATTGTGAATTAGTTTTTATTACTCATTTCCCAACCTCAAAGAGACCATTTTATACTTTTGAAGACCCAGAGAACTCAGAATATACTTTGAGCTTTGATCTTTTGTTCAGAGGTTTAGAAATTGTAACGGGGGGGCAAAGGATTAACGATTACAAATATTTAGTCAAAAAAATGAAAAGGTTCAAACTTGACCCAAAAAATTTTAAATATTACCTTCAGGCTTTCAAATACGGAATGCCCCCTGAAGGAGGTTTTGCAATTGGCGCGGAAAGAATAACAAAACAGATTCTAGGCTTAGAAAACATCAGAGAAGCTTCTTTATTCCCGAGAGATTTACAAAGAGTCGATATTAGATTAAAAAAGAAAAAATGAGAAAAAATTTGTTTATATTTTGTTTTGGAATTTTCCTTGGTGGATTTTTAACTTATTTCTTAAATTTTTCACAAACGAAACTAGAAAATTTTTTTACTGCTCAAATTACAAAACCACTAGAAGAAATAAATTTTGTAAAAATTGAAAGACAAAAAAAATCTCTACCAGATTTAGAAGTCAAAGCAGTGATCTCTTTGAGATTGAACCCAAAAAAGAAAATATCAGAGAAGGTTTTGTATTCAAAAAATGAAGATGAAATTTTGCCAATTGCCTCTTTAACAAAATTAATGACTGCTTTAGTTGTAATTGAAGACCCAGAAAATTATCCTCTTAATAAAGAGGTTAAAATTTCAAGAGAGGCAGCTTTTCAAATTGATGTCCCGGAATATGGAAATCTGAAACCTGGAGAAAGAAAAACAATTTATGATCTTTTAAATTTCATGCTCTTTTTCTCGAGCAACGACGCAGCGTTTGCATTAGCAGAACAAATCGATGTTAAAAATTTCGTAAATAGAATGAATCAGAAGGCAAAAGAAATTGGTTTGGAAAATACTTATTTTTCAAATCCTACGGGTTTGGATCCCGAAAATTTAAAATGGAGTTTGGAAAATAAAGACCATTTTAATTATTCAACTGCCAGAGATTTGGTTTTGCTTGGGAAGTATATTCTCAAAAATTATCCTCTAATATTTGAATTCTCTAATCTGAAAAATAAAATTCAGCTTTTGGAAAATCAATATCTAATCGGAATGAAAACTGGCTATACTAATGAAGCTGGCGGTTGTATTTTTTTAGTTTTTTCAAATGACAAGGGTGATTATTTCTTAAACGTAATCTTAGGTGCGAAATCGAGAGAAGAAAGGTTTTTGCAAATGCAAAAATTGGTAGATTGGATTAATGGAAAAATTTGATTTTGCTTTTGCGGTTGTTAAAGTTTTGTTTTTTTCTGGAGTAACTGCTACTCTTTCTTTAGCTTTTGCTCCAATTTTAATTAAGTTTTTAAACAAAATTAAGTTCTGGAAAAAGAAGGCTAGAGAAAGTGCAATCTCAGGAGAAAAAGCAGAGATTTTTTATTCATTGCATAAAGAAAGGGAGGTTTCTGTACCAAGGGGCGGAGGACTATTAATCTGGAGTTCATTGGTTTTTGTTATTTTTTTGACTTTTATTTTAGCAAAAATTACTGGAATTTGGTGGCTAGAGAAATTGAATTTTCTATCAAGAAAGGAAACTTGGCTTCCTCTATTTGCATTAGTTTCAGCATCGATTATTGGATTGATTGATGATATACTAGTTGTCTTTGGAAAAGGAAAATATCTTGGTGGAGGAATGAGTTTTTGGAGAAGGTTTTTAATTATTTCTTTAATTGGATTAATCGGTGGTTGGTGGTTTTATTATAAATTAGGATGGAACCAGGTCCATATTCCTTTATTGTTTAATTTTCCAGCTGGTATTGATATCAATATCGGTCCTTGGATAATTCTTCTTTTTGTAATTGTTACTTTAGCTTGCTGGGCAGGGGGAATAGTTGATGGTTTGGATGGTTTAGCTGGTGGAGTTTTTGCTTCAATTTTTGGTGCCTTTTCAATTTTGGCATTTTCTCAGGGAAAAATAGATTTAGCAACTTTTTGTGGATCGATCGTTGGCGCTCTTTTTGCATTTTTATGGTATAACATTCCACCAGCAAGGTTTTACATGGGAGAAACCGGTGTGATGGGATTGACTGTCACCATAGCTGTAGTTTCTTTTTTGACAGATTCAGTTTTGGTTTTACCAATCATCGGTGGGATTTTGGTAATAGAAGTTGGCTCTGTAATTTTACAGCTTTTATCGAAAAAAATTAGAAAAAAGAAAATTTGGTTGTCCACTCCAATTCATCAC
Organism: Parcubacteria bacterium GBS-2; assembly: GCA_001443025.1. GTDB lineage: Bacteria > Patescibacteriota > Minisyncoccia > Minisyncoccales > GBS-2 > GBS-2. The sequence goes on from LEKP01000002.1 coordinate 65,255, forward strand.
CATTTGGAAGCTAAAGGTTGGCCTCCATATCAAATAGTGATGAGATTTTGGGTTTTATCTTTTGTTTTTGCAATTTTGGGAGTGGCAATTAGGCTTTTAAGATGATCGCAAAAACTTTAAGAAAAAAATATCCAAAATTTGTTTTTAATTCATTTGATTTCAAATTGAAAAAGAAGGGGCTTGAGATTTTTTTTAATTTTAAAATAGAACCTAATATTCGATTTTCCCCAAAAGTTTTGATTGAAGGGATTAGAGAAAGAGAAATTAAAAGAGTAGGAGAGAGAGCGTTGAAAAATTTAATATTCAATCTAGGAATAATTGAAATTTTGAGTTATTGGAAAGCAACTTGCTCTCCAAAGATTGAAATTTTAGCAGGGGCTTTAAACAAAGAACAAATTAAATGGTGGAAAGAGCTGATTTTGAAAGGAATGGGACAATTCTTCTTTGAAAACAAAATCAATTTTTTAGAAAAAAATTTCTTAAAAATTGAAGGCTTTGGAGAAAAATTTGAAAGATTTGAAGGAAGATTGAATGAAAACAGAATTTTGGTTCCAGTAGGTGGGGGGAAAGATTCTGTAGTGACTATTGAATATTTAAAGAAAATGAAAAAAGATTTGATTTTGTTTTGTTTGAACCCAAACAAAAACCAAAAGAAAATAATTAAAATTTCTGGAGTCAAAAAAAGAATTTTTGTTAAAAGAGAGATAGACAAAAAACTTTTGATGCTAAATCAAAGAGGATTTTTAAATGGTCATACTCCATTTACTGCTTATTTGTGTTTTTTATCGGTTTTAGTTGCTGTTTTGAAAAATTGTAAGTTTATTGCTTTTTCAAATGAAAAAAGTTCAAACGAAGGTAACCTGAAATATCTTGGAAGAATCATTAACCATCAATACTCAAAGAGTGAAGATTTTGAAAAAAAGTTCAGATTTTATTCAAAAAAATATTTAGCAAAAAACGTAGAATGCTTTTCTTTATTAAGAAATCTTTATGAACTTGAAATTTCAGCTTTATTTTCCCAATTTCCTCAATATTTCAACGCTTTCTTGAGTTGCAATGTCGCTTTCCAAACAAAATCTGGAACAAAAAAACCGATTAAGAAGTGGTGCGGTGAGTGTCCAAAGTGTCTTTTTGTTTTTACTTCTCTTTATCCTTTTATCGGGGAAAAAGTAATGAAAATTTTTGGGAAAAACCTTTTTGAAGATAAAAATTTACTTCCTTTAATGTTCCAGTTAATAGGGAAGAAAAAATTCAAACCATTTGAATGCGTTGGGACAAAAAAAGAAAGTTTTTTAGCTTTTAAACTTTCGCTTGAAAGATGGAAGAGAGAAAATCAAAAATTGCCTTTTTTGCTCAAAAAATTTTCCTCTTTGCTATAATCTAATATGAAATTGGAAGAATTAAAAAATAAAAAAATTTTAATTTTGGGGCTTGGAAAGGAAGGAAAAGATACTTTTGAATTTTTGAGTAAAATTTTTCCAGGAAAAATCATTGGAATTGCTGATCAGAATCCAAATTGCAAATTGCAGGCTACAGACCGAAAACTCAAGAGAGTTAAATGGTATTTAGGAAAAAGTTATTTGAAGGCATTAAAAAATTATGATGTTATTATCAAATCGCCAGGAGTTCCGATTCATCTGCCAGAAGTTGAAAGAGCTTATAAAGAAGAGAAAATTACTTCTCAAACTGAAATTTTTCTTCAAAATTGCAAATGTAAAGTTGTTGGAATAACAGGAACCAAAGGAAAAAGCACCACTGCGAGTTTAATATACAAGGTTTTGAAGGAAGGAGGGTTAAAAGTCCATCTAGTAGGTAACATAGGGAAACCGGTTCTAAATTATCTAATCTCTCAAAGAGAGGATGAAATTTTCGTTTATGAGCTGTCCTCTCACCAACTTTATAATTTAAAAATCTCTCCTCATGTCGCTGTTTTTCTAAACATTTATCCTGAGCACTTGGATTATTACAAAGATTTTAAGGAATATTTAATGGCAAAGGCAAATATTACTCTTTGGCAAAGAAAAAACGATTTTTTGATTTATAATTTCAAAGATAAAAACGTAAGGGAAATTGCAAAAAAAACAAAAGCAAAAAAAATCCCAATAAAAGATTATTCCAAAATGCTCAAGGATATTGGAATAAAGAAAATTCCTTTTTATGGGGAATTTTATGGATTAAACATTGCTTGTGCAATTGAGGTTGGAAAAATTTTTGGAGTCAAAAAAGAAAAAATTAAAAGAGCAATTGAAAAATTTAACCCCTTGCCTCATAGATTAGAGTATGTTGGAAAATTCAAGGGAATTGAATTTTTCAACGATTCTCTTTCAACAATTCCTCAAACTACCATTTTTGCCCTTAAAACTCTTGGTGAAAGGGTTCAAACTTTAATTTTAGGAGGATATGATAGGGGATTGAATTTTAAAGAATTGGTAAAAGAAGTTTTAAAAATGAAAGTTAAAAATTTGATTTTGTTCCCCGAAACTGGGGAAAAAATTTGGCGAGAGATTTTGAATCAAGTGAAGAACGGTTCTGAACTACCAAAGGCAATCTTAGTTCAAAACATGAAAGATGCTGTAAAAACCGCTTTTAAAATTACAGAAAAAAGAAGAATATGTCTTTTGTCTCCTGCGTCACCTTCTTTTGGAATTTTCAAAGATTATAAGGAAAGGGGGGATTTATTTAAAAAGTATGTAAAATATTATGGGAAAAAATCTTGTGGGGAAAAATCCTGACCTTTTCCTTTTAAGTATTTTTCTCTTTATTTTGATAGGGAATTTTCTAATTTTAGCTAGTGTCTCTGCGCCAATTTCTCAAGAAAAATACGGTGAAAGTTTTTATTATTTTCGCCATCAGATAATTTATGGGTTAATTCCTGGCGTAATTTTACTTTTGTTTTTTTATAAAATTGATTTAAATTTATTAAAAAAATACTCTCCAATTTTTCTCTTAATTACCTTGGTTTTTACCGCATTGGTATTTATCCCAGGAATCGGAATAACAATTAGGGGTGGAACAAGATGGATAGGTTTTGGTCCTTTTTCATTCCAGCCATCTGAATTTTTAAAGCTGGCTTTCATTGTTTATTTAGCAGCTTGGCTTGAAACGCGGACCAAAAAGAAAACTAAAAATTTTAACCAAACTCTTGTTGCTTTTTTAATTATTCTCTCTTTAATAGGAATTTTTCTTCTTGCTCAGCCTGACGTTTCTACATTTGGAATAATTTTTGCAACTGCTTTAGTAATGTTTTTTTTGGCAAAAACTCCAATGTGGCAAACTTTTTCAATCTTGGTTTTGGCAATTTTGCTCCTCATCCCTTTAATAAAAACTTCTACATATCGAATGCATAGAATTTTAACATTTTTAAATCCAGACCTTGACCCTTTAGGCATAGGTTATCAAATAAAACAGGTTTTAATCGCTATTGGTTCTGGAAAATTATTTGGTTTGGGTTTTGGTCTTTCACAACAGAAATTTGGATTTTTACCTCAATCTTTTTCAGATGCAATTTTTGCAGTATTCGCTGAAGAATCTGGTTTTTTGGGATGCTTGTTTTTAATTATCTTGTATTTGATGTTTTTTTGGAAATCATTTAAGATTGGAAAAGAAAGACAGAACGAGTTTGAACGACTTTTGGTTTTTGGAATTTCGTTCTGGATTTGTTTTCAAACTTTTCTTAATATTGGAGCAATGACAAGAATTTTACCACTTACCGGAATTCCATTTCCTTTTTTGAGTTATGGGGGATCTCATCTGATTTCTGAGATGGCGGCGGTCGGTATTTTATTAAAAATTTCAAAATCATGAAAATAGTATTCACTGGAGGAGGAACAGGTGGGCATATTTTTCCAATTATTGCAATAATTAGAGAGCTCAAAAAAATTGCAGGTGAAAAATTTGAAATTTTTTATATTGGCCCAAAAGACGAAATTGCCCAAATTTATCTTTCATACGAAAATATCAAAATTAAATGGATAATTTGTGGAAAGTTTAGGAGATATTTAAATTTTCAAAGTTTTTTTCAAAACATAGTTGATTTGTTTAAAATATCAATTGGAGTAGCTCAGGCTTTTTTCCATCTTTTTCTGATTAATCCCGATTTAATTTTTTCAAAAGGGGGGTATGGGTCTTTTCCCGCGGTAATTGCAGGGTGGATTTTGAGAATTCCAATTTTCCTTCACGAGTCTGATGTAGTTCCAGGCTTGGCAAACAGAATTTTAGCAAGGTTTGCCTTGGAAATTTTTGTTTCATTTCCAAAAACTCTTTATTTTCCTCTAGACAGAGTTATAGTTGTCGGAAACCCAATAAGGACTGAGTTATTAAATGGAAATAGAGAAGAAGGAAAACAGTATTTTAAAATCACAGGAGAAAAACCGGTAATTTTAATCTTAGGAGGTTCTCAAGGAGCTCAAAGAATAAATGAAAAAATTTTAACAATTTTAAACAACCTTTTAGAAAATTTCGAATTAATTCATCAAACTGGGGTAAAAAATTTCAAACAAGTAGAGGCCGAGGCTAACGCAATCATAGAAGAAGAGTTAAAAAAATATTATCACCCTGTTCCATTTTTAAAAGAAGAGGAATTGAAGAAAGCCTATGCTGTATGTGATCTGGTAGTTGCCAGATCGGGATCTGGAACGATTTTTGAAATTGCTGCATTAGCCAAACCTTCAATTTTAATTCCTCTTCCTGAATCAGCTCAAGATCATCAAGTAAAAAATGCCTATTCTTATTTTGAGCATAAAGCAACTATTGTGATTGAAGAAAAGAATTTCACTCCAGGTTTTTTCCTTGAAAGGCTCAAAGCTCTTTTTGAGAACAAAGAAGAATTGGAAACCATGATAAAAGCAGCTAAAGATTTTGCGCGGCCTTTAGCGGCAAAAGTAATTGCTTATTATATTTTTGAATTTTTAAAAAGATAGCGATAAAATTTAAGTAATGAACTCTGAATTTAAATTTATCCAGCCTGGAGAGGTACGAGTAAGATTCGCTCCTTCCCCAACAGGCTTTTTACACATTGGTAGTGCGAGAACTGCTCTTTTTAACTTTCTTTTTGCCAAAAAAAATAATGGATTTTTTATATTAAGAATAGAGGATACAGATAAAGAAAGAACTCGATTGGAATATGAACAAGATATTATTGAAAATTTAAAATGGTTAGGGATTGAATGGGACGAAGGTCCTGATATAGGAGGGAAGCACGGTCCTTATAGACAGTCTCAAAGAGGAGAAATTTATGAAAAATATTTAAAAAAACTTCTTGAAGAAGGGAAGGCATATTATTGCTTTTGCTCCCCAGAAGAATTAGAAGCAGAAAGGCAATATCTTTTATCAATCGGCCAACCTCCAAAATATTCTGGTAAATGTCGAAACTTACCAAAGGAAATAGTTGAAAAATATAAAAAAGAGAGAAAACCTTTTGTAATCAGATTTAAAGTTCCTCCTAAAAAAGTATGGTTTAATGATCTAATTAGAGGAAAGATTGAGTTTGATATGTCATTAAGCGGTGATTTTGTCATTGCGAAAGGTTTTGATTCACCACTTTATAATTTTGCCTGTGTAGTTGATGATTTTGAAATGAGAATTTCTCATGTCATAAGGGCTGAAGATCATATTTCAAACACTCCAAAACAAATCTTACTTCAAGAAGCCTTAGGATTTCCAACGCCTTATTATGCTCATATTCCTTTAATCTTAGGACCTGATAGATCTAAACTTTCAAAAAGACATGGAGCCACTTCAATTTCAGAATATAAAAAAATGGGATACTTACCAGAAGCTCTGGTGAATTTTATGGCACTACTTGGGTGGAATCCTGGTGACAGCAGAGAATTTTTTTCAATGTCGTCTTTAATAAAAGAATTTTCTTTAGAGAATGTTCAAAAATCGCCAGCAGTTTTTAATATAAAAAAATTGGACTTTTTAAATGGATTTTACATAAGACAGAAGCCTTTAGAAAAACTTACAGAATTATGTGTCTTTTATTTAATCGAAGCGGGGTTAATAAAAGTTGAATTCGCTGAATCTCAATATCCTCCTGCCTATGGTGCAAAAGAAATTGTGCCAGTTTATAAAATCTCAGAGACTGGTGAAGAGATAAATATTGAAACTATAAAAAAGATTGTTGAAATTTATCAACAAAGATTGAAGAGGCTGTCGGAGATCGTTGAATTAACTGATTTTTTCTTCAAAAAAGAACTAACTTACGAAAAAAATCTATTAAAATGGAAAGATATGAACGACGAAGAAGTTTTAAAAGCTCTTGACAGATTAGAGAATGTATTACATAAAATAAAAGAATGGGATAGAAAGAAACTAGAAGAGACCTTAATGGAAGAAGCTAGGAAATTTTCAGAAGATATTGGTAAAGAAGCAGGGGATAGGGGATATTTGCTTTGGCCGTTTAGAGTGGCTTTAACAGGGAAAAAAGCCTCGGCAGGTCCCTTTGAAATTGCCGAAATTTTAGAAAAAGAAAAAACCATACTCAGAATAAAAAGGGCAAAAGAATTAATTAAATCATCGTGAAAAAAATAATTTGCGCTTTATTAATTTCTTTTTGGTCGTTTATTTTAACTTTTGAAACCTTGGCAGTAATAAAAGAGAGGAGTAGTGAAGGGGTTCTTAATAAGCTTGATAAATTTTTGTTAATACTAGAAAAAAAATGGAAAGAAGAAGTTCTTCCTGTATTCGAAAAACTATGGAGTTGGTTTAAAGAAAATATCTGGAAAAAAATTCTTTACTTATTAAAATCGGAATACGAAAAAAGAAAAGATGAAATTAAACATGAATTTAAAAGAAAGGAGAAGGAGATAAAAGGGGAAATAAAAACACAGCTTTCAAAAATAATGAATGTAATACTAGAAAGGACGTTCCCGTTTTTTAAACAATTTTTTAAAGGAGATAAAATAGAAAAACAAAATAATCTTGACAATAAAGTTTTTTCTCTTATTATAAACATATAATGTCGCATAATGTAGGTTAAACGACATGAAAGAAGAAAAACAAAAAAGGATAATCGATTACTTAAACGACTTTTTAGACTGGTTGGATGTTGAAAAGGGACTTTCATCAAAAACTCAAGAAAACTATGCAAGATTTTTGAAAAAATTTTTTGAGTGGCTAAAAATAAATAACTTGGAAAGTTTAAAACCCTATCAGCTCTCCCCCGATCACATCTACCAATACAAAACATTTCTTTCAAGGAAACTGAAAAAACCTCTGAAACAATCGACTCAGAGCTATTACTTAATTGCGCTGAGACAATTTTTGAACTTTTTTGCAGAAAAAGATATAAAATCTTTGCCACCAGAAAAAGTAAAGTTGCCAAAGAAAAAAACTGAAAAAGTAATCCATTTTTTAACTTTAGAACAAATTGAAAAACTCCTAGAATCTCCGGATACTTCAAACGAAATTGGTTTAAGAGATAGAGCAATTTTGGAAACTTTCTTTTCAACTGGAATGAGAGCTGGAGAATTAATTAATTTAAACAAAGAGCAAATAAAAATCAAACCTGAAACTAAAGATTTAGAAATTACAATAATTGGAAAGGGACAAAGACCGAGAACTGTTTATTTATCAGAAAGAGCAGTTTTTTGGTTGAGAAAATATTTAGAAACAAGAAAAGACAGAGAAAAAGCTCTTTTTATAAACTATCGAGGAAAAAAACCAGGAACAAGATTAACCATTAGAAGTTTAGAAAGAATAGTTAAAAAATATGCGATTTTGGCTGGTCTTCCCCTCGCTACAGTCTGCCACACTTTAAGACATTCTTTTGCGACCGACCTTTTGAGGAAGGGAGTAGATTTAAGAATCGTCCAAGAATTTTTGGGACATAAAAATATCTCAACTACTCAAATTTACACTCATGTAACTAGACCCCAATTAAGAGAAATCCATAAAAAATATCACGGAATAAAATAAATGTCGCTTAATCTTTGTTATAAAACACAGCGATCGTCAAAATTTATAACGGGTTGGAATTAAAAAATCGCCATCGATTTTAAAACTTGTTAATAAGGAATAAGGAAAACTGAGTCCAAGAAGATAAACTATTTTTTTTGATAGCTTCGAAGAGATAACATTTGGAAAGAAAAAAAATTTTGCTTCCTTTTGGTATTTAAAAAAATTTGGAAAGTTTTTCAAAAGCAAGTTAGCTGATATCAAACTCCATATCACTCCTCCCCCACTCCAAGGTTTTGTCAGCCCTGTAGAATCTCCGCAAAGGGTGATTTTTTCATTTTTTGGAATAATAAACCCTTGAGGAATGATCGCAGATTCTATTTTTTCTAACTTCAAATTTTGTTTTTCTAAAAAATCATTAAAAATTTCTTTTGCTATCTTTGGCTCTTCCATTATCCCCCACTCTGTCTCTTTTCCTCTTGGAATTTTCCATAAAAAACCATTTTTTGTTGACCAAACTTCTGCAAAGTTTGAAAAATTTTCTTTTTTTTCAATACCTTTAATTCCCAAATAAAATTTTGGTTTTGGCAATTTTAAAAAATCTCGAACGATAGAGTTTGCTCCATCACAACCAACAATCCTATCAAATTCCTTTGAAAATTTCCCAAGATCAGAATGGGAAATATTTTTATTGAAAAAAATTTTTGCTCCAGAACTTTCTGCTAAATTTTTCAACAAAGTCTCAATTTCTGGACGATCGCAAACAAAAAACCTTTTCTTGAAATAAAGGTAAATTGTCTTTTTAGGGAAATTGATTTTACAAAAATTTATTTCGTTCTTCGCTAGTTTTTTGCTTTCTGGTATGAATTCAAAAATCCTTTCAGAAAAAAGACCAGAGCAAACTTTTCCTCCTACTTTTTCTTTCTTTTCAAAAACAAAAACTTCATTTTCCCTTTCTGAAAGTTTCCAAGCCAAATAAAGGCCCGAGACTGAAGCTCCAATGATTGCTACTTTCATATTCAATTTCAATTGGTTGTTTTTGTTCTTGCTTGGCAGTAATATAACCTATTGCAAAAGAAAGTAAAGAAATCAAAATTACTCCGCTTGCTAAAATTATTTCCTCCCAATGATTTTTTATAAATTCTTTGATCTTTTCAAGCATGCTCTGATAAATTCTCTAAACAGAGGATGAGGTCTTAAAGGTCTTGATTTAAATTCTGGGTGGAATTGAGTAGCAACAAAAAAGGGGTGATCTTTTAATTCAATAATTTCAACTAAATCCCTTTCTGGATTGATCCCTGCCATTACCATTCCTCTTTTCTCTAAAATTCCTCTAAATTCATTATTCAATTCGTACCTGTGTCTGTGTCTTTCAAAAACAATTTCTTGTTTATATGCCAAATAACTTTTAGTTCCTTTTTTAATTTGACATTTGTAATCTCCAAGCCTCATTGTGCCTCCGTATTTTTTTTCTTTCAAAAGAACTTTTTGCTCTGGCATCACATCAATGACTGGATATTTGGTCTTTTGATTAAATTCAGTAGAATTTGCTCCTCTTAAGCCACAAACGTTTCTTGCAAATTCAATAATCGCAAGTTGCATTCCAAGACAAAGACCCAAATAAGGAATTTTATTCTTTCTACAAAACTCAATTGCTCTTATTTTTCCTTCTACTCCCCTACTCCCAAACCCTCCTGGAACAATAATTCCAGCAAAATTTTCTAATTCTCTAACATTTCTTGGATGTTTCTCATACTCTTCTGCATCTAACCATTGAATTTCTGGTTTTCTTTTGAAATACCAGCAGGCATGTTTGATTGCTTCAATTACTGAAATGTAAGAATCTATCAAAATAAATTTTCCAATTTTGAAATATTTTCCACAGACGCCAATTTTTAATTCTTTTTTTGAACTTTTAATTCTCTTTATTAGAGTCTCCCATTCTTTCAAATCAGTTTTTCTAGGTTTCATTCCGAGTTCTTTCAAAATTTTATTTCCCAAACTTTCTCTTTCAAAATTGAGAGGAATCTCATAAAGAAACTCAATATCCGGAGCTGAAATTACATTCTCTGGTTTAATATTGCAAAAAAGAGAAATTTTTCTTTTTCTTGGTTCGTCTAAGAGAGTTTTTGATCTTGCTAAAATAAAATTTGGTTGGATTCCTGCCTCGTTCAATAATCTTGCAGCAGTCTGAGTTGGTTTTGTTTTCATTTCGCCTAACATTTCAGGAATCGGCAAATAAGATACCAAAATAAAAATAACCCTCTTTGGGTTTTCCAATTTCATTTGTCTTGCTGCTTCTAAAAATAAAAGGTTTTGATACTCACCGACGGTTCCTCCAATTTCAACTAAAACAAAATCTGCTTTTTTACCCAACTCCTTAATTCTCGAAATTATTTCATTGGTTACGTGAGGAATAATTTCAACACACTTTCCTCCAAACTCAAAATTTCTTTCTTTATTCAGCACACTCCAATACACTTGGCCTGAGGTCAAATAGTTTTTTCTTTCTAACTCTTGATCTAAAAACCTTTCATAAATTCCAATATCTTGATCTGTTTCTATTCCATCTCTTGTTACAAAGACTTCACCATGTTCTAAAGGATTCATCGTTCCTGCGTCAATGTTCAAATAAGGATCAATTTTCATTGGTTCTACCGAAAATCCTTTAGATTTTAAAATCAGACCGATCGAGGCGGTTGCAGTTCCCTTTCCGATTCCAGACATCACTCCTCCGCAAACGAAAATGTACCTTGCAGCCATTATTTTTCTTCGACTACAATCACTTTAATTTCTGCTTCTAAATTGTGAGGGAATTTAATTTTTACTGGAAATTCGCCCAATTCCTTTATCGGAGAGTCCAATAAAATTTGATTCTTTTTAATTTCAAATCCTTCTTCTTTAAGCTTTTCATAAATCTTTTGAACAGTGATCGATTCAAAGAATTGTCCGTTCTCCCCTACTTTTACTGGAATTATTATTTCTTGTCCATCGATCGCTGAAGCAGCTTCCTGTACTTTCTTTAATTCCTCTTCTGCTTTCTTTTCTTCTTTTTCTTTTTGCTTTTCCAACCACTGCAAATTCTTCTCATTGGCAACTTTTGCCAATTTTCTTGGAATTAAATAGTTCCTTGCATAACCATCTGAAACTTCTTTTATTTCGTATTTCTTTCCTAAATTTTCAATATCTTTTAACAAAATTACCTTCATAGAATTTTTTATATCAAAGGCTCTTTAGAATTTCAATTGCTCTTTCTAATTGCAAATCCCTTTCTTCATCTTCTGGAATTTTAACAACTTCATCAGGATCCAAACCAACGTCTGAAATCAGCTTTCCTTGTGGTGTCAACCACTTCGCAATGGTTATTTTTAAAGATCCTTCTCTTAATCTTTCTAATTCTTGAACAGAGCCCTTACCAAAAGATTTTTCTCCAATTAATAATATACCAAGATTGTCCCTTAAGGCTCCAGCTAAAATTTCAGCGCCAGATGCCGTTCCTTCGTTTATTAAAACGACAATTTTATAATCTGAAAAATAAGAAGGACCTTCACTTTTGTATTCTTTTCTTTCACCATTTCCAAAGTCTTCAATCACTACCACTTTTCCTTTTTCTAAAAACCAACCTGCAATATCCTTTGCAACCTCCAAATATCCTCCAGGATTGTCCCTTAAGTCCAAAATCATTTTCCGAGGTGGTAATCTCAAAATTTCAATTGCAGCTTTTGCAAAATCTAAAGATGCTTTTTCTGTAAAGTGATAAATTTTAATATAAATTATTCCATCTTTCTCTTCCCATCTCAAAGAAGGAATTTGAATTACATCTCTTACTATTTCAATTTCTTTCTCTTTTTCCCACCCTTCCCTATATATCGTTAATTTCACTTTTGTTCCTTTCGGACCTCTAATCATCGAAACAGCCTGCTCTAAGGTTAAATCAACAGTTGGAGTACCGTTTATTTTTAAAATTTTATCTCCTGCTTTCAAACCTGCTCTAAAAGCTGGAGTTCCCTCCAAAGGAGCAATAACTTGCAATTGTCCTTTTTTGATTCCAATCTCAATCCCTATTCCTTCAAAAGTTCCTTTGACATCTTCGATGAATCTTTTTGTCTCTTCTGGCGTTAAAAAAATAGTGTAAGGATCTCCTAAAGATTTCACCATTCCAGAAATTGCACCATAGATTATCTGTCTTGGATCAATTCTTGATTTGTCAACAAACTTTTCCTGAAGTTTATAATAAGCCTCCCAAAAAAGCGAAAAATCAATTTCTTCTGGTGGACAAATTTTGCATTGAGATTTACCAACTAAAAACCCACTATAAAAAATTCCACCCAAAAAAATTCCAACTAAAAAACTGAAAGTTAATTTTTTACTTAAAGACATTCTTTTATTGTAGCAGAATTTTTTTAAATTTAAAAGGATTTAAATTACGTCTCTTTTTTTCTAACCTGAAGTTTTTTTCTAATTAAGAACGCAGTTACAATTACGCTAACTATGATTAAAATTAAAACAATTGAAATTTGAATGATTTTCTTGGGGTGTAATTCTTTCTTGGGTCGAACTGTTTCTTTTTCTTTTATTTTTTCTGGATAGAAAGTAGCAATTGTTTCGTTTCCTGCTCTATCCACTGCTTTGACTTTTATTTCTTCATCCAAATTCTGATTTTCTAACAAATAAGGACTTTTTGCTATTTTCCATTCTCTTTCTCCTTCTTTTACCATGTAATAATCAACTCCGGTTTCTTTATCAGTGGTATAAAAAACTATAAAATATTTTCCATCAAAAATGGCAGGATCTCTCTGAATTTGAATTTCAAAAGGTTCTGGGGGGGTAGTATCATTTAACAATTTTTCTCGCCACTCATTTAACCCTTTGCCAGAGGTGGGTAAAATTTTGATTTTTGAATCTTGAAGAGTAAGTCTTGCTAAAGTTCCTCTACCATCATTTAGAAAAACTTGAGAAGTGTTTAAAATTTTAATTTCTGCAATTTTTTCTTCAACTTCTCCTACTATCATTGAAGGTATAAAAAACCTAATTTCACCAATCACATTTGTCATCCCCGGATCTCCTGGAATTCTTCCACAATAACCACCTGGAATTCCTCCAGAAAAAGAAATTTTTCCAGTTTCATTGATTTTTTTAGTATCTAAACTTGATGGTCTTTCAACCCAGATTGTAACGATTGAATCTCCAAAATCTGCTCCTTCAAAGATTAAGGTATCATTTGGAAAACTTAAATCAACTGAAATTGTGTTAATACATTCTCCTTCCGGATCAATCCTGATTTTAATACCAAAATGATCCTTAAGACCGTATTCACCTTCTTTGGGATCTAAATATAAAACAGCACCAAAAATAAATGATGGTAAAACTGAAAACAACAAACAAAAAGCCAAAATTTTTAATTTAAGGTGTGGAATTTGGAATTTGGAATTTGGAATTTTCATTTTATCCTGTCCAATAATACATCATTATACTAAAATCGACTAAATTCACTATTCCATCTTGGTTTTGGTCTGCACAAGGATTGTTAGTCCCCCAATAGTAAAGTAAAATTGAAAAGTCGATTAAATTTACTTTCCCATCTTGGTTTAAATCAGCACCAGGACAAATTCCAACTGGTGGCTTTTTCCCAACATAGAAAGTAACAAATCTGCTAAAACTGCTTACCACCGTTGCTCCTTCTATTATTGTTTTGAATTGGGATTTGGCTGTGTGCATTGATTCATCTTCTAAAGGAGAAGTATCAAAGAAAAGGTCCCATTCTCCTTTTTCTGTAGAAGTGGTTTCTTGGATTATTTCAGCTGGCGAGGCAATGTAAACTGGAACTTTAGCTTCTGGAATAGTTTGACCGAATATTTTTAGTATTTCCCCTCTTTTTACAACATTTTTATCTACCCCAATAGTGGGTGGTAAATATGCTCCTCTAACAGTCGTCACAGCATTTGGCATTACTTCAAAGGTTAAAGTATATAAAATTGATCTCAGTCCAAATTTATCATCTGCCCAAAAACTTAAGGTATTAATCCCTGGAGTAATATCTGTTGTTTGCCAGGAAAAATTTGCTTTTGAATCGGTTCTTACTCTGGCGATTTCCTTTCCATCTTTTAAAATTCTCACTTCAGTATCGGGATAGGCTTTCCCCAAAACAATTAAGGTAGTGGGTCCCAAAGGTCTCATTGCTCCTCCAGGATATCCCCCACCCCCTGCCCCCATTCCTCCAGGTTCTACATAACAGTGCTCAATGGAAATTCTAGTGCAATTATCAACACAGAGTAAATATCCTCGATTATATCCGTAAGTTGCGCAAGTTTTGCCCCCGAAATTGTCTCCGTCGCAAACTTCAAAACCATCGATTCTTCCATCACCACAAACTGAAATTCCAACTATGGTAGGAACTTGTTTTTGAGCAAAGACTTTTAGAGAAAAAATTAAAAGAAAGGTTAAAATTAGAAAGAAAATTTTCAAAAATTCCTTCCATAATTTCATAAAATTATTTTTTTCCTCGTTTAAAAAAGATTCTTTTGAGTGCTTTGAAAGAAACTAAAAAGATTCCAAAAACCAAAGCGATTGCCAGAATTGAAATTAAAACTTTTTCTCTCCCCAAGATTAGAGATTCAAAAAAACTAAATCCTTTATACCCAGGAATGCTTCCTCTTTCTTTAATGTTGACCACTAATTCTCCCTCTTTAACTATTTCTTTTTCTTTGTAAATTTTATATTTTACCCAATAATTTCCCTTTGGGAGTTTTGTTTTGAAAATTGCAAAAACATTATCTGTTTTGAAAGGTAAAACTTTTCCTTCAATTTTTACACTATCTAAAGATTCCAAAATTTTTGATTTTAATATGTCGTAAATATCCAAATGAACTTTAGACGGAGTTACTGGCAAATTTCCCACATTTTCAATTGTCATTTTCATTACCAATTTTCCAGGAATGAAAAAGAAAAACCATTTGTAGCCTTCTTCTAAATCTAAAAATTCAACTGCCCTAACGATAAAGCTAAAAATTTTTCTTTCAGTAACGTTCAAATCAACTTCAACTCTAGCTCCAAGAGCAATTCCAACTTGACCTGGTTGTATTTCTTTTGGTTCAACTGTAATTCGCATAAAACCAGTGTACCTTCCATACGGTGCATCGTTTGGAACTTGCACACTAACTATTATCGGAACTGCTTTTTCTCCTTTTGGCAAAATAAAAGAGGTTCCCTTGTCGATTTTTATCCAATTGTCTGCGCCTGGAACGTTAATTGTAATTGTAACTTTTGAATCCTCAACCGGATCTCCTCTTACTAAATATATTTTTTCCTCAAAATAGGAACCTCTTGTTAGATTTTCGTTACGCAAAAATGGAGGGGAAATTCCAAAACCAGCAAAAGCTGTTTGGTAAAAAAACAATAAAAATAATATTAATAACCCAATTTTTCCCCAATTTTCTTGGGAAGTCATTTCTGGTTAAAAATGATAAAAACTTTAGCTTACCAAGCGCTGGAAGTGCTCATTCTGGCAAAGAAGTAATTCAATCCAGTGTAAAGTCCTCTTGCTTGTTCAGTTTCAACCTTTATTTTCCAATAAGTCGGTTTTGATGCTGGAGTGGTACTCGTACTTTTTGGACATTCTAACTGACAATAAACCGGAGTCGTGCTTGCAGACAAAAAGTTCTGATAAGTGCTAGTTGGTGCGCCCCACTCAGTTCCAGAAGTTAAATACCAATACTGTCTGTCCACGGAAATTGTGCTATTCCCACAATTCCCTGGTTGGCTACATAGCATTGGATTTCCTCCTAAATCTTGATCTAAACCAGTATTGCCAGTAGCTTTAATAGTTGTCGTTTGTTCTTCTGATGGTTCTCCTGGGATAACGCTTCCATAATTAATTGCAGATTCTTCAATAGCTAAGGCTAAAAATGCATCCAATTCAATTTCGCCACCTTCTACTAGATCGGAAGATGCTCCATCATCATCTATAGCTTTAATTGAGGCTTTCCAAACATCACTTTCCCAAGGAGTTGAGGTTACAGTCGGATCTGCATGATACCAGAGAGTAAAAGTTGTCGTTGCCCAGATATAACCTTGTTCTGGCCCTGAACAAGAATCCAATTCAAAATTAGTAATTTCTGGATAACAATTGTTATTATTAGCTTCTCCAGCACTATCACAACCTGCTTGTCCAATTCCTGATCGATAAACATAAGCTAAAATATTTGAAATTTCGCTTCCGCCTCCTTCTGCCCAACAACTGTTGTTGTCGATAATTTGATATCTTATTTTGAATCCAGTGGTAGTGCCAGCCTCTGTTGTGAGAATAAGTCTGTCAGTCGCTCCGTCCCAATTGTAAATAGTGATCGTTGATGTAACTACTGTCGGGGGGACATTATTTACTGTCCATGGGCTGTTTGATCCTTGAGCGGTTCCAGTAGCAGCTAAATTGAACTCATCTATGATGAAAACATATCCATCGTAAGTTTTGTCTGGTTTTGGAATCGGAATGTTATAGCTTGCAGATGGATTTGACGTAGCAAAAGTTGAAGTTGCCAGAGTTTCCCCAACACATCCTGTTGAAGGATTAAATTCGTTTGTTGAACAAACAAAGAGTTTAATATTGTCTCCTCCCCTCAAGGTATCTGGGTCAGAAGCAACAGTCGTCCAAGTTACTGTCTGTCCTGGATTTTTTGGACTATCATTAGATACTGAAGTGAAATTTGGTCTGTGATTTACTACAAAAGGAGAACCAGAAGCACCTTCCCCTTGTGAAACAGAACTACAAAGTGGTTGTCCTTCAAAAGCATCGCAAACGAAAGCATACCACTCATAAGTTTCTGAAGTATCTGTTTCTTGAACTAAATAAGAGCAAGTTGAAGTGGTTCCTGAAGTTGTCGTTGCAGATACACACCAAGCTCCATCGTTGCAAGTTGGAGGAGCTCCTGCATTTGGAGTAACTCTGTCACTCTTGCAAACTGCCAAGAAATAATCATCAGCGTTGGCATCGGTTGCTACTGCCTTGAAGGTAACGTAAGCTCCAACATTGGTTGGAGTAGTCGTGGCTGAGACTGGATCTTCAAAAGGATAAACTGTCCACTGAGGAGCTGAATTAACAACTGTTACAGTAGTAGTGACCGTATCTGCCTTTGCTTTCTGAACATTCCATTTTCCATTAAGAACTATTGTTAAAAGCAAAAAAACTAGTAGCCCTCCAGCGATCGCTGAAAAAAGATTTTTCTTAACTTTTTCTGGCATTTGTTATTTTTAATTTGCCTCGACCTTTTTAATTTTTGTTTCTTTTTTAATTCTACCATAAATCCCGAAAAATTGTATCAATTATGAAAATCTTATTTATATCTTATCGCTTCTAAAGGATTAAGAGAAGCAGCACGTCTTGCAGGAAAAAGCCCAGTTAAAAATCCCATCACGAATGAGAACAAAATTATAAAGAGTAAAAAAGGAATTGGGAAAATAACCAATTTTATCGCAACACCTCCCATTCTAACAGCCACCAAATTTAAAAGAAAATTAATCAATTTCCCCACACTCACACCCATTATAATCCCAACCACTCCTCCACAAAAACCCATTAGAGTAGATTCTCCCAGAAACATCATCATAATGTCTTTTGAAGAGGCTCCTATGGTTCTCATTATACCAATTTCGTTCGTTCTTTCCAAAAGAGTAACTGTCATTGTGTTAAACATTCCGATTGCAGAAACAATAAGAGCTATTGCTCCAAAAAGTCCTAGGGTAAACTGAATTGCCCTGAAAACTTTGTTTGCTTGTTCTACCGTTTTTGATAGGGCAGTGACGTTGAATCCCATTTCAATGATTTTTGTTTGAATTTCGCTCAAAAATTTATTTTGAGCAACTTTTACTCTTGCTGATTCATAATAAGGAAACGAAAACTGAGAAGTTAATTCAGAAAGAGGAATGAAAACAATTGGAAGAGGATTTTCAATTACTCCCTTAACAAAGTAAGTGTAAGGCAAAGCTATCTCTTCTTTTTCTTCAGTTCCAGGTTTTGTTAAAAGAACTTTGAACTTTACAGGTTGATTTAAAATCTCTTCTGCTTGTTTGTTGAATAACTTCAACACAGTAGTAGAAACTACAACTTTATCCTTTTCTCCTTTTTTAAAAAATTCTCCATTTAAAATTTTAATACCTGCTAAGCTGAAATAATCTTCGTTAACTCCGTTTAAAGTAATATTTGTGGAAATATTTTGAAAAGAGATCAAACTAGGAAAGGCTGCTAAAGGTGAAACTCTTTCTACATTTTCAATTTTTGAAATTTCATTAATTTTTTCTTGTGTTAAAGTGACAATTTTTGAAGCAGGGTTTGTCACATTCAAACTTAAAAGAGCCTCACCAAAAATAATTCTTTCTAACATAATTTGTTGCAAACCATAACCAAAACCAACCAAAACTACGACTGCAGCAAAACCAACTCCCATACCTAAAATTGTCAAGCCAGTTCTTGTCGGTCTTGTTCTAAAAGCTCTGATTGAAAGGTTGAAAATATCTTGAGCTCTCATACTCCTTGAGCAATTAATTTTTCCAAGTAAACTGTAAATTTTTTAGCAGTATTTCTTTTAAATCCTGCGCCCCCTTTCTCAATTGGCAAATCAAGTTTTCTAAAAAATTCATCTTTTGTGATATAGCCTGCCAACCTATCCTCTATTGCTTCTTCTAATCTTTTAACCTGAATTGGTTTTACTTCTCCCTCAAATTGATCCAAAAGCGCCATCCTTAATCTTCTCACATGAATTTTTGTTTCATCTAGCTCCTCTTCCTCTAGCTTTCTTCTAAATCTTTTTACTTCGATTGATCTTTTTAATACATCCTCTAACTTTTGAATCATTTCTTGGGCTCTAGCTTGATTGAGTTCTACTCCTCCTTTGTCAAACGGGGACACTAAAAAATCATAAAGCATTTGAGTGCTCATTTTTCTTTCAACAACCAATTTCACCAATTTTTCCAATCTGTCTATTTGTTCAAAAGTGAGATCTTGAGTTAAATAATTAACAATACTTTTGACCTTTAATTCTTCTGGTGAAGCATAAGGATAAATTCTGGCTAATTTTTCAGTTTCTGAAACCAAAGATGCCCCTCTTTCGATTGGTTTTATTTGCTTTCTTTCTGGATTAATAAATTCTCTTTCGATTCTCCCGTCTCTCATGAAATAAACCCTATGAGCGTAAGCTAGATATCTTGGGTCGTGCGACACTAAAATCACTGTCTTTTTTTCTTTTTCGTTAATTTCTAAAAGAGTCTCCATTACTTTTTTTGCTGAAGCTTCATCTAAGTTTCCAACGGGTTCGTCTGCTAGTAAAATATCTGGATTATTAACCAAAGCTCTACAAATTGCCACTCTTTGCTGTTGACCGCCAGAAAGCATTGTAGGAAGTTTTTTTGCTTGTTCTGCAATTCCAAACCTTTCTAAAAGTTCCATCGCTCTTTTTCTTCTTTGGGCTGGAGGTATTCCCATGAAAATTTGGGGCAAAGCCACATTGTCTAAAACGTTCAGCGAAGGAATGAGGTTGAATTGCTGATAAATAATTCCTACAGTTTTTTGTTGGAATTTAACTAATTCTTTTGGCGGAAGTTTATAAGGATCTTGACCTCCAATGTAAAATTCTCCAAAAGTGTAAGGCAAAGCTCCCAAGATACAATAGAGCATCGTTGACTTTCCACAACCTGAAGGACCAAAGAAAACAATGTATTCTTGAGGGTAAATTTCAATGTTTACTTTTTTTAAGGCGTAATACTCGTTCGATTTCCCGTAGTTGTAATAAATTTCTAAATTTCTCGCAACGATTAATGGTTCTGGCATATTTTTAGAATCTGATTTTCTTTACCCAACCAAAAGTTGCTTCAAGGTTTTCAATAATGATATCTAAAATACTTTTTTCTCTGGTCGGTGTCAAAAGAGTAAAATAATCTGATTTTCCTTCATTTTGGGCTCTATCTTTGCATTTTATCCAAAATTTATAAGTTGTATTTGGAGCAAATTCGGTGATCACTTGAATGTGTTTTTGAGAATATTCAGTTTCTGGTGGTAAAGCAATCTCTGGAACCCCCTCTGCCAATCCTTCTTGATAGAAAAACTGACAAATTGCATTTTCATCAGTTTTCCAATTGACTACAACCTGAACCCTTAATTGTTCTTCTCCAGGATAAAGGGTGGAATCAACTGTTACACTAGAAATTACCGGTGGTTGTTCATCTTTCACAGTGGTAAAAGTGATTGGCTGACTTTGAGCTCTATCTCCATTTTCGCTTTCAGCTTTTACTATTACTTGATAAGTAGTATCGAATTCTAAATTGGTAAGCCTGAAACGGTGAACAGTAACGAATGTTGGATCTCCCACTTGTTTTACTTCTCCAGTTTTTAAATTTTTGTACTCGATTAAACTTGAACAAGGAATGTTAGTTAGCCAGGTTAAAGTTGCAGCATCTTCTTCCACCTTTACTACTTGAAGGTTAGAAATTACTGGCAAAACTGAAAGGGTGGTAAAAGTTCTATCTTCGCTTTTTACCATAGAACCAACTCTTGGAGTAGATTGCACTTGAAAATGGTAAGTAGTTGCAGGTTTTAAGCCAGAAATTTCAACTAAATGATGCAAAACGTATTCGTTTGGTTCTCCTACTTTCATTTTATAAGGATCTGGAGAATGGGGGTCGTATTCGTTTTCTGGAACTAAAGCCACAATTGAGTTTGCCTCTTTGTTAGTCGCCCAAAAAATTTTTGCCCAATCTTCACCAACTTCAACTCTTGGATCACCAATTATAACTAATTCTTCTGCTTTTGCTCCCCCAACTTCTTCAATCTTTTCTTTAGTGAAGGCTATTGCCTCCTCGCTTCTCATTTGATAAACTGCCTCGATTGCTTTCTCAATCAATTTTGCTTCTTCTCCAAACTTTTCTACTCCTGGTACTTCAATTAATTTTTTAGTAGTGAAAGCAAAACCCTTACTAGCTGCCTGATTTCCCATTTCGTCAACTGAAACTACTTGAAAATAATAATCGGTATTTGGCAAAAGATTGTCTAAAACTATTTGGTGTTCGGTAGTGAAAGTTGGGTCTCTAACTACTCCGTAGTTTCTGTCTAATCCGTAATTGACTATTGAGTCTGCTCTTTTATCAGTAGTCCAAGAAATAATTGCAGAAGAAGTAGTAATTTCAAGAATTTTTATATTGGAAATTATTGGAGGCCTCTCTTCTTGTCCTCTAATAAACAGGGCAAAACTGGCAATCAAAAAGAGAAAAGCCAGATAAAAAATGAAGTGTCCAACTTTCATTATTTCTATTTTACCACATTCTAAAAATCTTTTATAATCAATGTAGTGGTAAGGGCATTATCTCAGGTCTACCTAATGAGCGTGATTTCAGGAGCTGAGAAAAGGGGAAGAAGTGCTGATTTTTCAGGAGAAACAATAGAGGGATTTATTATCTCTGATCGTCAAATTAAAGTTCCTCTCATTTTCAAAAACGCCAAAATTTTAGGCCAAGTTTACTTTAACAACGTTACCTTAGAAAAAGAAGTTAATTTTGAAGGAGCAACCATTAACGGCGCTTTTTCTATTTCTGAATCTCAAATAAAAGAAAATTTCATTTCAAGAAAAGTTTCAATTAGGGAAAGTTTCAATTTAACCGGAAATATCTTTGAAAAAAACGTCGATTTAGAAGGAGCTCAAATTAGAGGATTTTTGAGTCTAAATAAATCAAAAATAATGGGAAAGTTAAATTTTAAAAGAGTCAACATTTTGGATTTGGAAGAAAGAATTGGAAAAATTATCGGAAATTTCTATTTTGAAAATGCCACAGTAAAAGAAGTGGTAATTGAAAATTCAACAATAGACGGTGACTTGAATCTTTCCAATACCACAATTTTTGAATCTTTATCCATCATCAACACAAAAATAAAAGGTGAATTAAAACTTTCACATAAAGAAATCGTGCAGGCAAAAATAAAAGAGAGAAAGAAAGCTGAAAGGGAATTGGAAAAAGGATAACTAAAAAGTAGGAACTATTACATAGGTTAGTTGGGCCTGGTAAGAGCCTGCAGATTGGAGATTGCGAACTTCAATTCGAAAAACAATATCAAAAACTTCATTAAAAATAGGATAGGGACTAAATCCTACCTCTTTCATTTGAGTTTCAAAACCAGCAAAGGAATCGTTTGGAGCAAATCTGGCAGGACCAAGACCAATATCAGATAAAGAATCATCACCTGTATGATATCCAAAACAACTATAAAAATCAGAAGGGCAAGCAGAATTCCAAGGAGCAGGATATTCATTAGTGGAACTTGCTGGCATGATCTCAGCTCCACTAGCTGAAATTAAATTTTGATTTTGCCAGACAAAAAGTTGATAACCTCCTTCCCCATTTACTGAAATTTCAAACCTTTGAGCTGCATTTCTTGGTTCATTCAAAGGTAAATTCTCAAAATACACTGAGATTGGTGAAGTTTCATAATCTGTAACAACTCCTTCTGTTGTTGTTCCAGCAGGCAAACCATAAATTGTGAAAGCTAAAAAACTTTCTCCAACAACTAAACTTGGATAAGTAAAAGTTCCATTGTTTGTTAAAACTGGCTCTTGGTTTGTTGTATCGTAAACCCTAAAGTAAAAAGTGGTTCCAGTTGGAGCGCCATTGTTGAAAATTGTGAATTCAAATTCAGCGGAGGAACTTGCCAAAAATGTATAACTTGAAGTTGAAATTCCAGATTCATTGTGGGTTCCGTTTGAATCAGAATCAGAAAGCAATTTTTGAGTTATGGTTGCGTTATCTTCGCCTCCACCATCAAAATAGCACCAAAGTTTTTGATTGGGACAAGAAATTTCATCGACAAACTCTGCCCAAGAAAATTCAGAAGAAGTTGAGTATTGTAATCTTAATTTTAAATTTGAAATATCAACTCCCCCTGTTTCTTTTATTGTGATTCTAAGTTTTAGCGCATTTCCCTTGGCAATGTTGTTTGGAGCGAAATTTTCTTGAGCTGCTGGAACTTCTGGAGTTTCTTTTTCTTCATCATGGAAAAACTGCCAATTTTGAGACCTCAAAGTAGTCCCTACAATTTGTTGATAACCTCCCCACTCTTTAAAATTCTCACTCTCTGAAATTCCGCTCGCAGATTGACCAACTGTCTCTTCCAATTTGTAATTTTGGGAACTCAAATCCTCTTCCCTACCAACATTCAAAGAATCCCAAGGAATTTGATAATTCTGGCTTGACATTCCAATGGCAAAGCTTTCGCAAAACAAAGAAAAGACCAAAATTAATGCAAAAATTTTTTTATTCATTTTCTTGACTATTTTCATTATTTGATTGCTCAATAGCTGGCTCACCATTTTGAATTTCGTTAGTTAATTCTTCTTCAGTTTTGCCATTTGAGATTTGAGTTTTGAGTTCTTCTTCCTTTTCTTCAGTTTTGACATCGAAGCTTTGAGTTTTGAGTTCTTCTTCAGTTTTGAGTTTTGAGATTTGAGTTTTGAGTTCTTCATCGCATTCCCCTTTTTCTTTTTTCAACTCTCCATTTTCAATCCACAAACAATAAATTTCTCCTGTCGCCTTATCTTTGATTTTTATTCTTGTTGTTTCTATTTCCTCTGACTTTATCCCTTCAACCACAATTTCCTTGGCAAAAATTTTCTCGACTTTAGCTATACCATTTTCAATTAACAAACCTAATTTTTCTAAAGCTTTTTTTATTGCCAAAGTAAACTGATCTAAAATTCCTATTTCTAGCGAATTTTCACCAATTTGATCACTAATTTCATTAATACCACTGCTGGCAAGAGAACCATTTTCGGTCAAAGATCCCAGCGACCAATGAGGATTTATAAACATTAAAATTTTACAATTTCCTGTTTCTAATTCTTCTTGAGTGCATTTTTCAGAAGATTCCAAAGCAACACCGATTACTCTTCCAGGTTCGGTTGCTTTCATTGCCACCCCCGGAGTGCTTGAAAGAGTAAGCAAATCACCTGGTTGAATTTTTCCATTTTCTGTTGAAACCTTAACCGGCACTCTTCCCATAAGAGTAATTGGCCTTGGTCGCTTAGCCTTGGTGAAGATATCCTCACCGATAGTTCCAGAAGGTGCAGACGATACTACTCCGATAAAATTTGAACCTCTCTTTGCTTTTTCTAAAACTGGAATTTTTGCAGGTCCTAATTGAGAATCGTATTCCAAAAGTTCGTCACTCAAAGTAACTACATCTCCTGCTTCAACATCTTCTTTTGTTTCGTACCATTCAGCAAAGTCTGCCCCGCCACTGTAAACATAAGAATAAACAACAACCACACCTCCAGCCCCATTCCCTCCGTTGGCAGTATCGGCAACGTCTACTATTGCTCCTCCACCTCCACCAGACCCCCAGGCAATTCCATTTTTGCCATCGCTTATTTCAGCAAGATTAGCATTACCTCCTTGACCTCCTTCTCCCCAATAGCTTGCTCCACCTTCGCCTCCGACTGCGTTTTCAGCCACGCAAGATTTTGGAGCTGAACCATCGCCACCTGCCAAATTAATGTCTCCATTAGTTGACGCTGCCCCTCCTTCTCCTGGTTCGCCAAAACCAGCAGCACAAGTACCACCAGTTGATGGGGTTCCAATCGCCCCTCTTCCACCATTAGCAGTAACAAAATCCCCAAATGAAGAATTGCCACCATCAGAACCGCTTCCTCCAGAACCAGTTCCACCAGCTCCACCAGCACCAACAGTAACATTTACACTATCTGGTAAATCTTCTGCTGAAAATATCTTAATAGTTGTCGCACCCGCACCACCCCCAGAACCAGCGCTTTCGCATGTATTATCGCTACAGGTTGCAGTGCCACCTCCACCCCCTCCTCCTGTCACAATCACTTTTACGAATTTAGCGCCAGCAGGTTTAAACCAGGTACCGTTTGATGTGAAAACATCAACTCTCACGTTATTTACCGCAGTAGTAATACAATCTTTCCAAGCACCATTCTCATAGCATCTAAATTTATTTAAGGTAGAGTCGTAATAAATCACTCCGTTTGCTCCGGTAGGTTCCGAACTAGGAATTAATCTCATTGGTCCTGCAACATCCAATTTATAATCAGGTGCCGTCGTCCCGATGCCGATGTTGCCATTTGCTCCCAAAACAAGTTGGTTGAGATTGTTGGCAGTGAACAAAGTGGTAGTGGCAGTTCCTTGAATAGTGTTTGAGCCAATGATAATTGTTCCACCAATTGTCGTTGTTACTGCATAAATGTTCGCCCATCTTAAATTAATGTCTCCTAAATTGTAGAGATTATCAACTTCAGGCAAAATAGTTCTGGCAGTAGTTGTCCCCACAATTTGTAAAGTGGTAGCAGGTGTTGCTGTTCCAATTCCTACATTGCCTCCTTGGGAAGCCAAAATAACAGATCCTGTAATGGTAGTGGTGGCATTTTGATAAGGAGAAATTAAAAGTTGGCCAGATTGAGTAGTAATTAAAGGAACTGACAATTGAGTGGAAATGGTAGTTGTTGCCAAAGAAGTTAATCCTTGAATGGTTAAATTTCCACTAGCTAAAATGTTTCCGTCCACTGTTAATTTTTCAGGAGGAGTGGAAGTACCAATCCCTACGTTCCAGGTAAGATTGTTAGGATAAAGATAAGAGCCATCTAAAGTCCAATAATTTACAGCCGAACCCCAAGAACTAATACAATTTTCTCCAATGCAAAATCCAGTCTCTGACCTCACATAATTCGTTGCCCTCATGTTTCCTACAATATCTAATTGATAAGCAGGCGTTGTCGTCCCGATGCCCACATTGCCAGAAGAATCGATTGTGATTCCAGTTGAAGTTGAAATGTCAGAACTAGGGATGATTTTGAGTTTCCCAGTTGAAATGTCGACTCCTAAAGTAAAGTTTGTTGTGGGAGTGGTTCCAGTTCTAAATTGAATTTGAGGAGAATAAGTTGTTGAAGTAGCAGAAGTTATTGTCAAAATTGGTGAACTATCTGTTTTGTAAAGTTCCAAAAGAGAAACTGGTGCTATCGTTCCAATGCCAACTTTGCCCATAAAAGACGAAGTGGCAGAAACGTAAAAGTCGCCATCGACAGTAAGTTTGAAATTAAGAGTGCTAGTACCAATTCCTACTCTGTTGATTGTGGGATCAATATAAAGTAAATTATCGTTAACCACAAGAGAACCAAAAATCGTGGTAGTTGAAAGGGTGGATGTGGCAGAAACTGTCAATTTTGTAAAATAAGCCTCATTAGGAGTGGTAGCACCAATTATTCCCGGGGATGCCCAATCGTAACCTAATAATTTTTTTGCCTCAAAGGATGCGGTTACTGCTCCCAAAATTTTTCTTGGTGAAAACACTTCTTCAAAAGTGCCGTCGCAATCTGGATCAAATTGAACTTCCAAATAAAGAGGTTGATTGAAATTTACATTAGAGAGGGAATTGTGCTTTCCAAGCATTACAGAAAAAAGCCCTCTTGTCGTTGTGACCATTTCTGTCGAAGTTGTCCAAACCTCAGACCAAACTTCATTTCCACCCACTAAATCATCCATTAACCTGAATTTCATGCATTTTCCCCCATCTTCAACCGGAACTCCTTGATTGTTGGTCAATTTTCCCTGGTAGTTAATCTGCTCTAAAAAAGCACCAAAAACTTGAGAACTCAAAAAGAGAGAGCAAAAAATTATCAAGATTTTAAAAATGATTTTATTTGTCTTTTCCATATTAGAAAGTAATCCTTTCTCTTTTCTCAATTTCTTTAACTTCAATTTTCTTTTCCAATTTTGAAGATAAAAACCAGGTGGAAATCGAAGTAATCAAAAAAATCAAAAGAAAGAAGATAATCAAAAAAGTTTTGAATTCCTTAAAAAACATTTTTAAAAGATTCAACTCAAAGCCCATCCTTGTCTTAAAAGAATTCAAACTCTCGCTTATTTTCTCTTTAAGGTTTCCTTTCCCCTTTTTCTTTTGCTGTCTATTTTTATAAGCTAAAATCGCCTCTCTTGTTGTCTGCCAAGAAACTCCAGTATAAACCATTCTCCCTGTAATTTTCCCAGTTCTGATTAAATAGCCAATATAATCTGGGGAATAACCAGAAAGTTTTGAGGCCTCCTTTAGAGAAATATATTCCTCCTTCCCTTTTTTCTGTTCTTTTTCTTCCTCTTTCATATCTCGACCATCGTGATTTTTTAAAATCTCGACCATCGCGATATTATTTCATTTTCTAATACCCAAAACTCCTTGTCAAGAGCAAAAGATAAAAAGCGAAGGTCTACCCTTTGTCAACTCTCTATTGAAAGAGGAATTGTTCGGTGATAAATTCTTTTAAAACGTCCTGCAACACGTCTTGGTAACGCTTGACACACGTCCTGGCAACGTTTAACGTTGCCAAATATTCCCAAGGTTGCCAAATTGCTAAATACCTATCCTAGCAACGTTTGATACCTTGACCACGTATCTTGGCAACGTTTGACGTTGCCGGGAAAATTGCCAAGAAAATAGCAATTTACATGGTAATATGACGTGGCAATGTTTGACGTTGCCAGGAAAATTTGTTAAACTTACTAAAATGTAACATGAGAGTGGAACCATTTACAGTTGGAGATTTTGTTCACGTTTTTAATCGAGGGAATCGAGGAATGCCAATTTTTCGTGATGTCAACGATAAATGGCGTTTTTTAAAAATTCTTCGATTTCTCAATGACGAATATCTCCCCTCCCATCCCTTCAGAGAAATTACCTCTCTGGCAACGTTTGACGTTGCCAAATTAAATCCATTGGCAGGAAAAAGTTTTGAATGGCCAAAACACTGGCCACCACATAAACCATTAGTAAAAATTCTAAGTTATAAAGCGAAGAAGGACCATTTTCACTTGCTCCTAAAGGAAATTGTTAAGGGTGGTATTAGTAAATTTATGAAACGAGTAGGCGATGCTTATACCAAATTCTTTAACACAAAATATAATGAAGTAGGAAAGGTTTTCCAAGGTTCTTATAGGGGGAGAACAGTGAGAGGGGATATTAAAAATCTTCATTACCTCGACGCTTATATTCAAGTTTTTAATGCCTTTGAAGAATATCCAGGTGGCATTAAGAGGGCATTAGTTAACTTTGATGAAGCTTTTGAATTTGCATTAAATGATCCCTTTTGTAGTTTGGGTGAAAGTTTCGGAAAAAGAAATTTTAACATCATCGATAGGGATATTTTGGCAAAAGATTTTCCGGATTTAGAAACATATAAAGAGTTTGTCAAAGATGCCCTCTTAGTTCGAAACATTCGTGAAATTTTAGGTCGACTCACAATTGAATAATCTTTCGATTTTTTCTATACATTAATCTATTGAATCTGTCGACTGAGTCTTTCGACATGTCGACGTTTGGCGTTGCCAGAAATTTTTCGTCGATTCTTTAAAATCAAAACATTTTGTCAAGAGAGTCAATAAATAAAAAAGAAGGTCTGACCCTAACTCTCGTCAATTTCTTCGTTTTTTGTTGTTCGTTGTTCTATTGTTCGGTGTTAAATTACTTTAATCTGAGGATTTTTTCAATGTCTTCAATTTCTTTTCCGATAGTTTTTCGAGCCTTCTCTAAAATTTCCCTTAATCTTTGATAAATTTTTTCTTCTTCTTTGCTCAAGCCTGGTTTTTTATCTAACCTTGAAATTTCTTCTTTAATTTCGCTTTCCATAACCTTGAATCCATCAATCAAAGATTTGGCAGCCTCTTTCGCTTCTCCTCTTAATCTTTCTTTCAATTGGAGAATTTTGAATCTGGTAAAAAGAATGAGTAAAATCAGAAAAGCTATTAATGCGACTAAGGTTAGTAAAGTTGTTAAATAGCTTATTGCTAATTGTCCAATTTTGAGTAAAGGATGAGGAGTAACTCTGATTATAATTTTTTCTGAAATTTGACTTTCTCCTCCTGTTTTATCTTTTGCTTTTGCCCAAACTTGATAAATTCCTTCATCCAGAGGTCTTGGCCAAACTATCTCCCATTTTCCTTGTGAATCAGCAAAAACTTTTTCTACTTGTGGTTCCTCTCCTCTTTTTTGTAAGAAAATTTCAATTTCTGCTTCTGGCAAGGATTCTCCTTTTAAAAGTAAATATTCATTCGGTCTTAGTTCTTTAGGAAAATAAGTAATTTTTGGAGCTTCTAAAGCTAAAATCTCAATTTCTTTCACTGCGATCGTTTCATTTCCTGCAAAATCAACTGCTTTAACCACTACATTATATTTTCCAGGTGCCAAAGGTGGAGATTGATATTCTCCTTCTTTCACTCTCGCAGGTTCTAAATTACCAATTCTTATTTCGTAAAAATCAATTCCAGAAACTTTATCTTCTGTTTTAAAAACTAAGGTTGGAGTGGTTGTGAAAACTTTCTCTCCTTCTTTGACTGAAATTTCAAATTTTTCTGGAGGAGAGACATCTATTTTGAATTTAAAATGCCCTACACTCCCCCACCCTTTATCGTTTTGTAATTGGCAATGAAAATACCAAACTCCTTCTTCAAAATTTTCCAATTTTTTCTCTGAAATCGGAGGCGCATAGTAAACAGTCGGAATCGAACTTGGATTTTTATCGACTAAAATTCTTACTGCTTTTACATCCTCTGGTAATTCCCATTGAAAAATTGGGTTGTTGTTTGAATACCATTTTTCAGGATCAGGATGAGTTGGTGATTGAATCTTTGGGGCTGGAGGTGAACCTGGCGGAGGAAGGTATTCTTCTGCAGGTGGTAAAGTTTCTTTTGCTCTCAAGGTATAAACACCCCCTCTTAATTCGCTCAAAACATTAGTTCCTTTTCCATCAGCTGCTAATACTGAACCTGAAGAAAAATTAACTTTGGTTATTGTTTCTCTTTTTCCCCTAAAAACGATCGTTAAAATTTGCCCTGCTGTTCCTGAAAAAGCTTGAGGAGAACCTCCCGCAAATTCAATTTTTCCAGTTTTGTTTGAAAATATCGGTTCTTGCGGCCAAAGGTTAAAGATTGAACCAGCTTTTGAAACAGAAACCACCTCTAATTCATCTGGGGAAAAAGTAATTATCCCATCTGCAGCGTTAATTGAGACCCCTTGGCTGTTTACTTTCACTGAAATTGAAAAATTACTTCCTACTTGAAAAGTGCCAGTTTCTGGAACCAAATACAAAATAGCAGCTTCAACTTTTAAAGAAAGAAAAAGAGAAAAAATAGCAAAGAAAAAGAATATTTTCTTCATTTTTTCTTTCTCGTTATTTTTTCAAGCAAACTTTCTATTTCTTTTACTTCCTCTCCCAAAAATGCATCAGAAATGTCTAAAGCCTCTTTTAATTTCTCATAAAGAATTTTTTCGTTTTTGCTTAGGCCTGGTCTTTTATCTAAAATTTCAATTTGCTCTCTTATTTCTTCTCTTAACGCAGGGAAAACTCGGTTAATTTTGTCTTTTAGTTTTCCAAAATGAGTTTTAAATTCCTCAATTTGCTTTTCAAATTTTTTCTTTTGTTGAACGTTGTACCAAATCAAAATGGCAATGATTATTAAGAGTAAAATCAAAATTAAACTTGAGTATTTTTTAATAAAAGATGGAGAAACAACTTTTAGAGGAATTTTGTCTGTTTCTGGGCTTTGAGCTCCTCTTTTATCAATAATTTGTCCTGAAATTGAATACTTTCCCTTTTCCAATCTTTGGTCAAAAACCAAAAACCAATTTCCCTCAGAATCAGTTTTTGCTTCCCTAACTATCGGTTCTTTTCCTTCTTTTGCCATAAAAATTTTTACGGTTGCATCAGGATACACCGAGGTGCCCCTAATGATTAACCAATCCTCGGTAGTAACTCTGGGAGGAGTTTTGTGAATTGCAGGAGGTTGTAAAGAAAATTCTCCTTCTTTTGAAATTAAAGTTGCAAAGATTGGATGTTTCAATGGCTCAATTTCAATTTCTTTTACTTGAGAATTTGAGTTTCCAGCTTTATCATAAACCTTGAGCTCAATTTTGTGCTTGCCAAAAGAAAGAGGTCCTATTTGAAAGAGTTTTTCTTCAAAATTTGAAGTAGTGGCAACCTCTTTATCGTCTATTAAAATTTGGAAATAATCCACTCCAGAGAGAGTATCGGTTGCAGAAAAAGTAAGCACAGGTTTTGGATCGGTTGGGTCTTCTTTTTTAATTGAAAATTCTAAAATTTCTGGAGGAGTAGTATCGATCAAAACTTTTCTATGTAAAATTGGTCCCCAACCAGCTTTATTCTGATATCTAATGTGAAAGTACCAAATTCCATCTTCAACATTCTCGTATTTTTTTGAGTCAATAAGTCCTTCTGATTTTGTTCCTGGACTAGAAGTTGGACTTTGGTTTAATAAAAGCGCAACACCAATCACATCTACTGGCAATTTCCAAGTAAATTCAGGGTTTTTATTTGAATACCACTTTTCAGGGTCTGGATGGGTTGGTGAAGAAACTTCTGGCTTTGATGGCAAAGCACCCGTTAGAGGTTTTTCTTCTGGTGGAGGTATCTCCCCTGCTTTCAAAACAAAAGTGGCAGATCCCATTGAAGTCAAAACGTTGGTTCCTTTTCCATCAGCAGCTAAAACCGCACCGGATTTGAACTTAACTTCGGTAGTGCCTTCTTTTTTGGCAACAAAAGTGATTGAAATTATTGTCCCTGCAGAACCTGTGTAAGGAGTGGGGGAACCTCCAGCAAAAGAAATTTCTCCTTTTGAGTTTGAGAAAGTGGGTTCAACTGGCCAAAGGGTAAAAATTGAACCTGATTTTGAAACATTATTGACATTTAAATATGCAGGGTCAAAAGTTAAAACTGCTTCTGCAGCGTTAATTCCCACGCTCCCACCACTATCGACTTTCACTGAAACAGAAAATGTTTTTCCAACGGTGAAGGTCCCGCTACTCGGAGAAAGAAATAAAGTCGCAGAGTTTACTGCTCCAGTGAAAGAAAAAAGAAAAAGAATAAAAAAAATAAAGAAAAAAATTTTAAATTTCATTTTACTCTAACTTAATTGAAATTTTCTTTTTGCCAAGCAATTTCGGTTTTAAAAATGGTAACCTCAAAAACAATACTCCTTTTTTCAGTTTTGCCTCAACTTTTTCAATATCAACCTCTTGAGGAAGAATAATTTGGCGATAAAACTTCCCCCATTTGCACTCTTGGCAGACTAACTTTCCTTTTTCTTTATCAAAAGTTATTTCTTTTGGTATTTCAATTTGCCCCTCAATTGTTAAAACATCGTTGTCTTCGCTCAATGAAATATCTAAATCTTTAACGTCTATTCCAGGAACTTGAGCAATCAACACAACTTCATCTTGGCTTTGGTAAATATCAACATTCAGTTGCAAAACGCTTGGTTCAAGCTTTTCCTCTCTTGCCACAGGTTCTTTCTTTTCTTCTTCTTTTACTAACTTTAATTTTTCTAAAAAAGAAGGCATTTTGATTTTAGCTTCTCAAAAGACCTTTTCAACTTTCCATCTTATCCCATTATACAAAATTCCAGAAAGAAAAGTAAAATTTTCTTCAAAAATTTTCTCTTTTTTGAAGGAAAAATCGCTAACCTCAATGCTTTCTCCTCTTTCGCTATTTAGAAAAACAGTGCTCTTTAAAGTGAAGCTTTTTTCAATTTTTTCTTTGGAAATTTCTCCTTTCTTTTTAAATTTTAACTCGATTATTTCGTTTGCCTCCAATGGTGTTCCGATAAAAATTCCTCTAAAACCATTAGGAATTCCACCAGAAAATGAAATCTTGTTTCCAGAAACTTTTGGGAAGTTAATCCACAAAAAAACTATTGAATTTTCTAAATTAAAGTCCAAAAACTCTAAATTTTCGTTATCAAAAACCAAATTAAAATCTATCGCATTAATAACTTTCTCTCCTGGGTCTATTTTTATTTTAATGCTAAATTCTTTTTCTTGGAAGCAATCTTCTCTCGTTTCAAAAACAAAAGAAATCGCTCCTACCTTTTGAGTAAATAAAAACAAGAAAATGAATACTAAAAATTTTAAACCTAAATTTCGGCTTATAACTTCCAAATTCCACTTTTGAGTTTTGACTTTTGAGCTTTGGGTTTTTATCATCCTGTCCAACAATACATCATGATACTAAAATCAGTTAAATTAACTCTTCCGTCCATATTGATATCTGCTGTTGCGTTTGAAGTTCCCCACCAATAAAGCAAAATTGAGAAATCAATTAAATTAACCTTTCCATCTTTGTTTAAATCTGCTCGAGAACAAAGCGGAATTTCTGGAGGTCTTCCCACTCCAAAATATAAAATTTTACTAAAGTCGCTTGCTTCAGCTGGTTTAAAGTAAGCTCTCGCTTTTACTGCGTAAGTTTGGTTTTGTACCAAGTTTGAGGTGTCAAATTTTATTTCCCATCTTCCATAACTATCAGCAGTGGTGGTTGATTTTCGAATTTCTTTTTCTGTTACAGTCACCAATCTTGAAGGATAAGTCCAGGCTTCAACTATTGATTTGGGGGTTGTCTCACCAAAAATTAGCAAGGGTGCACCCAACGAAACAGTAGTTGTAGAAAGATCAATCGTTGGAGGAATAAAGATTCCAGAAATTGTGTTTCTAGTTTGGGGTCTTAAAGTAATGGTAATGGAATAAACGATCGATTCTCTTCCTTTTGAATCTTTAGCTTTAATTCCAAAGGTATATACCCCTTTTGGAAGTTTTGTTAAAGTTGCAGAAAATCCTCCTTTTTCGTTTGAACGAGTTGTCACAGCTACCTGCCCATCTTTTAAAATTGTTACTTCGCTCTGATAATAAGCAATTCCTTCAAAAATAACATCCGCAGTATCTGGTGGATAGGGAGGATAAGTTGGACCTCCAGGTCCTGGCGGTCCTGGCCCTGGTTGATATTCACCAGGAGACATTATGGAAAAGGATATAAGATAATCATCTGGATTGGCATTCCCTGCAGGATCGATGCATTTCACATAAAAAGTGTATGCCATTCCATCTTGAAGGCCGGTTATCCAAGTATCATGAAAAGTCTTGTAGGTAGTGGAAATAGTATAACTCATCAACTCATAAGGAATGTCAGGAGAAGTATCGTATTTGCAGAGAGCAGGTTCGTGAGTGTAAAGAGAAAGAAGAGTTTCTCTAGTGCCTGGTACTAAAGCACCCGTTGGTCTTCCTCCATACCTTACTGGTGGATAAATGTCATAGGGTGTAGCGCCAACGCTTACAGGTTCTAAGATTGCAACCATCGTTTCTCCCCTCTCTAGCAGTCTGAAATTTTGGTCAAAGGTTTGAATTAAAATTTTGTAACTCCCAGATTGTGAGGGATTAATAATTTGAGTGTTCCCCGCTCCTTGATGAATTGCATTTTTCCCAATTCTTATACTAATTGTCGTTCCGGGATTGATTTGAAGATTTTGAGCTAAAGTGATGATGATTTCATTAGTCGAGGTTGAAATTTCGACTCCACAATAATCTTGGGATGAACTTGTGGAAAGATTTTTTTGAATTTGGTTTAAAAGAAAATCAATGTCTTCAAATGAAAGATCGTCTGGAAAAGAAAATGGAAGATCGAATTTGATGACAATTTTTCCAGAAGGAGGAATAGAAAGAGAGTTTTTAAAAGAAATTGAATGGTCAGATGCTGAATTTGGCCAAGAATGGGAAATTTCGTCTGAAATAAAATAAAGACCTTCTGAAAAAATAAAAGAAGGAAAAAGGCAGAAAAAGAAAAATAAAAAAAGCCATCTTCTCATGAGAAGTTTTTTTCTTGGCCTGTTTTCAAAATCTTAATTCGAAATTTGAAATCAAGATAAAAGTTAATCAGAATTAAAACAAAAATGATTATTAAAAGGCTTACAACCAACTTTGAAATAATCTCCCCCCTAACGATCGATTTTTGGTTCAATTCAACTTCTTTTTGAGTTAACATTCTCTCTTTCTCTTCCAATTTTCTCTGCCATTCTTGCAATTGAACAGCCAAGGTGTTGTAAGGATTTGGCGGAACAGAAACTGAAACTCCAACTGAAGAACCCAAAGAAGCTAAAGAATAAGAAACTAAATCAGTTGGACCAACTTTTAAAGCTATTTTTGAGTAACCCAAAAGGGAAATGAAGAAAATAAAGAGGATTATGGTTAAATTAAAGAAGAATTTTTGCCTCATTATTTAAAATTCTATCATTTTGCACAACGAAATCCAACCGCACTTGAAAATTCTGAAGGAAGAGCAATTAAAGAAGAAGAAAAAATTCCGCCATCTGAACGAGATTGGAAATATCCTCCTTTTGCTATGGCTCTTGTTCCTTTGGAAATTATCCAAAAGTAATCGCCATTGTAATTTAAATTAGAATTTTGGGGATCAGTTTGAAAAGGAAGTCCAGTTTCATCATCAATTCCCCAAATAAATCCTTGTTGGGGCAATTCTCTGCCTTGATATTTTCCATCAACCACCGAACCCCCTACCCATTCCCAAACATTACCTATCATATCAAAAGCACCAAAAGAGGATTTGCAGTTTTTTGCAGAACCTGTAGGTCCTGGATTTTGATCCCAATTTTTGTTTAAGTTGCAATCTTCTCTTGTCCAGTTTTCGCTTTTATCAGGAGTTCCCAAAGAAGCTAAATACCATTCTCTTGGAGTGGGTAGTCTTTTTCCTGCTTTAGCGCAAGCTATTTGGGCTTGGTTTTGAGAAATGTTAGTCCAAGGTAAAGCTCCTTCTTTTGATATAGGATAACAATTTGGATCTTCTAAATTCTTTCTCGTTTCTTCTTGGGTTTGAGGGTTCAAAAAAGGACATTTTGGACCTGGTGAATTTTCATATTTATCAATACAAAAACCTCCTGTTTCAGAAGGAACAAAAACCATCTCAGGAGGGCATTTTTCGTGTTCTTTTTTTGTGTTACCAGTTAAAGAAGCGACCAAATTAGCATTGTCGACTGCTTTAATTGCTAAGGTTGTCAAAATTGAAGAAATAAAAATCACCGAAATAACTTCAATTAATCTCTTGATTGAGATTTTAAAAACAGCTTTTCTTTGAATTTTCTTAGATTTTCTCAAATCCAAAACTTGGTTCATTTCTCTTTCTTTTTAGACTTTAAATCAACGATGAATTTTTGAATTGGTTTTTTCAAAATTGAAGAAGTAATTTTTATTTTTTGAGAGGGTTTCTCTGGAATCTCACCTAAAATTTCCATCTGAGCCAATCTAACTGCTCTTTTAACATAAAGCTTAATTAAAAATATCAAAAGCAAAAAGAAAAGAACAATTCCTGTTAAAATTGAAAGAGTAGGAACTAAGGGGATTATCCAAAAGTAAGTAACTTTTTTATCAAAAAGTTGGTTTTCTCTTCCAAAATGCAAAATAACCTCTGCTTTATACCTTCCAATCTCCAGCAAAGATTCTTCTCCCTTCCACTCAAAATCCCAAACTCTTTTACTTTTTGGCAAAACATTTCCAAACTCTGTTGCTTGATTGATTGAAATTTTTCCTTTTTCTTTTCCAAAAAGATTGTAAATTTTGATTTCGCCAATAGGTAACAAATGGACATTACCTAAATTTTCAAAAACCAATTTGAACTTAACTTCTGGTTTTTGATAAAAATCTTTTTCTGTTGAAAATTCCCGAATCCAACCTTTTTCTAAAATTTCCCCTTCAACTGTTAACAAAATTAAAGAACTAACTTGCTGAGAAATCTTAACGACAGTTCCTGGCTTTTGCTCTTCTATTGGCTGAGTTCCAACTAAAATTGCGCTATAGTATCCACCAGGTGAGGCGTCTTTTGGAACAAAAATAGTAAAGGGAATTTCTTTGCTTTGATAAGGAGGAATTTGAATTGGTTCTTTTGAAATTTCAATCCAAGAACTAAAATAGTTTTTCTTTTCTTTTTCATCTTCTGGAGCTGAAACAAAAAAAACTCCCCCTCTTTCATCCCCTCTAAAATCAAAAACAGAAGTAAAAATTGTCAATGGAACTGGGTTGGTATTCACAACCTTGAGATAGCTTGACCAGACCTGTCCTGGGACAACATTTATTTTGATTAAAGTTGGAGTCAATGTTAAACTTAAACCTTCTTGAGAGAATGAAAAAAAGGGAAAGAAAGAAAAAAGCAAAATTATTGGTAAAATTTTTCTCATTTTTTTCTCAGATTTATCACTGGCTTTAAAATTTTCTCTGGGAATTGCTCGAAGAATTTTTTATTAATTAATTTTATCAAGATCAAAAGCAAAATCAGAATCAAAGCAATCAATAAAGTTAATGTTTTCCAAGGTAAAAAAGTGAAAAAGATGGCATCTTGAATTTCTCTTTTTTCCTTTCCGTATTCTAAAAATACTCTGGCTTTAATTTGGCCAGTGCTTTTTGGTTCCCAGGAAAATTCGAATTTTTTGGTTGTTCCTTCCTCAAGAGAAATTTTTACTGGAATTGAATCAATTTCTTTTCCTTTTTTGTTGTAAAAATAAATTTCTCCTTCGCCTTCTGTTTTTGTGTTTCCAACATTTTCAATTTCCAAAATGAGTTTTATTGGTCCTGAAAGATAAAGATTTTTTTCTGCTTTAAAATTTTTCAATTGAAGTTTTTCTATAAGGTTTTCTTTTACTTCAACATTCAAAAGAATCTCTGGAAGGCGGAAATTTTGGGCATTGCCCGTTGCTTCTGGCAAAGAAGACCCAAAAGAAAAAACGATTACAGAGTGATAAATTCCAGATTTAGCTTGTGGGTGAATATCCAAAGATAAAGGAATTTTGATTTCTTTTTGAGGCCAAAGTTCAATGGCAGACCTTTGAATTCTTATCCAGGATCCTAAAGATTGAGTTTTGTCCACTTTATACGGATCGTGAAGTATTCTTTTTCCATCTGGCAAAATTTCAAAAACTAAAGGATAAACATAAACTAAATTTTTCCCGTTGTTTTTTATTAAAACTTGATAATCCCTTAAATCACGAGGGAAAAGTTTTTCATCAATAACAGAAGGTGAAACAAAAAGGTCAATTGGTTGAGAAAAAGAAAAGGTAGTGGGAAAAAGGAGAAGAAAAAAAACTAAAACCTTCAATTTTTTCATATTAAAAACAAAAGGTAAATTAAGGCAAAGATTATCAAAATTGCAAGCAAAATTAAAATAAAGGTCAAAATCAAAGGCAGAGCTGGTCTCTTTCTCACTCTTATTCTCAAAGATGGAGGAATTCCTGCTTCTTCCAAAGCAGTTTTGATTGCTAATTGTTTGTAGAATCTTAAAAACAATATAAAAATTATCACAAAAGCTAAAATTCCGATTGTAATCGGTAGGACAATTTTCAAGGGCAGGATCCAAAAACTAGTTTGAGCGTACAAACTTTTAATTCCTTGTCCTCCTCTATCTGGAGGGGTTCCATAAGTTAGAGCTAAAGAAGCAGTGTATTTTCCAAAACCAGTATCTCTTTTCCATGAATTTTCAAACCTTCTGATTGTTTTTGGCAAAACATTAGCTCCTTCTGGATTAACTGGAATAGTCTCTATTGTTTTTCCAAATTGATTTTTAATCTCAATAATTCCGCTTGGTTTAATGTGAACATTTCCCAAATTTTGAATTCTTGAAATGAATTTCACTTCAAAAGGAATTTGGAAATAAAAATCTTTGTCAGTAGAAAATTCTCTAACCATCGCCTCTTCCTCAACAGGACCTGCAATTTGAAGTAAAACCAAACAAGCAGTTTGTTGAGCAATTCCCACAATCGCTCCTCTTTCTCTTCCCTCCCCTCTTACTTGAGGAGGAGTAGTTGCAGCAACTATGGCTCCATAATAGCCACCTGGTGAGGCATTATCTGGAATTTTAATTTGAAAAGAAATTTCTTTTTCTTCTTTTGGACCCAATTCAATTGGTTCCCCCGTAATCTTTATCCAAGAAACTAAAGAATATTCTTTTTCTGTTCCTGGTGCAACCAATTCTGCTTCTCCCATTTCTCCTGCTGCTCTAAAATCTGCCAAATAAAAATAGTAAGTAGCTGGAGAATCAGAAAGATTAGCAATAGTAATTTTTTCTTCTAAAACCTGACCTGGAAAGACCAACCTATCAATTCTAATTGGTGAAATTCTGGTGGCGATTCCAAAAATAAAACCTTGAGGAATGAAAAACAAAATTAGAAAAAATAGAAGAAATTTTTTATTGTGCATATTTCTCTATTATAACAAAACAAAAAAAATAAAAAATCCCCCCAGATATCCATCTGGGGGGACTCCCCACAAGGAAAAGGAATTTTAGTAGGTCGGAGTACAAATGTAAGTTAAAATGTTGCTGTAGTCTCCTGCTTCTTGCAAAGCAGAAATTTCAAGTGCGTATTCTACATAATCCCAACCGTAACCTTGATCATCTCCTTCTCCCGCAGTTGGTCTATCAGATCTCAAAACTTCAACTTGATAGTTTGGACCATCATCTGAGAAACCAGTCCATAAATTAGTTCCAAAATTTAATTCAACATCTGAATCATCTGATCTTAAACCAAAATGACCATAAGTCCATTCTGCCCCAGGTGTAGTAGAAGGTGATGCCCAAGCTTCAAGAGTGGAAGTACCGTCTCTAAATCTATCAATATCATTTCCCATTGCGTTAGTTAGGTTCTGATTCTGCCATACTTTTACAGAGAATCCATAGTTGGCGTTAGTTGAAACTACAAGCTTTTGAGCAGCAAGATATTGGGTATTAACATCTACCGTTCCAAAATCTATGGTCGTTGTAGTACTGGTGACATTGGTTGTTCCTGATTCAACAGCAGTACCAGCATCTACTCCTCTAACTTCAAAAGTGAGCAAAGCTGGAACGTGAGCAGTAACTGTCACTCCAGAAACAATGGCAATTCTTGTTTCACCAGTGTCTAATACATTATCACTACCGTCTCGAGTTTCAATATATATCAAATAAGAACCTTCAGTAGACGCATTAACTACATTGTTAATTGTTACCGTACCAGTTGCTGGAGCGTTTGTAGCAGATAAGGCTACGCATCTAACTCCCTCTGAAGTTGTAGAAAAAGTTCCGCCCCAAGGACAGCTTCCAGAAGCTCCGTTCCAGTTGAATCCACTTGGGAGTGTAATGTAAATTGAGCCGTTCGCGGGAATGTTGGTCTGAATTGTAAATTGGATACTATGCGTAGCAGTTGCATCAGGCTTTGAATCAGTAATTGTGTCCCTCACATACAACAACTGGGCAGCTTCTGTTCCAGGAGAAACAGGTAAAAATGCTAAAGCCAAACTCAAAATCGTCCAGAGAGCAACTACCTTTTTTACTCTTTGCATTTTTTATGTTCTTTGTTTTATTGCTTTTATTAAATTATTTTCCCCGACCTTTTGGAGCCCTAAGGCCTTAGAACTCCGCGGCTCCTTTTTCAATTTTACCATTTTTCCAAAAAATTATGTCAAGTGTGAAAACGAAGGTCAGACCTTCGCTGAGTTTTGATTTCTTTCTTTTTTAATAAAATCGTAAATTGCTATCATATATTTTTTAAAGTCGTCTTTGTTGTTAAATAGATTTTTGACAAAGAGATCTTTATCTAATTCTTCGTAGCGGTGAACTAAAATATTTCTTAAACCAACGATCGGAGCAATTTTTTTGGCGAATTCCTCTGGTAAAACTCCCATTTCTCCCAAAATTAAAAAAGTAGATTGGCTTTTGTCATAAGTTTTCTTTTTGGAGAGTAAAATATGAATATTAATGTCAATCATTGTGTCTACTAAAACCTGAACCAATCTTTCAGCAGTATGTAATAGAGTAACATCCTTTTTTACTTCCTCTGGATTACGAGAAAGAACAAAAGTTTCCAATTCATTCAAATAAGTTTCCATTTGGCTTAATTTTTTAAAAAGTAAATCAAAATTCATTTTGAATGAGAAAGCTCTCTCTTGTAGTCCTCGATTCTCTTTTCAAGAATTTTTCTCGTCTGTTCAAAAATTGTTTGAGATTCTTCAAAATAACGGAGGGCAAAGATTTTATAACGGTCAAAAATTAAATTATCTTTTGCGTAAAGAACTAAGGAATTAGTAAAAACCTCTTTTAAAATGAGGGGGGCGGCACCGCGCAAAGAAATCAATTCTATATTTTCAAGAGGAATTTTTAAAATTTGCGCTAGATCAATCATTAATTGCCCCTCTTTCTCAATAGAGAGAGTTTTTTTGCCTAAATATCCAATATCAAAGTCACTCTCTGGATGAGTTTTTTTAGAAACTTGAGAACCAAAAAGCAAAAGTAACTCAATTGAATATTTTTGAGCAATTTCTTTCAGCAAATTTTTTTCTCGAGAATTAACTTTTAACATATCTTAATCTTACAAAACTAAGTTCCTTAATGTCAAATTTTCACCAATTATTAGAGGACGAAGGTCAGACCTTCGTTTGGTTTACCAAGGGAGTTGATTGATGCTTGCCTCAAAGTAATTGATGCCTTGGTATAAAAGGGCAGGTTGAGGAAGTGGGATTTCAATTCCCCACCAAATTTCTGCGGTTGACAAAGAAGAAGTTGAAGTGTTTTTGGGAAGATTAAGATCTAAAAGAGTACTTGTTGGAGAAAGCGGAGTAGCTAAAGAATAACTTATAGAAGAGGTGGCGTATCTTTGTTTTTCAACTGGGATTGAATAACTTCCAGCAATCATATCTGTTCCAGAAAGGGCAACATCTAAAGAACAATTTCCAGTGTTGGTAACTAAGGTAGTAGTACTTAATGGATCGGTTTTGCTTCCAGGAGCTAAATTTTGACCGTAATTTAATATTTCTGGAACAGAAATTGCCAAAAGGGGCATGACATCAACGCTTTCTGCGCTGTTGGTGGCAGAGCCTGTATAATTTTTGGAATCTCTGGCAACAATCTTTGCCACCCAAATTTCGCTTTCCCAAGGAGTATTTTGGGTTGTTGGATCAGCATTAAACCAAACCCAAAATTCGCAAGAAACCTCACAAGAGAAATCAGCGCAAGAAGTGGTAGCACAAGAAATTGCGCTATAGCAAATGTTGGAATCTTCAGAACAATTCTCCCCTACTCCAGATCTGAAAATTTTTCCTGAAATTTCAACAATATCTTGATAACCGTTCAAATCATAGACTGTTGCAGAAGCGAAAACTGAGGTAGTCGATCCTTCAATCAAGTAAATGTTTTCTCCACCATTCAAAGAAACATTAGCTACTTGAGGAGGTTGGGAAATTTCGATTGTTGCTACTTTTCTGTAATTGTCCAAATCTTGATTTGGTAATTTCACTCTAAAGCAATAAATCGAACCTGTAGTGTTTTGTGAAAATTGAATGGCATACTCAATCTCAGTAAACTGGTAAGAATTCAAATTAATCTGTCCTGTTTGGTTTGTTGAAGCTTCCACCATTTTACCTGGAACAAAGATAGAGCCTGTGGTTTCTTTCATTTGATGGGTGGTAAAATCTTGATAGTCTTCTGGCCAACCAACAAACCAAGAAGAAGTTGCCATGAAAACTACATCGCTCGTTGTTGTCGGAACGTCAACAAAGCTTGAAGTTGCTACTGCTTCACAAGATAGAGCATCACCTTTTGGTGCAAATTGAAGTTTGTATTGAAGCCCAGTTAAATTGTCGCCAGTATTTCTAATTAAGAA
Organism: Parcubacteria bacterium GBS-2; assembly: GCA_001443025.1. GTDB lineage: Bacteria > Patescibacteriota > Minisyncoccia > Minisyncoccales > GBS-2 > GBS-2. The sequence continues at coordinate 107,648 of LEKP01000002.1, forward strand.
TCTCACTCTGACATTTTGTCCTTTTTGAATTTCAACTTTGGTATTCTCTGGTGCTAACCATTGAGCAGTTTGGGCAGTTTCTTCTGTTCCTGGAGTTCCGATTGTAGGTTCTATTGAGTTGTAGTTTCTTAAAAAGATCACATCAATTAAAGCTTGACCATCTAAAGTTCTCAAACCAATAACACCAGAAGAAAAGTAAGTTGTACCAGAAGCATTCAAAGGATAGTTTGCTGGTTCAGAAGTAGCATACTCCCAATGCTTTGCTTTATGATCTGAATCTGAAGTTCCCCAAAAGACCCATTCTTGCCATTCCCACTCATTAAACTCAATGTAATCTCCAGCAACTACTCCCAATTGAGTTTGATTTCCTGACACAACTTGGTTCATGTGGAAACCAACATCAGTGTCGTGTTCTCCAAAAATGTAATTGTTTGCGTCAACATACCTTGCCAAAAAGGCAAAATCAGCATCTGGAGAACCAGAAATTCCATTTCCTAAATCGTAAACTAAAATTCTCACAGCAACATTTGATCCATAAAAGTAACTTGATCTCACAAAAGCAGAACCATTAGTTGAGCCTGATCCTCCCAAACTCAAAACTTTTCCTCCATAATGGGCAGAACTCGTTGCGGTAGTAGTAGCGTTAGAAAGCGAAGTCCATTTTAAAGTCAAATCTCCAGAGAAATCATCAAAGAAAATGAAGGTTTTTTCACCAGAACCATCGTATTCAGCATCAGGGTTTCCATAATACATATAAATTGTGGTAGTAGAATTTGCTGGCAAAGATGGAATTTTTACCCAAAAGACAGCTATTCCTGAAGTTGAATAACTTTCTCTCCAATAATTCAAAACTGATTTTTCATCTGAACTGACAAAGCGAATGTCGTCAAAATCTTCTTGACAATTGCCTCCACAATCAACATTGGCGGAACTTGTAGCAGTATATCCTACAACGATCTTTACTTGATAATCTGTCAAATCGTTAGAACTTGAATTGATAATTGGAATTGCCTTTTTCTTTGTCCAGTTCCCCAAAATTTCAATTCCGTTATCTGCTCGCCATCTGTAACTTACTTGTTCATGCAAATAACAAACTGAATCGTCCCATCTAATCTGTCCGCAATCTGCATCGGGATCAAAATCATAACTTTCCCCTGCGTAATTTCCAGAATGTTCAGTGAAGATCCAAGCAGAATAAGCTGTTCCTTCTCGATAAACATTGTAACCTGAAGCTATTCCTGAAGCTTTGTTGAAAATGCATCCTCTAATCACTAAAGAAGCGTTTTTGTTGACGGCTTGATAATTTACTTTGAGCATTGTTCCGTCTGAAATTTGCAACAGATAATCTCCGTAATCTAAAGATTGAATTGTTACATCTCCTGCAATGTAAAGACCGTTGGCGTCAACATTTCTGATTTGATAGTAGTTTGCTTTAAAAGTGCCAAAATTTAAAGTAATAGAATAGTTTCCAGTAGCTCCAATTCTGTCAATAGTAGTAGTTGCGCTCGTTGTTCCCACAATTTCCAAAGTTCCACCAGAAAGGATAATTGAAGAATTTGGCGAAATTCTTACGTTAACTTGCCTTCCTTCTGATAGTGCCTCCCCATCAAAATCTTTAGAGAATGACCAATAATCAGATTTTCCAGTGTCAATTTGATAAGTTCCAAAAATGTACAGTGAACCCTCAACTCCATTGTGATTCATTGAATACAAAGAAGCAGTTGATGTTACTGAATAGTTTTGGGCTGAAGAATTCCACATTCTCACATGGGTTTGAGGACCAATTTGCAAAGTTCCGTAAAAATCTCCACCTTGAGTTTTTGTGTTAATAGTGAAAGAACCTCCTCCGGTTTTGTTCAAATACAAAGTAGTATCTGTCCAGGTAGTTGAAGCTCCGCCAACTAAATTGGTAAAGGTGCCGTTTACCTCCAGAGTTCTCCCGCTTTGTAAAGTGAAAGATTCAGCACTCTTTAATGAGAAATTGTTTTCTGCTTTCAAATTGCTTACAATCGTCCATCCACCGCTTGGACTGTCAAATTCAACATTGTAAAAGTTCTTTCCTGTTCCAATTCCGCCAGTGTTGATTGTTTTTCCAGTGGTCAGTGCGGCAAATTTTATTGTTCCTGAGCTATGAGAGAAAGAACCAGAATTTGTAAAGTTTCCTTTGATAGTTAAAGTGCCAGAAGGCAAAGTAACAGAACCAGCTGAGATTGTAAAGTTGTTATCAACAGTGAAGTCTCCAGAAGGAAAACTCCAAGAACCAGCAGAGTTGTTGAAGGTCAAGTTATAAAGCGGTGAGTTTCCAGGGTTAATTGTTCTTCCAGTCTCTGAAGATACCATTTCCAAAGTTCCTTGATTGTGTAAATAATTTCCAGAGTTAATAAAGCTTCCTCCAACTCTTAAAATTCCGGAGGTTGAAGTAACAATACCAGAATTAATTTGGAATTCATTGTTTACAATGAAAATTGTATCTGTTAGTACCCAAGATCCAGAAGGATTTTCAAAAAGGATGTTGTAAAAAGTTGAATTTCCAATTTTAATTTGACCAGATCCTATAAAGTAAACTGTGCCAGACCTTGAATTGAAAGTTCCGTTGTTTGTAAAAGAACCAAGGCAAGAAATTTGATAGTTGTTTGTGCTCACATCTAAAGTATCATCTGAACCAATGGTTAAATTTGTTAATTTAATTTCAGAATTCAAGAGTAAAGTTTTTGAAGTGCCATCAACGATTAAATTGCCCAAATCTTGCTTTGTTGGAGTATTATCAGAAATTGTGCTCGTTCCAGTTCCAGCGAAAATCAAATTTCCAGTTCCTTTTTGGAAAGTACCTTGTGAAAAGATTGCAAAATTTCCCGTTAAAACAACATCTGAGGTTGAAGCAGAAAGAGTTCCTTTTTCAATGGTTAAGTTTTGAGATTGTAAATTAGATCCCAATTCCCAGCTTCCACCCTGACCATTCAAAATTAAATTATAAAATCCAGAATTTCCAGGACTCAATGTCTTTTGAGAAGTGGCTGTCAAAATAACTGTTCCTGAATTGTGATTGAATGTACCAGAATTGATGAAGTTTCCTCCAATGCTGGTTGTTGCAGAAGATAAATTGACTGTCCCTTGTAAAATTTCAAAATCATCTAAAATATTGACAGTTTCTGTGGCAAACGACCATTCTCCACCTTCTCCGTTAAATTGAACCTTGTAGAGGCCTTGACTTGAAAGTTTTATTTCTTTTCCAGTTGAGGTTGCGGTGAAAACAAAGGTTGAAGAAGCAGAATCTAAAATGGCATTTTCTTCTACTAACAAACTTCCTCCGATCGAAATTGTTTCTTGATCTTGTAAAGTTAACTTTCCAAAAGGTGAAATTTTTAATGTTCCATCCCAAAAATCTCCAGAACCTCCGCTTTCTAAAATAATATCTCCTTGTGGTTGAAATTCTTTTTCAGGCCATAGTAAAATTCCCGCCTCCTTATTCACTACTAACAAGCCTGAGGTGGCATTAAACAAAACATCAGAATCGTTGTCTGAATCAAAAATTGCTAAATGAGAAATTGAAATTGGATTATCTTTTTCGTGCCTTAAAACTACCCAGTTTTCATAAAGGTTCAAATCAGTGATATTCATGAAAGGATCAAGAGTTACCGTGGTGGCTTTTATTCCTCCGTTTGTGTTCAAATAAACAGTGTAAACCGTAACTCCCTGGTAAGGAACATCGATAATGGTATATTCTCCTGTTGAAGAACTACAAGAAGCAGTATAATTTCCGCCACCTTGGGCTTTGAGTATTATCACAGGAGTTTCCCCATCGCAAACATCAGAAACTGTTGAAAAATCTCCTTTCAAAACTCTTCCTGAAACAGTAATTACCTCTTGACTGTCATCCCATCTGATTTCTCCTGGGTCTCCAGAGTCAAAGTCATATTGCTCACCATCAAAACCGCCAGAGTGCTGGGTGAAAGTCCAATAATGAGTGGTAGTGCCGTTTAATTTAACATTATATCCTGACTCTACTCCAGTTGAGGTGGCAAAGATACAACCAATAATGGTAATCTCTGGATTGGATTCAATGACAGATTTGTCTAAAGTAATCAGAGAACCACCATCAATCTGGAGCAGATAATCACCATAATCTAAAGATTGAATTTGGGGAGTACCAGAAATTTTCAAGCCATCAGAATTTGTCCTTCTGATTTGGTAATAAGTTGCTTTAAAAGTGCCACCTTCAATTTCAAAAGCAAAAGTTCCAAAATTGCCTTGCCTGTCAATCGTTGTCGTAGCACTAGAAGTTCCAATTATTTCCAAACTTCCACCTGAAAGTTTGATTGTTGAACCAGGGAAAATTCTAACATTGACTTGTCTTGGGTTTGAAGAAATGTCTGTTCCGTCAAAATCTTTGTTGTATGACCAGTATTCAGAGGTTGAAGTTTCAATTTCAAAATATCCAAAAATGTAAAGCAAGCCATCGATTGATTGGTGATCCATTGAGTAAAGAGAAGCTGAAGGATCAATGTCATAGTTTTGAGAAGAGGAATTCCAAACTCTAACATGAGTGTTTGACCCCAATTTCCAGTTGTAGTATTCATCTCCGGTTGAGGTTGAGTTGTTAATGGTAAATTTTTTACCAGAATTCAAGTATAGTGTGGAACTTGACCAGTTGGTGGAATCTCCTCCAACATAGTTTTTGAATTCACCCTGAACCTCAATTGTGATTGTTCCTGTAGCGATGAATTCTTGAGCAGAGATTATTTCAAAGTTGTTGGTTGAAGTTGTGTTTGAAATGATAATCCAGCCACCAGATGAATTGTCGAATTTGACATTGTAAAATGGAGAGTTTCCAGGATTGATTGTTTTTCCGGTAGAGGTGGCATCAAAAATGACAGTTGAACTTGAATGGGTGAAGTTTCCGTAGTTTGTGTAATTTCCTCCAAGATAGAGTGGGTTTTGGTCTGAAGCGATGAAATTTGAGTTTTCTCTTATTTCAAAGTTTCCCCTAACATTGATTGTTGGATCTTGTAAGTTGGCATTGACTGTTAGAGAATTTTCTCCATCTCCGATGATAAAGTCATTATTTGTGGTCAAATTACCAGATAATATTGTGTAGGTTGTTGAAGCTTGAGGAACTAAATAGAGGTTGTAGTAAGTTGTAGCAGTAATGTTTGTGGTTGAAGTTGAGATGTATTTGAAGGTTGAGTTTTCAGGGTTTAAAGTTCCGTTAACAACAAAAGGAGTTCCAGAACCAGATAAAATCCATTCTTGAGATGAAGCATTCAATGTTTGATTTGCTGAAATAGTGAGTACTCCTCTAACTTCAATATTGCCTGTTCCTGTTTTTTGAGTAGTTTGAGTGCCAATTCCATCTCCAAAAGTTAAGTTGTAGAAAATCCAATTGCTGTTTGAGCCAAATTCTCCATTTCCATCTAAAGTGAAAGTTCCACCTGTTAAATTAATTACTCCGTTTGTTCCGGTTGCTGAGCCTCCTCTAACTGTAACATTGAAAGAACCAGTAAGAGTTCCTGCCAACATTGATAAATTATTGTTAACACTTAGTGCATCCAAGAGAGTCCATTCTCCACCTTCACCATTGAAAACTAAATTGTAAAATGCTTGTTCTGAAGTTCTAATTTGTTTTCCAGTAGATGTTGCAGTGAAAACGAATGTTGAAGAAGCAGAATCTAAAATTCCACCAACGCTAATTAAAAAGCTACCACCTATTGTATGAGTTTCTGTGCCCTGAGCTATAAATTGAGCAAAAGAGCCAATTTTCAAATCTCCGCTTTCAACGGTTACATTCCCTAATGGTTTAAATTTTTTCCCTGGCCAAAGATAAAGAGAATTTCCAGAAAAGATTGTTAAAGACCCTTCTTCTGCATCAAAAGGAATGTCTGGATCTTGATCTGCATCAAAAACTGCCAAATGAGAAATGGAAATTGGTTCTTCTCCTTCGTTTCTTAGAATTACCCAGTTTTCATAAAGATCAAAATCAGTAGTTGAAGCTAAAGGAGATCTGGTAAGTGTTACTGCTTTTGAACTTGTTCCGTCCAAATAAACAGTCAAAACAACATCTCCTTCAATCCAAATTCCCTCGATTGCAAAAGAGCCATCAGTCGGTAAACAAGAGGTTGCAAAATCTCCTTGGCCATCTAACTTTAACCTCACTACTGGAGTTTGACCATCGCAAACTTGAGATGGATTTTGCCATTGAGAATCTAATACTCTTCCTGAAACTGTAATTTGAGCGTAAGCACTATCATCCCATCTGATCTCTCCTGGATCCCCAGAATCAAAATCGTATTTTTCACCATCAAAACCGCCAGAGTGATTTCTAAATCTCCAAAAAGTAGTGCTCGTTCCATTGATTAATTTTACGTTGTAACAATTTGTGCAATCTGTTGAAGTAGCAAAGATACAACCTAAAATTTCAAACTGGGGCTGTGAAGAAATTACTGGCGCAGAAATTGTAATTAAGCTGGCATTTGATGAATGTTCCATTAAAAAGTCACCATAATCTAAAGATTGAAGTTCCCCTCCTAAAATTTGAAGACCAGAAGAATCAGTCCCTCGAATTTGGTAGTAAGAAGCGCTAGTGGTGCCAGATTGAATGATGAAAGAGTAAAAGCCAGAGTTATTTTGCCTATCAATGGTTGTAGTAGCAGTAGATGTCCCAACAATTTCTAAAATTCCACCAGAAACCTTAATTGTCGATCCAGGATAAACTCTTACATTGACTTGTCTTGGGTTTGAAGAAATGTCTGTTCCGTCAAAATCTTTGTTGTATGACCAGTATTCAGAGGTTGA
>LEKP01000003.1 GCA_001443025.1 Parcubacteria bacterium GBS-2
CTTGGATCAATTTTTGATTTGTCAACAAACTTTTCCTGAAGTTTATAATAAGCCTCCCAAAAAAGCGAAAAATCAATATCCTCTGGGGGGCAAATTTTACATTGCAATTTTCCATAGAAAAATCCACCGTAAAAAGCTCCTCCAATTAAAACCGCTGCTAGGAAGCTAAGGATTATTTTTTTGGATGAGGACATTTTTAAATTATAACAAATTTGTTTTATTTTGCCATAACTTCATTGGGAACTTAGATTTGAAACTCTTATTCCAATTAACCTTATTAATTTCTTACTCTCTATTAAAAACCTCAAAAGTAATTTCTTTGCCTCATTTTTTAAGACTGTTAAATCGTTGCAAGCTTTTTCTAGGGTTTTTGATTTAGTGTGAGTTTCAAACCCTTTGTAGCGACAAATTACCGTGATGGTCTTGAAAGAGAAATTGTTCTCAATTAACTCATGATAAACTTCTTTTATCAATTGGTCGAAAGTTCCAAAAATTAATTTGGGGTCTCTGGTATCTCTTTCAAAAGTAATTTGTCTTCCAATTGATTTTATAACTTCTTCTGGGCTCACTGGCTCCTCATCAATTCCTCTCGCTCTTTTCCAAATTTTCTCCCCTATTTTTCCAAACATCTCTTTTAATTTTTCTTTTGAAAGCTTTTTTAACTCAAAGATTTTATTAATCCCAATTTTTTTCAATTTTTCTGCAGTTTTTAGTCCAATTCCCGGTAGATCCTCAATATCTAATGGATCTAAAAATTTTTCAATCTCTTTTGGTTTCATAACTTTCAACCCATTAGGTTTTGCTTTCTCTGTCGCCAATTTTGCAATCGTTTTGTTTGGTCCAATTCCAACAGTACAAGTTAGCTTTTCTTTCTCAAAAATTTCTCTCTTTAATCTTTTTCCAAAATTTTCAGCCTCTTTCCAACTTTTACAAAAGCTAATGTCCAAATATGCTTCATCTAAAGAAACAATTTCATAAATTGGTGAATATTTTTTCACAATTTTCATTATTTGCTCTGAAACTTTTTCATAAAATTCAATATTTACTGACAAAAAAATTGCATTGGAACAAAGTTGCCAGGCTTTCGAAATTGGCATCCCAGATTTGATTCCATATTTTCTCGCCTCATAATTTGCCGTCGAAACCACTCCCCTCCCCTTTCCTCCTTTTGGGTCTGCCCCAACAACAATCGGCTTTCCCTTAAATTGAGGATTTTCTCTCTCTTCAACCTGCGCAAAGAAATAATCCATATCGATGTGTAAAATTATTCTTTTTTCTTCTTTCATTTTTCAAAAATTAAAACCAAACTCAATTCTCAAACTTCAAAGACGATTCCACTTCTTTCAAGAGTCTCACTTTTCCACAACTGTGAAAAACCGAAAAACCGACTTTAGTAAACAATTCAGTATCTACTTAATTTCTACTTAGTGAAAAGTAGCTAAAGCGAGATTAAGAAATTATTTTTCCAAGAAGGTAATTTGGTTTTGCACCAATAATTTTGACTTTAACAAATTCTCCTAAAATACCTTCTTTCAAGATTACTGCTTTGTAAGAAGGCAATCTTGCTAAAAAGGTTTTTTCCCTCTTTTCAGTAATCAAAGTTTTGAATTTTTTCCCTAAATATTTTTTTGCTTTTTCTTTTGCAATCTTTTGCCAAATTTTCGTCAAAATCCTTGATCTCTCTTTTTTTATTCTGTCTGGAAAGTCTTTTAATCTTGCAGCTTCGGTCCCTTCCCTTTTTGAATATCTAAAAATGTGCAAAATTTCAGGATTTATTTTTTTAATAACAGAAATCGTTTTTTTGAAATCTTTTTCTGTTTCTGTTGGAAAACCAACAATGATGTCAGTCGCCAAAAGAGAGTTTTTAAATTTTCTTTTAAATTGACTAACCATTTCTAAAAATTCTTCAACTTTGTAATCTCTATTCATTGCTTTTAAAACTTTATTTGAACCAGATTCTAAGGGCAAATGTAAAAATTTGTAAAATTTTTCATTCTCTAGAATCTTTAAAATTTTCCCAAAGATCCGTTTTGCAAATTTTGGGTTCATCATCCCAAGTCTTACTCTAAAATTTCCCTCAATTTTTGAAATTTCTTTCAAAAGCTCTGGAAGCAAAAATTTCCCTTTATCTAACCCATATATTGCTAAATCTTGAGAGGTTAGTTGAATTTCTTTTGTTCCAAAAGAAAGGGCAATTTTTATGTTTTCTAAAATTTTCTTTTTATCAAAGCTTCTCAATTTTCCTTTTGCTAACCTTGTAGCACAATAAGAACAAAAAGATAAACAACCCTCAGAAATGGGAACGATGGCGACAACAGTTTCTTTCGGAATAGCAAAACATTGCAATTTTGCTTTATCGATTGGTATTTGTTGTAAAGATTTTGCTTTTCCTCCCCTTAAAACTTTCCTGATTATTTTGGGTAAATCCAAAATGTTGGTTGGACCTATTAGACCATGGGCAGTTTTTTGACAAATTTTTGGAGAAATTAAAGGTAAGCATCCAGTAAAGATTATTTTTTTACCCCTTTTTCTTAACTCAGTTGCTCTCTTTATTATTTTCCTCTCAGTTTTTTCGACTACTCCACAGGTTACCAAAACAACAAAATCAGCCTCTTTCTCTGAAGCTTCTTTGAATCCTTTTTCAATCAAAATTCTTCTAATTAATTCTGAGTCTGCTTTATTGAATTTGCAACCAAAAGTTTCAAGATAAAAGCTTGTCATTGATTTTTAAGTTGAAAAATGTTCCTAGAGCTCCTCCCAAAGAATAGCCTAAAATCGCAAAGATGTTTGAAAATTCAGTAATAAAAGAGTAAATTACCAGTCCCCAAAGTAAATTTTCAAGAACTACAAAAACAGAAGCCAACAATGCCTTCTTTTGAGAAATTGCCAGAGTTCTCTGGGCTGCCAAAATCCATTCCAAAAATCCAATCAAAAAATATCCAATGATTGGCAAAACCATGGTAAATTTTTGTTTTGTTACTTTGCCCCATAATTTTGTGCCCCCGAGAGGATTCGAACCCCTGACCTTCTCCTTAAAAGGGAGCTGCTCTACCAACTGAGCTACGGGGGCATTGTCGCTCGCCTCTCCAGTACTATCACGCTGGCGCTCAGCATTTTGTAAACAAAATTGCTTCGCTGTCACCCCTCTTCCTTACAATCCTTCTTCTTTCAGTTTCTCTAAAAGTTCTCTTTGCTTTTTGGTTAACTTCTTTGGGGTTTTAATTATTAGTTGGACGTACAAATTTCCTCTCCCTGTTCCTTTAAAATGAGGGATTCCTTTTCCAGAAATTCTTAAAATTTTTCCAGACTCAGTTCCTGGAGGAATTTTTAACAAAATTTTTTTACCTTCCAATGTCTTAATTTCCACTTCATCTCCCAAAGTTGCCTGAGAAAAAGAAATTGGAACTTGGATATAAAGATCATCTCCTCTTCTTTCAAAGACTGGGTGGGGCCTGACTATTACTCTTACTAACAGATCTCCAGATTTCCCACCCCTTCTTCCTACATCCCCTTTCCCTTCAAATTTTAGTACCTGTCCTGTATCAACTCCAGCAGGAATTCTAATTGTTACTTCCTCTTCTCCTCTTATCCTTCCTTCTCCGTTGCAAACGTTGCAAGGTTTCTCTGGTCGATAACCTTCGCCTCCACATTCTGGACAGACTGTAGACCTGGTAAAGGTTCCAAAGAAGGTTTTTCTTATTTCTTGAACGTATCCTGTTCCTCTGCAAGAGAAACACTCAATTATTTTCGTTCCAGGCTCTGCTCCTGTTCCTTGGCATCTTGGACATTTAACAAATTTGTAAATTCTGATTTTCTTTTCAAAATCCTCAAGAGTAAGTTCCAAAGGAATTTCAATCTCTACTTCAATATCCTTTCCTCTTTTCAAATCTCTCTTTCTCCTTCTCGACGCTCCAATCCCAAACATTTCTTCTATCATTTCTGCCAAATCTCCAAAATCGAATTCTTCAAAATCAAATTCAGGCCTCCCCCAAAACCATTGATATTCAAACCCAGGTCCTGGGGCAACCTCTTCAAACACTCTTCCGTACATATCATATTGTCTTCTCTTTTCAGGATCTGACAAAACTCTGTAAGCTTCGTTTATTTCTTTGAATTTTTCAGGATCTCCTCCTTTGTCTGGATGGTATTTGTGAGCCAATCTGTAATAAGCTTTTTTAATTTCTTCTTGGGAAGCATTTTTTGAAACTCCCAAGATTTTGTAATAATCTTTCATTTCGTTCATGTTTTTTCTTTATATTCTCCTTCTTGCGGACCCTCTTTTTCTCTATACATTTCCATTCCGATCTTTTGAATTGTCTGAGAAAGATCCTGAATTTTATTCTTAATCTCCTCTATATTATCACCTTCTTTCACTTTTTTCAATTCTTCAATTTTATCTTGGACTTCTTTTTTCAAGCTCTCTGAAATTTTATCTCCAGCATCTCTAAGGGTTTTTTCAGCAACATAGATTAAATTGTCTGCTTGGTTTTTTGTCTCTGCTATTTCTCTCTTTTTCCTATCTTCCTCAGCATACATTTCAGCTTCTCTTTTCATTCTTTCAATTTCTTCTTTTGAAAGACCAATAGAACCTTCAATTCTTATTGATCTTGTCCTTCCAGTTGCTTTATCTTTTGCGGTAACTGTTAAAATTCCATTAGCATCAACATCAAAAGTAACCTCTATTTGAGGAATCCCTCTTGGAGCAGGGGGAATTCCATCTAAAATAAATCTTCCCAGAGATCTGTTATCAGCAGCCATCGGTCTTTCGCCCTGCAAAACATGAACCTCGACTGAGGTTTGATTGTCAGCAGCAGTAGTAAAAATCTGAGTTTTTGAAGTAGGAATCGTTGTGTTCTTTGGAATCATTATCGTGTTAATTCCTCCTAAAGTTTCGATCCCTAGAGAAAGCGGTAAAACATCTAAAAGTAAAATCGATTTTATCTCACCTTCTGGTGCCCTTCCTTCTTCTTTCGCTTTTAAAATCTCAGCCTCTATTGCTGCTCCCATTGCTACTACTTCTTCTGGATTTATTGATTTGTTTGGCTCTTTTCCAAAAAAGTCTCTTACTGCCTCCCTTACTTGAGGAATCAAAGTAGTTCCTCCAACTAAAATTACTTCATCAATATCTTTTATTGATAATTTTGCTTCTTCTAAGGTTTTCTTTACTCTTTCAATAGATTTTTCAACTAAATCTCTGGTCATTTGGTTAAATTGAGCCCTAGTCAATCTGTAAAGTAAATGTTTTGGTCCTTCTGATGTTGCAGTGATGAAGGGTAAATTGATTTCAGTCTCTACCATCGATGAAAGTTCGATTTTTGCTTTTTCTGCTGCTTCTTTGATTCTTTGCAATGCCAAAGGGTCTTTTCTCAAATCAATTCCTTCATCTTTTTGAAAATTTTCAATTATCCAGTCCATTATCCTTTGATCAAAATCCTCACCCCCCAAATGTGCTTCTCCTCCAGTTGCCAAAACCTCAACAGTATCTGGAGCAACATCCAAAATTGTCACATCAAAAGTTCCTCCGCCAAAATCATAAACTAAAACCCTTTGCCTTCCTTTTTTCCCAAAACCATATGCTAAAGCTGCTGCTGTTGGTTCATTGATTATTCTGTAAACTTTGAATCCTGCAATCTCACCTGCTGCTTTTGTTGCTTTCCTTTGTGAATCGTCAAAGTTTGCAGGACAAGTTATTACTGCTGCATCAACTTTTTCTCCTAGCTTCTCTTCAGCATCTAACTTTAACTTTTGCAAAATCATCGCAGAAATTTCTATTGGTGTGTACCATTTGTCTCCCATTTTAATTTCTACTCCCCCATCGTTCCTTCTTCTTGTTTCATATGGTAATCTCTTTAACTCCTTTTGAACCTCTGGATCATCCCATCTCCTTCCAATAAATCTTTTGACTGCAAAAATTGTATTCTTTGGGTTTGTAATCCTTTGCCTTTGAGCTAAAATCCCAATTAGTCTCTCTCCAGTTTTTGAAATAGCAACAACCGAGGGAATTAAAATTGATCCTTCCCTCGATTCGATACATTTTGGCTCACCATTGATAATGGTGGCCATTTTTGAAATGGATGTTCCCAGATCAATTCCTAATGCTTTTGCCATATTTTATGTCTCTTTTTTCTTGACCTTTATTTTGATTTTCTTTTCTTTTTCTTCTTTTGGTTTTGCCTTCGGAATTATCACTCTTAAAATCCCATTTTCATATTCTGCTTCTGCTTTCTCCTCAATTACCTCTGCTGGTAAAAGCACTTGTCTTTTAAAATATCTTTCTCCCATTTCTCTCCTATAATATCCTTTTCCTTTTTCTTCCTTTTCCTCCCTTCCCTTAGCTGAAATACTCAAAACATTATCTTTTACCTCAACTTCAATATTTTTTGGATCAACTCCTGGCAATTCCACCTCGGCTATTACTTTATCATCTTTTTCATAAATGTCCATTCTCGGAGTTCTAATTTTTGGAAATTTAAACTCTGGCCACTCCTCTGGCCAAAATTCTTCAAACCATCTCTCAATTTCCCAAAATGGTCTCCAAGGAATTATTGGCATGGTTTTTTAAATTTTGTTTTTAAATTTTTTATTTTGCGACCTTTACTTTTGCTGGTCTTAAAACTCTCCCTTCAATTTTATAGCCTTTTTGAATTTCTTCAACTATCGTTCCAGTCTCAAATTGATCAGTATCTACCTCTCCAACTACTTCGTGTAAGGCAGGGTCAAATTTCTCTCCAACGCTTTTTATTTCTTCCACCCCTTTTTTCTTTAAAAAATCCAAAATTTGTTGCTTAATTTGCAAAAGTCCCTTTACATTCTCATTTTCCTTTAATTCTTTGGGAATTTTTTTTTCTGCAATATCAAAATTGTCCAAAATTGGTAAAAGCTCAAAGATTAATCCTTCTTGAGCAATCTTTACAAAACTTCCAACCCTTTCCATTTCTTCTCTTTTGTAATTTATCAAATCCGCTCTCGCTCTTTGCCAACCTGCTAAATATTCGTTTTTCAACTTTTCTGTCTCTTCTAGTTTCTTCTTTAACTCTTCGATCTCTTTTTTTAACTCTTCTTCTAGCATGCTTTCTCAAAATATCTTTTTAATGACCTTATCAAACCAATATTTCTATTATAATCCATTCTCTTTGGGCCAAAAAGTGCAAAGATTCCTTCTCTCTCCAAAATTTTCATCCTTGAGACAATTAAAGTGAAATCCCCTCCTCTCTTTAATGGATTTTCTTTTCCAATATAAATTTTGATACCGGAATTTAATTTTAATGACTCAATCTCCTTTTCAAGCTTTTCCAAAAAGTCCAAAAATTTGAAAACACTTTCTTTGTTTAAAAACTCCGGCTCTTTCAAAACTTCTTCCCATCCTTCTTTTAAAAGCATTTTTTCCTCTTTTAAATAGGTCAGAATTAGAGATTTTGAAATTTGAGCTAAACTTTTCATTAGATTTTGTAGGAATTTCAATTCTTCTTCAATTCTTTCTTCTATTATTTCCTCAATTTCAAAATTTTTTTCTTCTAAAAGATTGTCCACGAAATATCGGTATCCTTTATCTGTAGGGATTCTTCCTGATGAGATATATGGCTTTTCTAGGAATCCTTCTTTAGTAAGCTTTTGAAATTCTAACCTGATCGTTGGAGGAGAAATTCCAATTTTATGTCTTTTTTCGAAAAATTCAGAAGAAATCGGAGTTGCCAATTCTACATAATCTTTAACCAAATTCTTCAAAATCTCCTCCTGTCTTTTTGTAAGCATCTTCTATTTTAACAGATCAAAATTATCAGTCAAGAGGCTTGATTGATAATATTTACGTCTCAATTTTAAAATTACGAATTGAGTCAATAAAGGAAAATTTGATAAAATAGGAAAATGAAAAGACAAGAAATTTTTTGCTTAATTTTGATTTTGATTTTAGCTAGCTTTTTTAGGCTTTGGAAATTAGAAGATGTTCCCCCAGGACTTTATCCTGACGCAGCCATCTATGCTAATGATGCCTGGCTTTCTTTAAAAAATAAAGATTTTAAGGTTTTTTATCCAGAGAATTATGGAAGGGAAGGATTGTATATGTGGCTTTTGTCCCTTTCCTTTTCGATCTTTGGAGTTTCAATTTTTTCTCTCAGAATCGTTCCAGCAATTGCTGGAATTTTGACTGTTTTAGGACTTTATTTTTTAACCAAGGAATCATTCAAAAGTGAAAAAATAGCCTTTCTTTCTTCTTTTTTCTTGGCTGTTTCTTTTTGGCACACTAACTTTTCTCGAATTGGTTTTAGAGTAATTTTGCTTCCTCTAGTTTTAGTTTTTTCTTTTTATTTTCTCTTAAGATCATTTAGAAAAAAAACAATTCTTGATTCAACGCTGGCAGGAATATTTTTTGGCCTGGGTTTTTACACTTATACTTCTTTTAGAATGGCTGTTCTAATTTTGCCATTTTTGCTTTGTTTTTATTTTCTAATTGCTAAAAAAGAGGGGTGGCAAAAGAAATTTTTAATTTTGAGTTTGAACTTTTTATTTATTACTTTTTTGGTTGCTTTACCCATCGGGATTTACTTTTTAAAAAATCCTCAAGATTTTATTTCAAGAGCAACTCCTGTTTCTATTTTTGAGGCTGAAAGTCCAATCAAAGAATTTTTTAAATCATTAATTTTGCATTTTTCAATGTTTAATTTTTACGGAGACCCAAACTGGAGACACAATTTTGCGAAACAACCAATGTTGTTTTGGCCTGTTGGAGTTTTATTTTTAATAGGAATTGCTGTTTCATTTAATGAATTAATAAAGTTTCGAAAACACAAAAATTTATCTCTGGTTAATGGTTATTGGTTATTGATTATTTGGTTTCTAATAATGCTTTTACCAGGAGTTTTAACAAGAGAGGGTATCCCCCACTCCTTGAGAGTTGCTGGAGTAATCCCTCCAGTGTTTATTTTCTCTGGGATAGGAGGAATAAAATTTTTTGAATTTTTAGAGAAAAAAATAGAGAACAAAAAGATAGCAAAGATTATTTTATTCGCCTTTTTATTTTCTGTAGCAATTTTTGATTTTCACAAATACTTTTTTGTTTGGGCAAAAAGACCAGAAGTTAAAAGTGAGTTCACTCAAGATCTTGTTGAAATGGGAAATTATTTGAATTCTTTACCCGAAGATCTTGAAAAATATGTTATCGTCAATAGAGGAGGAATTCCGATTTCTTGGGCAAATAACATTCCGGTTTCAGCTCAAACGATAATGTTTCTAGAATTCTCAAAGTATGGAGAAATTAAGAGTAAATATTTGTTGTCAGAAGAGATTGAAAAAATTAAAATTGAAAAAAAGGGAGTAATTTTATTGATGGCACAGGATCAACAATTAGCAGATAAAATTTCAACTTCAATCCCTGAAGGAAGATGGGAAAAAGAGAAAGGATTTTGGGTATACAAAATAAATTTTTAAATAATTGATGATAAAAAAATTTTTGAAATATCCTCTTGTATATATTTTAATGGTTGGATTTCTTATAAGACTTTATGGTGTCTTAATTTTTCCTATTCGACATGATGAGATAATAAGTATTTTGAACGGAGTAAAGAAAGCAGGAAACTCTTTAATCGATTTTTTCTTCAAAGCTTCATTAGAAAATTGTCTTGGGATTACCCCACTTTATTTCTGGATAGAAAAATTTTTCGTCGCAATTTTTGGGGAAAACAATATTGGTTTAAGGTTTTTTCCTCTCTTGAGCGGAGTTTTAACTCCAGTTTTAGCTTATTTTGTAATTAAAAAAATTTTTAATGAAAGGGTAGCAATTTTAAGTACTTTTTTTGTAACATTTTCTAGTAATTTCATTTGGTCAACTTCTAAGTCCCAATACTTTGAAGTTTTGATTTTGCCGTTTTTATTTTTAATCTTTTATTTTACTTTCTCAAAGTTCAAATATAAATTCTTTCTTATTTCATTTCTATTTTTCTTGATTTTTTTCACTTACTTTGGGAAAGCAATGGCTCTGTTTTTAACTTTTCTAGCTTGGTATGGAATAACCAAAATAGTTGAACTTTTTTGGAAAAAAGAAGAATTTTTCTCTCTTAAAAGAGAAGTTTTTCAACTTTTTAGTTGCCTTTTGATTCTTTTAATTTGGATTTTGTTGGCACAATTTTTGGTCTTCTCTAAAGGGCCAATACAAAGCGAAGTAGGATTGGAAAAAGTTGAAAGCATTTGGAAGATGATATTTTTAACTACCTTTGGATATGGGTTAGCATCAAAGCAATTTTTATCAGGATCTCAAAGAGGATCATTCTTAATTTATGATAACACCCATATTTGGCCTACTGAAACTTTACTTTTTATTCCTTTTTTAATAGGTTTGTTTTTTACTTCCAAAAAATTATTAGAAAATTTAAAAAAGAAAGATATTGAAAGTTTTAGGATAAATAGCTTTCTTTTAATTTCCGCAATTTTACCTCTTGGTTATATTTTCCTTTTGGGATTAATAAGTGCAAGATTTCATTTTCTTTATTTTGTTCCTTTTGTAATTATTTCTGCTTTAGGGCTGGAAAAAATTTTTGATTTAGGAAAAGAAAATAGGAAAATTGGCATTTTGCTTTTTCTTATTTTTGGAAGTTTCATTTCTTACGCAAGTTCTTGGGAAAGTTGGTACTATAAAGTCTTCAATTGGGAAAAATTTTACACGTTTTTTGTTTTAAGTGTAATTTTAACTTTTCTTTATACCCTTATCTTAAATGTTTTCAGAAATTTTGAAACTATTAAAAATTCTTTGATTTTTTTTATTTTGTTTTTTATAGTGTTTCTCAATTTAACCAACGGCCCTTTAATTTGGGGCAAAAATGCTGAATGGGAACCTGCTTTTGATAATAAATTAAAACCTTGTCCTACTTGTTATGCAGAAAAAAGCGAGGAAGAATTAATTGATTTTGCTATAATGAAAAAAGACCCAAAGATTTGTTTAAAGCTGCCAGAAAATTATAAAGAAACTTGCTTGAAAAAGATAAATGAGGGTAAAAAATAAAATCACAATCATTTCAGTTTTTCTACTTTTTCTAGTTTTTATTTTGGCTCTTTTTAGTTCGATTGGAGATTCTTCAACTAGCGACGAAAACCCTCATATTGTTGCTGGTTACAGCTATTTGAAGCTTCGCGATATGAGATTGAATCCTGAACATCCTCCCCTTTTGAAAGATTTAGCTGCTTTTCCTCTTTTGTTTTTAAATTTAAACTTTCCTGAAACAGATTTTGCCTGGCAACAACCAGATGGCCCTTATTGGTGGCACCAATTTAACTTAGGAGGAAAATTTTTGTATGAATCTGGTAATGATCCTGATAAAATTTTATTTTTTGCTCGTTTTCCAATGATCCTTCTTTTAATAACTTGTGGCTTTTTCATTTTTAAATTTGCCAAAGAATTCTTTGGAGAAAAAGTGGCAATTTTGGCTTTATTTTTCTTTGCTTTTTCCCCTACCTCTTTAGCTCACGGAAGGTTTGTCACTACTGATGTTGGAGCTGCTTTTGGAGTAGTTTTGGCTACTTTTTATTTCTTAAAAGCTCTAAAAGAACCCAATAGAAAAAACATAATCTTGGCAGGAATTGCTTTAGGAATCTCCCAACTTTTGAAATTTTCTTTGATTTTGTTGATTCCCTTTTTTGTTCTTTTGACTATAATCTGGATTTTGATTTTTAAAGAATGGAAAAACCCATTAAAAGTTTTAATTTCTTCTTTGATTTTGTGGATTTTGGTTGTTTGGGTGATCTATGGAATTCAAATTTATAATTATCCACCAGAAAGGCAACTAAGGGATACAAAAATTACTTTAGAATCTTTCTCAGGTGGTCTTTCTTCGATAAAAGAAACTTGTCTTTCACCAAAATCAATCGAAAAAATAAAAAGATGTCCAGCTGAAATTATAATCTGGGCTTCAGACAAACCAATAATTAGACCTTTGGCTCATTATGGTCTTGGTCTTTTGATGGTATTTCAAAGAGCTTCAGGGGGGCATACTACTTATTTCTTGGGCGAAGTCACAGCAACTGGTTGGCGACATTATTTCCCATTTGTTTATTTAATTAAAGAACCTTTGGCATTTCATATTCTTTGGATTTTGGCTTTGTGTTATTTTGTCTTAAAAATTAGAGAACCTCTTTGGAAAAACTCAATTTTTAGATTTAAAAACTTCATCAAAGAACATTTTGTTGAATTTTCAATGATTTTGTGGCTTTTAATTTATTGGGCAACTTCTATTAAATCTAACTTAAACATTGGAGTAAGACATTTATTGCCAGTTTTCCCTTTTACAATAATTTTGACAGCAAAGGGTGTTATCTTTTGGCTTGAAAATACAAGATACAAAAAGTTAGCTTATACTATTTTGGCAATTTTAATTTTTTGGCAAGCAGTCTCTGTTTTAAAGATTTATCCTCACT
The DNA here is from genome assembly GCA_001443025.1 of Parcubacteria bacterium GBS-2. Taxonomy (GTDB): domain Bacteria; phylum Patescibacteriota; class Minisyncoccia; order Minisyncoccales; family GBS-2; genus GBS-2. Next base: position 12,403 of record LEKP01000003.1, read on the forward strand.
TTTTGGCCTATGCTAACGAAATTGTTGGAGGACCAGATAAACTTTACCTTTACACCGTGAATTCAAATTTGGATTGGGGACAAGATTTAAAGAGATTGAAAAAATGGGTTGAGGAAAATAAAATTGAAAAAATTTATTTGGACTATTTTGGAGGTGGAAACCCAAGATATTATTTGGGTGAAAAATATGAAAGTTGGTGGGGACAAAGAAACAAAAAAGAACTTCCAAAAGGCTCTTATTTGGCTGTCTCTGTTACTGCTTTGCAAGGCGGAAGAGGATTACCCGCAAAAGGTTTTGACCAACCCACTGGATATTATCTTTGGCTAAACAATTACCAGCCAATTACAAAAATTGGCTATTCAATCTTTGTTTATTTTATTGATAAATAAACACAAAAACCTACTCATCAAATCAGTTTTGTTATTTTTTGTATTTTGGATAAGCAAAGTTTCCAAAGCGTAAATCGATGTATTCTAAATCGTTTATTCGCTCTTTTGGAATAGCATTTTCCAAAGCAATTTTGAGTTTTGTTATTTGCCAATTAATATCTTTTTGTGGATCTATAAAAATCTCCCATCCTTGAGTAGTTTTAAAATGAAGATCATCTTCTGCAACTACCAAGACTCTCTCAAGTGGAAAGTCTATTTCTTTTGCAATTTCTAAAATTTTTCCTAGAATTTCTTCTTCAATTATTTTTTTCCCAGGTTTTATTTCATTCTCAGAATTATTTTTTTCAATTTTCAAAATTCCAATACCATCGCTTCTCTCAAAGACAGTTCCTTTATCGTCTATGAGATAACAATTTTCATTTTGACAAAAAACCGCTACTTCTTTTCTCTCTGAAATCTTAAAAATCAAGCTGGATGGGAATTTTCTTTCAATTTCAACGAACAATACTTGGGGAAAATTCTTTAAAATTTCATTTTTTATTAAATTTGCTTTTATCAAAAAAATATTTTTACCCTCCACCCTTTCCATTAAAAATTTTTCCAAATCTTCGCTCTGAATCCTTTTTGTTCCAAAAATCTCAATTCCTTTTATTTTAAAAAAAGAAGAAAAGAAAAAAGTATAAATAGCAGAGACAAAAATTAAACAGAAAAAAAACAAAACCCAAAACAGAGGTTTTTTAAACCAAGGCAATGGTTTTTTGACTTTTAATCTTCTCTTTGTCATAGACCTCTTTTTTTCTTTCTGATTTTCTCAACTAAATAACAAAACCAATATCTTGGGGAAATTGGAAGGTCTTTGGTTTTTATGTATTCTTTTTTTTCTCCTCCAAATCCCATTTTAAACAAAGTTAAACCAGCCCAGGGATGTTTCCAAAATTTGGATGTTTTAAGTTCAATGTTTGAAGAAATTGGAGCAATTCCCCAAAAGTTGAATTTTTCACAACCTCGACCCTTTGCTTCTTTTATCGCCTCCCAAATCATCAAATAAGAAGTTGGAATTTTAAAGTGTTTTTGCAAAGAAGCACCGTGATGATAAAATCCGATTTTTTGCCAAAAAACAAAAACTCCACCACAAACTACTTCACCTTTATATTTTCCCAAAATAATTAAAATTTGTTTATCATCTTTGAAGGCTAAAAATTCATTCTTTAAATAATCAAAAGAAAATGAAACAAAACGGTGTCTTTTTGCAGTCTCTTGATAGATTTTGTTAAATTCCTCTAAATCCTCAATTCTTTCACTTTTTAAAATCTCAATTTCTTTATTTTTCAAGGCTTGCCTAATCAAATATCTCGTAGTTTTCCTCATTCCTTTCAAAATTTCTTCTTCGGGTTTTGAAATATCTAGCTCCCAAGTAATCTCAGGATGAATGTGAATAGGGGCATCTCTAAATCCTAATTCTTTGAAAATCTTTTCATTTTCTTCATTCTTTTCCAAAATCGGAGCAATTCTAATGAAATTGCATCTTTCTTTTTTTGCTAGTTTTTTTAACTCTTCTAATAATGACTTTAAAAATTGGAATTTGGAATTTGGAATTTGGAATTCAATTAAGGGTCCGTGCGGTACAAACAAAAAAGTTCCTCTTTTGGCTGAAACTTTAACAACTAAAGAGACACCTATTAGATTTGGAATTTGGGGCTTGGATTTTGGAATTTCATAGAATCCAAGTCTCCAAATTTTATTCCCCATCATTTTGTTAAATTCTCCCCAATTGAAAGATTGCAAAAAAGTCTTTTCTTTGCATTTTTCTAAAAAATCCTCCCAAATTTTTTTATCTTTTATTTCCCTAACCTCCATAGACTAAATTCAAAAATTCTCTGGATAGTCTGCCTTCAAGTAAAATAATATCATTTTCTCCCTTGAACTTTTTAATTTTTTCAAAAATTTCTTTTGGATTCTCCAAAAAAATTGCTTTTTCTTTAGCAGTTTCTTTTATCTCTTCAAATTTATCTTTTGTCACGATTATTGCCAAATCGCAAACTTCTGAAATTTTTCTTCCAATTTTTCTATGAATTTCTGTTGATTTTTCCCCCAATTCAATTAAACAAGGCATAACGATTACTCTTTTGCCAGACCAAACTTTTAAATATTCCAAGTGAGAAATTACTGAATCTGGATTTGCTGAATAGGTAGCGTCAACAATATTCAATCCATCTTTTGTTTTGATCAATTTTACTCCACTCTGTTCTTGTTTAATTCTTTTCGTGGCTTTTGAAATTTCTTTCAAACTCATCCCCAATTCTTTTGCGCAACAAATTGCTAGCAAAAGGTTTTGAATATTTTGAGCACCGATCAAGTTTAAATTAAAATCTCCAATTTCTCCATCTTTTGTGAAAGCTTGAAAAAACAAAACATCCTTTTTAACTTTGATATTTCCTGCCCATAGATCGAATTCTTTTTTTGAAATTCCAACTATTCTTTTTTTGATTTTTGTCTCTTGATAAATTCTCCTCAAAATTTCGCTTTCACCATTGAAAATAACCAAACCATCTTCTGGAAGACTTTCTATTAGCTCTTTTCCTCCTTCAGCTGAGATTAAATTTTCCATTGAACCAAATAGGACTAAATGTTGTTCATTAACTCCAGTGATTACTCCAATTTTTGGTTTGACTATATCACAGAGCAATTTTATTCCTCCTTTGTTGTAAGCTCCCATTTCAACAATAAAGATTTTGTAATTTTCATTCAGATCTTCTAAGATACATCTTGAAATTCCAACTTCTGAATTTTGATGTTCTTTTGTTTTCAAAACTTTTCCTGGAAATTTTTCCTCTAAAATGGTTGCCAAAAATTCTTTTGTAGAAGTTTTACCATAAGAACCGCAAATTCCAATAACCAAAAGATCTTTAAATTTCTCTCTTTTTCTCTTTACTTTTTGAATAATTAAGCTTCGCAAAATAAAGGTAATTGGTTGGAAAATTAAGACAATTCCAGAAAAGGTTGCTGGGGTTAGAATGTCAAAAATTAAAAGCCAAAAAACCAAAAAGTGTTTATCTTGAAAGAAAATAGAAAGATAAAAAATGGTAAAAAGAAGAGAGGAAGAAAACAAGAAAATAATTTTCTTGGTAAAAACCGGCTTTAGAATTTGTTTTTTGAAAAAGTCATAAAGAAACTTTAAAAATTCCAAAAAATACAAAATTAAAATTGCGCACAATAACGACGATTGCCAAAATGGCGCGCAAATGAAGAGAAAAAGAAAAATTATTTTCAAAAGAAAAATTTTGTTCAAAAAAATTCTTTTTCCTTTATCAGTTCGAAAATGGTCAATAAAACGTCCAATATGATACTCTTTTAATTGCCAAAGGTAAAGCCAAAATAAAATTGATTTTATTTGGCGAAAAAACCAAAGGGTCGAAAGAAAATAATAAATTAATTTCATTTTAAATTTGAAATTAAAACTTCAACCAATTTTTCAGGATCTTCCAAATGAGGGGAATGTCTAATTTTAGGTAAAATTTCAAGTTTTGAGTTTTTTATTTTTTCTTTGAAAATGAAAGCGTGCGCCAAAGGAACGATTCTATCTTTTTCGCCCCAAATAATAAGAGTTTCTTTTTGAATTTTTGGAAGCTCTGACAAAAGATCTTCTTCTACGATTTTTTTTATCGTCTCTCTCATTACTCCTTTTGCCATTGAATAATCTTTTATACTTGCTAATTTATAAAATAAATTTCGAACTCCTTCTTTAAATCTTAATAAAGGATTTTTTGAAAAGATGGCATTGCCAATTTTTGAAATCTGAAAAATTATTTTTTCTTTTAATCCCCAATCTTGCCTAATTCCTGCAGAATTAACTAAAATTAATTTTTTTACTTTTTCAGGATAAAGAATTGAAAATTTAATTGCAACTCTTCCCCCAAAAGAATGACCCAAAAGAAAAAAACTCTCAAAATTCAATTTTTCAGTAAATTCCTTCAACCATTCAACAAAATCATCTAAGCTCCAAGGAATTTTTGGAGATTTAGTTTTGCCAAAACCTGGAAAATCTGGACAAATTACTTTAAATTTTATTTCCAAAATTTCGATTACTTTTCTCCAAGAATCTGAAGAACCATTCCAGCCATGTAAAATTAAAAAAATTTCCCCCCGTCCTCCAATTTTATAATTGGTTTCAATCTCCTTCACTAAAACTTTTTCTTCTTTCATCTTTTAATTTCTTTAAAGGGCAAATAAGGGTGCAATACTTCAGGAATTCTTACAGAGCCATCTTTTTGTTGATAGTTTTCTAAAATTGCTATTAAAATTCTCCCAATTGCAAAGGCAGTCCCGTTGATTGTGTGAACAAATTCTAACTTTCCATTTTTCGTCCTGTACCTAATGTTCAATCTTCTTGCCTGAAAATCAGTGCAATTTGAAGTTGAATGGGTTTCTCTGTATTTATTTTGGCCTGGAAACCATGCTTCAATATCAAATTTTTCTGCCGCAGGATCTCCTAGGTCTCCAGTACAAATGTGGATTACCCGATAAGGAATTTTTAAAGCTTGCATTAGTTTCTCTTCCATTTCTAAAAAGAACCGATGTTCTTCCCTTGACTCTTCTGGCTTGCAAAAAGAAAACATTTCAATTTTATCAAACTGGTGGACTCTAAAAATTCCCCTAGTGTCTTTTCCATAAGAACCTGCTTCTCTTCTAAAACAAGAAGAAAAACCCAAATACCTTTTTGGAAGTTCTTTTTCTTCAAATACCTCATTCATGTGCATTGGACCTATTATTTGTTCTGCAGTACCAACCAAATAAAGGTTATCCTTTGGAAGATGGTAAACTTCTTCTCTACCCCTGTCTAAATATCCCATTCCCCAAAATGGCTTTTCCCGAATTAAAACAGGAGGAATTATTGGAATAAATCCTTTCTTTACTAAAGTTTGAAAAGTAAAATTGATTATCGCAAACTCAAGTAAAACTGCTTCATTTTTCAAGAACCCAAACCTACTTCCTGATGTTTTTGCTGCTCTTTTCACATCAATTAAATCTAATTTTTCCCCAATTTCCAAATGATCCTTGGGTTTGAAATCAAAGTCTGGATTTTTTCCCACTTCTTTTAAAACAACATTTTGAGTATCATCTTTCCCAACAGGTACATCCTCAAAAGGAAGATTCGGTAGTTTTGCCATTAACTTTTCAAAAACTTTTTCTTTTCTCTTTAACTCTTTTTCTAGTGTTTCCAATTTTTCTGAAATTTCTTTGCTTTCCTTTAAAAGTTCTTTCTTTTTCTCCTCTGTCTCTCTCCCAATGATTTTGGAAATTTTATTTCTTTTTGCTCTTAAACTCTCTATTTCTTTAATCGTTTTTCTTTTTTCTGCATCAATTCTTAAGATTTGATCAACTAATTTCTCATCCGCTCCTTTTTTCCTTATACCATTTTTTACTTTGTTTGGATCTTTTCTGATAAGCTTGATATCTAACATGATTTTATTTTAATTCATTTTTTTCTCATAGTCAAAAAACAAACACCCTAAAAGGGCATAAAGTTTATTGAAAAACTTTAAAATTTCTCAATCTCAACCTTAAAGTACTGGCTAGAAGGTGAAGTGAGTATTCGCGAAAGAATCCACTTTTCTTTAAACCTTAGGTTCAAGGAAGAACTATGGATTTTATTTTCATTCACGAATACAGATTCTTTTTCCACGAGTATAATAATATTTTCGGGCGCAAAAAATGTCTTAATCTTAATCCTTACGTTGTACTTTTGTGCTAGGCTTTTTAGGTTTTCCAAGAATTCAAGAATCTCTTTGCTATTTATTTTCCCTCTCTCGGTGTTTCCTCTACATTTTCAATTCTTAAATTTTCAATTATTTGGTTCTCAATTAACTCCAAAATTCTTCTCACTTTTTCACCTCCTTTTTCTTTGTATTCTACTTCCTTAAATCTACCTGTCAAGAACTTTTTGGCTTCATTGTAGGAAACAAAATCACCTCTCTTAAAGAGTAAGAATTTGTCAAAATCATAACCAGTCTATCAATTCCCATTCCAAACCCTGCTGCAGGTGGCATACCATATTCCAAGGCCTCTAAAAAGTCTTCATCAAAAGGATGGGCTTCGCCGTAGCCTTCCCTAAAAAGTTTTTGTTGTTCTTCAAATCTCTTCCTTTGTTCTAACGGATCATTCAATTCTGAAAAGGCATTAACCAGCTCAGTTCCTCCTACGATTAATTGAAAATTAGCTAATCTTTTGGGATTTTTGTCTAAAGCTTTAGCTAAAGGTTGGAAACCTAGAGGATAATGAATAACAAATGTTGGCTGCCAAATTTTCGGTCTAATTATCTTTTTAAAAATTTCGTCCGCAATTTCAAATTTTGGAGATTTTTGCTCCACTTCAAGTCCTAATTCTTTCGCCTTCTTTAAAAGAAAATCTTGATTTACTGTATCGTAATCTACTTTTGTTTCTTTCCTAAAAAGTGCGTCAAATTCAACCCTTGGCCAAGGCGGTTTAAAATTAATCTCCTTTCCTTGATAAACAATTTTTAATTTTTTGAAAATTTTTTTAATCAAAGATGATAATAACTTTTCTGTAAACTTCATCAATTCTTTATAATCAGAGTAAGCCCAATAAAACTCAAGCATTGTAAAATCTGGATTATGAAACCTATCTATTCCTTCGTTTCTAAAACATTTCGCAATTTCAAAAACCTTCTCAAATCCACCAACTAAAAGACGCTTCAAATAAAGTTCGGGGGCAATCCTTAAATAAAGTTCTAAATTCATTGCTTCTAATTTAGTTTTAAAAGGTTTTGCTCTCCCTCCACCATAAATCGTTTGTAAAATCGGAGTTTCGACTTCTAAAAATCCAGATTTTTCCAAAAACTTCCTAATTTCCGAAATTATTTTCGATCTCAAGATAAATTTTTCCTTAACCTCAGGATTAAAAATTAGATCTAAGTATCTTTTTCTATATCTTTCCTCAACGTCTTTTAATCCATGCCATTTTTCCGGTAAAGGCCTTAAACTTTTTGCTAAAATCTTGAAACCTGAAATTTCAAGAGTTTTTTCACCAGTTTTTGTTTTCACCAAAATCCCTCTAACTTCAATAAAATCTCCAATATCAAAATTTTCAATAAAAAATTGATATGCAGATTCTCCAACTCCGTTTTTCCTAATTAAAACTTGTATCTTCCCGGATCCATCTTGGATATGAAAAAAACTTAATCCGCCGTGGGTTCTTAAAGAAATTATTCTGCCAACCAAAAAGATTTCCTTTTTTTCTCTCTCTAACTTTCTGAAATTTTCGATGGCTTCAGCGATAGTGTAAGTTCTTCTCGTCTTAAGAGGATAGGGATTGATTAAAGATTTTTTAATTTTTTCCAGTTTTTCTTTTCTAATTGATTTTAGTTCTTCTGCCTGACTCATGCTTCCATTTTACTAAAGAGTCACTTTAAATTTCAAGCTCAAAAATTTTTTATTGACAAAAAAAACTAAAATGTATATAAAATCAATTTAAAGAAAAAAGGGTGGAAAATGGAGGAAAAAGTATTATTGATTGAGTTTGTTAAGAGAGTATACCAGGGAGTAAAGTGGAACAAATGATAAAGGGCTGAAGCATTGCTACAAACGATTCCCGAAGAACAGCAAAATCTAAAGAACATTATCTTAACTGCTTGGAAGGAACTAGGGAATTTAAATGAAGTAAAAAGGGCTGCTAGAGAGTTTAAATTAGAACTGACGGAAGAATGAAGAGAAGGAAGTCGTTAAGACAGCAATTAGGAAAGGATTTCTTAAAAACGCACTAGATAGCATCCATCTATTGCCTGAAGAAAAAGAGAGAGAATGTTTGATCATGTTTTTTGAAAAAGCTTAGTCAAATGCGGGATAAATCTGTGGAGGGAGAATCTATAAAGAAAATGCTCCTTCTATTAAAAAACTCAAGGCGCTAAAAATTTTTTATTTTTACGATTTTTATTTTAAGCTGTAGTTTTTCTACAGCTTTTTTATTTTGAAAAATACCAATTCAAAATTTCTTTTGCCACTGGAACGACAACTCCACTTAATTTTCCCTCAACATCTTCTAGCATAATAATCAAAACAATCTTTGGATCCTCGTAGGGGGCGAAGGCTGAAATCCAAATGTTATAACAATCAGAACAACCCTTTTTAGGAACTTGAGCAGTGCCGGTCTTTGCCGCTACCGCTACCGAGATATCATTTAAAGCGCGGGCAGAAGCATGAGGGGAGTTTTGCCCACTTACTGCCCATCTCATTCCTTCTTTTACAATTTGAAGATTTTTTTGATCGATTAAAATTTCACTTTCAACTTCTGGTGGAATAACTTCGATAATATTTTTTTCTTCATCTACAATCTCTTTAACAAATTTTGGTTTTAACAATTTTCCTCCATTGGCAATTGCTGCAAAAGCCCTTGCAACTTGTAAAGGAGTTGCAAGAATGTAACCTTGACCGATCGATAAATTATAAGTATCACCGTCCCACCAACTTTCTCCAAAATTTTTCTTTTTCCATTCTGGATCTCCAATTAATCCCTTCGCGAAAGACGGAATCGAAAAATCAGACTCTACTAACTTCCCAAACCCAAACATTTCCAGGTATTTTTTAATTTTGCTTGGCCCCAGACCTTCTTGATTTTGATATCCGCCCCCGATTGTATAAAAGAAAACGTTGCAAGATTCAGCAATTGCCTTTCTAACATCGGTTACTCCATGAACAGTCCAATCTCTAAATTTATAAACAATTTCTGGATCATACCTGTGGGGAATTTCAATTTCTCCCTGACAATTTATTTTTTTAGTAGGAGAGATTATTTTCTCTTCTAAAGCTGCTAAAGCAATGAATGGTTTTACAGTAGAGCCCAAGAGATATTGACCAGAAGTTGCTCTGTTTAAAAGAGGATTTTTTGGATCTTTTTGCAATTTTTCCCAATCTTCCTGAGAAATTCCTTTTGAAAACAAATTATTATCGAAAGAAGGTAAAGAAACTAAAGCTAACACCCCTCCTGTTTTTGGGTCAAGAGCTACCGCCGCTCCCCCTTTTGCTCCAACTTCCTTTATTTTCTTTTCCATTTCTTCTTTGATTTTCCTTTGTAATTCAAAATCTAACCACAAAACTAAACTTTTCCCGGGTCTTGGCAAATCTACAATTTTTTGGGATAAAATTTTTCCTCTAGCATCCCTTTCGATTAAAATTTTTCCTGGGTTTTCTTTTAAAACTTGATTGTACGATTTTTCAATTCCTTCTTTCCCCTCAAAATCTGCTTTTCCCAAATACCCAATCAAATGTGAAATGGTTTCTCCGTCCAAGTATTCTCTTTGAATTCTTTTTTCAATTTCAAAGCCTGTAAGTTCTTCAATTTTTGTCTCAAGCACTATTAAAGTTTGGTGATCGAGGTTTTCAGAAATTACTATTTTTTCATCTTGAGAATCTATTTTTTCTTTTAATTTTCTTGGATCAATTTTTAAAATCGAAGAGGCCTCCTTTAAAACTTTTTCTCTTTCTCTTTCTTCTTTTGGTAATTTTGTTTTATTTAAAACAAGATCAAAACCTGGCCTGTTAAAAACCAATTGTCTGAAATTTTGATCGTAAATTACTCCTCTTTCTGCCTTTATTTTCGAAATGAGAAATTTATTGGCGTTGGATTTAATTTGAAATTCTTCAGCCTGTAAAATTTGCAACTGAAAGGTTCTCAAATAAAGAATGGTTAGAATCGAAAGCAAAAAAAGAAAAAATCTAAAAAGAGTGGTTTTAAAAATTGGGACCTCGAGTTTTTTTTCAAAAATTCCCATTTCTTCTTCTTTCTTTTTTGCAAGTTTGTCTAATAAGACTTCTTCTGGTTCGATTTCAAAATTATAATTTGACATATTTTTTGATCAGAAATTGAGTAAAGAGAAAAATTAAAAGCGAAATTGAAGTGTAAAAATAGAATGGTTTTTCAGAAAAGAGGTCAAGGAAAAAACCAGTAAAAATTGCTAAAAAAAGCGAAGAATTTTTTGATAAAAAGAGAAGAGAAAGAAAAAGAGTAAAGAGAGCAAAATTAAATGGAAAAAAAGAAATGGTTTGAAATAAGATCAAAAAGAAAATCAGAATAAAAACGAAAATTTCTTTCTTCATTAAAAATTTAAAATTACGAAAAGATAATCTAAATTTTTTAACTCAAAATATGGTTTTAAAGTTGCTTGTGTAAAACCTGAAATATCAGATTCTTTTATCTCATCGATTTCACCAACCAAAATCCCATCTGGAAAATTTCCTCCTAGGACTGAGGTAAAAACTTTATCACCAGGAAAAATTTCTTTTTCTTTTGGTATTAGCTCAATTTTCGCTTTAAAATTTCCTTGACCTTTTGCCAAAGCTTCTACTTTTTCTTTGCCAATTTCGACATCGAACGAAAAATTTTTAAAAGTGAAAACTTTAACCTTTGAAAAATTAGAGTAAACTTTCATTACTTTCCCGACTAAAACTTTTTCTGGCAAAATTACAACTTTTCCTTCTTCTATTCCATCTTTACTCCCTTTGTTTATCAAAAAAATGTCTCCTGAAACGTCTTTCCCTAAAAATTTTACCATCTTCAATTCAAATTCTTTTTCTAAACCTAAAGACAATGCTTTTCTTAAAGCTTGATTTTCTTTTTCTAACTCTCTTAAACTTTCTTTTTCAACGATTAGTTTTTTAATTTCTGCTTTTAAGCTTTCGTTTTCTTTTTTTAGATTCTTAATTTCGTAAATTGTATCAAGAAAAACTAAAATACTTTGTTGCGTTCTTAGAAGAAATCTTTGAAAAGGAGAAAAAATGAAATAACTAAAATTTTTAATTTGGTCTCTTAACTGATAAAGTAAAAATGAAAGCAAAATCACAAAGAAAACTGCTAAAATTGTTTTTCTTAAGGTCTCTTTTTTCATTCACTCCATTATAACAGAAAATAAAAAAATGCCCAAAAAAGGGCAATCTTTTCCAATTAACGGGGGCTACCTACTTTCCCCGGGAGAAGTTCCCGAGTATCATCGGCCTTGGGGTATTTCACTTCCGAGTTCGGAATGGGATCGGGTGGGTCAACCCCAGCATAGCCCCCATTAACTGGAAAAGATGAGTTTTAACTGCTAGTCAAGAGCCAATTCGCCAATTAGTAGCGCTCCCCTCAATCCCTTACGGGACTTACAGGTGCGCCCTATCAAGGTCGTAGTCTCCAACCTGGCTCAAGGGGACCTAATCTTGGGGTGGGCTTCGAGCTTAGATGCTTTCAGCTCTTATCCCGTCCCGACGTGGTTACTGGGCTGTGCGGCTGGCGCCACAACCCATACGCCAGAGGTCAGTTGACCCCGGTCCTCTCGTACTAGGGGCCACTCCCCTCAAGTCCCCAGACGCCCGCGGTAGATAGGGACCGTACTGTCTCACGACGTACTGAACCCAACTCACGGGTCTCTTTAATGGGCGAACAGCCCAACCCTTGGGAGCTTCTCCACCCCCAGGATGAGACGAGCCGACATCGAGGTGCCGAACAGGGCCGTAGATGTGAACTCGCGGGCCCTACCAGTCTGTTATCCCCGGCGTAACTTTTGGCCGATGATCTCCCCCCTTCCTACAAAGGAGGGTCGGTTCACTAGGGCCGGGTTTCCCCTCTGCTCTCTGCGTCCAGATCGCAGTCAGGCCGGCTTATGCCCTTGCACTTTAAGGGCGATTTCCATCCGCCCCAAGCCGACCTTATGCGCGCCCTCGTTACTTTTTAGAGGGCAGATGCCCCATCTAAACTGCCTCGGTGGCACTGTTCCCACCTTAGCTTGGTTTTTGCCCTAAGCTAAAGTTGAGTTAGAACTTTAGCCTCCAGTGGCGGGTGTTCCATTGGCGGCTCCAGCAGGCCCGGAGACCTGCCTTCATAGCCTCCCCGCTACGCTATGCACCAGAAACCAAAGTTCAATACCACCTAGCAGTAAAGCTGCCGGGGTCTTTCCGTCTAGCCGCGGGTAGGGTGCATCTTCACACCCACTGTATTTTCACCGGGCAGCTGGGGGAGACAGTTCCCCAGTGGTTAAGCCTTTCATGCAGGCCGGAACTTACCCGACAAGGGATTACGCTACCTTCGGACGGTCAGAGTTACCGCCGACGCTTACCCGTGGCTTGAGCCGGTGAACTCCCAGAAAAACTCCAGGAATCCCCAGCCGTAACACACGGGCGCTGGTCAGGCCTCAGCCCCTATACATCAGCTTTCGCTTTTTAGCAGGGACCTGTGTTTTTGTTAAACAGTCCCCAGGGAAACTTTCGCTGCGACCAGACGCCTCGCTACCGCGAGCCGTAGTAATTAGTTGATTAGTAATTTAGCTGATTAGTAAATTAGCAAATAAATGCTAATTTACTAAAGGTCGCGAAAGCGACCGTACTAATTTACTAATTACTCCGCTTCGCGATAGCGAAGCGCTGGCAACCCATCTCCCGAAGTTACGGGTAGCTTTTTTGCCGAGTTCCTTCCCCAGCTTTCACCCGTTGGCCTTGGTATTCTCTACCAGCCCACCTGTGTCGGTTTGCGGTACGGTTACCTAGGAGTTAACCCTACGGGCTTTTCTAGGAAGAGGATTCATCAGGAACCCCGGAAAATCCGGCTGAGGGAAAGCCAATAATCCCTCCCAACTACTCCTCTTCGTCACCCTTCAGAACCCCTAGGTAGGGTGGGAATATTAACCCACTGCCCGTCAGGTGCGCCTTTCGGCTTCCCCTTAGGACCGCCTAACCCGTGGTCGATCACCGTTGCCACGGAAACCTTGGGCTTTCGGCCCCTGGGGCTTTCACCCAGGTTGCGGTTACTCATGCCAACATCCGCACTCGCCACCAGTCCACCAAGCCTCACGGCTTGACTTCAACCCGGTGGCGACGCTCCCCTACCAACCACTGCTCCGCAGTGAAATTCCAAATCACAAAATCCAAATTCCAAACATTATTAATTTATGATTTGGTGCTTGGAATTTGGTGCTTCCATTGCGGAGCAATGGCTCCCCATCTTCGGTGGAGAGCTTAAGCCCCGTTAAATCTTCGGCGCAGGGTCCCTCAACTGGTAAGCTGTTACGCACTTTTTAAAGGATAGCTGCTTCTAAGCTCACCTTCCAGTTATCTAAGGGACCCCACTTCCTTCTTTTAGCACTTAGCCCTCACTTAGGGACCTTAGATTGGGGTCTGGGTTGTTCCCCTCTCGACCTAGGACCTTATCGCCCTAAGTCTGACTGCCAGGATGTTAGCAGATAGCATTCGGAGTTTGGTAGGAATATCTGGCAAAAACCACGATATTCCTTCCAGTGCTCTACCGCCATCTGCAAACTCCTGACGCTATGCCCAAACATATTTCGGGGAGAACCAGCTATTCCCGAGCTAGTTTAGCCTTTCACTCCTTGCCCCAGCTCATCCCAAGGTTTTGCACAACCCACGGGTTCGGGCCTCCAGGAAGATTTCTCTTCCCTTCACCCTGGCCAGGGCAAGCTCGCTCGGCTTCGGGTCTCTCACCCTCCCCTAACGGGCTATTCACCCTCGCTTTCACTCTGCCTACGGGGGATCACCCCTTAGACATGGGGAGAATGAGAACTCGTTGGCTCCTGCTCCAATAGGTACGCAGTCAGGGAGAATTTTCTCCCCTCCTGCTCCTTGTGAGTGGATGGTTTCAGGTTCTGTTTCACCCCCCTCACCGGGGTACTTTTCACCTTTCCCTCACGGTACTAGTGCACTATCGGTGTGCGGGAGATATTTAGCCTTGGGAGGTAGTCCTCCCTGCTTCCCACAAGGTTTTCTTGGCCTCGTGGTACTCGGGGTATAAGACCTGAGAGTTCTCTCCCTTTCGCCTACGGGGCTTTCACCCTCTATGGCAGTCCGTTCCAGGATCTTTCGGCTAGAGAGAGAATTTATAACTCTCTGAGGATTTTCTCCTCCGTCTTACCCCCACAACCTCCCCCCAGATGTATATCTGGGGGGGTTTGGGCTCCTCCCTTTTCGCTCGCCGCTACTCAGGGAATACCTTTTGGTTTCTTTTCCTCCGGGTACTGAGATGTTTCACTTCCCCGGGTCTCGCCTCCCCAGGAATTCTCCTGGAAGGATGAGTGGGGTTTTCCCACCCAGGTTTCCCCATTCGGGAATCCCGGGATCACAGGTTGCTACGCACCTCCCCCGGGCTTATCGCAGCTACGCCACGCCCTTCATCGCTCCCCGCACCCAAGGCATCCTCCATCCACCCATAAAAGGCTCTTGACTAGCAACCAAAACCCACCTTTGACTCAGAAACCAAACAACCAATTCCCTATTCACTTTTAAAGTTCTTCCATCAATCAAACAACCGCCTCGGAGGCGGTTGTTCCAAGAAATTAAGGAGAACTTAAAAATCTAACCGCCTCCTTTCAATCGATTCATAATTATTTCCTCCATCAATTTCAAATTTAACAAATCAAAAGAATTTGTCAAGACCTTTAATTTCAGAAATTTTTATCTTTCAGAAATTTTTTTTCTTATTTCTTCAATCAATTTTGCAGCTGCATCCTTTCCACCTAATCCAAAAGCTAATCCCAGTGCCAAAGAAATAGTACCGATCAACCCAAAAATCAAAGCATTAACAATCTGAGGAGTTACTCCAAGTTGAAGCAAAATCGCCAATGTAGCAAAAACATAAACTGCTCCTTTCACTAAAGTTCCAAAAAATCCTGCATAGCCAACCTCTATTTTCTTTACGGACGCCTTAACTACTTTCTCTAAAATATCGGCAATAATAATCGCAACTACAAAAATTACCACTGCAACTATTAAATTCGGTAGCCATAAAACTATTCCTCTTAAAAATTCGGCAAATTGAGTCAATCCTAAAATTTCAACTGCTGCTAACAGAAAAACGATCACTAAAATCCATCTGAAAATTTCTCCAATGAATTCTGAGACAGCGACTTTAATTTCTGCTTTTTCTAATGCTTCTTTCCATCCAGCCCTTTCAAAGAATCTATCTAGCTTTATTTTCCTTAAAACCCCACCAATCATTTTCCCAATTACCAGGGCAACAAACCAACCAACGATAAATACAATCGTTGCTCCGATTAACTTTGGCAAAAAGAACAGAAAGCCCTTCCAAAGATTCTGCAAGGCTTCCAGAGTAATTAAGGACCAATTTTGAATCATTGTCATAAAATAAAAGGTTAATTTCGACCTTTAAAAATCTTTGGACCCGGTGGGATTCGAACCCACGACCTCCGCATTGCAAATGCGGCGTTCTACCACTAAACTACAGGCCCAGTCGCTCGCCTCTCCAGCGCTATCGCACTGGCGCCCCGCCGTGAAATTTTTCACGCGGGGCTTCGGCTCGCTCTCCATAGGGGAAACCGAGGTTCCTCCCTCTCCATGGCGCTCAGACATCTCTTTAAAGGAGATTGTCTTCGCTGTCATCCCCTCTTTCTATCTTATTTCCTTGTGTATTGTATGTTTTTTACAAAATTTGCAGTATTTTTTCAACTCCAGTTTTTTCTTTCCACCTTTCTTTGATTTTCTTTTGTAATAATTTATTCTTTTGCACTCTGAACACTGAAGTTTTGTCAATTGTGATTTTTTCTTTGGCATGAGCCAGAGGTGGGAATTGAACCCACGACCTTTCCCTTACCAAGGGAACGTTCTACCACTGAACTACTCTGGCGTGGGTGGGGCAGGATTTGCACCTGCGGAGGCAAAACTGCCGTCTGGTTTACAGCCAGACCCCTTTGTCTACTCGGGAACCCACCCTTTTCCCTCAATAGGGGAAACCGAGGTTCCTCCCTCAATTGCGCTCCACTCACCCCTCCGCTTTGTGGGCATGGTAGGAATCGAACCTACGACCTCACCCTTATCAGGGGTGCGTTCTACCATTGAACTACATGCCCACCACTTCTTTAATATAACTTTTTATCAAGTTTTTTGCAAATTGATGATTCATTCTGATTTTTATTAAATCTTCAAAAATTCCTCTTTAGTCCAAAAACTTTTATTTTTTGATTCTCAAATTTCTTCAAAAATTCAAAACTTCCATCACTTGAACCATCGTCAACAAAAATAACTTCGTCTCCAAAATCAATTTCTTTTAAAACCTTAGCAATTTTGCCTACCCTTTCTCTTTCATTGAAAACTGATAAAATTGTAGAAACTCTCATTTTTCCAAAACAAAAATTTTCTTTTTTATCAAAAAATCTTTCTCTGAAATTAACTTTAAGCCAAGTTTTTTAAAAATTTCTTCCCACTCTTTTTTAGTGTGAAAATTAAATTTTGGAGATTTTCCAAAAAACAAATTCCAACTTATCCAGTGAAAAAAACAATAAAGTTTTCCTAAAATTCCTTCTGGTAAATCTTCAAAAATAATTATTCTCTTTCCAACTCTTTTTGCCTCTTGCAAAATTGAAATTGGATCTTCTGTGTGGTGCAAAACAAAAGAAATTATTACTAAACCGAAAAAATTTTCAGGAAAAGGTATTTTTTTGCCATCGTAAATTTTGAATGGAATATTGCAAACTCTTTTATCAACAATGTCTATTCCAATAACTTCTTTTTTCAATCTCTCTCTTATTTTTTCTCCTAAAATTCCAGAGCCACAACCTAAATCCAAAATTTTCTCACCTTCCAAAAACTTCTCAATTTCATTTACCATCTTTTCTGCTGCAATCTCATAGAATCGCTGAAAAATCTTCCAAAAGCTCATTTTTTCTTTGAAAAGCTTCCAAAGACCAAATCTGGTATTAACTTTTTAAGATCTTTTGTAAAAATTTTTATCGAAAAATTCCAATCTCCACCGTTTAAAATGATT
Organism: Parcubacteria bacterium GBS-2; assembly: GCA_001443025.1. Classification (GTDB taxonomy): domain Bacteria; phylum Patescibacteriota; class Minisyncoccia; order Minisyncoccales; family GBS-2; genus GBS-2. The sequence goes on from LEKP01000003.1 coordinate 29,565, forward strand.
TCTTTTTCTCTCTTTATCGAATTGTCAACAAAAGTTTGGCATTTCCATAAATTCCCAAAAGGAGGAATCGCTCCCAGTTTTACTCCTTTTATTCTCTTTTTAATTAATCTTTCAGATGCCAACTCAATTTTTTCTTTATCTATTTTCTTTTTAATTTTTTTAAGATCAAGCTTTTTACTTGCTGGAATTAAAACAAAAACCAAAGAATTATTCGCTTTTAAAATCAAGGTCTTTCCAACAATTTTTTCAGGAACTTTTAAAGTTTGAGATTTATCGAAAGCAGTAAAAACGGTTTTGTGTTTGATTATCTCGTACTTTACTTTTGCTTTCTCTAAAAAATTAATGATTCTTTTTGATACAGCCATTCTTTTTAAAATTTTACAAAATAAAAAAGGCTTGTCAATCAAGCCGTTCTGGTTATCTAGTTGTCTGGTTATTTGGTGGAATGGTTGGGAAAGTTCCTTTGAGTTGTCCCGACCCAGTCGAGATTTAGGGCTCCTCGACCAACACCCTAGGATCAAGAAGGGAATTCCATCTCCTTGATCCCAGTCGACCAAAAATTTAATGAGTGATCCACGGGCACCTTCCGGTACCCGTACCTTGTTACGACTTCGCCCCTCTCACCGGTCCCAGGCTAGTCCAGCTTCCGCTGGGTTTCGCCTGTTACCGGCTCGCTTGGCGTGACGGGCGGTGAGTACAGGGCTCGGGAACGTATTCACCGGAACATGGCTGATTTCCGGTTACTAGCGATTCCTGCTTCACGGGGTCGAGTTGCAGACCCCGATCCGAACTGGGGCGGCTTTTAAGGGATTAGCTCCGCCTTACGGCTTGGCAACCCTTTGTAGCCGCCATTGTTCCACGTGTGCAGCCCAGGGCATAAGGGCCATGCTGGCCTGGCGTCGTCCCCACCTTCCTCCGGCTCAAACCGGCAGTCCCGCATGACATCCCCCGCACCACTTTTAGCTTCAAGCTAATAAGCAATTTTTAATTCTTTTCAGAAGTTCTTGTTTTGCCCTGCCATGGTATTTTAATCTTCTTTCTCTTAAGGTAGCATCTTTTTCACTTGAATATGCTTCAACATAAATGAGCCTCCATTTTCCCTTTTCCTTAGTAAATCTCGATCTCCCAATTCTATGTTCTTCCAGTCTTCGTTTTAAATCTTTCGTTTTTCCAATATAAAGTTCTTTCGTTATTTCATTTTGAAGAAGGTATACATACCACCACATTATTAAATCTTAAAACCAAAAGTGGTGCGGGGGCAAACATGCGGCGAGGGTTGCGCAGGTTTTGGCATCTAAGCTTGCGCCTCACGGTACCTGCTGACGACGGCCATGTAGCACCTGTGCCAGTGTCCTTGTGGAACCCCACGGTTTCCCGCAGGTTTCACTGGCATGTCAAGCCCTGGTAAGGTTCCACGGTTGTCGTCGGATTGAGCCACATGGACCACCGCTTGTGCGAGCCCCCGTCTATTCCTTTGAGTTTCACCCTTGCGAGCGTACTTCCCAGGCGGGGCACTTAACGCGTAAGCTTCGCCACCCACAGGGTCGACACTGCAGGCAGCTAGTGCCCATCGTTTAGGGCGTGGACTACAGGGGTATCTAATCCCCTTTGCTCCCCACGCTTTCGTCCCTCAGCGTCAGGGTCGGCCCAGCCGGCTGCCTTCGCTTTCGGCGTTCCTGCCGATATCAACGGATTTCACCCCTACACCGGCAGTTCCACCGGCCTCTACCGCCCTCTAGTCAAACAGTATCTCAGGCATTCCTCAGGTTGAGCCCGAGGTCTTTAACCTGAGACTTGCTTGACCGCCTACGGTACCCTTTACGCCCAGTAAATCCGGCTAACGCTTGTGGCTCACGTATTACCGCTGCTGCTGGCACGTGATTGGCAGCCACTTATTCCTGCGGTACTCTCACCCCCCAGATATACATCTGGGGGGTTGCTCCCGCAGAAAAGGGGTTTACAACCCGAAGGCCTTCTTCCCCCACGCGGCGTCGCTGGGTCAGGGTTTCCCCCATTGCCCAATATTCTCGGCTGCTGCCTCCCGTAGGAGTGGGGCCCGTGTCTCAGTGCCCCTGGCGGCGGCCACCCTCTCAGGCCACCTACCCGTCATAGGCTTGGTGGGCCATTACCCCACCAACTACCTGATAGGCCGCGGGCCCTTCCCAGAGCGGTTGGGGTTTTACCCCTTCCCTTTACTGTTTGGGAATTTCACCCAAACAGACTATCGGGGATTAGCCTGGTTTCCCAGATTGTCCCCGTCTCTCCTCCGTCGCCCTTACGGGCTTTGGAGGACCCACCGTAGCTCGAGAGAGCGAAGGTGGGTGGGGTAGGTTACCCACGTGTTACTGCCCCGTTCGCCAGGTACCAAGTACAGTATGAGAAACCCCATACTGTCTTGGCCCTCTGACTTGCATGCCTTATCCACGCCGCCAGCGTTCAGCCTGGACCAGGATCAAATCCTCAAGAAAAGAAAGAGAGTCGGGACAACTCAAAGAAACTTTCCTTTATTTAATTGTAAAAGTTCATTCAGTTACCTGAAATTCAATCTTTACCAGAGTTTTTTCTTATTTTTTAACTTCCGCAACCTTCTTTCTTCTTTTTCATGTTCTTTCACTTAATATTTTAATCCTCCAAAAAAGGTTGTCAAGGCTTTAGTCCTTTTTGCTTTCTTCTCCTTTCTTTTCCTCTTTTTTCTTTTTATGAACTGGAATTTTCTTTCCTTCTATCACTTTTTCAGAAACTAAAAGATTGTAAACACTCTCTGATGGTTTTGCTCCAACTGATAACCAATATTCTATTCTATCTTTTCTTAAAACTTTTTCTTTTGTTAACGGATTCCAAAAGCCCACCTCTTCAACGAACCTTCCCCCTCTTGGAGGATTTCTTTTGTCAGTAACTACAATTTTAAAAGCTGGCTGATTTTTTTTACCTACTCTGAAAAATCTTATTCTCAACATAATTTTACCATCCTTTAATTTTTAAAGCGTTTTTTGCTGCCTCTTCTTCTGCCTCTTGTTTTGAGGTACCTTCACCTTTTGCTACTAATTCATCCCCTAAAAAAACTCCAACAATAAAATGCTTTGCATGATCTGGTCCCCATTCTTCTAAAACTTTGTAAGTTGGAGTAATTTTCATTCTTTCTTGAGCTTCTTCTTGAAATTTTGTCTTTGGATCTTTAAAAAGGCCTTTTTCAATAATTTCTGGAAGTTTTTTCTCTATTAAGTTTTTTTCAACAAAGTTTTTAGTAATTTCATAACCTTGGTCAAGATAAATTGCTCCAATGAGTGCTTCAAAAGTGTTTGCCAAAATGTACAGTCTTGCTTTTCCAGTTTCTTTTTCTTCTCCTTTTGATAAAAGCAAAAAATCGTTAAAACCCAATTCTTTTGCTAATTCTCCTAAAATTTTAGCATTAACTAACGCCGCCCTCCAATTAGTCAATTCTCCTTCATTTTTTTCAGGATACTTTTTGTAAAGATATTCAGTAACGATCAATTCTAAAACGGCATCTCCCAAAAATTCAAGTCTTTCGTTGTGGGACAAAGGAAAATCTGGATGCTCGTTTAAATACGATCTGTGGCAAAATGCTTCAATCAATAAATCCCTGTTCTTAAATTCCAATTGTAATTTCTTTTCTAAAATCGCAAAATTTTTCATGTTTTTTCTTTCTCTTCTTTTTTCTCCTCGACTTCCTGGACAAGTTTATAAACCGTTCCTAAAACTCCGTTAACAAACTTTCCAGAATTTTCTCCCCCAAATCCTTTTGCCAACTCTATTGCTTCGTTTATCGCGACTTTTGGTGGAACTGCCTTTTTGTCTCCAAACAAAAGTTCATAAATTCCAATTCTCAAAACATTTCTATCGACAATCGACATTTGTTCTAGCGGCCACTGAGGAGCAGTTTTTCTAATTATTTCATCGATTTCTTTTAAATGCTTTACCACTCCCAAAACCAACTCAAAAACAAAAGTACCGTCTAATCCTGGACCAAATTCTTTTAAATTCCTTTCAACAATTTCTTTTAAATTTGCTTTTTGATTGTAAAAATCCCACTCGTAAAGTGATTGCATCGCAATCGATCTTGATAAATGTCTCGAAGCCATATTATTTTTTAGAAGGTTCTCCTAAGGTTGTTGTTCTAATTTTTGCCTTTCTGCTCCTTCTTTCAATTTCATTTCTTTCTCTCTCTTTTTTCTTTCTTTTTTTTCTAATTTTGCTAACACGTCAATTACCATTTTCCCTTTATAATATCCACAAAATGGACAAACTTGATGAGGTAAAATAAAATTCCCGCACTTTTGGCATTTCACCAAGTTGGGTTGTTCCAAATAAATATGCATTCTTCTTCTTCCTACTTTGGATTTTGAATGTCTTTTCTTTGGTACTGCCATCTTTTGAATACTATACTTTAAATACTATCAGAAATTTAAATTTTTGCAATATGTGTAATTTTTTTTATTGCTACTGCCACCGCAACTACCGGAGCAGCTAAAAACCCTTTACCAACTTCATTCAATCCAGCTACAACCTCAAACCCTTTTTTCCAAAGTTTTTTTCTTCTCTTAAATTTGGATATTTCATTGTTAAAATTTTAACATTGACTTTGATTTTTGAAAAAATTAAAATGGAACAATATGTTTTAAACTATTTACAACATAACTATGAAGTTTACTCATTTACATGTTCATTCACATTATTCTCTTTTAGACGGACTTCCTAAGGTCGATGAGATTTTGGATTATTGCCAAAAACTAGGAATGGATTCGGTCGCGCTGACTGATCATGGAGTAATCTATGGAGCGGTTGAATTCTACAAAAAGGCAAAAGAGAGGGGAATAAAACCAATAATCGGGGCTGAGCTTTATTTAGCGATAGAAAGTAGATTTCAAAAAAGACCTGGAATAGACGATAAAAGATACCATATTGTTTTGTTAGTTAAAAATGAAACAGGCTACAAAAATCTAGTAAAACTAATCACTAAAGCGTATCTGGAAGGTTTTTACTATAAACCGAGAATCGACGAAGAATTACTTTTTCAACATTCAGATGGTTTAATCTGCCTTTCTGCTTGCATTCAAGGAAAAATTCCTCAGCTTATTTTAGCAAGAAAATTTGATGAAGCAAAAAAAACTGCCTGGAAATATCAAGAAGTTTTCGGAAAAGAAAATTTTTACCTAGAGATCCAGCACCATCCGAACATAAAAGAGCAAAGAATTGTAAACGAAGCCTTGATCGAAATTTCAAAGAAATTAAACATTCCTTTAGTCGCTACAAACGACTGCCATTATCTAAGACCTGAAGAGGCAGAAGCGCAAGATATTTTAATGTTAATCAACACAGGCGCTAACCCTAACGATCCAGAAAGACTTACCATGTTGGCGGACGATTTCTCAATGAGACCACCAGAAAAAATGATTGAGGATTTCAAAAATATTCCAGAGGCGATTGAAAATACTCAAAAAATTGTTGAGGCTTGTAACTTTGAATTCAAATTAGGAGAAGTAAAAATGCCAAAGTTTGAAACGCCAAACGGAAAAACTCCGGAAGAATATTTAGAAGAGCTTTGTTATCAAGGATTAAAGAAGAGGTACGGAGAAAAAATTGAGGAAAAAGTGTTAGAAAGATTGAGGTATGAACTAGATGTTATCAAAAAAACTGGTTTTGCCTCTTATTTTTTGATCGTCCAAGATTTTGTAAATTGGGCGAAATCTCAAAGAATTGTTGTAGGCCCTGGTAGAGGATCTGTAGGAGGCTCTTTGGTAGCCTATGCCCTGGGAATTACAGAAATCGATCCTTTAAAGCATGGTCTTTTATTTGAAAGATTCTTAAACCCAGAAAGAGTATCGCCTCCAGACATTGATGTTGATTTTACCGATGAAAGAAGGGATGAAGTAATTGAATATTTGGCCCAAAAGTATGGAAGAAATAAAGTAGCACAAATTATTACCTTTGGAACAATGGCAGCGAGAGCGGTAGTGAGAGATGTCGGAAGAGCCTTAGGGTATTCATATTCTTTCTGTGATAAAATTGCAAAATTAATTCCTTCCCATTCAACCTTAGATGAGGCGTTAGCAAAAGTAATAGAACTCAGACAGGTTTATCAAAATGACGAAAAAGTCCAAAGGCTTTTGGATTTGGCAAGAAAATTGGAAGGAAGAGCAAGACACGTATCAACCCACGCTTGTGGAGTAGTAATTTCTACAATTCCGTTAGAGGAAATTTGCCCTTTACAGCATCCAACTCAAGACGATGAAACAATTGTTACTCAATATGAAATGAGATCTTTGGAGGATTTGGGACTTTTAAAAATTGATATTTTAGGTTTAAAGAATCTAACGTTGATTGAAGAAACATTAAAGAAAATTTATGCCATTTATAAGAAAGAAATAAACTTAAATGAAATTCCTTTTGACGATAGAAAAACCTACAAACTCTTTCAAAGAGGAGAAACAATTGGAGTGTTCCAATTTGAATCTGAAGGAATGAGAAAATGGTTGAAAAAATTAAAACCGAATGTCTTTGAAGATTTAGTTGCAATGATTGCTCTTTATCGACCAGGTCCAATGCAATTTTTGCAAGATTATATAGATGGGAAGTTTAAAAGAAAAAAAATTAATTATTTGCATGAAAAGTTGAAACCAATTTTAGAAAAAACCTATGGAGTAATGATTTATCAAGAACAATTGATGGAAGTGGCAAGAAGTTTGGCTGGTTTTACTCTAGGAGAAGCCGATGTTTTAAGAAAGGCAGTGGGAAAGAAAATAAAGTCTCTTTTGGAGGCACAAAGAGAAAAATTAATTGAGGGAATGATTAAAAACGGAATTCAAAGAGAGGTAGCTCAAAGAATCTGGGAATGGATTTTGCCCTTTGCCTCTTATGGTTTCAACAAATCCCACAGCGTAGCCTATGCCAAAATTGCTTTTTACACTGCTTTCTTGAAAGCTCATTTCCCTGTAGAATTTATGGCTTCTCTTTTGAGTTCTGAACAAGCCGATGTCGAAAAAATCGGGTTTTTAATCGAAGAGTGCAAAAGAATGGGAATTGAGGTTTTACCACCAGATATTAACGAAAGTTTCAGAAATTTCTCAGTAGTTCCTGGAAAAAATCAAATTCGTTTTGGGTTGTTAGCAATAAAAAATGTTGGAACAAACACAGTTGAGGCAATCGTTGAAGAAAGAAAGAAAAACGGTCCTTTTAATTCATTAACCGATTTTCTTTTAAGGATTGAACCTCAAAATTTGAATAAAAAATCTCTAGAAAGTATGATAAAAGCAGGGATTTTTGATAGGTTCGGGGAAAGAAATCAATTACTTTTTAATTTAGAAAGGATTTTAGAATGGAATAGAGAAAATTATAAAATGAGAAATCAAGGACAAATGGGACTGTTTGATTTTTGGGGGAAAAGAAAATTGGAGATAAAACTGGAAAAAACAACTCCTGCAACAAAAATGCAAAAGCTTTCCTGGGAAAAGGAATTATTGGGACTTTATGTATCTGCCCATCCTGCCGAGGATTTTCAAAGAATCTTTGAGAAAAAAGCAACTCCAATTTCAAAAATTACAAAGGAAATGGTAGGAAAAATAATCAAGGTTGGAGGGATAATTTCTTCAGTAAAAAGAGTTATTACCAAAAGTGGTTCTGCAATGTTTTTCACAAAATTAGAAGACGGAAAAGACAAAATTGAGGTTGTGTTTTTCCCGAACGTTTTAACTAGAAAACCAATTACCTTAAGAGAAAACACGCCAATAATTGTATCTGGTAGAGTAAATGAAGAAGATGGTATTCCAAAAATAATTTGCGAGGATTTCGAGGAAATAATTGAAAGTTAACATAGTTAACATGAAAAAAATAGAAAAAATTAGGCATTCTTTGGCTCACATTTTAGCTTACGCAGTGCAAAAACTGTATCCTGGAGTAAAATTTGGTATTGGGCCAGCCATAGAAAATGGCTTTTATTATGATTTTGAGTTGCCAAGAAAAATTACCCAAGAAGATTTGCCAAAAATTGAAGAAACAATGAGAAAATTACTTAAAGAAGGAATTGAGTTTAAAAAGAAAATCCTCAAAAAGGAGGAGGCAGAGAAAATTTTTAAAGATCAACCTTACAAATTAGAATTAATCAAAGAAATCGAAGGAGAGAATGTTTCAATTTATGAAAGTGGAGAATTTATCGATCTGTGTGCTGGCCCGCATGTTAAATCAACAAAAGAAATAAATCCCGAAATTTTTAAATTGGTAAAAATTGCGGGGGCTTATTGGAAAGGTAGTGAAGAAAATCCAATGTTAACTAGAATTTATGGGATTGCTTTTGAAACCAAAGAAGAATTAGAAAATTATTTGAGAATTCAAGAAGAAATAGAGAAAAGAGATCATAGAGTTTTGGGGCAAAAATTGGAATTATTTTTGTTTGATTCAGAGATTGGAGCGGGTCTTCCAATTTGGATGCCAAAAGGAGCAATTTTGAGAAAATTGATTCAAGATTTTTTATTTGAAGAATTGAAAAATGAAGGTTATGAGTGGGCAGTTACTCCTCATATTGGAAATTTGAATTTATGGAAGACTTCAGGACACTGGGAATTGTACAGAGAAAATATGTACTCCCCTATTAAGATCGATGAAGAAGAATATCTTTTAAAACCGATGAATTGCCCTTTTCACGTAAAAATCTACAAGTCAAAAATCAGGTCTTATAAAGACTTGCCAATAAAATATGCAGAATTCGGCACGGTTTACCGTTACGAAAGATCTGGAACTTTACATGGGTTAACAAGAGTAAGAGGATTTACTCAAGACGATGCCCATATCTGGTGTACTCCAGAACAATTACCAAATGAAATTGAAAAACTTTTAAAACACGGACTTAAAATTTTAAAGACGTTTGGTTTTAAAGAATATAACATTTATCTAGCGACAAGACCTGAAAAATTTGCTGGCACTGAAAAAATGTGGAAAAAGGCAATGGTGGTCCTAAAATACGTCTTGAGAAAAAGACATTTAAATTATCAAGTTGATCCAGGGGGCGGAGTTTTTTATGGACCAAAAATTGATATTAAAATTAAAGATTGCTTGGGAAGAGAATGGCAATGTACGACAATTCAAGTAGATTTCAATTTACCAGAGAGATTTGATTTAACATATGTTGATAAGAAAGGAAAAAAGAAAAGGCCAATAATGATCCATAGGGCACTTTTGGGATCGATAGAAAGATTTATTGGTGTTTTGTTGGAGAATACCGGAGGGGCTTTGCCCCTTTGGTTGTCACCTGAACAAATTTGGATAATTCCGATTGGTTCAAGACACAAAAAGTATGCCAAAGAAATAGATTCTAGGCTTCAGCTTCTAGGTTTCAGATGTCAGCTTAGAGATGAAAACGAAACTGTTTCAAAGAAAATCAGAGAAGGCGAAATTCAAAAAATTCCTTATATGTTAGTCGTTGGAGACAAAGAAATGAAATCAAAAACAGTAAGGGTAAGGCAAAGGCAAAAAGGAGATATTGGAGAAATGAAGTTGGCAGAATTTATTGAAAAAGTGAAAAATGAAATTGAAAAGAAAACATAAAAGTCAAAGAACTTAAGTATAAAATAATAAAAAATTAGTAAAAACTTAGAGAAGATGATTAACGATTTAAAAAGAGTGATAGATCTGTTGAGAATTGGGAGATAATTTTTAACCTTTAAAAACTTGAACGGTCTTGAAAAAGACCGCCTTTTGTTTTATAGTAAAGATCATGAAATACTTTATCGTCACTTTCGGATGCCAAATGAACAAATCTGACTCAGAAAGAATAGCTTCGATTTTAGAAAAAACTGGTTATCAAAAAGCCTCAAATGAAAACGAGGCTGATTTAATTTTGGTCAATATGTGCTCTGTAAGGCAATCTGCAGTAGATAGAGTTTATGGAATGGCGCAAAAGTTTAGAAAAGTCAAAAGTCAAAAGTCAAAAGTCAAAACTTTACTAACAGGTTGTATCTCAAAAAAAGATTTTTTGAAATTTAAAAATTTTTTTGATTTCATCTTGCCAATTAAAACTTTGACTTTGTGGCCTGACATTTTAAAAAAGGAAAAATTCCATTTTTCCGCTGATCAGAGAGAAAAAAAATTTGTTGAGAAATTTGATTGTCAATACTTAAAAATAAAACCAAAATATGAAAAAAATTTTTTAGTTTTTGTTCCAATTTCAATAGGGTGCAACAACTTTTGTTCTTTTTGCATTGTCCCTTTTGTTAGAGGGCCTTTGATTTGTAGAGACTATCAAGAAATTTTAAAGGAAGCAAATGAAGCAATAAAAAATGGAGCTAAAGAAATTTGGCTCTTGGGTCAAAATGTCAACGATTATAAATCTCCTCGAGATCCTTCAATAAACTTTGCAAAACTTTTAAGAATGGTAAATGAAATTGAAGGTAATTTTTGGATCAGGTTTACTTCTCCTCATCCAAAAAATTTTTCAGATGAGTTGATTGAAACGATGGCAAAGTACCAGAAAGTAACTCCCTATTTGAATTTACCGGTGCAATCAGGTGATGATGAAATATTAAAAAAAATGAATAGAGGCTATACAGTTAAAGAATATAAAAATTTAGTGAAAAAGATTAGGAAGGCTTTTAAAAAATACCGAAAAGAACTAGAAAAAGAAGTTGCGATCTCGACTGATGTTATAGTGGGTTTTCCAGGTGAAACAGAAAATAATTTTCAGAATACAGTCAAACTGTTTAAAGAAATAAAATTCGATATGGCTTACATTGCTCAATATTCCCCTCGTCCAGGAACTGCTGCTGAAAAAATGAAAGATGAAGTTCCAAAAAAAGAAAAAGAAAGAAGATGGAAAGTTTTAACTGAAATTTTGAAAGAAACTGCCCTAGAAAAAAATAAAAAATTTATCGGAAAAGAAATTGAGGTTTTGCCAGAAGAATATAAAGATGGGTTTTTAATTGGAAAATGCAGACACTACAAAACTGTAAAATTTGAAGGAAAAGAAAATTTAATCGGGAAATTTGTCAAAGTAAAAATTTTGGATGTCTTCCCATGGGGATTGAAAGGAAAAATTCTTTAAACAAAAAATTAATTGTCATTGTAGGGCCGACTGCCTCTGGAAAAACAGAGTTGGCAATTAAATTGGCAAAAAAGTTCAATGGAGAAATAATTAATGCTGATTCAAGACAAGTTTACAAAGGAATGGACATTGGGACCGCAAAACCAACGAAAGATGAAATGAAGGGTATACCTCACTATCTCTTAGATGTGGTTTCCCCAAAGAGAAAATTTACCGTCGCTCAGTACAGGAAATTGGCTTTGAAGACAATAGAAAAGATTCAAAAAAAAGGAAAAATTCCATTTTTGGTCGGAGGAACTTGGTTTTATATTAGAGCAGTTGTAGATGGATTGGTAATTCCAGAAGTTCCTCCAGACTGGAAATTAAGAAAAAAATTGGAAAAAAAATCTCCAAAAGAACTTTATCAAATTTTAAAAAAAATGGACCCAGAAAGAGCAAAGACAATAGAAAAAGAGAATAAAAGAAGACTGATCAGAGCAATCGAAATTTGCAAAAGAATTGGAAAAGTTCCTCCTTTAAAATTTAATCCTCTTCCCTACCCTGTTTTAATGATCGGAATAAAAAGAACAAAAAGGGAATTGAAAGAAAGAATTAAAAAAAGATTTTTTGAATGGTTAAAAAGAGGATTAATTTTGGAAGTAATAAAATTGAGAAAGCAGGGAGTTTCTTTCAAAAGGATTGAAGAATTTGGAATGCACTATCGAGAAATTGCAAAATATTTGCAAGGAAAAATTTCAGAAAAAGAAATGATTGAAAACTCAATAAAAGAAATTCAAAATTACGCAAAAAAGCAAATGAACTGGTTTAAAAAAGATAAAAGGATCCATTGGATCCACGAAAAAGAGCTAAAAAAATTAATTAAATTAATTAAAAAATACTTACAAACTTGAGGATTTTATTCTTTCTTTATTACTAACCAGTTTTTCTGAGCAATGTATTCAATGGCGATGGCGATACCTTGTTCGCTAAGCCATTGAAATATATCGTGTATTTCTTTGATGGAAAGGTCTGAAGCTCTGATCACTATTTTATCTGGAAATTCTTCCACTGTTTCCATTTTTAATACTTTTAACAATTCATTTTTATCCCATACCTTCTCTTCCATTTCTTTCACCCCCGCTTTAATTTTTAACAAATTTTTATATTTTGTCAAGAGCTGATTTGATCAAGTCTCTAGCTATTTGAGGATTGACCCTTCCATGACTTTTTCGTATTACTTGACCAATTAAAAATTGTAGCGCATTTTCTTTCCCTTTTTTAAAATCTTGAATTGCTTTAGGGTTTTCTCGAAGAACTTCTTCTACAATTTCTTTAATTTTTTCTTCATCAGTAATCTGAATCAACTTTCTTTCTTCAATAATATGGGAAGGATCGGCGCCGGTTTTGAACATTTCCTCCAAAACGATTTTAGCGATTTTTGACGAAATTTTTCCCTCCTCAATCAAAACAATAAATTCAGCAAAATTTTCTGGAGTGATTAAAAAATCTTCTCCTTTAATTGAAGCCCCTTTTAAAAGACCTAAAAGATCCGTTGTCAAATAATTCGTTGCTAATTTAATTTGTCTCAAAAGTTTTTCCTTTGGCAAATTTGGATCAAGTTCTGAAACAACTTTTTCAAAATACTCCCCAAAATCTTTATCCCTGACAAAGATTTCGATTGATTTTTCGTCTAATCCATATTCTCTTTTGAGCCTTTCTCTTCTTTGTTGAGGGAGCTCTGAAATTTCTGCTCGAATTTTTTCAATCATTTCTTGAGTAATTTCTAAGGGAGGTAAATCTGGTTCTGGAAAATATCTATAATCTTGAGCTTCTTCTTTTTCCCTTTGTGGAAAGGTAATTTCTCTCACTGGATCCCAACCTCTCGTTTCTTGAATTACTTTTTTCCCTGCTTTTAAAATTTTTCTTTGTCTTTCGATTTCATGCTCTAAAGCTCTTTCTACGGCTTTAAACGAGTTTAAATTTTTAATTTCCACTTTTGTACCAAGCGTATTTCCTTTTTCGCTTAAAGAAATATTTGCTTCAACTCTCATCTGTCCCTTTTCCATATCAGCATTAGAAACGTCCAAGTACCTTAAAATTAATTGGAGCTCTTCAGCAAATTTCCTTGCTTCCTTTGGTGATTCAATATCGGGTTCTGTGACTAATTCCATCAGGGGAACGCCTGCCCTATTAAAATCAACCAAAGAATGATCTTTTCCATGAATTAACCTTCCAGTATCTTCTTCCAAATGAATTCTTCTTATTCTAATTTTTTTTCCCTCTATTTTTAAAAATCCGCTTTTACAAAGCGGAGTTGAATACTGAGAAATTTGATATCCCTTTGGTAAATCTGGATAAAAATAATTTTTCCTTTCAAAAAAAGTGTACTCTGAGATTTCACAATTTAATGCTAGGCCAGTTTTTATTGTTTTTTTTATCGCCTCTTGATTAATCACAGGTAGAGTGCCAGGATGACCAAGGCAAACTGGGCAAATGTTTATGTTTGGATGTCTTTCATTAGGATCGTTCTTGCAAGAACAAAACATTTTCGATCTAGTTTTCAATTCAATATGAATTTCCAAACCAATTTTGGGACAATATTTCATAACTTAGAAATTTTTTCTCATTGCTTCCTTTATTATTTCGACTCCAGAACTTGTCCCAATAATGTCAGCTCCAGCTTTCACTGCTCCTTTTAAATCCTTCAAACTTCTTATTCCGCCTGAAGCCTTGATTAAGAGGCCTGGTGCTCCTTTTCTCATTAGTTTTAAATGATAAAATTTTTCTTTTAATTCCCGATGTCCTAAGGGGTCTTTTTCGGTTGCAGTTTTAACACAAATTGCTCCTGCTTTTTTGACAATTTGAGAAGCTTTGATTATCTCTTGATCAGTTAAATAACCAGAACCAATGATTACTTTTGTGGGTAAAATTTTGCAAATTTCCTTTAAATCTTTTAAAATTTTTCCCCATCTTCCATGTTTCGCATCAACAATGTTCATTACAACATCCACTTCATCAGCTCCGTCTTTTTTTGCTCTTTTGCACATTTTTATTCTCTTTTTATGTGGTGAGTCCCCAATTGGAGAATCAATTAAAGCAATTGTTTTGATTCCAGTTCCTTTTAATTCTTTTGAAACTAATTTTACCCATTCCAACCTCACGCAAACCCCCCTAAATCCATACTTTTTTGCCTCCTGGCAAGTTTTCAAAATATCTTCTTTTTTTGCTTTTGGATTAATATTTGTATGATCTATAATTTTTGCGATTTCTTTTATTTTTTCCATAATTTTTCGAGAGTAATTTTTTTAATTTCCTCGACTATTTTTTCTATTTGCCTTTCGCCATTAATTATGAAAACATTTTTAAATTTTTTTGCCAAAATTTCATAATTTTTCCAAACCTTTTTTAAGGTCTTTTCTTTTTCAAAAAGGGTGATTTCAAACCGGTCTTTTTTTATCCTCTGAATACAAACTTTTGGGGAAACTTTCAAAAAGAAAGTCAAATCTGGCAAAATAAATTTTTTGTTAATTTCAATTAACCAATCTAAATCGTTAATTTGAAGGTTCCCATAAGCTATTGTGGAGAAAAAATATCTATCTGAAATTACATTTATTCCCTTCTTTAAAAGAGGGATAATTTCTTTTTCTAGATGGTACGCTCTATCCGCGCAAAACAAAAGTTGAAGACATTCAGCCGAAGATTTCCAATCGTGAGTTAGTTGGCTTTTAATCAATCCACCGATTAAATAGGAAGTTGGTTCTTTCGTTACATGAGTTCTCTTTCCGATTTTATTCAAAAAATCAGCCAGTAACTTAACTTGGGTTGAGTTTCCCGCTCCGTCTAGAGAATCAAAAACGATAAATTTTCCTTTGTATGGGTTTTTTAACATTTTTCTACTTTTTATATATCAAAAACAAAATTTTACTTTTTGAAATTTTTTTCTAAAAGCCACGATCTCTTTTTTGAGATTTGAAAGGTTCTCTCTTTCTACTAAAGCTCTCTTAAAAAAGTGAGCTATTTTTATCATTTCTCTTTTTCCCATCCCAAATCTTGTCATTTCTTGAACTCCGATTCGAATACCAGAAGGATTTCTGGTAGCCTCTCTAGCATGGTCTTTCGGCAAAGCTATTTTGTTTACAATAATGTTTGCTCTTTCTAAATTTTCTGCCACTGTTTTTCCTCCCCCAAAATTTTCAACGTTAACGATAATTTGGTGTGATTGAGTAAAGTCTTTTTCTTTCCCTAAAACCTTAAAACCTAATTTAAAAAGCTCTTTTGCAAGGGTTTTTGCGTTTTCTACAATTTTTTCTGCGTACTTTTTGCCAAATTTTTTCATTTCTAAAGCAGTAATAGCTAAAGAAGGTAATCTAAAAATGTGATGATTAGAAACAATTCCTGGAAAAACAGCTCTTTGAATTCTTTTCCAAATCTTTTTATCTAGTCTTGGGCTTCCTAAAATTATCCCTCCTTGTGGTCCTGGAAAGGTTTTGTGAGTTGAGGCAGTGATAATATCTGCCCCTTCTTTGAATGGATCTTGAAATTTTCCTCCATAGATTAAGCCAAAAACATGGGCAGCGTCGTAAACTATAATGGCTTTAGTGTACCTTCTTATTTCTTTTATTGGTTCAGGGAATAAAAACATCGATCTCCCAAGCATAATTAGTTTTGGCTTGAGTTTCTTGATTAACTTTATAGTTTCTCTTACGTTCAATTGCATTTCAGCTTCATCGAATGGCATCGAAACACTTTTTAAACCACAAGTTCCAGCAATTCCATACTCTGTTGAAGAAACATGGGCACCAAAAGTCAACCCTGGAGAAAGAAAAATATCTCCTGGCTTTAAAATGGCAGTGTACGTTGCTAAATTGGCTATTGCTCCAGAAATTGGTCGAACATCTACGTACGGAGTTTTAAACCTTCGAGAGAAAATCTTAATGCAAATTTTTTCTATCTCGCTTGAGAACTTAACTCCTTGATAATGTTCTTCAAATTCACCATTTATTGTCTCGTGTTCATTGTATCTACCCACAAAATCAGAAACTAAAAATTTCTCTGCCAAGGGCGAAAGAACATTCTCTGAGGCAATTAAATTTAGGCACTCGCTCCTCCAACGATTTTGATTTTTAACAATATTTTTGATTTTTCTTAAACCTTCTTTCATCCAAAAACTAGGAAATTGTCCAGATTCAAATAAAGGGAAAATTGTTTTTTTCATTTTTAGCCTTCCCAAGTCGCCCACCTTTTAAAGATTTTTTCTTGGACTTTTAATAACTCTTCTCGGTTTATTTTGTTTATTTTGATTCCTTCCCTAATTTCTTTGATAGTTGGAATGAAAATTTTAGAGTTTTTATTTTTAAACGGACAATTGGTTTTTTCTCTAACTTCATTTTCTGGACAAGCCCCTCTCATAAATCCCCTACATCCTACCATTCCTCTCATTATAGGCAATTTTTTAATCAAATTAAAATAAAGTTGGCTTGCAATGCACCTAAACTCTGGAGAGGCTCTAACACAAAGTCTCAATCCAAGAAGGTTTAAAAGCGATCTTAAATTTATCGTTACGTGATAAATTCCGACTGCCTGGCAAAATGGTAAAATGTATCTTGCGGATTCTCTGGGCAATCTTTCTTTTAAGAATTTTTCATAAATTTCTAAATTTTTCTTTATGTTTTTTAAAAAAATCTCTCTTTGCTCTCTTGCTGTTTTATCTTTCGGATTTAAAAGATGCCAGGGAAGAATGATTTCAAAAGCCGGGATTTTTTTATCAATTCCTTCTGAAACTTTAATGTATCTGGTAGAATAGCCCGTATGACTTTGGATTCTGTGTTCTAAGTACTCTGGGGCATTTCCCTTTGTCATTTTCAAATCAAATTTAATAATAATGTGCTCTACTGCTGAAGTGTAATCATTTTCAACAATCATTTTAAAAACATTTTCCCTTTCAACTCCTGAGGGAACTCCGCTTAACCTCGCACTGTAAACGACTTCTTCCCAAGCGCCTTTTCCTCTAACTACCTTAAAATTCCAAACTCTTGGTTTGACTATTTTAATTTTCAACATCCTTCGCTAAGATAATTTTTTCTCTTTTTTTATCTTTTTCCAATTTTTTCTAGATAAGTTTTGGTGTCTTCGCTGATCCACTCTTGGGTGTTTATATATTTTATTCCGCCATCTTCCTTTCTAATCACAACTTTTTCAATTCCAGCATTAATTAAAACTCTTTTGCACCGATCACAGGGCAAGGCTTCCACCAATTTTCCTTCTTTATCAATCCCAGCAATATAAAGAGTTCCTCCAAAAACACTGCTCCCATTTCTGGCGGCATTTATAACTGCATTTTCTTCAGCATGAACTGCGGGGCAATCTTCATAGGCTGTCCCATGAGGTAAATTTTTTAAATCTTTAATACAACCTACCTCAAAACAATTTATTACTTTTCTTGCCGGACCATTATAACCTGTTGAAACTATGGTATCGTTTTTTACAATAACTGCCCCATATTTTCTCCTAATGCAAGGAGATCTTTGAGAAATAGCTTTGGCAATCTCTAAATAATATTCATCTCTTGACGGTCTCATTTTAATTTTTATAAATTTGCAATCTTCAATCTACAATTTCAATACCCATATTCTTTGCCTGACTCTCAATAATTTTCATTGCTTTTTCAATATCTGTAGTATTCAAATCAGGAAGTTTTTCTTGTGCAATTTTCCTCAATTGTTCTCTGGTTATTTTTCCGACCTTTTTTTTGTTTGGCTCTCCAGACCCCTTTTCAATTCCAGCCGCTTTTTTCAAAAATTCTGCAGTTGGAGGTCTTTTTATTTCAATATCAAAAGTCCTGTCTTCGTAAATTGTAACTTTGACAGGTATTGTCCAGCCTGCCTTATCTTTTGTCGCCTGATTGAATTTATCACAAAATTCTTTAATGTTTATTCCATGAGGAGCTAAAGCAGGACCCACTGGTGGAGCTGGAGTCGCCTGCCCTGCTGGAATTTGAATTTTGACTATTGCTTTTATTTTTTTCATAATTTTTTGATCTGTAAATAATCCAGTTCGACTGGAGTATCTCTACCAAATAAGTTAATCATTACCTTTACCCTTCCTCTTTCTTCGTCAATTTCTGCAATTTTCCCATCAAGATCCTTAAAAGGACCATCTATAACTTTAACCAGATCTCCAACTTTAAATTCAATTTTATACTGAGGCTCTTTGACCTCAATTCTTTTCAATAATTCCTTCATTTCCTCATCTGAAACTGGAATTGGTGTCGTTCCTGAACCAATGAATCCGGTGACGTTTGGTGTGTTTCTTACCACATACCAAGAATCATCGGTGACTATCATTTCAACAAAAACATATCCAGGATAAATTTTTTCTTCGACTATTTCTCTTTTTCCTCCTTTAACTTTAATCTTTTTCTCTTTTGGTACCAAAACATTAAAAATCTTATCTTCCATTCCGAAAGCTTCAATCCTTTGTTTCAGATTTCTAGCTACTGCCTCTTCGTACCCCGAATAAGTATGGATAACGTACCATCTTCTTTCTTGTGGTAGTTTTTGTTTTGGCATGGTTTTATTTTAAAATAAAGTTTTTTAAAAGGAAGGAAAAGACATAATCTAAACTTCCCAAGTATACTGCCACTACTAACGAAATTATAACCACAATTAATGTGTATTGTAAAGTTTCTTTGAAAGTTGGCCACTTAATTTTTTTCAACTCCGTTATTGATTCTTTGAAGAAGTTAATAATTTTTGATAAAAATTTCATAATTTAAATGTCCAAATTTTTAACCTTTTTGGCAAAGGTATAAATAAACCTTTTTCTTGGCAAAACATTCTTTCCCATTAAAATATCAAAAGTTCTATCTGCCTCCTTTGCGTCTTCAATTTTAACTTTTATCAGAACTCTTTTTTCAGGATTCATCGTTGTCTCCCAAAGTTCTTCCGGATTCATTTCTCCAAGACCCTTGTACCTTTGAATTGAAACTGAAGATTTTTTTAATTCTTTCAAGACTTTTTCCTTTTCCTCTTCTGAGTAAGCATACCTTACTTCTTTTCCTGCTTGAATTTTGTAAAGCGGTGGCTTTGCAATGTACAAATATCCCCTTTCTATTACTGGCCTAAAATATCGATAAAACAAAGTTAAAAGTAAAGTCTTAATGTGATTACCGTCGACGTCAGCATCGCAAGCAATGATGATTCTATGGTATCTTATTTTTTCGATATCAAAATCTTCAGCAATCGCAGTACCCAAAGCAATTATTAAAGACCTAATTTCTTTTGAAGCTAAAATTTTATCCAGCCTCGCTCTTTCTACGTTTAAAATTTTTCCCCTCAATGGTAAGATTGCTTGGAAACGTCTATCCCTTGCTTGCCTCGAGGACCCACCTGCGGATTCTCCCTCCACAATAAAAAGTTCTGCATTCTCTGGGTTTTTTGTAGTACAATCTGCCAATTTTCCAGGTAAAGTCAATCCTTCTAGTATTCCTTTTCTTAATACAGTTTCTTTTGCAGCTTTAGCCGCTTTTCTTGCCTTTTGAGCTAAGATACATTTTTGTAAAATTGCTCTTGCATCCGAAGGATTTTTTTCAAAAAAATCTAAAATTGCTTCAGAAACTACGCTTTCAACTGCTACTTTCGCTTCAGGATTTCCTAACTTTTCTTTGGTCTGTCCTTCAAATTGCGGATTTTCTATTTTTATCGACACGATTGCAGTCAATCCTTCTCTGATATCTTCCCCGCTCAAATTTTCGTCGTTTTCTTTTAAAATTCCATTCTTTCTAGCATATTCGTTAAAGGTCTTTGTTAGAGCAGTTCTAAAACCTGTTAAATGAGTACCTCCGTAAGGATTATAAATATTATTAGCAAAAGCTTCTTCGTAACTTTCATACTCATCAGTATAGCAAAAAGCTGCCTCTACTAAGATGCCATTCTTCTGACCAGAGCAATAGAAAATATTTTTCATTATTTTCTCTTGCCCAGAAGTCAAATACCTCAAGTAAGAAACAATTCCTCCCTCAAAATAGAAACAATAATTTTCTGGAGGTTTTGTTCTCTGGTCTGAGAATAAAAATTTTAATCCTTTATTTAAAAATGCCTGCTGTCTTAAGAAATGTAAAATTTTATCTCTATCAAATCTAACTTCTTTGAAAATCTCAGGGTCTGGTTCAAAAATCACTGTCGTTCCTCTTTTATTCGTTTTTCCAACTTTTATTACATTAGTGATTGGTTTTCCTCTTGAGTATTCCTGATAATACTCATATCCATCCCTAAAAACTTGAACCTTCATATATTTTGAAAGAGCGCAGACTGCAGAAATTCCTACTCCATGTAGACCACCAGTACAAACATAAACTTTGCTACCAAACTTTGCTCCTGCATGGAGTGTAGTAACAATCGTTTCTAAAGCTGGTTTTTTTGTCTGAGGGTGAATATCAACTGGAATTCCTCTTCCATTATCTTCAACCTTTACTCTATTTTTTGACAAAAGTGAAACTTTTATTTCGTCACAATAACCCATGATTGCTTCATCAATACTGTTGAAAACGATTTCTCTTAATAAATGATGAACTCCCTCAACCCCGGTTGAACCAATATACATTCCAGGTCTTTTCCTTACAGGTTCTAATCCTGACAAAATCTGAATATCTTTTGCTGTATATTCTCCTGGTTTTATTTCTTTTTTCATTTTTTTCTAACTTCCCAATTTGGATTTTTTTCTAAGTTTTCAATAATTTTTTGAAAAGCTTTTTCAACCTCCTCTGGTAAAATTGCTCTTTCTTTTAGTTGAAAGATTATGCGAAAAGCTAAACTTTTTCTTTCTTCTTCAATTTCCTCATAAATGTCGAAAAGGTCGATGTCTCTAATTAATTTTCCTGCAGCTTCTTCTATCACATTCATTATCTCTTCCACCAAAACATTCTTTGGTACTAAAACAGAAATATCCCTAACAATTGCTGGATAGACAGAAAATGGTTCGTATTCATGTTCTTCAGTAGCTAATTTTGCTAGTTTTTCAAAATCGATATCGAAAGCAACTATATTATTTTTGATTTTGTATTTTTCAAGAATTCTTTTTGAAATCTCTCCTAAAAATCCAATCTCTTCTCCATCGATTTTAATTTCCGCAGACTTTTTGATTTTCCAAATTGAAATTTTACTTTCTTCTGGTGTTGGTTGGTAAAAATCAAAATAAAAGTTAGAAATTCCCATTTTCTTTAAAAGGGCATCGATCACACCCTTTGCCTCAAAAAATTTCTCCCCGGTAATTACTCCAGCAAGCGCCTTTTTCTCTTTTTTATTTTTAAAAATCTTTCCAATTTCAAAAATTTTTATTTCTGAAAATTCTGCCTGATTTTTTTGTATATTTTTGATCAACCCTGGAATTAAAGATGGCCTCAAAAATTGATAGAAAGCTGAAGCAGGATTTTCAATTTCCGTTGCTTCTTTTTTAAAACCAAAATTTTCAATGTCTTCTTTAGATAAGAATGAATAATTATAAACTTCGGTAAAACCCAAAGAAACTAAGACATCTTTGACGAAATTTTCCCAGAATATCTCTGAATTTTTCTTTGGAGGAATGAGAGCGGAAATTGGAAATTGCTTTTGAATCTTCTCATATCCATAAATTCTTCCAATCTCTTCTATTAAATCTTCTTGGATTGAAACATCCCTTCGAAAAGTTGGAACTTCAACTTCTAGTTTTTGATTTACCTTAAAACCTAAGTTCTTTAGAATTTTTAAAATTCTTGACTTTGGAATTTTTACGCCCAAAAGCGACTCAACTTTCTCAATTTCCAATTTTATCTTTTTTGGCAAAGCTTTCTCTGGATAGTAGTCCAAAACCCCTTTTGCAATTTTTCCACCACAAATTTTTGAAATTAAATAGGCTGCTCTATTTATTGCAATTTCAGTTAAATTTGGATCAAGGCCATGGGAAAATCTCATAGAGGCATCAGTTTTCAAATCCAACTTTACAGAACTTCTCCGAATTATTACAGGATCAAAATTTGCGCTTTCTAAAAAAACGATCTTTGTATTTTGTGAAATTCCAGTTTCTTTTCCCCCTTTTATTCCAGCAATGGCAATTGGCCTTTTTTGATCTGCTATTACTAAAATATCTTTATCTAAATCGTATTTTTCATCATCTAAGGTCGATATTTTTTCTCCTTTTTTTGCAAACCTTACAATCACTTTCTTTCCTTCGATCTTTTCAAGATCGAAAGCATGAAGGGGTTGACCTAGTTCTAGCATTACATAATTTGTAATATCCACAACGTTGTTTATTGGCTTTATTCCGCAAGCCTCCAGCCTTTCTTTAATCCACTGGGGTGATTCTCCAACTTTTACATCAAGAATAACTCTCGCTGTATACCTTTGACATCCAGAGAAAACTTTGATTGAAGCAAAATCTTTTGCCTTGAGATTTTTTTCCTCTTGAATTTTCCATTTTTCCTCTTTTAATTTCAACCCCAAAATTGAAGAAATTTCCCTGGCAATACCTAAATGAGAATAACAATCTGTTCTATTTGGCAAAACATCGATATCTAAAACAAAATCTTTGCCGATTTTTTCAACTTTCTCAACTTCAAAACAATGCATTGTTAAAATTTCTGCAAGCTTTTCTGGTTTTGGCAATTTTTTATCAAAAAAAGATTGCAACCAATTAAAAGAAAATTTCATTTTAGAACTGGTGTAAAAACCTTAAATCGCCTGAATTAAACAACCTTATGTCTGGAATTTTATATTTGAGCATTACTAATCTATTCATTCCAAAGCCAAAAGCAAATCCCTGCCATTCTTTTGGATTTAATTTACAGTTTTTGTAAACATTAGGATGAACCATTCCTGCCCCTCCGCATTCTAGCCATCCTGAATTCTTACAAACTTGGCATCCTTTTCCATTACAAAGAACGCAAGAAATGTCTACTTCAAAAGAAGGCTCAGTAAATGGAAAAAAAGAAGGCCTCAACCTAATTTTTACTTCTTTTTCAAAAAATCTTTTTAAGAATTCTTCAATAATTGCCTTAAAGTTTGCAACAGAAATATCTTTCCCAACCATCAATCCTTCAAGCTGCCAAAAATCTATTTCATGAGAGGCATCAATAGCATCTAATCTAAAGACTCTTCCTGGAACGATAATTCTCAATGGTGGCGAATTCTTCTCCATGTAGCGAATTTGGACTGAAGAAGTATGACTTCTCATTAATCCACCGCTTTTTAAATAAAAAGTTTTCCCCAAAGATAAAACATCTCTTGCTGGGTGGTCTGGAGGGATGTTTAAGGCATCGAAATTGTGCCATTCATCTTCGATTTCTGGTCCTTCAACAACTTCAAATCCCATTGATTGGAAAATCTCTTCTATTTTTCTTCTAGCAAGGGTAATTGGATGATAATGACCGATGGGAGCTTTTGGAGGAGGGATTGTAATATCGATCCATTCTTTTTCTTCTACTTCTTTTTCAGCCTTTTCTTTTAATTCCTTTGCCTTCTTTTCAAATTCCTCCATTAAACTTTCTTTCATTTTTCCAAACTTTTCGCCAAAGATTTTTCTTTGCTTTTTGGGCAATTTTGGAATGATCTTTGAAATTTTCTTAACCTCCCCATCTTTTCCGAAAACTTCTTTGAAAATTGTGTCCAATTCTTTTAAACTTTCTGCTTTTTCAATTTTCTTTCTTACTTTGTTTTCAAGGCTTTTGAGATCAATTTTTTCCATATACTCAAATTTTAAAATAAAAAGGGTTAAAAATCAACCCTTACTCACTCAACCTGAGTCTAAATTTTGAGCCGGCGGAGGGATTTGAACCCACGACCCACCGCTTACAAGGCGGTTGCTCTACCACTGAGCTACGCCGGCACCTCGCTCGCCTCTCCAGCGCTTTCGCGCTGGCGCCCCGCCGTGAATCCTCCACGCGGGGCTTCGCTGCCACCTCCTCCTGGTAGGTAGAAATTATTCTCTTACTTTTAGTACACGGGCTCGCTTCGTTCCACTCTTCATAGGGGAAATCTAGTTTTCCCTTGATTGTTGTTTTACTCACTCCTTCGTTATCGCTTCGGGAATTCTCTTTGCAGTCACTTCCCTCCTGCTAGATAGAATACTATGTTGATGTCTGACGTCAACATAACTTTCTGAAAGTTGCGATCTTTGTCGTCATTTTTCTTCCTAATTAAGGATTAATTTTTCAACCCTCGACTACGCTTCGCTTATTCTCTTCTGTCAAAAATCAATTTTTCCTTTTTAAAAAGTACCTAACCAGAAGACTATTTAATCTCTCTCTTTATTTTATCCCAATACTCATCAGCTTTTCGCTTTTCTTTTTTTCTTTGTTTTTCCCTTAATTTTTTCAGCCAGTGAAAAGTTAAATTATCAATTTTTAGACTCAAAATTCTTACTCTAGCAATCCACTTTTGTAAAAAAATCTCGAAGGAAAAGTCTCTAAATGGGTTCAATTTTTTAATTTTCTTTTTAAATTTTGAAATCGCATCTTCTCGAGGAAACTCAAATGCCAAAATTAAAGGAATTTTTCTAATAAAGGTAAAAAACATTCCAAAAAAACTCAAAACTAAAATTATAAGGAAAATTACCTCTAACATTAAATTTCAAATCTAGCAAATCTTCCGATAGTAATATTTTCATCAAATTTCGCAATGTACTCTGCAATCAAATCCTTTATTTTCTTTGTTTCATCTCTAATCCAATTTTGTTCCAAGAGAGGAATCTCTTCTGGATTTATAGCAGCAATTTGAAGACATAATTCATGGGCTAATTTTTGAAACTCTGGATTTTTTGCAACAAAATCAGATTCGCAACGAAGTTCCAACAAAACTCCAATTCTTTTTCCAGAATGGATATATGCCTCGATTATTCCTTCTTTAGTTTCTCTTTCTTTTTTCTTTTGAGCAATTTGACCATGTTTCTCCCTTAAAATTTCTTTTGCTTTTTCCAAATCTCCCTTCGCTTCTTCTAATGCTTTTTTACACTCCCCTATCGAGATTTCGGTTTCTTCCCTAAGTTTTTTTATTTTTTCGATCAAATTCATTTTTGTTTTACCTTTAAAATTGCTTCTTTTACCTTTTCTAAAATGTATTTTACAGATGAAACTGCATCGTCATTTGCGGGGATAGGATAATCCGCTAATGTCGGATCAGTATTAGTATCTGAAATTGCAATTATTTTTATTCCTTTTTCTCTAGCCTCTTTTACTGCAAGTTTATCTTTTACCATATCGCAAATAAAAATTGCATCTGGCAGTTTTTCCATATTTTTTATCCCTCCAAATTTTTTTTCCAATTTTTGAATCTCTTTTTCTATTTCTGCCCTTTCTTTTTTTGTATATTTTTCAAAAAAGCCTTCCGCTTTTTTCTTTTCAAGATCCTTCAAGTATTCTGCCCTCTTTTTTATTACCTCAAAATTGGTAAAAGTTCCTCCAAGCCATCTCTCGTTAACGTAAGGATAACCCAACTCGCTCGCAATTTCTTTAACTAAATCCTTTATTTGAGGCTTTGTTCCCACAAATAAAATTGTCTTGTTTTGCAAAACTAATTCCTGAATGAATTTTAAGGCTTCTTCAAGCTTTTGTTTTGTTTTTTCAAGATCGATTATGTGAACTGTGTTCCTTACTCCAAAAATAAAAGGAAACATCTTTGGATGAACTTTTGATGTCTTGTGTCCAAAATGAAGCCCTGCCTTTCCCATTTCTTCAACATTGATTCTAAAATCTCCTTCTTTTATTTTTTCTTCATTCTCAACCATATTTTTAAATATATCACTATTTAAACAGCAAATCAAATATTGAATTTTCAAATATATCACTATTTAAACAGCAAATCAAATATTGACAAAATATAAATGGTTTGATAAAATGAAAACGGAGGTGAACTTTAAAAATGACAGATGAAAAAGAGGTGAAGGTGTTTAAGTTATGGAGGGAACTCTTGGAACAAGGACCCACAAATGAAGATTTGCGCTATATCATTAAGTGGGTAGAACCTTTAAGGAAAGAGGCTGGGCAGAAACTCTTGGAACAAGGGCCAACAAAGGAAGATTTGTTCTATATCATTACGTGGGTAGAACCTTTAAGGAAAGAGGCTTGGGAGAAACTCTTGGAACAGGGGCCCACAAAGGAAGATTTGCGCTATATCATTAAGTGGGTAAAACCTTTAAGGAAAGAGGCTTGGGAGAAACTTTTGGAACAAGGACCCACAAATGAAGATTTGCGCTATATCATTAAGTGGGTAGAACCTTTAAGGAAAGAGGCTGGGCAGAAACTCTTGGAACAAGGGCCAACAAAGGAAGATTTGTTCTATATCATTACGTGGGTAGAACCTTTAAGGAAAGAGGCTTGGGAGAAACTTTTGGAACAAGGACCCACAAATGAAGATTTGCGCTATATCATTAAGTGGGTAGAACCTTTAAGGAAAGAGGCTGGGCAGAAACTCTTGGAACAAGGGCCAACAAAGGAAGATTTGTTCTATATCATTAAGTGGGTAAAACCTTTAAGGAAAGAGGCTTGGCAGAAACTCTTGGAACAGGGGCCCACAAAGGAAGATTTGTTCTATATCATTAAGTGGGTAGAACCTTTAAGGAAAGAGGCTTGGGAGAAACTTTTGGAACAAGGACCCACAAATGAAGATTTGCGCTATATCATTAAGTGGGTAGAACCTTTAAGGAAAGAGGCTTGGCAGAAACTCTTGGAACAAGGGCCCACAAATGAAGATTTGCGCTATATCATTGAGTGGGTAGAACCTTTAAGGAAAGAGGCTTGGCAGAAACTCTTGGAACAAGGGCCCACAAATGAAGATTTGCGCTATATCATTGAGTGGGTAGAACCTTTAAGGAAAGAGGCTGGGCAGAAACTCTTGGAACAAGGGCCAACAAAGGAAGATTTGTTCTATATCATTGAGTGGGTAGAACCTTTAAGGAAAGAGGCTTGGGAGAAACTCTTGGAACAGGGGCCCACAAAGGAAGATTTGCGCTATATCATTAAGTGGGTAAAAACCTTTAAAGAGAGAGGCTAAGAAACTGCTAAAACGCACAAAAGAAGGCATTATGAAGGAAATTAGAAAACTCTACCCACCCTTATAAAGAGAGCCTCTCTTCCTCTATTTCCTTGGTTCTTTGGATACACTCTAAGCATTTTTTGCTTAGAGTTTTTTTATTGAGAATTAAATTTCCATTAAAAAATTTGACATTTAAAAAGAATTTGCTAATATTCCACTTATATGAAGGAAAACATTCACCCAAAATATTATCCAAATGCTAAGGCAAAATGCGCCTGCGGTGCAGAATTTGAGGTTGGTTCTACAAAACCTTACATGGAAATTGAGATTTGTTCAAGATGCCATCCAGCTTTTACTGGAAAAGAAAAAATTGTCGAAACTGTAAGCGAAGTAAAAAAGTTTAAAGAAAGATTAAAGAAAATGAAAAAATGATTGAATCTATAATCGTTGAAATTAGGGCGGGAGTTGGAGGAGAAGAAGCCGCCCTTTTTGCAAAGGACCTCTTTAGAATGTATTCAAAATTTGCCCAAAAACAAGGTTGGGGAATGCAGGTTTTGGATCTGAAAGAATCTGATTTGGGAGGAATAAAAGAGGTTACGTTTGAATTGAAAGGAGAGAACGTTTATCAGAAGATGCAATGGGAAGGAGGGGTTCACAGGGTTCAAAGAGTTCCAAAAACAGAAAAAACAGGAAGAATTCATACTTCGACTGCAACTGTTGCGGTCTTAAGAAAACCAAAAGTGGAAGATAACATTATCATTAATCCCAACGATTTAGAAATTGATTACTACAAAGCTTCTGGACCCGGAGGCCAATACGTAAACAAAAGAATGACTGCTGTAAGAATTAAGCATTTACCAACTGGCATTGTGGTCACTTGTCAAACTGAGAGATCTTTGCAACAAAACAAAGAATCAGCTTTAGAAATTTTGAAAGCAAAGCTTTTAGAAAAAAAGGAAATGGAAAATTTGGAAAAATTAACAAAAGAAAGGAGAGAACAAATTGGCTGGGCAAAGAGGGCAGAAAAAATTAGAACTTATAATTTTCCTCAAGATAGAGTTACAGACCACAGAATTAAAAAGAACTTTCACGATATTGAAGAGATAATGGATGGAAATTTAGAGAAAATAATTTCAACTCTTGAAAAGTCATACTCTTTTCCAAAATCTTAATATCTTCCTCATAACGAGAGGCAATTGCCATTACTGAATTTCCATAGAAAGAATATCTGGGATTGGTTGTCCCTGAAAAATAAATCATTGCTGCTTTCCATTCTGCCTCGTAAGTTCTCTTGGCTGCTCCATAATCTGCTAAATAAAGAGCGGCGGCAACAAAGGCGTCTTTTATATTCCAGGGATCTGCAGAGCCTGTAATTTGTTTTACTCTATTTTTGTATTTTATCCAAGTTGAGGGAATAAATTGAGCAGGGCCCATTGCCCCTCCCCAACCACCAACAGAAGGAATCGGACAAGAAACTAGGGTATTAAAGGGATCTCTTCCCAATTCTTTAGTAATGTTTAGAAAATGAGGTACATCGCGAGTTGGATTCATTACCTTCTCAACTTTTTCTCCAGTATTAACTCTTATTCCCTGTCCTGTTTTTGGATCTTTTAAAAAACACTGGCCAACGTTCTTTCCGATGTTTGACTCTTGAGTTAGAACCGCTAATAAAAATGCTGGTCTCACTCCAGTTATTTTTTCAACATATTTTGCCAATTCATAAGCCTCGCCAAAAGTCGGAGCTTGAGGAACCCCGATTAGTTCAAAAATCCTCGCTCTGATTTTTGCTGCTTCCTTCTCAATTTCCTTTTTCTCTGCCAAAAGTTTTTGATATTGTGCTTCAGTTAATTTTGATAAATGTTCTTTTTCTTTTTTCAGATTTTCGCTTTCTTGTTTTTGTAAAGTTTGCATTTTTAAAATTCTTTCTAAATTCTCTTTCTCTTTTTCTAGAATCATTTTCTGATCTTCTAAAGAGATTTTTAAATTTTTAACCACATCAAGTAAATCTTTAGTTTTCGAATTCAAAATTTCCAAATACATTAAGTTGTCGAAAAATCCAGAAAGATTTTTTTCAGAAATTAAAATTTCAATTAAAGACTTTTTATCCATTTCATAAACCGTTCTCAAAATTTCGACTAATTTCCTTTTTTGGGCTTCAATTTTTTGAGAAGTTTTTTCAATTGATTCTTGAGTATCTTTAATTTGTAAAGAAACGTCTCTAATCATTACATTGCTTTGTTCAATTTCAAGCTTTAATTTGTCAATTTTTTGCTTCAAAAGATAAATTTGATTTTGAAGAGTTTTCTTTTCCTTCTCGGTCTTTTGAATGTTTTGCTCGTACTTTTTTATTTCCTCTTCGTATTTTTTCAACAAAGATTCACATTCCTCTCTCGTCTGACAAGGAGGTTCTTCTTGAGAAAAAATTCTAAAAGAAGGCATAAAAAGCATCAATAAAAAGAAGAGAAAAATAATTGCTCTAAAAATTTTTGGCATTATTTTGTTGACAATTTATAAAAGTCAATATGAATTACTTTTCCCTTAATTGGCTCTCTTTGAATTTCTTTAATCAGAACTCTGTAGTCTTTATCTTCAACCTTCAAAATAATCTGCAAATTTTCATTTTTTTCTCTCAAAAGCTTTTCAAATTCTTTATCATCAATCTCTAAATTCAAATTTTCAATTCCTGGCCCATACAAAACAGCAGGAATTTTCCCTTCTTTTAGAAGGGTTTTTGCCTTCTTTCCAATGGCCTCTCTTATTCTTGCTCTCAAGACCTGCATTTTTCATTTTCTTATTTTGAATCTTTTTTCTAATTTTTTGAGTTCTTCAACAATCCCAGTATACTCTAATTCTTCCATCGGAAGCATTGCTGCTCCATAAAACCCTTGTTTTCTTATTTCGATTGCTTTTTTAGCAGCTTCTCTTCTCACTTCATCCCAAAATGGGTGATCGAAACAATCAACAGGTTCTGTTAATTTTCCGTTTTTCATTGAAAATGCTAAACAAGATACTACCGGAGGTCCATCAAAGAAAGAAATTGTTGAATTTTTCTTAACCGGCATCAAGGGTCCAATATGGGAACCTCTCATAAAGCCCGCGACATAATATCCCAAAGCATAGGGAGCTAAAATTTCTCCAGTGGCTGGAAAATCTTTTTGGGTTCTAACTAGCATTACAGGATCGTCTTTTCCAACATATTTTCCTGCAATGTTTCTTAATCTGGTAGTTGAAGCTGCAACTACTTGTTCGCCAGTTGCTCTAGAAAATATTGATTCCACAACAAACCTTCCTGGTTCTCTTAACAAAATCGCAATATCATAAATTTCTTCTGGGCTCACCAATTCAATCACCTTGTCTGCCTCAGTATAAGAAACATCCATTATCACAAATTTGAATCCTTTCTTTAGAGTTGGTGATAAAATTAGGCCAGCACAATACATTGGATCACAAAACGCCAAATACAATGGTAAATTAAAAGCACCAGGTTCAGTTTTGTCTGCCATGAAAAATAAAAATGGTTCTGCTTCCCTTTCTTCAATTTCCATTTCAGCAACTTGAGGCCCCATTCCTTTTACATTTCCAGAAAAGGCTGTTGCTAAAAGATCTTGGCCTGCACCATAAAGTCCTTGAGATTTTGCTACCTCTGTCGCTTTTAATAAAGCATCATAGCAGAGTTTATGAATTTTTCTGCTTCCTATTCCTTTTTTATGAGTCGTTAAAATCGAAATGTCATCGCCTGTATGGCCAATGTAATAATCAATAATCAATCCTTTTCCCTTCTTTTTTATTTCCTCCTCCACTGCTTCTAACATTTTCTTTGAAGGTTTTATGTGTCCTCCGATCGACCCAACATCCGCTTTGATTACTGAAATTGTAATTTTTGCCATATTAAAGAATTTTTTAATTTAACTTGACCTTTATTTAATTATAGCAAAAAAGATACTCTTAATTTAAATTTGTCAATTAACTGTCAGTTTGTTCCAACAAATTCAGTTTTCTATTTTTTATTCTGGTAAAAAAATTGCAATATCTCGAGGATCCCAAGCCCCTGCTCCCTCACCCCAGCAAGTACAACAAATCGGCCTTTCCCCAGTAGGACAATTATTAGTTTCACAAACTGCATATAAAACAGCATACCATCCCTGACAGCCACAACAAGGATTTTGAACTCTCATATACCGATAACTACATTGTTCCCAACTACTTGATCCAACAGGACGTCTTTCAATAGGGGTTTTAATTAATCCTTCATTAACCAAGGGTTGAATAAAGGGGTCGTTTTCACCATTTAAAATACTCCCTCCATCCCAACTACTCCAACAACCAACATCTCCGGTATCAGTATTGTCTGGATAGCGACCATATTTATCATAATAAAGCTGAAGGGCGGTTACAATTTGTCTTAAATCGGCTAGTCTCTTTGTATCTCTTGCCTTTGCCCTAGCTGGTCTCAAACTCACTAAAACAATGCTCGAGAGCATTCCAATCACTGCAATCACTACTAAAAGTTCAATTAAGGTGAAAGATTTATCTTTTCTCATTAATTATATGTTGTAAAATTACCTTTTGACCCTTATTTTCGCTAAATTCAAAATTGTCTTAATTACGGTATCTGGATTTATCGACATTGATTGAATTCCCTCTCTCATTATGAATTCTGCAAATTCAGGCCAATCTGAAGGAGCTTGGCCACAAATTCCGCAATATTTTTTCTTCTGATTGCAAATTTTTATTACTCTTTTTACCATTTCTTTCACTGCTTCGTTCCTTTCGTCACCAACTTTGGCAACTAGAGCTGAATCTCTATCTAATCCTAAAACCAACTGCGTTAAATCGTTAGAGCCGATTGAAAATCCATCAAAAATTTTTAAAAATTCTTCAGCCAAAATTACGTTTGAAGGAATTTCACACATGCAAATTACTTTCAATCCATCTTTTCCTTTTTTTAATCCATTTTTCTCTATTAGTTCCAAGACTTTTCTCCCTTCTTCTGGTGTTCGACAAAACGGAATCATTACCCAAATGTTTTTCAACCCAAATTCTTCTCTTGCTCTTTTTATTGCTTTACATTCCATTTCAAAAGCAGGCTGGAACTTTGGATCATAATACCTTGAAGCCCCTCTCCATCCCAACATTGGATTTGATTCTTCGGGTTCAAAGAGTTCTCCGCCAATTAATTGCCTATATTCATTAGTCTTAAAATCTGAAAATCTAACAATCACTGGCTTTGGCCAAAAAGCAGCTGCAATTTGGGCTATTCCTTCTGCAAGTTCTTTGTAGAAATGTTCTTTTTTGTCTTTGTGTTCGATTGTAATTTCTTCAATTTTTTCAACAATTTCTTTTATTTTTTTGTTTCTTTTTGCCTCTCTCTTTAATTTTTGATAATGATAAAGAGCTAAAGGATGAATTCTAATTTTTTCTGCTAAAATAAACTCAATCCTTGCTAGGCCTACTCCATCGTTTGGCAAAAACGAAGTTTTAAAAGCAATATCTGGAGCCCCAATGTTTATCATTATTTTTGTTTTCACTTTTGGAATTTTTTCTAAATCGTATTTTTTAACTTTGAAAGGAATTTTTCCCAAAAATATCCTACCCACTGAACCTGAAGTGCAATCTACTGTTACTTCCTGACCAGTTTTTAATACCTTGGTTGCGAATCTCGTTCCAACGATTGCCGGAATTCCAAGCTCCCTTCCGATTATTGCAGCATGACAATTTTCAACCAAAATTGGGGTTAAACGACTGGTAAAAACTAAGTAGTTGTGATTATCTTCAACTTCAATATTATAAACCCTCTTTTTGACCGAAATTTTCTTTCCTTTTACTCGAAGCATCTTTAAAGGAGAATCGATAATTCTTGTTAATTCATGGTTTTCTTTTGTCCCTTCGATTAAAGGAATAACATAATTTTTAATCTTTTCCGCGTCTATTAGAAGATTGTTCTTTATGTAAAGGAAGATTCTTCCTTTGTAATTGACTAAATTGGCTATATCTTCCAAAAGCTGTTTGGCAGCGAAAAATCTGGAACCAAATTTTACTTTTTTCCCTTCTCCTTTTACTCTTTTTGTGAATTTTATTATTTCGTCGATTTTATCGACAATCAAAATGTTTTTGATCGTTCGATTTTTAATTACATAAAAATTAATTCCTAATCTTAAACAACAAATTGAAATTGCTCGAAGCAATTTTTCATCAGAACAAAAAATTTGAATTCTTCTTTCAAAAAAAGTACCATCACCATCGATCACTCCTGCTAAAAAATTAAATAGAAATTCGTCTTGAGCTGAAAGTAAAATCTCTTCCAATTTTTCTTTTTTTTGCAAAATTACTTCAGCAATCTCTTTTTTATAACATTTTAATGCTAAACATTCTCCACCCTTAATCTTTTTTCCTCTTATTATTCCCTCAGTTGGAAGTTTTTTAATAAAATGCAAATTGCATTTAAATATTTCAGAAAAATATCTCGAAACTGCATTTATAAATGGCAATTTTTCTTTAGTAGGTTTTTGAATAAATGAAACTCCTCCGCGTCTTTGGGTAAGATAAATATTTCCATCGGTCATTATAGCCCCCAGCAGATATCCTAATTGGGGGGGGAGGTTTTTATTCCTGAAAGGAGGGATTTTAAAAACACTTAAAACGCATTCTTTCTTTGAAATAATATCTTTAATCTCTTCAGAAATTAAGTTCCTATTTTTAAAAGTTAAAAATTTATGATCTGAAGTAACTTCTAAGAAATTTCCTTTCATTCTTCCAGTTTGTGAAATTTCAACTCTCATTAAATTGGAACTTTCTCTTGAGAAAACGTTTGAAATTTTTTTCCATTCTAATCTAAGGGTTTTACGATTTAAAGATAAAGTTTTCATCTCTTCATTTTTAAATCGTTTAAAAATTTCTTCTAAAGAAAGGAATCCTTTATCAGTGAGAATTTTTGTTTCTCCACTAAAACAGGTTCTTCCCCCTTCATCCGTTACAATTGCAGAAGCAATTCTCATTGCCACGACCCAATCAGGGTCTGTCATTCTTGTTACTAAAACCTCTCCCTTTTTGAATTCTCCAATTTTTGAAACATCTTCAATGACATGAACTTTCCCCTGTCCTACTTTATTTCCTATTGCAATTCCAGTTAAAATTGGTTTTTTGGTTGTTTTTATTTCATATTCTTCATAAACTCTTTCTTTCTTTGGTGCGTGGACTGTTTCGGGTCTTGATTGAACGATGAATAGCTGATTTGTCTTTCCATCTTTTGCCCACTCAATATCTTGGTGCATCCCATAATGCTCCTCCAAAATCATTGCCCATTTTGCCAAAGTTAAAATTTCATCGTCACTTAAAGAAAATTTTAGTTGGTCTTTTTGGGAAACTTTCACCTCCTTTAGCCCTCCTCCCTTTTTATAAACCAATTTTCTGTCTTTTTTGCCCAAATCTTTCCTAATTATTGCTTTATATCCCTCTTTTAATGTTGGCTTGAAAACATAAAAAGTATCTGGAATTATTTTTCCTTTAACGATCATTTCTCCTTGCCCAAAAATTGAGTTGATTAATACAACATTCTCAAACCCGGTTTCAGTATCCAAAGTAAACATCACGCCAGAAGAAGCTAAATCTGACCTAACCATCTTTTGAACACAAACAGAAAGAGCAACTTTTAAATGTTCAAATCCTTTTTCTTCTCTGTAAGCAATTGCTCTGTCAGTGAAAAGAGAGGCAAAACATTTTTTCACTGCTTTTAATAAATTCTCATTTCCGGAAATGTTAATATAACTTTCGTGCTGGCCAGCAAAAGAGGCAGTAGCTAAATCTTCTGCAGTTGCAGAAGACCTCACCGCCACATCGACATTTTTTTGACCATAAATTTTCGAGAGTTTTCGATAGTTTTCTAAAATTTCTTTCTCAAGATCTTGGGGAAATTTTCCTTTCAAAATTAAATTTCGAGCTCTTTTTCCCGTTTCTTTTAAAGATTGAATGTTTTTTGGGTCAAATTTTTCAAAAATTTCTTTCAATCTTTCATCAATTTCGTTAAATCTCAAAAAGTATCTAAAAGCATCAGCAGTAATTGCAAAACCATTGGGAATTTGAATTCCTTTTTTTGACAATTTAGAAAACATTTCACCCAAAGAAGCGTTCTTTCCACCAACCAAGGGTACATCATCTTTTGAAATTTCTTTGAACCAAAGGATGTATTTTTTCATGTTATTTTCCAATTACTTTTTTAATATTTTCGACGCTTTCTGGATTAGCCAAAGTAGATAAATCTCCAAGTTCTTCTCCAGTAAACAATCTCTTCAAAATTCTCCTCATTATTTTCCCTGACCTTGTTTTTGGCAAATCTTCAACCAAATAAACTTCTTTTGGTAGAGCAATCGGCCCAATTTGTTTTCTGATTAAATTTATGACCTCATTTTTCACTTCCTCTCCTCTCTTCTTCCCTTTGTAAACAACAAAAACCATCGGAACTTCACCTTTTATTTCATCCGGAACTCCAACGACTGCTGATTCTGTGATCTCTTCGTGTAAATTGACTGCTGCTTCTAGTTCTCCAGTGCAAATTCTGTGACCTGCTACTTTTATTACATCATCAACTCGACCCACAATCCTGATTAAACCATTTTCATCTTTGAAGGCCCCATCTGAAGTAAAATAAATTTTGTCTCCATACTGACTCCAATAAGTTTCTTTGTATTTTTCAGGATTCTTGTAAGTTCCTCTCAGCATTCCAGGTGAAAATGGAGGCAAAATTACTAAATTCCCTTTTTCTCCCACTTTACACGAATTTCCTTTTTCATCTAAAATGTCAATTTTTATTCCAGGAAACGGCAATCCTGCATGAGCAGGCTTAAAAGGCCCAATTCCTGGTAATGATGTAATTAAAATTCCGCCAGTTTCTGTCTGCCACCAAGTATCGACGATTGGACATCTTTCTTTTCCAACGTTTTTGAAATACCAAAGCCAAGTTGATTCATCTATCGGTTCACCAACTGAACCCAAAAGACGCAAAGTTTCAAATTTATAATTCTTTATCACTTCTTCGCCATACTTGACAAACATTCTAATGGCAGTTGGGGCAGTGTAAAAAATCGTTACTTTGTGTTTTTCAATAATTTGAGCCCATCTATCTGGAGTTGGCCAATCTGGGGCTCCTTCAAAAATTAAAGTTGTAATTCCGTTTAATAATGGACTATAGCAGGTATATGAATGACCGGTAATCCACCCTAAGTCGGAAGTGCACCACAAAATATCATTCTCATGCATGTCAAAAATCCATTTTCCTGTCCAATAAACTTGAACTGTATAGCCTCCGCATACATGCATACATCCTTTTGGAACTCCAGTTGTTCCTGAAGTAAAGAGTACAAAAAACAAATCTTCGCTATCCATCTTTTCTGCTTCGCAAAAATCGCTTT
This sequence comes from Parcubacteria bacterium GBS-2, assembly GCA_001443025.1. Taxonomy (GTDB): domain Bacteria; phylum Patescibacteriota; class Minisyncoccia; order Minisyncoccales; family GBS-2; genus GBS-2. The sequence goes on from LEKP01000003.1 coordinate 65,993, forward strand.
CTTTTTCTATTAACTGGTGGTACCAAAAATCCCTACTTTCATCAAAGGGAATTTGGTTTCCTGCTCTCTTTACAACAATGACTTTTTCAACTTTTGTATCTTTTATTGCCTCGTCAGCAGATTCTTTCAAATTAATGATTTTTCCTCTCCTGTAGTACCCATCTGCGGTAATTAAAATCTTAGCTTCTGTGATTTGTAGCCTAATTTTTAAAGCTTGAGAAGAAAATGCTGAAAAAACTACGGTATGGACTGCCCCAATCCTGGCACAAGCTAACATTGAAATTATTGCCTCTGGAATCATTGGCAAATAAATTCCAACAGTATCTCCTTTTTTTACTCCCAAACTTTTTAGAGTATTAGCAAATTTGCAAACTTGCTTGAATAATTCTTCGTAAGTTAAAATTTTGGAACTTTCTCCGGTAGGTTCTGGCTCCCAAATAATTGCTGGCTTATTCTTGATTTTTTTCCAACCAAGTTTGTTTTCCTCGAAAATATTAGTAGTAATGTTTATCTTTCCTCCTAAAAACCACTTAAAATAAGGGGGTTGATGTTCGAATGCCTTTTTCCATTTTTCAAACCAAAAAAGTTCTTTTGCCAATTTTTCCCAAAATTTTATTGGATCCTTTAATGCTTTTTGATAAATTTTTGGATCAGAAATTATCGCCCTCTTTTGAAACTCTTTTGTTGGATAATATAGATCACCTTTTTTGAGCATGTTTTTTAAAGTTTTTTTTAAACCTTTATCACTTCATTATAACAAAAAAGTCGGGGCAAGGAAGCCCGACGAAAATTCGAAATAATTTTCAATCAAAGCCTCTTACCAACAAATTCAGCAAATTCGGCCAATCTACAAGCGTATGCCCATTCGTTATCGTACCAGGCAACGACTTTAACTAGATTATCAATTACCATTGTTGATAAAGCATCAACTACTGCAGAATAAGAATTTCCAATGTAATCTGAAGATACCAAGGGAGCGTCTTCTACGCCTAAAATTCCTTTCAGTCTTTCGCTTTGCGAAGCCTTCTTCAAAACATAATTTACCTCTTCTTTCGTTGTTTTCTTTTCAACTTCGCAAATTAAATCCAAAACTGAAACTGTTGGAACTGGAACTCTAAAAGCAATTCCATCCAATTTCCCTTTCAATTCTGGAATGACATTTCCAATTGCTCTCGCTGCTCCGGTTGTGGTTGGAATAATATTTAAACCTGCAGCTCTTGCTCTCCTTAAATCTCTATGGGCCAAATCTAAAACTCTTTGATCGTTTGTGTAAGCGTGAACTGTGCTCATGAAACCTTTCACAATCTTGAAATTTTCATGCAAAACTTTTGCAACCGGAGCTAAACAATTAGTGGTACAAGAGCCCATATCAACAATGTCATATTTTGGATCGAATTTGTCTTCGTTCACTCCCAAAACGAATTCTGGGATTTTTTCAGGATTTTTCGATGGCGCAGAAATTATTACTTTTTTTGCCCCAGCTTCCAAATGTTTTTTAGCTCCTTCATAATCTGTAAAAACTCCGCTAGATTCAATAACAATGTCTACTTTCAACTCCTTCCAGGGTAGTTTAGCTGGATCTTTTTCAGAGAAAACTTTGAATTTTTGACCATCAACAACCAAATAATCTCCCTCCGCCTTTACCGTTTTTTGATAAACTCCATAAATTGAATCGTACTTTAACAAGTGAGCGAGAGTGGTTGCATCGCTCAAATCGTTGATTGCTACTACTTCCAAATCTGGATGGTTCTCGATTATCCTTTTAAAAACTGGACGTCCTATTCTCCCAAAACCATTAATTGCAACCCTTATTGCCATGTTTTTAATTATTAAATTTTTGATGCGGCCTTTATTTCAAATTTAAAAGCTCATCAATTTTCTCTTTATCAAATCCTATCACAACTTGACCATCGATTTCAATTACCGGAACCCCCATTTGCCCTGATTTTTGAATCATTTCTAGTGCTGCCTTTTCATCTTTTGAAACATCAATTTCCTCAAATTTAATTCCCCTACTTTTCAAATATTCCTTTGCTATAAAACAAAACGGGCAAGTTGGAGTTGTGTAAATTTTAATTGTTGGCATAGTTTTATTGGCAAGAACCACTATTTGAACTACCTGTTGTCATCCCAAAACCAGGTGAAAGTGTTTCCTCAGGAAGTTTTTGAGTGCATTCATCTGGTGGGTTCAAAAACGCATTGCAAATTACCTGCTTTACTTTTTCTGGCGATCTTTCAACATTGACCACTGAATCGTTAATAACTAAAGTTGGCGATCCCCTGACTCCATATTTTTCGTTCAAATCTTGATGAACATTAAACGGTGGATATCCAGTTTCAGTGAAACTTTCTGAAATTTTAAATTCCCTATCGGTCGCTTGCTCGCAAGAGTTTAGTTTTTCTTGATCAATATTGGCCTCTTTCAAACAATTTTCTGAATTCCCATCTTTAACGAAGCACTCCAAATATGCCAAATATTTTTCTTTTTCTTCTTTTTGGATACAATATTGTCTCAAATTTTCTTCCATTTCTTTTTTCCCATGCATTATATAATCAACGAAATAAATTCCAATGTCAGCTTTATCTTTCAAAAGTTGCCAAGCAGGCAATAGGGCTTTTTGCATTTGAAGTCCAAAGGGACAATAGGACATGACAAAAAGCTTAACATCGGGTCTTTCTCTTTTTTCAACTTGAGTTTGTTGAGTTTCCGATTTTTCAGTTTCTGTTGATTGTTCAATTTTTTTGGTTAAATCAATTGCATAAGGAAACAAATATTTTCCATCTTTTGTAACAAAACTTTGAAATTGTTGATCTCCAATTTGCAGATCTATTCTGTAAAATCCTTTCTCTTCAGCCCAAGAAATCAAATTTGCGCTTTGCCCTTGTTCTTTAACTAATTCATTTATGTACTCCATTGCCTTTTTCACTTCGTTCGGCACTGATCCTCCTCCTCTTGGAAAAAAATAAACCAAAGATCCAACAAGACTTCCAATTACCACAAAGACAAAGGCTCCAGTTATTATTTTTTTGATTAATTCTTTTTTCACTCTTTTATCGCCTCGTTTATCTCTTTTAAGACCTTTTCGACCTCTATTCCATAAAGGTCGCAAACTTTGCCAATTTCTAAATTCTCAATTTCCATTCTAGCGAAGGGACAAGCTAGACAAGGAAAATTATATTTTTCCAAAACCTCAACTAATTTTGGCTCTTTTAAAATTTCTGCTAAGGTTGTTTTTTCAGTAATTTTCCCCATTATTTCAATTTTAGTCCATTTTAAAAATTTTTTCAACTTGATTTTTTCAAAAAGTATTTAACTGCCTCAAACAGGACTAAATTGATCAGGCCAAAAACGATCAAAAAAATCCATTCATAAATTCCAAGTGGCACTGTCTTCAGTAAAACTTGAAAAGGGGGAAAATAGATAGAAAAAAGCAAAAGGATCATTCCTAAAGTTAAAGTTAAATTTAAAACTTTATTCGAAAATGGATTGTATTCCCAAATGTTTTTTCTGAAGTTTTTGCAAGAAAAAGCATAGCAAAAAGAGCCAAAAGCAAAGCCAGCAAAGCAAAAAGTCCTCAGTTTTTCAATAGCTAATCCCTGGTTGTGCAAAAACCAAAACATCAAGAACAAAATAATATCAGTTAAAATTCCGCCAAACAAAAACAAATATACAATTTCTTTTGTTAAAAGAGGGACCTTTGGATTTTCTGGTTTTCTTTCCATTATTTCTTTTTCTTCCGGCTCAAAAGCAAAAGCTATTCCTTGAGGACTTCCTTCAACAAAGTTTTTCCACAAAATCTGAATTGGTAAAACTGGTAAAGGCAATTTTGCCAAAAATGCTCCCAGAACCAGTAAAATTTCAGTAAAACACTCAGTGCACATGAATAAAATCGTCTTTCTAACATTATCTAAGATTCTTCTTCCTTCTCTTACTGCCTTAACAATCACTTCAAAACTGTCGTTTAGTAAAACCAAATCAGAAGCTTCTTTTGCCACTTCCGACCCAGAACCTAAGGCTACTCCAATATCTGCTTTTCTTAAAGCTGGAGCATCGTTTACACCATCTCCTGTCATTGCCACTACTTCTCCTTTTTCTTGGAATAAAGAAACAATCTTTGACTTATGAATAGGCTCTACCCTCGCAAAGATTTTAATTTCTTTTAATTTTTCTTTGAGTTTTTCTTCATCAATTTTCTCCAAATCTCTTCCTTCTAAAATGTTTTCTTCTTCTATTTTTAGCCCTAGTTCTTTTGCCACTGCTTTTGCAGTTAATTTGTGGTCTCCGGTTACAATCACTGGTAAAATATTTGCCATTTGACAGGTTTTAATCGCTTCTTTTACTCCTGGTCTTAAAGTATCAGAAAGAGCTAAAAACCCAGCAAACTTTAACCTTAAATTGAAAATTTCTTCTGGTAAAATTTTTTCTTTTTCAATTCCAGGAAGATAACCAGCTCCAACGACTCTGTATCCTTCTTCCAAAAGCGCATTCAAACCCTTTTTTAATTTTTCTTTCTCGGGGGTATCCAAAAATTCCAATAGCTTTTCTGGAGCACCCAGATAATAAAGATTTTTTTGGTTTCCTTCTCTGTAAATTGCCAAAGAAAATTTATACCTTGGTGAAAATGGTAAAAAATAGATTAAATCTTTTTCAAACTCTTTTTTATTCAAACCAATTTCTATTGCCTTTTCTAAAATCGCTTTCTCTGTTGGCCTTCCAACAATTTTCCATTTTTCTTTTGGATCTTTTGAATTTTCAATGAATGCTTCGGTACACAAAAGAGCAAATTTGATTGCTAAAAATTCATCGCCAACGATTTTTTGAACCTTCATTTTTCCTTCAGTCAAAGTTAAAGTTTTGTCAGTACAAATTACTGTCGTTGACCCCAAGGTCTCAACAGAAGCTAGTTTTCTTATTAGTCCTTGTTTTCTCAAAATTCTTTGTGCTCCCAAAGCCAAAGTAACAGTAATTGCAATCGGCAATCCCTCTGGAATTGAAGAAACTGCCAAAGCTACTACTGTTTCAAAAAGCAAAAATAAATTTTTTCTCAACTCTTCTCTTTGAAGACCAATTATGAAAACAATTAAAACAAAGAACAAAACCAAAATTGCAACTTGAATAGTAAATTTTTTTATTTTCCTTTGAAGCGGGGTCAATCTTTTTTCTTCTTTTTGAGCCAATTTTGCGATTTTACCAATTTCTGTATTTTGGCCAGTTCCAACAACGATTGCTTTTCCCCTTCCCTCTTCTATTGTCGTTCCCATGTAAACCATGTTTTCTCTATCTGCCAAAGGAGTATCTTCAGGTAATACTTCAGTATGTTTTAAAGATGGCCAAAATTCTCCAGTTAAAATCATTTCATTTACTGTTAGATTCTGACTTTCAATTACCCTAGCATCAGCTGGAACTTTGTCTCCTGCAGAAAGCAAAATCAAATCTCCAGGAACTAATTCTCTAGCATCAATGATTCTTTCTCTTCCTTCTCTAATTACTTTCGCTTCTATTTTTAAAATCTTTTTTAACTCTTCTAAAATTTTGATTGCTTTTCTTTCTTGATAAAACCCCAAAAAAGCATTAAAGAGCAAAACTAAAAAAATCGCCAGGGCATCTAAAAACTGGTGAAAAACCAAACTCAAAAGAACAGCAAAGAGCAAGATTATGATAAAAAGATGCTTAAACTGAGACAAAAACAAAGAAAAATTAGAAGATGTTTTTTCTTCAGGAATTTCGTTTTTCCCAAACTCTCTCTGTCTAATTTCAATTTCTTTTTCGCTCAAACCCTCTTTTAAACTCGTTCTTTGAATTTTTTCAATTTCTTCAATTTTTAAATTGTGCCAAAAAACCTCAGACATTTTATTTGGTCGACTCTTCAATCCAATTTAAAAAATCTTTGTTCCCCTTTTCAATACCAAAAGAAATAATGCAGGGCACAGAATAAGAGTGAAATCCTTTTACCCTTTTTATTATTTTCTCAACCAAACTCTTTTTCGTTTTCACAAAGATTCCATATTCTCCGCTTTTTTCAATTTTTCCCTTCCACCAATATAAAGATTCGATTTTAAAAATGTTGCAACAAGCTGCCAATCTTTCAGAAACTAAAGTTTTGGCAATTCTTTTTGCTTCTTTTTTTGTTGGTGCAGTAATATAAACAAAGCTAAATTTTTTCATCCTTGTGTAACAGTTCTATTAATTCTATCAAAAAAGCTCAAAATTAAAAAAATTGATTAACCTACAATGACATTTTCACATTTGATCAATTGCGCAAATGTGCAAATATCGATTTATGATTTGTTATTATTTTTAGCGAAAATTACCTTTAGAATTTCAAGTAAAATTGTAGTCAAAATTCCAATACTAAAGACAATTCCCCAATGCCAAAACTTCAAGGGCATAGTGTTCAAAACCTTTTGAAGAGGAGGAAAATAAATGGCTAAAAACAAAAGTAAAAATCCATAAAGGATGGCTAAGGGTAAAAATTTATTTTCAAAAAAATTTTCTATTCTGATGATTGGCCTTTTGAGATTCTTGAAAGAAACAACATAAATTAAATCAATAGTTCCCAAGGTTGCAAAAACTAAAGTGCTCGCTAATTTTAGATTTTCACTTTTTATTCCAAAATTGAAAAACAAAAAAGTTGAAATCAAGGAAACAAAAATAGTAATTGAAAAAATCAAAGTAATCAATAGTTTATCCAAAATTGGCTCTTTTTTAATATCGATTGGCTTTCTTTCCATTAGTCCTTTTTCTTTTGGTTCAAAAGCAAAAATCAAATCTGGGGGACCATCGCAGATTAAATGTAAATATAAAATTTGGGGAATGGTTAAGGGCGGAGGAAATCTTAAAATTCCAGCTAAAAATAAAACTGCAATCTCCAAAAAGGAATTTGAAAGAACATAACCTACACTCTTTTTAATGTTTGACAAAATTAACCTGCCTTCTTCGCAAGCTGAAACTATTGTCTTGAAATTGCTATCTAACAAAATCAAATCTGCAGCTTCTTTTGCAACTTCTGTTGCCTCCCCAACTGCAATTCCAATGTCTGCTTCTTTTAAAGCTAAAGCATCGTTTACTCCATCTCCTGTCATTGCCACTATTTCTCCTTTTTCTTGCAAGACATCAACGATTTTTCTTTTTTGATGAGGTAAAACTCTAGTAAACAAAACAATTTTATCGATTTTTTCTTTCAATTCTTCTTTTGAAATTTTTTCTAACTCTTCAGACTCCATCACATTTTCTGGTGTAATTTCCAATCCCAAATAATTTGCCACTCTTTCTGCTGTTTTTCTGTAATCACCGGTGACAATTTTTACTGAAATTCCTGCTTTTTTTGCTATTTTTATTAATTCTTTTGCTTCTTTCCTCACTGGATCTGAAATTCCTACAATTCCCAAAAATTCAAAATCTTTTTTCTCTTTTAAATTGCCAGTTTCTTTTTTAGCAAAAGCTAAAACTCTCAAACCTTCTTTTGCCCATTCGTCTAAGATCTCTGAATATTTTTTCTTTTTCTCTTCATCAATTTGGCAAAAATTTAAAACTACTTCTGGCGCCCCGCTCAATAGCGAAATTCTTTTTCCTTCAATTTCCCAAATTGACATTGAGTATTTTTTGGCACTATCGAAAGGTTCCTCAAAAATTTCTTTTCCCTCTTTTAAAAATTTTTCTGCAAGTTTGCCCAAATTTTCTTTTGCAAAATTGAAAAGCGCAACTTCCAAACTTGTTCTTTCTTCGTTATTCAAAAGCATCACTTTTAAAGCATCTTCTTTATTTTCAAATTGAAATTTCACAACCTTCATTTTCCCCTCTGTCAAAGTCCCAGTTTTATCAAGGCAAATGACAGAGGTTGAACCTAAAACTTCAGTTGCCAAAAGAGTTTTCACTAGTCCTTGCTTTTTCAAAATTCTTCTCATTCCCAAAGCCAAAACGACAGTAATTATCACAGGTAAGGCCTCTGGAATTGCTGCAACTGCTAAAACGATTGAAGTTTTGAAAGCAGAATAAATTTTTCCTCCAGTTAAAACCTGAGCCAAAAAAATTAAAAAACAAATTACTAAAACTAAAATTGCCAAATTTTTTGAAAGATCCTCCAATTTCTTTTGTAGAGGTGTTTTTCCTTCTTCAATTTCAATCAACGCCTTTCCAATTTTCCCAAATTCAGTTTCTTTTCCAATTTTTTCAATTTCCATTATTCCCTTTCCAGAGAGTACCGTCGTTCCCATGAAAACTTTGTCCCTTTCTTTTTTTGTTATTCCCTCTTCCTCTCCAGTTAAAATTGCTTCAGAAACTAAAATCTCACCTTGAACGAGCTTTCCATCAGCAGGAATTCTATCTCCTGAAATTAAAACCACCAAATCTCCAGGAACTAACTCTTTTGCATCAATCAATTTTCTTTTTCCTTCCCTAATTACCATTGCCACAGGTTTTATCATTTTTCTTAAAGCATAAAGGGTCTTTTTTGCATTGTATTCTTGGAAAAAACCCATTAAAATGTTCAAAATTACTACTGCAATGATCAAAACGAAATCAAAAAGTTCTCCAAAAATTAAAGAAATTGCTCCAACAAAAAGCAAAATATAAATTAGAGGGTTTTTAAATTGAGAAATGAAAAGTGGAAAAACCTTAAGTTTTTCTCTTTCCAAGATTAAATTCCATCCATATTTTTTTCTCCTTTCTAAAACCTCTTTTTCTTTTAACCCTTCAAGGCTCATTTTGCAAAGAAAATTTTTGCTTCGCTTAATATTCTATCTTTCTTTGGGATTTTTACTTTTTCAAATTTTTTTTCTAAAATATCCTTTGCCAAAACTATACCTTGGGAGATCAGTTCTTTCGCGAGTTGACCAGTGACTGATGGCAAAATCGTTATTGGATAAAAATTATTTTTTTCAATTAACCTCTCAAGTCCTCGCCCTGGAGGATACTTCCAACCTAGTAATTCGACTCCCACACACTCTGAATATTTAATAGCCTCTGTAGTAAATTTTGCGTTAGTAATTAAAATACTTTTGTATTCCATTTTTGTATCGAAAAATTTTCTCCTTTGAATATCTAAAAATCTAGCGTAATTAGCTAAGGCAGATTTTAAATCAACCCTTCCTCCTGCCTCCCGTCTAAATTTGCACTCAGCAATGTAAAGAAAATTTTCTTTTTTTGCTAAAAAATCTATTTCATAACTCACGCAACATCCTGGAATTATTTGATTCATTTTCACTTCAAATCCCTCGATTTCAAAAATCCTCGCCACAAATTTTTCAAAGGGAAAACCAGTTGGTCCTAATTTTTCTAATGATTTTTTTAAGTTAAATTTTATCGCAGACTGAGGAGTTTCTTTTAATAAAAGTTCAAAAATCCTATCAAAGATTTGAGAGGTTGAAATTCCATCAAAGACTTCTTTTTCAATTTTCCTTGCTATTTTTAATGCAACTTCTTTTGATGCACCAACATTTCTCGCCGATTGATAAACTTTTTTAAAAGAAAATGGTTCTCTTTCCCCTCTTAAATTAATAACATAAATTTTTTCCATCATAATTAACTGTTCTGAATATACGAATTTCACTTTTTCACAATGGTGAAATTTTGAAAATCAGTGAGTAGCACAAGAAATGCAAGGATCATAAACTCTAATTAACGATCTAATTTTTCTAATTTGCTCTTCTTTTTTTAGTCTCAAAATCTTTGGTAAGAAATCTTTAAGGTCCTCTTCTATGTTGTGCAAAAATTGAGCAGTAGGAGTAATAATGTTGCAGTTTAAAATTCTTCCGTCTTTGTCAATTTCGTAATAGTGGAAAAGAGTTCCTCTGGGAGCTTCTAAAGCGCTCAGTCCGCTTGAAGGATGAAATTTGATTTCTGGTTTTTCTTTTTTGAGTGGCATTTTCAAAATTTCTTTTAATAATTCTTGACAAACTTCCAAAAAGTACAAAACCTCAATCGCTTGAGAAAAAAGATTATAAAAAATATTTTTAAAATACTCTTTTTCTTTGATTTTTCTCTCTTTCAAAAATTCCTCAAACTTTTCCCTAGAATTTTTTGTTAAAAATCTTCCATTATTTTTAATTCTGGCGATTGCTCCTACCATGTAAGCCTTGCCTCTAAACTTTACTTTCTTTACTGGCGGTGACTTTAAATCCTCTTCAATTTGAACTGAGTAAAAATCAGAGAAAGTAAATTTTTCTTCCCCAATTTTAACGATTTTTTCAAGATAATAAGGATAATTTTTTCCATTGAAAACTGAAGCAAAAAGAGTTTCTCTTTCAAATTCTGGGTACTCAATTTTTTTGAAAGTGTCCACTAACAAGTTTGCATCTTCAATTGCTTGAGGAATTTTTTCTAAAATCTGTTTCAATTTTTCTTTTTCTGGAATTTTTGTAAAACCTCCAACGATCGGTGTTATTGGATGGACTGCTCTTCCTCCAACAATTCTCGTTATTTCTAAAGCAAGATCCCTTACTCTTAATGCTGCCTTTGATTCTTTTTTAAATTTCTTTAAAAGTTCCAAATCGTTTTCAATATTAAAAAAATCTGGCAAAGAAAGGAAAAACAAATGCAAAGTATGGGAATGGATAATGTTTGCAGCCAAAAGCAATTTTCTCAAAAGAATAATCTCTTCTGAGATTTTAACATTTAAAGCGCTTTCTATCGCAGTGCAAGCCCCTAAAATATGAGGTACAGGGCAAATTCCACAAATTCTCGAAACAACGATCGGAACTTCAAAATATCTTCTTCCAATCAAAATTCCTTCAATCTGTCTCAATCCCAAAAGAGTTTGAAACTTCAATTCCTCAATTTCCCCAGTTTTTGTTACTTTTGCCCAAAACCCAGCTTCCCCCTCAATTTTATGAATATGGGGAATGGTGATTTTCATAATTTTAAAAATTTTTCTATGTCATCTTTTATTCCAAAAATTTCCAAATTGTCTTCGATTTCTTTTGGGCTTTTGAATTTTTTTAATGTTTCTAAAAATCCTTTTGGGTTTATGTTTTTTAAAATCCCCCTGCAGCCATAACAAAGTTGAAAATTTTTTGGACAAATTGCTTGGCACCCTGCCAAAGTTATCGGTCCCAAACAGGGTTCTCTTTTTCTTAAAAAACAGGTTTCTTTCCCCTGATGCTCGCATTCTGAACAAACTGGCTTTTGTGGAAATTCTGGAATTTTCCCTTTTATCAATTCCTTTGCATATTTTAGAAATTCCTCTCCATTGATGGGACAACCTGGAATGTAAAAATCTACTTTAACAAAGTTGTCAATTTCTTTAATCTCTGGATTTTCAACGTTTAATTTTTTGTAAATGTACCTTATTGTCCTTTCTCTTCCTTGATAATTTTTCATTTCTGGAATTCCACCTAAAGCTGCACAATTTCCCATTGCCACTAAAATTTTTGATTCTTTTCTGATTTTTTTTAATAAATTTATCTCCTCTTTCTTTATTGGCAATCCCTCAACAAATGAAACATCAATTTCTACTTTCCCTTTTGGAAATGGTATTTCTTCAATTAATGAAAAATCGATTAAATCAATTTCTCTTAAAAAATCAAAAAATTTTTCTCCCAAATCCAAAAGCGCAAATTGGCAACCTTCGCAAGAAGTTAAAGAAAAAAGGGCAACTTTTGGTTTTCTCATTAGTTTATTTTTTCACTTTTTCAAATAATTTGCAATTTCGATTGACAATTGAGTGTATTTTTTTAAATTTTCCAGGTCTTCTTTAGAAAGTTTTTCAAGGGCTAAACCCCAGTGAAAAGAAATAAAATCTCCAATTTTGATTTTTGGTAAAATACTTTTAAACCAAAAAACTCTCCTCTTTGTTGGTTTTCCCAAAAACCACTTTTTCTCTTTCAAAAGCGGTTGATATTCAACTATCAAATTCGCAATTTGCAATTTAGAATCTTCAATTTTCAAAATTTTTCCCCAAGAAATTTTGCAAAGATCTTTCATTCCCTCTGTCATAATTAAGCCCTTTCTCATTGGTCCTACAATTAAAACATGGAAAGAATGATGGGCTTTTGAGTTTTCAAGTAATTTTTCTGCCAATTTAGGTTTCTTTAAATGTTTTTTTACCATTTCTTTCAATTTTGAAATTCTCACTTTTTCTAAAAGTTCATTTCCGACCCAATAAGCCCTAACCACTTTTTCATCAAAGTGATTTGAAATTTTACTTTCTTTTGCAATCAATTTGTAATAAAAGAGAGAGCCCTCAAAGGTTTCTAAAATCTCTTTTATGTTCGGTACCTTTTCTCCTTTTAAAAAATGCAAAATTTCATGAGAAGCTTCCTCTCCCATTCCACAAAGCCCGAACCTTCCTGGAGGAAAACTATAGAGAGCGGCGATTTTAAGCCCTCGCATAAATTAGAGATTTAAGATTTTCTAAGATCTTTTTGGTAGCAAAGATAGTAATAATTCCAGCTAAAATCAAAATCCCAGAAGCTATTTCTTGTAAAGGAATTTTTGCTCCTGAAATTAGATTTAAAAGCGTAGTTATCGGAGAACCCAAAAGCAAAATCACAGTGGCTTTGGAAACCGGAACGTATTTTAATCCTGAATACCAAGTGATAACATAAAAGAATAAAATTATTCCAGTTATTAGAACCCAAATTATTTGCTTTAAGTTCAATACAAAAATTTGAGAAGCCTGAGCAGTGAAAAGTAAGTAAATAAAAATGAAAATTGAGCCAAAAAACATTCTTCCAAAGGCAACAGTTTTTCCGTCCAAATTCGAGGTAGAAAGTAAGTATTTCGAAAGAGTATTCTCAACTGCCCAAAAAAGAGTAGCAATTAAAATTAAAAGGTCTCCCCTATCTGGCACAAAAGAAAATTTTTTTAGCAAGAGGGCATTGGCAAATAATAAAATTGAAGCCCCAAAAATAAATTTTCGATCAATTTTCTCTTTTAAAAATAAAAGTGCTAAAATTGCAACCCACAAAAACATTGTCTTGTGAATGAAAGATCCCTCTGCCGAAGATGTAATTTTTAATCCTTTGAAAAATAACAAAAATGGAATAGAACCTCCGACTAAACCAATCAGAGCTAAAAAAATCCACTCTCTTTTTTTGAGAGTTTTAATTCTCTTTAAATCAAAGAATAACAAAAGCGAACCTAAAATTAAGGCAACTAGAGCCACTCTTAAAAAAGTGTAAACTTCAGCGCTTTTGAAAATTCCAACCCCAAATTTGTTAACGAAAATTGCAAAACCTGAAATTATCGCAGTTAGTGTGACTAATAGATATCCTTTGTTCATATTTTTAAACATTTTCTTTTATTTCTTTTGCAATTTTTTCCATTTCCTCCTTTCCAATTTTACGAATTAAGGATAAATCAATCAAAGCTCCATGTCCATCTTCAGGAAATCTTGGAACCAAATGAATGTGAGCATGAGGAACTTCTTCGCCAATAATAAAAGAAACTACAAAATCTGTTTTCATTGATTTTTTAATAACTCTAGCAATTTTTCCGACTACTTCAAAGTATTCTCCCAAATAAGGAACGTCCCAAACCCATCTAAAATGCTCCTTTGGAATTACTAAAGTGTGGCCTGGATTTCTTGGATTAATATCTAAAAACGCTAAAAATTTTTCATTTTCAAAAACTTCAAAACAAGGAATTTCTTTTTTTGCTATCTTGCAAAAAACGCAATTTTCCATACTATTAAGAAATTATACCAAAAATTGATACAATAAAAAAGTGAAACTAGGAAAACACATAAAATGGTTAAGGAGATTGGTTGAAAGAGAAAGGGAAGCAGAGATTGAAATAATGAAAAAAGAAATCAAAAGCCTTTCTGGAAAAGAAAGAGAAAAAGTAGGAAGGGCAATCTTGGGATTGAAAGGAAAAGTAATTGGAAGGGAATTTTCATTTAAAATAGTGAAATTTGGAAGAGAAAGAGAAATTGAAACTGAAATTTCAGTTGGAGATTTGGTTTTGATTTCAAAAGGAAATCCATTAAGAAGCAATTTAGTTGGGGTAGTTACTGAAAAAGGAAAAAAATATTTGTCAGTTGCTTTAGAAAAAACTCCTAGCTGGGCGTTTTCTAATGTGAGAATCGATCTTTTTGCAAATGACATTACCTTTAGGAGGCAGATTGAGAATTTAGAAAATTTAAAAGAAGGTGGAAGATTGGCTTTAAAGTATAGCCTAGGGGGATTAACTCCCTTGCCATCAAAAAAAATCAATTTCTCCCCGATAGATAAAAACTTAAATCCTTCTCAAAAATTAGCAGTTTCTTTTTCTTTGGGAACTAAAGATTTCTTTTTGATCCAAGGACCTTTTGGAACAGGAAAAACTAGAACTTTAGCTGAAATTGTTTTGCAATTGGTTAAGAAAGGAGAGAAAGTTTTAGTTAGTGCCGAAAGTAATGTGGCGGTCGATAATTTAGTAGAAAAATTGAGAGAAAAGGCAAAAATTGTGAGGTTGGGACACCCTTCGAGAGTGGCAAAAAATTTAATTGACTCAACTTTAGTTTATCAAGTTGAAAATTCAAAGGGTTATAAAAAAGTAAAAAAATTAAGAGAGAAAATTGAAGAATTAGTTGCCTTTCGAGATCAATTTTTAAAACCAACTCCTCAAAGAAAAAGAGGTTTGAGAGATGAGAAAATTTTAAAATTGGCTGAAACAAAACGGACGAAAAGGGGAATAAAAATTGAAGATATCGAATCGATGGCAGAATGGATAAAAATTCAAAATCAAATAGCAAAAATAATCAAAGAAATTTCAAAAATTGAAGAAAGAATAGCTGAGAAAATTTTAGAGGAAGCTGAAGTAGTTTTGTGTACTAATTCTTCTGCAGCGCTTGACTTTTTGAGAAATTTTGAATTTGATACTGCAATAATCGATGAAGCAACTCAGGCAACAATTCCTAGTATTTTAATTCCGATTTGTAAAGCAAAAAAATTCATTTTAGCAGGAGATCACAAACAATTGCCCCCAACTGTTTTATCTGAGAAAGCGAAAGCTCTTTCTGAAACCCTGTTTGAAAAATTGATCCAAAGATACCCAGAAAAGTCGGTCCTGCTCAACGTACAGTATAGAATGAATGAGGCCTTGATGGAATTTCCAAATAAAGAATTTTATGAGGGAAAATTAAAAACTGATGAAAGCGTAAAAAATATTACTCTAAAAGATTTCAAAATAAAAATTCCAAAATTTGGAAACTTTTGGGATAAAATTTTAGACCCAGAAAACGTTATTTGCTTTTTAGATACATCAAAATCTGAGGAAAAATTTGAAAGAGTTAGGGCTGAATCCTTTTCAAAAGAAAATCCCTTTGAGGTGGAGGTTGTAAAATCAATTTTAGAAAAAATGTTTGAGGTGGGAATTAAAAAAGAATGGATCGGGGTGATTACCCCTTATGATGACCAATTAGATCTTTTAAGAAGAAATTTAGGAGAAATGGTCGAAATAAATACCGTTGATGGCTACCAAGGAAGAGAAAAAGAAATTATTTTGATTTCTTTTGTAAGAAGTAATAAAGAAAAAATCTTGGGGTTTTTGACTGATTTGAGAAGATTAAATACTGCTATTACTCGAGCTAAAAGAAAATTAATCTGTGTTGGAGACATTGAAACATTAAAAATTCATCCTGTTTATGAAAGATTTATTGATTTTGTTAAAGAAAGAGGAGTCCTGGTTACTTTGTGATTTATTTTGTAAAAACGACTGCAGAATATCCAACAACTTGCGATTTTTCCCCATAAATTGTATCTCCTGAATTTTGATACTTTAACAATTTTGCTTTCCCTTTTAAATTTCTTGAAATTTCCAAAATCGTCTTTATCGTATCTTGGGCGCAAGCAAAAGTATCAACATCTGGGAAAAGTTTTTTTAGAGTTTCAATTTTTTCTTTAAATTTTTCAGGATCTAATCTTAAAATTCCTTCGATAGTTCTTTTGTCTACTTCTATTGCAATCTCATAAGGAGGATAATGGGAAAGGTCGGCCGAAGCAACTACTAAAATTTTCCTTTTTTCCATCAATTTCAAAATTGCTTTTGCTAACTCTTTCCAATCTTTGTCTTCAGAGCCAAAAATCAGGGGCAAAATTTTAAAATTTTTCAAAACTTTTTGTAAAAATGGAACTTGAACTTCTAAAGAGTGTTCAAACAAATGGGCAGAATCTTTAACAAAAAATCTTTTTGAAAAATCCAAAATTTCTCTTGCCAATTCTTCATCAACTTTTACTCTTCCCAAAGGGGTTTCCCACTCTCCCCTATCCCAAACTGAAACTCCATCGAAATATTCGTAATGGGAATCTCCAATCAAAACAACAGTTTCAAATTTTTTCCCTTGAATTGCTCTATAACAATGGGCAGCAACAAGACCTGAAAAAACATAACCTGCGTGGGGAACTAAAATTCCAAAGATTTCTCCTTCAATTTTAGGTATTTTTGCTTCTTTCAAAAAACCTTCGATCATTTCTTCTAGTTCTTTTTTCTCTCCTGGATAAAATTGCCCTGCCACCGCAGAAAATCTCAATTTTTCTCTTTGGTCTACCATTTTAGAAATATTTCTACGACAAAAATCAAAAGCTCAATTAAAATCAAAATGATGATTATTAATTCTAAAAAATGACCTCTTTGAGCGGAAATAAAATCTAACAAAATTTTGTTATGGTCTGCTAAAAACCTAATTTTTTCGTTCAAGATATCAAACCTGTCTCCTAGTTCAAATTCGTAAAATAATTTGTTATAAAGTCGCTCCAACTCTGATCTCTCCCAAGTAGTTTCTGGTTTGTCAAAAAGAGACAGATGGGAAATTGTGCGTTGTCTTACAGCCAAAATATCTCCAATTTCTCTTAATAACTCTTTTTCTCTAAGTTTTCTTATTTTTCCTGATTTTAAAATTCCAATTAATCTCTCCAATTCAGAAACTCTTTGCTCTATTTCTTTTTCAAATCTTTCCAGGGCCACTGACTGAGAAATGACAAAAGAAATTACTTGAACTTTTTCCTTATCAATTTTTGTTAAATATACTTTACCAAACCTCACATTTTCTATTTCTTTCCCTGTGAAAACTTTCAAAGTATCAAAATAAGGGTAGTTTTTATCGAATTCTTCAATAAACGGAGAAATTTCTTGGACGAATTCTTCTCTTAATTTTTTTGGAACGTTCCAAAAAGTTACTACTCCAAATTTCGTTAAAACCGCGTATTGGCCCAGGGCTAACCTTAAAACAATCGGGTGGTCTCTAGTGATATAAGGATATTTTTTAAGGTTCTCTTGAAGTTTTTTTAGGTCTATTTTCTCCCCCAAATAACAACTAAAAATAGAAAAATTTTTCCTCAATTTTTTAAAGGAAGGGGTTTTTACCACCTCTCTTTTTGCTTGTTCTTCCATCATTTCTATATTATTCTATTTTTCAGAAAAAGAAAAACCCCCACAAGGAGAGGGTTTTAGTTTTTTGATAATTTTATAATGAATTCAAATCTTGATCTATTTCTTGGAATTCTCTTTCCAAATTTAAAATTTCAATCCCTTCTAAGTCTTGATTGATAGCAATCACAGAATCTTCTTTTGGAACTACTTCCTCTGCGGGGGGTAGTGTGGGCACAGGGCTAACAACTCTTTTCTTTGTCCACCAGTATCCGATCCCAACCAAAATCAATATAAGTAGTAAGACCAAAATAACCGGAATAAAACTCTTTTTTGTTTCTGTTTTTTGTTCCATGTTTTTATTGAGTTGGTTGGGTCGTAGTTGGCACCTCTAACTCATCGACTTTTGGAATTTGAGCCAATGCAACAGCAGCTTGTCTTACCGCATCTCTTGCATCTTTGACCAACTTTTCCACTGCTTTCAAGTCATCGTGAAGCTGTTGTCTTAATTTTCCAACATCCAATCTTAAATTTTCTTCAGTTGTAATTTCTGGAGGTTCATAAACTTTTTCTGCCTGAGCTTTCACTGCTTTTCTGGCTTTTTCAATGGCTTCGTGAGCTTTTTGAATTGCTTCTTCTACTTTACTTACGTCTTTTCCGTTAAGTTTTGCCTTTGCGGTCCTGCTTTCAATTCTTTCTAAAACTTTTCCTAAATGATCCAAAACATCCAAATAATGATCGGTTAATCTTTCATTCAAAGCATTGATTCTTTCATAAATTCTTTCAACAATCTTTTGCTTTCTTTCGCTAATTCTTTCTCTTAATTTTTCCCTCAATTGTGCTTTGAGTTCTTCTATTTTCGTTTTCATTTCTTCTCTTTTTTCTTGAATTTGATTCTTATATTCCATTCGTACTTGTTCAATCTGCCTTTTTGTCTCCTCTCTAATTTGCTGAAATTCTTGCACTGAAATTCTAGACCTATCTCTTATCCTTTCCATCAGTCTGGGAGTAGTTGTTTGAGCAAAAGTGCCAATTCCAATCCCCAAAATCACCAAAGTTATTAGAGAAATCGCAACTTTTTTCATGAAGACCCTTTAACTTTTTATTCGACCTTTCCAATTTTATTTTAGATTTTTTTTATTAAGATGACAATCACTAATCTTTTTAAGAATTCCTAATTTCCTAAAAAATTTCGTTTCTCTTTAGCTGTTTTTATTTAACAATTTCCACTTTCCATTTTCCATTCACCCACAGTCCTAAAACTTTTACTTGAAAATTCATCGACTCTATTATTTTTTTTCCTCTTTTTATATGGTAAATGTGCTTTTCTTTTTCGACTGGATTACCAGCACAATCTTCATGACCAACTATTGCTACTATTTTTGATCCGTGTTTTTTCACTGATATTGCTATTTTTTGACTGATTCCATTCAAAGTTTTTTGATCGCCTTCTGCTAAAATTTTATCCATGCCGGGTTCTGTAATCATATCTACAAAATCGACCTTGTATTTATTTTTTAAAAATTTAATAACCGGCTCTTGAACTCTTCCATCCATACAATTTAAAGCGGTAGCAAATTTTTTTCCTTTCATTGTATTTTTCAATTTTTCGAAAAATTAACAAAAATGACCTTTTAACAACAGTAAAGTCTTTTTGGAATTTTTCCCTCTTCTGTCTTTCCGAAAGGATTGCCAAATTCTCTAATATTTTCGATCATTTCTTTGTTTACCCCTGTTTGTAAATTTTCTTTTTCAAGATAGCCCCTTAATTTCTTCATTAATTCTGGTAAATTGATTTTTACTGGGCAATTTTGATAACAGGCCATACAAGAAGTACAAGAAAAACAATTTGAATCAACCGCTTTTTTAAAACTTTCAGAAAACCCAGCAAAAATTATCCCTTTTGAACCCAAATACTTTGATCCGTAATTTCTTCCGATTTGATGGAAAACTGGGCAAAAGTTCAAACAAGCACCGCAGTTAATACAATACAAAAGCTCTTCAAAACCTTCTTTCAAAAGTTTTGTCCTGCCATTATCTATTAAAATCAAATTCACTTCTCTTGCTCCCTGAGCACCAATCACAACTTGATTTTGAATGTCAGCTGTTTTTGAAGGTCCAGAAATTATCGAAACATAAACTGGAAAATCTTGCCCTGTTCCCCAAATAGCAGAAGCTTTCACAATTTTTAAAGCGGATTCTAAATTTTCAACGATTTTCTCAAAGCCAGAAACAATAATATGAGTTTGGGGCCATTTTGAGACCAAAGATATATTTCCTTCGTTTTCTAAAATTAAAATTTTACCATCAGAAGTTATAGCATTAGCCCCAGAAATTCCAATTTCAGACTGAGAAATTTTTTCCCTTAATAAATTTCTAACAAAATTTGCAATTTTTTCTGGTTTAGATTCTAAATCCACATTAAATTTCTCTTTAATTTTTTTTGCAATTTCTTCTGGAGTCAAATGAATAGCAGGTAATACCGGATGAGATTCTTTTTCTCCCATTATTTGACAAATGAAATCTCCCAAGTCAGTTTCTGTTAATTCTTTATCAGTTAAAAATCCTTCTTCTTCAATTTCATTAAAAACGTTCGATTTTGATTTGATAATTTTTGTTTTACCTTCAGCTAATTTCTCAATAATTTCTCTAGCTTCTTTTACATCCTTTGCCTCAAAAACATTAATTCCGTTTTCTTTCAATGCGGAAATTGCTTTTTTCTTTAAGCTCTCAATTTCTGAGATTGCTTTCTTTTTAATTTGATAAAGTTCTTCTCTAAAATTTTCGTATTCTAAATTATTTCTCAAAAGCGCCATTTTCCTTTTTTCTCTATATTCCAAAACCACTTTCCACAAAACAGCTTTTGTTTTTTCTGATAAAAATTCTCCTTTCATAAATCTTCAAATAATTCTATTAATTCTTTGACCTCAATTTCTTTTGCATTTTCTTTTAAATGAAGATAACAAAGCGGGCAATTAGTGCATAAAATTTTTGCCCCAGTTTTTTTTGCTTGCTCAATCCTATCTTTTGCAATTTTATTTGCCAACTCTGGCTCATTAGATTTCACCCCTCCGCCACCTCCACAACAAAAGCTCTCATTTCTTGAAAGCTCCATTTCTGAAATTTCGTATCCTTGAGATTTAATTATTTCTCTTGGTTCTTCAAAAATTCCCATTCCTCTACCTAAATGACAGGGGTCATGAAAAGTAATTTTTTCTTTAATCTCTTTTTTCTTAATTTTTCCTTCTTTAATTGCTTTTTCTAAAACTTGAGAAATGTGCAGAACCTCAATATTCCATTCTTTGCCCAAAGCTTTGGAGTATTCAATTTTAAAAGTCATTGCGCAAGCGGGACAATTTGTAATTATTTTTTTAACCGAATGATCCTTAAAAATTTTTAAATTCTCCTCTGCTAACTTTTTAAAATCTTCAAGATAACCTGCCTTCAAAGCAGGAGAACCGCAACACTTTTCAAGCTCTGAAAGCTCAATAAAATCAATGCCAATCTTTCTCAAAATTTTCTCATACTTTTCTTTGAGCTCTTTGGCAACAAACTTTGTTAAACACCCTGGATAATACAACGTATTTCCCCCTAAAATTTTCTCAAAAATTTTCATAATAACTTTAGTATTACTTTTATTATTATCCTCAAAATCAAAAAAATCAGCTTCTTGGCTAATTTTAATTTAATCTTTCCCAAAGGTCAATTTTTCTCAATTAATTCCCTGCCCTGAACCGTGCTTTGCTCTGGTTTAAAGCTCAACTTTTTGCTTAGCTTTTTCTAATAATTTTTTTGCTTTTTTGCGAGATTCGTGGAATTTCTTGTTCAAATTTTAACATACTCCTTAAATAAATTTTCAGCTTGAAAATAAAGAAGTTCTGTAAATTGATTAATTTGTTGGACAGGAATTTTTCTTTTTGCCAAAAGTAACTTTATTTTTGCTTTTATTCTTGATTTTATGATTTCGTTGTTTGTCCAATCTATTGTCAAATCCCTCCGAATTTCTTTTACTAATTCTTTAACAAGCGATTTAATTTCTCCATTTCTGAGAGCAATTTTTTCTTGTGTGGCTATAGCATCATAAAAAGCCAATTCTTCTTCAGTTAATCCTGTTTCTTTTCCTTCAATTTCTTTTTTCTTTAATTCTTTTGCTAATTCAATAAGTTTTTCGATTACTTTTGTTGCGCTGATAACTCTGTTTTCGTACTCTTCTATTATTTTTTCTAATCTCTCCATTAGTGATTTATATCTGAATAAATTTTTTCTCATTCGCAATTGCAATTCATCTCGCAAAAGCTTCTCTAGGGTTTCAATTGCCAGATTTTTGTATTCCATTTTTTGAATTTCTTCCAAAAATTTTTCATTCAAAATCGAAATTTCCGCTTTTTCTTTTCCTCTTAGGGCAAAAATATCAATTACACCTTCTGCGGTAATACTTTTTGCAATTAATTCTTTCGCTTTCATTTCAATTTCTGGCTCTATTCCTTCTACTGCTCTTATTGTAGTTCTTTTAATCAAATTACTTCTAATCGCTCTAAAAAATTCAATTTCATCTTTAATTTCATAAGCCTCTTTGTGTGGCATTGCAAATTCAAAAAATCTAATTAAAAGTTGAGATTCTTTTAAAAATCTTTTTTTCCTTTCCTCATCAATTACTCCAGTTTTTGGATTAGTTATAACTGAATTAATCGCTTTCTCTAATAACCTTGCCAAATTTTCCCCTTCTAAATATTTCCATTTTGAATAATCAATTCCAACAAAAAAAGATTTCACTATGTCATATTTTTCTTTCATTTTTTCAATTATTTTTTGGAGCGGAATTAAAGCTTCAGTTTGAATCTTTCTATCATAAATACTTAATGTTTTCCTTAAATCATCGGCAATTCCAATATAGTCAACAATTAACCCTCCTAACTTTCCTTTAAACACTCGGTTTACTCTCGCTATTGCTTGAAACAAAGTATGATTTTTCAATGGTTTATCAAAGTACATTGTTGTCAAACAAGGAATATCAAAACCAGTCAGCCACATATCGCACACGATAACCATTTTTAAAGGATCGTCTGGATCTTTAAATCTTCTTTCTATTTCTTCCTTTCTTATTTCTTTTTGAATTTCATTTTTAAATTCTTCTGGTTTTGAAATTACAACTGCCATCTCTGGAGCCCCAGGAATTTTTGAAAGGATTTTATACATTTCTACCGCTACTTTTCGACTAATAGTGCAAACCATCGCCTTACCCCCTTCTTTCCGGTTGTTAAAATGCTCTATAATGTCTTTTGCGATTTTTTCTAATCTATCTTTTGCAGAAATTGCTTGTTCTAATCTAGCCAATTTCTTTTTTAACGCTTCTTTTACTTCAAAATCAGCGCCCACCTCTTCCATTAACTCATCAAACTTTTCATCAATCCACATATCAGTCAAATGTAAAGGAACTAATCTTGCTTCATAATAGATCGGAACAATAGCTTCGTCCTCAATCCCCCGGCTCATCGTGTATTGATGAATATAATCTCCAAAAACTAACCTTGTATCCCTGTTTCTCAAACTAATTGGAGTAGCAGTAATTCCTAAAAAAGAAGCATTTGGCAAAGCTCTTCTGGCATTACCTGCCAATTTTGCATACTCTGAACGATGCGCCTCATCTGCAATTACAATAACATTGTTTCTTTTACAAAGTGGTTCAAATTCTTCTCTCGAAAATTTTTGAATTGTAGTAAAAATTAACTCTGCCCCTGCTGTTTTTAATTTCTCTTTCAAATCCTTTATACTTTCTGCCTTTTTCGTGATTGCTTTATAACCACATCTCAAAAATGTCTTGTAAAATTGTTCGTCTAAATCGTTTCTATCAGTTAAAAATACAAAAGTCGGGCTTGAAAGTTCGGGTAATTTTTTTGCCTTATTCACATAAAAAACCATTGATAAAGTTTTCCCGCTACCTTGAGTGTGCCATAAAACCCCAATTCTTCCGTCTCCTTTTGGTTTTAATGCCTTTAATGTCGCTTCAATTGCTTTGTTTACTCCAAAGTACTGATGATACATGCAGATCTTTTTCGTATATTTTGTTACCTGTTTTTCAGAATCTGCCTCAAAAACAATAAAATTCTCAATAATATCTAAAATTCTTCTTTTTTGAAAAATTCCTTTTACTAAAACCTCCAACTCAGACACTCCTTCTCTTTTTTCTCTCTCTTCCTCAATTTCTCGCCATTTTTTAAACCATTCAAAAGAAGAGGAAATCGTTCCATATTTTGCTTCAGTTAAATCAGAAATTACTAAAATTTGATTGTATTTAAAAAGTTCTGGAATATCTTTTTTATATTCTTGTAACTGCTCAAAAGCACTTTTAATCGTTGCTTCCTCAATCGTTGGATTTTTCAGCTCAAAAACTGCAATCGGAATTCCATTTATAAAAACTACAACATCTGGTCTTCTCATTCTCTCTTTTCCTCTAACCGTGAATTGATTTACAACTAAAAATTCATTGTTCAAATAATTTTGAAAATCAAAAACTTTCACTAAATCTCCCTTTCTTTTTCCACCCTTTTCCTTAAATTCAATTTTTACCCCCTCAGTCAGCATTCGATAAATTTCTCTATTTGCAATTTCCAGGTTCGGGTGAGAAAAACTTAAAAGTTTGTTTATTGCTGTCTCTATTGCTTCCTCTGGCAATCCTTGATTAATCCTGATTAATGCCCTTTTTAATCTTTCAACTAAAACCACATCTTGAAAATTAGGATCTTTCCTTTCTGGCATTATTCCATTAAAAGCAATATCTGGCCCAAATTTATACTCGTATTCAAGATCTTTAAACCAATCAATTACGGATTGCTCGGTTATGGTTTGTTCAATTATTTTTCTCATTGCGGTTTATAATAATATCTTTTTGAAATTTCCCAAATTTTGAGAAAGTTACTATTGAAATATTCAATTTTTAATGAGATTTGAGGATTGTTAATAAATCTTCCTACGCGATTAATTGCGTTTATTGTAGACATTAAAAAAACTGCAAAAAATCTTCCTTTTTTGTTTTTATTATCTTCTATAACTCCCTTAATTATAAATGGATCTCCATGTATAAGGTGCGAAAGTAACGAATAAACAATTTTTAATTTATTTTCGTCTAAAAAAGGTAATGGTTTGATATTTTCTAAAAATTTATTGTATAACAAATTTGTATAACCATTTATTCTTTTGATTTTTTCGAAATTAAAATTTCTCAAACAATCCTCAATCATTTTCTTTTCCCTTTCGTCTAATCTATTTACTTCTTCTCTGTATAAATCATTAGTATATTGTTTCCATCGTTGATTATCTTTCCCCAAAATCAAGTAATCTATAAGTACCCGCAACAAACGAATTCTATGTTCTAACTCAGAATTTAAAAATGGAGAAAAGTGAGTATCTATATATTTAAAACTAAATTCGTAAATAGTTCGAAGTGAAAAATCAAGAAGAAAAGTGTTGTTGTTAGAAAATTGTAAAATATTTTTTAATAAAGTGAGAAATGAATCCAAGATAACTATATGAAAACATTCAAATAGTATTCGGTGTTGATAAAGTGGTTTCAATATCCCTATTTTCGTAGTTATCCATCCACTTTTTATCTCGGAAGGAGAAACAGCTGAATAAACACTGTCTTTTTTTAAAACATCTAATTCTTCCTTTAACAACTGTATAATTTTATCACAATATGTTAAAATTTCTTCTTCACTATTCATACCCTTATTTCTCCGCTCATTAATTTTGGTAAAAGCAAATCACGTAGAGTGGCTAAAGTTTGGTTTTCTTTTCTTATTTCGTCAATTTTTTCAATCATTGGTTGAATCATCTCGCTAAATTTTAGTGCTAATTCTGGCGGAGGAACAACAAACTTTTGAGCGGCAAATTCCGGCCAATGACCTTTATAATCGCTCATTTTGATTTTATCTTTTGTTAAATAGAAAACAAAGGTCGTGGGGTATCCATTTATTCCGACATATGGAATCACATTTTGAATACAAGAAAAATTAAAAGTAACTAAACGATAATAGCAAGTATGATTTGAAAAAACTGCAACTGGATTTTTTACGCTTGCTTTTACATCTGGCTCTCCATTATGATAACCTATAATCCCTGACTGTCCTTGATCTAATATTGGCACTTTGCCCGTGGGTAATGCTGTTTTATTGTCATATCTTTTACCCACTGGCAATCTCTTCGTAATTTCCATTATATTTTTTACCCCCCATCCCTCCGGAATTTTGCCTAATTCTGAATCTACGAATTTTACTTTTTCCCAACCTGGAAATCTAAATTTTACAAACCACTCCTTAAAAATTTCCTGTGCCATTTGCTCCAAAGTTTTAATAATTTTATTATTCAACTCAATCTTATCATCAAAAGCAGAAAGAATATCAGCAATCCGTTTTTGTTCGCTTGGGTCTTCGGGAATTGAAAGTTCGATATTAGCAAGATCGCTTTTACGCAGATTATTAATATTAGTTCCTTCTACTATTTCTTGAAGTTGATTTTTATAATTAGACGAACGAAGATAAAGATATAAGTATCTAGGTTCAATACTTTTTGGTCTTATACAGTACATAAAAGCGCCAAAGGATAATTGCTGATCAATTTGATATATTCTTGCGATTTTACCAACTAATTTTTTATTACCACTTGAAGCCACCACTACAATATCATTTGTACGTAATTTTTGTTCGTCAGAAATTTTTGAATCTATCACATACATCAAATCATCAAGATTAAGGATTCCATTTTCTTTTATATTATTTGCACGAAGAATTGGTGTTCCTCCTTCAAACCATCTTAAACTTCTTTCTTCTTTACTGAAAGAAACGCCCCTAATTATATCCGCTACCTCCCCCAACCTCACCTTCCGCCATCCTTTGGGTAAATTGTTTTGGTTTTTGTGTTTCATATTTGAAACATTCATGATTGTCCCACTTTTCGACTTGACATAAAATTTTGCTATAATAAAAGTGTAGGCAAATGCCTACTAATCACGCGGCCCGCGAAAGCGGGTTTTCGCTTTTTATATAAGTTCTTTTTCCTCTATAAAATTTCCCAAAATCAATATATAAATCTTTTATTTGATGCAACTCTTTTGAAACCATTCCTCGTACACCTACAACGTAAATTCTTTTTTTATATTTAATTTCGATTAAATCACTAAACTTCATGTTAAAACCCTAATCTTTTCAAATTCTCCCTTATCTTCTCTTCCAATTCTCGACCTTGTCTAAAATATTCTTCCAATTCTGCTTTCAGTTTTTTCATTTTTTCTTCAAAAGGTATCCCATCATCTGGTGGCGGAGCTACTCCAACATATCTTCCAGGAGTTAAAACATAACCATTTTTTCTTATTTCTTCTATTGTTGCGCTGTAACATAAACCCAGAATATTTTTGTAACCTTCGCCGAAATTCTCATTCCACAATTTTTGAATTTCTAAATTAATTTTTAACAACTCCTCTAATTCTTTAACTCTTTCTTCGATTTTTTTCTTGGTTTCTTTGTTGCGCAAATTAGTATTTAAAACTGAATTTAGTTCTTCAATTTCTTTTTCATATTTGTCTTTTAATATCCTCAATTCATCTTTTGTTTCTTCTATTACATTTTCACCCCGCCAAAGTTTTGCAATGGAAGAAATATAAATTATTTGGTCTTCGGTAAATTCAACCTGCTTTCTTGAAATCGGTCTAAAAATTTCCCTTGCATCAATGAATAAAGTTTCGCCTGTCCGATTTCTAAATCTTCCATCTTTTTTGTTTTTAGTTAGAAACCACAAAGAAACCGGAAGCGAAACATTATAAAAAAGTTTTGGCGGGCAAGCGATTATTACATCTACTAAATCATCCTCAATAATCCTTTTTCTAATTTCACCTTCTCTTCCCCCAACTGCCAAAGCACCATTTGCCATAACAAAGCCTGCCATTCCATTTGGTGCTAAATGATAAATAAAGTGTTGAATCCACATAAAGTTGGCGTTGCTGTCTGGAGGAATTCCATATTTCAATCTTGGGTCTTTTGGATCTATTTGATCTGCGCCCCATTCTGATTGATTAAACGGAGGATTAGTGATAACAAAGTCTGCTCTTAAATCTGGGAATTGATCATCTAAAAGTGAATTTTTACCACCCCTAATATCCCCAACAATTCCTCTAATTGCTAAATTCATCATACAAAGACGCCAAGTATTAATATTGAGTTCTTGCCCATAAAAACTAATTTTTGAAGGATCTTTTTTGTGAATTTCCAAAAATTTTGCGCTTTGAATGAACATTCCACCAGTTCCACAGGCAGGATCAAAAACTCGGCATCCTTCAAAGGGCTCCAAAATCTCAACTAAGAGTTTAACAATCGGGCGAGGGGTAAAAAATTCCCCACCACGTTTTCCTTCTGCAGAAGCAAATTGTCCTAAAAAGTACTCGTAAACACGACCTAATAGATCTTTTTCTTCGTACTCTCTATGGTCGAATTTTATTTTTGAAAAAATGTTTATAAGATCGCTTAATACATGGGGTTCCAAAGGAGTTTGAGCATAAATTTTTGGAAGGATATCTTTCAAAACTGGATTTTCTTTTTCTATTTCTTCCATCGCTTCGTCAATTTTCTTTCCAATATCTGGAGTTAGAGAAAATTTTTGTAAATATTCCCATCTTGCTTTTTCTGGAATATAAAAAATGCCCGCACTTTTGTATTGGTCTTTATCTTCGATAATAAATTTGCGGGCACTTTCATCTGGAACATAAAACTCTTTGTTATTAGGATCGCTTACCCATTCTTTTAACAATTCCCTTCTTTGATAAAAAGCGTCAGAAACATACTTTAGAAAAATTAAACCCAAAACAATATATTTGTAATCGCTAGGATCGAGACTCCCTCTTAATTTATCAGCTGCTTTCCATAGTTCTTTTTCAAAATCAATATCTCTTGCTGGTTTTGAGCTTAGTTCTAAAATTCTTTTTGTTGCCAACTTCTGTCTTTCTTCAATAAGTTTTTTTATTTCATCTGGCAGCTTATCTTTTGGAATTAAATAATCTCTACCTCGAGCAATCGCTGGAATTTCCCCAGATTTAATCCGCTTGAAAATCGCTTGCCTCGTAACTCCTAAAATATTCGCTAATTCCTTAGTGGTATAGTAGTCCGTTTCTGCCATTAAATAAAGTTAACAAATTAAAAACATCTTGTCAAGTTTACCATGGTTAACCAAATTAAATATTTTCCCACAAAAAATTGGCTTTTTCAAGCCAAAATTTGTTTAAATTACAAGATAAAATCTTGTCTTAGATATCGTAAAAACCAGAAATTTAGTGTTGATTAGCCAGAATTTACATCCAGCCTTTAAATAGAGCGATGGATAAAAAGAGTAAAATTAGGCCGGCCATCAATCGCATGTACCTTCTAAAGTTCAATCTCCATTTTTCAACTTTGTCTACTTGGGTCCAGGCAAAGGCAACGGCAGCGATAATGATTAACAAAGGAACAACGAAAAAGAGATTGTACCAGATTAAGTATGGAATGTAAGCGCCAGCTCTTTCAGCCAAAATAGTGGTGTAAACTAAAGGAATTCCAACAGTGCAAGGAAGCTCAACCAAAGAAGCCAAAAGAGCTAGCAAAATTGCGGAAGGAATTGTTCCTCGTTTAATCAATTTTTCAATCGTTGGCTTTGCGCTCTCTGGAATTTCCAAAGAAATACCTTTTCCGTATGCAAAAAAATCTTTGATTAAAATCAAACTGGCAAGAAAGGCGAAAGCAGAAATTGCAATTTTTATTTTTTGAATAAAACCAATTAAAGAAATTAAATTGATCATTCCCAGCATAAAAAGAAAATAAACAACAAAAACGCCAAAAGTGAAAACTAAACCTACTTTTATTGCTCTATTTTTTGAACCAATAGCCAAAAGATAAGTAAGCAAAAAAAGCAAAACAGAAAACATACACGGATTAATTCCGTCTGCCAACCCCAAAATTATACCCAAAAAGAATAAAGAAGACTGAGAAGAAATTTTGATTTCTTTTCCAAAAAATGAAATTTTGAATTCCTTTTTTTCTTCAGGAATAAAGGTAGAGGGTTTTGGAATTTGCTTTAGAGTTTGCTTTATTTCATCAACTGGACAAGGACAACCTTCTTTTTGACATCGCAAAATAACTTTTTCAATGTTTTCCCTGATTGATTGATCACCTATTAAATAAGTGTCCCCCAAAAAAACCATTGGAAAACCAGAAAAAGAAATCCCGTAAAATTCTTGAAGTTTTTGGTAAAGCTTTAAATCTTCTTCACTTTCTGAAACATTGTAAACTTTAAAATCAATTTGATGTTTTTTTGCTACCTCTTTAAGGAAACTTTCTAAGTTTTGGCATTGTGGACATTTATCTTTTACAAAATAATGAATGCAAATTTCTGTTTTTCTTTGAGGTTTTTCTTCCCATTTATCAATCCCACCTACTGCCAAAATTTCTGCTGGTGAAGGACAAGAAGTTTGAAGACATTTTTGAATTAAATTTTCAATTTCTTTTCCGGTAGTTTCTTTTGATCCAAAACCAACAATAAAATTTTTGCCAATAAAAGTCATTGGAACCCCTTCTGGTTGAGTATTGTAAGCCTGTGCAATTTTTTGGAAAAGTTCTCGATTCTCTTGACTATAATAAACCTCAAACTCTTTTATCTCCAATTGAGGATATTTTTGCTTTAATTCTTCCAAAAACGGTTTCTCTTTTGCGCAGTGAGGACAACCCTGACCCCAGAAAAAATAAATCTCAATTTTTTCAGTGGCTAAAACTTTTTTTTGAGAGAAAATAGATAAAAAAAAGAGAGAGACTAACAAAAATAAAATTTTCTTTTTCATTTTTTTATTTTACTTTACCTTAACTTTTTCAAAATTATTGAAATCAAAAAAATTAAAAAGCTAGAAATAACAATTAAGGGACCTGCTGGAAAGTTTGTGATTTTAAAAAGGAAAATTCCAAAAATGGCAGCTAAAACTCCAAAAAGAGAAGATAAAATTTTAAAAGTTTTTAAGCTTTTGGAAAAATTTCTGGCTGAAGCCGCTGGCAAAGCAGTGAGACCTGCTACCAAAAGCCCACCAACAAACTTTACACCCAATGCCACAATAGCTGAAATTGAAAGAAGGTAAAGAAATTGGTATTTTTTCAAATCAATTTTTTCTGCTTTTGCCAAATCCTCTGAAATTGAAATTAAAGTTAGCTTTGAATAAATTCTTTGAACCAAAAAGAGAACAAAAAGAGAGATTAAAACAATAATTAAGCTTTCTACTCTTCCAATTTTTGAAATATCGCCAACTAACGCCTCTTCAATTTCGTGTTCTGATAGAAACAAGAAAGTAACCGCTAAAGAAACAGAAAATAAAATTGCAATGATCGTTTCTGTGGGAAGTTTTGTTTTTTGTTCAAAAAACCAAATTAAAATTGAACCCAAAAATAAAAACAAAAAAGCTCCCAGAGAAATATCTTTTTGAAAAATTAAAGCTAAGGCAACCCCTGGTAATGCCAAATGAGAGAGAGGATCAGCAACAATCGTCATCTTCCTTGAAAGCATTAAAGACCCCAAATATCCCGCTACCCCTCCAACAAAAATTGCTGAAATTAAAATTTCAAAAAAATTAACGGTCATGAAGGTATCTTTTGTTTTCTTTTATATATCTTTTAACAAACCAATTAAGGAAAATGAATTCATCTCTTTTAACTTGAGAGCGCTCTAGAGCATTATAATAAGAATTTCTATCTTTGTAGGAAATGTTCAAAAGGGGGTATTGGTATTTGTTCAAAACAAAATTCATCATTAATCTTGAAATTCTACCGTTTCCATCTGCAAAAGGATGAATAGTAACAAATTTTAGATGAACCAAGCCTGCCAGTTCTACAGGATGCAAAAAATTTTTATTTTTTTGATACCACTTAAAAAAATCTCTCAGCATCGGATAAATCTCAACTGGATAGGGTGGTTGAAATTTGCTCCCAGAAATTCTTACTTGAAAATTCCTTATTTTTCCTGCAATGTCAGGCTTTGTTTGCTCAAAAAGTTCTTTGTGCCATTTCAAAACTAAAGACAAAGAAAGATCTTTTTTAAGCTCAAGCATTTCTAAAAAAATCTTTTTGTGAGCCTCTGCTTCTTTGATATCATGCACTGGTTTTCCTTTTGGGGCAATCCCTCTTTCTAACAAATCTGCAGTTTCTCTTAGAGTTAAAGTAGAGCCTTCGATTCTTTGAGTGTCATAAGTAAATTGAATGGAGAAAGTTTCAATTTCTTTTTCTCTTGCTGATGGTGGCATTTTTTTCAATTCTTTCTGATAATTTTCCTTAATTTTTTCTAAAATTTTCTCCCATTTCTCCTTGAAAATTTGCTGAAAAAATTTTCTTTTGATCTCTTCGATGTTTTCTGGAATTTTCTTTCCCAAATAAAGCGCTTTCTTTTCTACTTTTTTCCCTTTTCTTATTGTGTGTTCCAAATAAAAATAAGTTTCTCTTCCTTTAATTTTTTTTCTGATAGTAACCATATTACCACTACAAATTTATCAAAATTTAAAAATTTTGCAAATTGTAGGGGTATCAATGTCCATGATAATGCTCATAAAATTTTATCTCTTGCCCATAAAGTTTTGATAAAATTTCTGGAGTTACTACTTCTTGTGGTTTTCCTTGACATACCGGACATTTATTCAAGCAAATGACATAATCTGAAAATTTGAAAACAACGCTTAAGTCATGAGTAACTAAAATAATTGTTAAATTTTTTTCTTTCTTCAATTTTTCTAAAAGTTGATAAATTGTTTCCTCGCCTGAAATATCAATTCCAGTTGTTGGTTCGTCAAAAAGTAAAACTTCAGGTTCTCCAATTAAAGCCCAAGCCACCAAAATTCTTTGGTACTGCCCTGAAGAAATTTCCCCTAAATTTTTCTTTAAAAAGCTTTCCTCAAAACCAACTAGTGTTAAAACTTCTTTAATTTCTTTTTCGTTTTTTGTTTTTAACCTGAAAAATTCCTCGATCGAGATTGGAAAATCCTTGACAAAGGGTACTCTTTGTGGCACATACCCTATTTTTATTCCTTTTTTCCATTCAATTTTTCCTTCAAAAGGAAAAATGCCAAGTAAAGTCTTAAGTAACACTGTCTTTCCTGCTCCATTTGGTCCCAAGATCGTTAAAACCTCTCCCCTTTTCACTTCAAAAGATAAATTACAAATAATTAACTCATCATCTAATTTCACATTCAAATTTTCAACTTTCAAAATCGTTTCCATAGTTTTATTTAACCACAACCTGGACAAATTGAACATGTACCACCAGAACAGCTTCCGCTTCCTTTACTAGAGGGTCCCTTTGGTCGCCACTCATTACATTCTGTATTGCACTCTGGACATTTTGCCACTAATTTAAAACAGTACCCAAAAACAGAGCTTTGCCACTCTTTCTTTTGACCCTCTGCTTCAAAAAATTTATTGCAATTTGGACAGTAAAATTTCTCCATTTTTAAAATAAAATTTCAAGGTTTTATTATTACTATTTTTTGATTAAACCTATCTCTTTTAGAAAAATTTCCCAGTCTTTTGGTGTATATTTAAGTTTATTTATTGGTACCAGGTAACGAGTTTCTCGAACCTTCCCTAAATATGGAAGCATCTTTCCCTCTTTAACTGGTTTATGTTCAGATGTTTTGAAATAACCATTAATGAATCCTTTAAGTTTTGTTTGAATTTCTCCGCACTTATAGTTTTTAATTCTAGTTCTCATTTCTTGCAAATAATTTTTAAATCTCTTGTCTGTTGGTGGAATTTTTACTTGTGCAAAATCAAGAAGTCGTGAAAATCCACAAACCTCTATAAAAAATTGCAAAAGAATAGGCTGGGGGACAGAACATTTTACGCTTATTCCATAATCATATCCTATGCCCGCTTCTGCCCAAACACCGGTTAAAGAAGGTGAAGTTTTTATACTTACTCTTTTGTCAGCATTTACAATATCATTTCGATATTTTTCAATTTGTGTTGAAATTTCCCAATCTAATTCAATTTTTGTAAAAAACTTCTCTTTAAAAAATTTCTTTACCATTATTTCCCCCAATTTTCCTACAAACTGATCTATCAAAATTGATTCAAAAGTTCTTCGTCTTTCTCTAAAACCTTTTTGAGTAATCGTAGCTTTCGTGCCTCCCTCAAACATTTGATATGTGATTTCTATGCAAAAAATTAAAAGTCTTACTATATCTTCCTCTCCTATGTTTACAATAATCGTGTTTGGTAAAAGTTTTTCATCAATCCATTTTAAAACATTGTCGTTTCTTATAAATAATTTTCTTTTCTTTGTCTCGGTTACGTTAAAATCATTTACTCTGCAAGCAGAAAGGAGTAATTCTCCAAGCTCATCGAATTCAAAAATTATTCCATATTTTTCTTTGATAAACTCTACGAGCGATTGAATATATTTGTACTCTTTCTTTTTAAACTTCGAAGGACTATTTAAATCAGTTTGTGAGAGAAAGTTTCCTTTTGAATTCATTTTTGTTTTTTTAGGACTACTAAATGTTCTGTTTTAATTCGACTATCTTTCATACCTGAAGCAGGGTTGACTTTCGATTCAAACATAACCCGCGACAGAATTTTATCTACAAATGTTACTTCATGACTCCACCCGAATTCTTTCAGATGTTCTACGATTATTTCATCAATGGGAATGGGGTTGTTTCTTACTTTTGCTGGCCCAACAAAAATACACATGTAATTTTCAACCTTCTCACCAAGCCTGGAAAAGCAAGAAAGGATTGCGTGAAAATACTGATCATAAAGAGATCTCAAGTGTTTTTCTTTGATTTTTTTTCTGTATTCAAAAAATGTCGAAGAATAAATCTTAATCTTTGGTACTTCTCTGTAAGGTATTTCTTTATTACTGAGATTTTTTATGTACGCTTCGCTATAGCCTAACCAAAAAAGCTCAAGTTTAGTTGATCTTATATATTCTTGAGCCTGTAAGTAAGGAGGAGAAGTTATTAAAATATCCACTTTCTTGTCAAGCTCTGCAGTTAAAGTATCAATACCTGCTTTCACTTCATATTCTACTTCCTTTGGGGAAAGCTTTTCATACTCAACAAGTTTATTATAAAGCGAAAAAATTTCCTGCTTTAACATTCGGTAGAACACATTTTTCCAATTTCCTTTTAATAAAGTTTCAATTTTTTTCCTTGAATATTTAGACCTATATAATTTGTGAACTTTTTCGTCACTCCAGCTGAAATATTTTGTTACTTTTAAAAGAGGAATAAGCAAGAGATATTTTTTTTCTTTCTCTTTTTCAGAGTGCACAAAGCCCCATGCTTTAGAAAGGATCGGAAGAAATTGTTCTGGAAACCAGTAATTTAAATTGCTCCAAGAAGGAATGAACTCTTTATTGGAATTCTTAATACAATCAATGAGATCCAATAACTCATTCACTTTCATTTTTGGTCGTCCTAATGTAGCGGTATCATGAATGATGTTTAATATCGGATTTAAATCCCATAATTGGTAATTATAACCATAAACTTTAGCAGTCAAACCTGCAGTTCCATATCCAGCAAAGGGATCGAATATTCTCATTCCAGGAACACCATACTTTTTTAAAACAAAGGCAATTACCTGAGGAATAAATTTGGCTGGATACTTATAAATAGAAAATACTCCATATGTAGTATAAGGAATTTCTGGAATCGTATTTCGAAATAATACGGAAATTTTTTTCCCGTTTTGAAAACTTTCTGCGTTATTTTGTTGAGGTTCCGAAGTAATCTCTTTAATATTAGAAAATTTTAGATTCAATTGAGAGTTTTTAAGTTTTTCATAATCCATAATTTTCGAACGAATAGATAGAGTTGATTCTTTTATTGTATCAAAAATACAAAAATATCAAAAATTGTAAAAATAAATATATAAAACCCGTAATATTGTGAAAAATTCAAGATTTTCAGTAGATCTTTTTAAGGTTTTAAAATTTTTATTGCCTTTCCCTCAATTAAGGCCTTGGCAACTTTTTTTCTGGCAGAGGTTAAAATTCGACAAAGAGTGGCTTGGGAAATTTTCATTCTCTTTGCTGCCTCAATTTGGTTTAGTCCTTCCAAATCGCAAAGTCTTAGAGTTTCAATTTCATCCAAAGATAACTCAACTTCATCTAACATTGAAAGGGGGACTGCTCTCGGTTTAAAATAAACTGCTTTTGGATCGAATTGAACCCTTCTTGGTTTAATGGGTCTTACCATATTATTCTCTAGTTAAATGAATTTTACAATTTGGGCAAATCAAACTTGAGCAAGGAACTCCAGGTTGATGTTCAACTCTATAGCCACATTTTTTGCAAACACAATATCCCCCGGGTCCTCTGCCTCTAAATCTCCTTCTCCAACAAAAACCTTTTTTGAAACCAAAAGCTACAAGAGGAGGTTTATAAAAACCAGTTTCAACTTCGTGGCTTTTAACTTGAATTGCAACATAAACTAAGTTTTTAATTTCTTTCATTAATCTTTCTCTTAAATTTTCTGAAATTTTTGTTGCGGTCTCAACGTCCAAATTTCTTGGCAAATTTATTTCCAAATTGGCAGTAAAAACAGAACCCTTCTTTTGAGTTTTTAAATCTGAAATTTCAATCCCTTGAGATTTTACAATCTCTTTTATTTTCTCTTCAACTTCAGGCGGGGCTGAAACATCAAGTAAAGAATCGATGGCTTCTTTTCCAATTGAAAAAGATTCTTTAACAATATAAAGACCGATTAAAAAAGCTAAAATTGAATCGGTAAAAATCCAATATTTATTCAAAACTAAACCAGCAAAAACTGCCAAGGATGCAAAAACATCAATTCTTGAATGAACTCCATCTGAAATTAAAGCAACCGAATTTTCTTTTTTCCCAAAATGAATTTTTAATCTTGCCATTATTTCATTCAAAATTGCAGAAAATCCCATAACTGAAAGTGCCAAAATTGGAAGTTGAATCGCTGTTGGATTCTTAAATTTTTGGTATGCCTCAAAAATTATCCAAATTCCAGTAAAAAACAAAATTAAAGTAATCAAAAATCCTGCCAAAACCTCAAATTTAAAATGGCCATAAGGATGCTTTTTGTCAGCTGGCTTTTTTGAAATTTTAATCCCTAAAAATGAAATCAAAGAAGAAAAAATGTCTGCCAAGGAATGAAAACCCTCGGCTAAAACAGCAGTTGATTTTGATAAAATCCCCGCAGAAATTTTTATTCCAGCCAAAATAACATTTGCCAATACCGAAATTTTCGCAATTTTTTCTTTCATAAAATTTTTTCAATTATTTTCTCAAATTTTTTTTGAAGTTTGGGGTTTATTTTTGCTATTGGCTTCATTTTTAAAGTAGATTTTAAAAAATCCTTATGGTAGGGAATTTTCCCCAAAATTTCAATTTTATTTTCTTTGGCGAACTTTTCTATTTCTTTTGAAAAATTTTTTGCTAGATCGAATTTATTAATAACAATTCCGTGTTGAATTTTAAAATGATTTGCTAAATATAAAACTCTTTTTAGGTCAAAAAGGGCAGAAGGTGTGGGTTCTGTCACTGCTATAATATAATCTGTTCCGACTAAAGAAGCAATCACTGGACATCCAATTCCAGGGGCAGAATCTATAATCATAATTTCTGCTTTTATTCTCTCTCCAATTTCATCGGCTACTTTTCTTACTTCATTCACTACTTCTCCAGAAGAAAGTTCTCCTAATTTCAGTTCGCTTGAAACCAAATCGACATTATAATTTTTTCCAACAAAAATTTTCCCAATTTCTTTTTTGCCTTCTTTTATTGCTCCGAAAGGACAAGCCAAAACGCAGGCTTTACAACCAATACAAGAATCTTTCAAGAAAGCGGGATATTTTCCTTTGACAAAAACGATGGCATTTTGCTTGCAAACTTTTGCGCACTCTCCGCATTTTTTGCATTTTTCAAAATCAAATTTAGGAATGAACTGAAAAACTTTTTTGAATTCTTTTCTTTTTATTGATAACAACAAATGGCAATTTGGACATTCTGCATCGGCATCAACCAAAATTGTCTTTTTGCTTTTCGCAAATTCCACTGCCAAAGAAGTTGCCACCATCGACTTTCCCACTCCCCCTTTCCCTCCATTAACTGCTATTTTCACCCCCACACCAAAATAGGCAACCTTGGTGTTATTTAACGAAGTCAATTCTTGTTTGGTGTGGGGGTTCATAATTTAAAAAATATCTTCTTTTGATAATTCTTTTAATTTGTTTTCTTCAAATTTTTTAAGATTTTCTAAAATCGTGCCTTCAATTGCTTTAAAAACTTTAATTTTATAATTTTTAAATTTTTCAAAAGCCCTCGGTCCCAAACTGAAAACAATAACTACATCGACATTTTGTCTTTTTAAAAAATCTGGCGGAAGTCCTTTCCCCTTGAGCTCTGGATTTTCGAAAACCTCAAAAATTTCTTTTTCAGTATCGAAAATCAAAAAATTCTTTGCTCTTCCAAAATGCAAAGCCACCTTATCTTCTAAATTGTTTCCGTCAGTAGCGAATGCTATTTTCATTCGAATTTTTCCAATTTTCCTTGAATAAATTTCTCAATTATTTCTTTTACTTTCCCTTCTCCCTGATAAACCTCAATATTAAATTGTCTTAAAACATCGAAGGCCCTTGGTCCAATATTTTTTGTGATTACTGCTTTCACATCCTTTTCGGCCATCAATTGAGCGGCGAAAATTCCTGCCCCTCCTGTTCTTTTTTCAGCTTCATTTTCAATTGCTTCAAAACTTTTAATCTTTCCGTTCTCAATCGCGACAATGAGAAAATAGGGACACCTGGCAAACACTTCGCTTACTGTGTCTTCTAAACTTTTTCCGTTTGCTGAAATTGCAATTTTCATTTTTTCTTTTCTAATTCTTTCAATCTTTTCTCAATTGCCTTCATTTCTTCCTTTAAAGCTTTAAGTTCATCCAAAAGCATTTCTTTTTCTTCTTCGGGAGTAATTTTCTCAAAATATTCAGGAAATGCCCACCAACCCCTCGGCAACCAAGGATATCGCCAGCATCTCCACCAGTATTTTCTAAATTCTGGATAGGCCCACCAAGGACCTCCTCCCATTCCCCAGGGCATAGTTTTTAAATTTTTTATAATTTTGACCTTTTTATTATGAATATATATTCAAAATAAAACTGTTTGTCAAGAGAGAAATTCTAATTCTAAATTTGTGTTTTTTGGTAAAATAAAAGATGCTCAAGATAAAAGGAGAGGTTCCCTTAAAAGATCATACAATTTTTAAAATCGGAGGGCCGGCTCGCTATTTTTTTGTTGCCCAAAATGAAAAAGATTTAAAAAATGCAATTTTGTGGGGAAAAAAGAAAAAAATTCCTTTTTTTGTTTTGGGTGGAGGAAGTAATGTTTTGTTTTCAGATGAGGGTTTTAGGGGGCTTGTAATAAAACTCCGCAATACGCAATACGAAATACGAAATACTAAAATAACTGCTGAGGCGGGAGTTCCACTGCAAAAATTAGTTTTTGAAACAGCAAAAAAAGGACTCTCTGGGCTTGAAAATTTAGCAGGAATTCCAGGAACTTTGGGAGGTGCAATTTGGGGAAATGCTGGTGCTTTTGAAAGAGAAATTGGAGATTTAGTTGAAGAAGTTAAAATTTTAAAAATTGAAAATTGCAAATTGCAAATTGCAAAATTAAAGAAAAAAGATTGTAAATTTGGATACAGAGACAGTATTTTTAAAAAAAGAAAAAATTGGATAATTTTAGAAGCGACTTTGAAACTAAAAAAAGGAAAGAGGAAAGAAATTGAAAAAAAAATAAAAGAGATTTTGAAATTGAGAAAAGAAAAAC
The DNA here is from genome assembly GCA_001443025.1 of Parcubacteria bacterium GBS-2. Lineage (GTDB taxonomy): Bacteria > Patescibacteriota > Minisyncoccia > Minisyncoccales > GBS-2 > GBS-2. The sequence continues at coordinate 105,119 of LEKP01000003.1, forward strand.
AACCCCTTGAATTTCCTTGTGCAGGTTCTGTTTTTAAAAATGTGCTAATAGAAACAGTTCCCCGAAAAATCCAGGAAAAATTCAAAGAAAAAATAAAAAATGGATTTTTGCCAGCTGGTGTTTTAATTGAGGCTGCGGAATTAAAAGGCTATCAAATTGGTGGGGCAAAGATTTCAGAAAAACACGCAAATTTTATCGTAAACATTGGAAACGCAAAGGCAAACGATGTAATGCAGTTGATAGAAAAAATAAAAAAAGAGGTTAAGAAAAAATTTAGAGTTCAACTCGAAGAGGAAATTAAGTTAGTTGGTTTTTAGTTTTCTAATTCAACTAGAAAGTAATTTTTCTTTCCTTTTCTAATTACAAAGTATTTGCCATGCAGAGCATCTTTTTTTGAGAATTTCTTTTCTTTGTCCTCAACTAACTCTTCATTAACATTAATTCCTTTTTGTTGGATTAACCTTTTGGCTTCGCTTTTTGAACTAACTACTCCTCCTTCTTTTAAGAGATCCAAAATGGTGATTTCTTTTCCGATAGATATTTTCTTTGTCGGGACATCAAAAAGCGCTTCCTTTATTTCTTCTTCTTTCAATTCTTTGACTTTTCCGTAAAACAACAATTCTGAAATTCTTTCCACTTTTTTTAATTCTTTTTCTCCGTGGACCATTTTTGTTAATTCTCTCGCCAAAACTTTTTGGGCTTTTCTTTCTTTGGGGTTTTCTTCCATTTCTTTTTCGATTTCCTCAATTTCTTCTTTTGAAAGAAAAGTAAAATATTTTAAAAGCTGAATTACATCTCGGTCATCGGTGTTGATTAAATACTGGTAAAACTGATAAACTGGGGTTAAATTTTTGTCCAAAAAAATCGCTCCTTTTTCTGTTTTTCCAAATTTCTTTCCTGATTTTGTCAAAAGCAAAGGAAGAGTAAATCCAAAAACCTCTACTCCTTTTATTTTCTTTATAAGTTCTATTCCGCAAACGATGTTTCCCCATTGGTCAGATCCTCCAATTTGAAGTTGGCAATTTTCTTTTTCATAAAGCTTCAAAAAATCGATTGCCTGCAAAATCATATAAGAGAATTCGCAAAAGGAAATTCCGGTAGTTGAAATTCTTTCTTTAACCCATTCTTTAGAGATCATTTGAGAAACTTGAAGATATTTTCCATAATCTCTTAAAAAAGAAATTAAATCAATTTTTGAAAGCCATTCAAAATTGTCTAAAATTTTTGCTGGATTTTTTTTGGTTTTAAAATCCAAAATTTTCTCAAATTGCTTTTTGAGTCTTTCTCCCCATTCTTTAACTTTCTCTACCGGGTTCAAAACCCTTTCTTTTGTCTTTCCTGAAGGATCTCCGATCAAGGCAGTCCCTCCCCCAACCAATGCGATAGGGTGGTGACCAAAAATCTGAAATCTCCTTAATGTCAAAAGAGGAACCAAATTTCCCAAATGCAAAGATGGAGCTGTAGGATCAAAACCACAATACAAAACAATTTTTTCTTTTTTTAGCTTTTCCTTCAATCCTTTTTCGTTGGTTATTTGATAAATCAGTCCTCTAAATTTTAGATCTTCAAAAATATCTTGCATTTTTTAATTGTATCAAGACTTTAATTTTCTGAAAATTATTAAAAACCCAGTGTGAGCTACCATTCTATCTTTTGGTCTTAAAGCAATTTTTCTTTTTTGCCATTCTCTTTGCAAAGTTTCAAAAATTCCTTCTAAAACAAAATCTTTTGAAAATTCTTTTTCTACTTTTTCAGTTAATTCAAAAACTTGAAGAATGGTTGGTAACCAACAAGCCAAAATCCCTCCTTCTTTTAAAACTTCTTTAACTTTTTTGAGATAATTCCATGGATCTGGCAAATCCAAAATTACTCTGTCAAAATCTTTTTCCTCAATTTCTGCCAAATTTTGTCTTTTCAAAGTCAAACTTTTTATTTCTTCAATCCTTTTTTGATAGAATTCTTCAATGTTTTTCTTTGCATTTTCAACCATATCCTCTCTCTCATCAATCGAAATTACTTTTCCTTTTTCCCCTACTGCCCTAATCAAATATAAAGTCAAAGCTCCAGAACCAGTTCCTGCTTCCAAAACTTTTGCCCCTTCAAAAATATCTGCCAAAACTAAAATTTGTCCAACATCTTTTGGATAAATAATTTGGGAAATCCTTTTTAATTTTTTTAAAACAAAATCTCTTAGAGTTGGTTTCAAAATCAAAAGTTCCTCACCCTTTGAAGAAACAATTGTTTGCCCTGCTCTCTTTTTTAGAATTTCATCGTGCAAAATTTTCCCTTTGTGAAAAGCAAAAACCCCTCCTTTTTTAAGCGTAAAAAGATATTTCTTTCCTTTTTTATCTTCAAGTAAAATCAATTCCCCTTCTTTCATTTTTTGATCGTTGCCTTAATTTTCTCTTTTAATTTACAAAAATTGCAAATTTCTGCCACTGTTAAATAACCGCATTTTTGACAAGAGAAAAGTTTTTCAGGTTTTTCTTTTCCAAAAATTCTTTTCCTTTTTAAAAACCCTTTGTAAAAATTCAAAGCAGAAGATGGCATCTCATTTTCTAAATCTTCGATAATTCTTTTAAATAAAACATAAGTTCCCCCTCTTAACGGACAGCGCTCTTTTAAATAAGGTAATTTTAAAATATCGCAAAAAAGTTTTGTTTCTCTTTCAAAACAAAGTGTCAATGGTTTTGCTCTCTTTTTTAAGGATTCTTCTTCCCTCAAAACTGGAAACTGCCTTTTAATGAATCCTTCTTGCCAAAAGATCAAAGATTTCAAAAGAGAACCTGCTTCATCGTTTAGAGTGTGGCCGGTAACGATTACATCAAAATCTTTTGCCTCCCTGTTTAATAAATATCTCTTTATCATTCCACAAACTCCACAAATTTCTTTTTTTGAAATTTTTGCAGCTAACTTTACATCAACTTCAATCTCGTCTTTAAAGTTAAGAATTTTCAATGGCAAGTTTTCCTTTCTTGCAAACTCTTCAACTACTTTTTGAGATTTTTCTGAATAATCGTTTTCTTTAATTTGGCAGTTAATATGAAACAAAGTAATGTTGTATCCCAAGTCTTTCAAAGCTTTTGCCAAAGCAGTAGAATCCTTGCCACCAGAAATTGCCACTGCAATTTTATCTTTTTCAGAGAACATTTTAAATCTTTCAATCGTTTCCTTTATCCTTTTTTTGAAAAAATCCAAAAAGCAATCTAAACAAATCTTTAAATTATAACTTCTCAAATGTACCCCCTCTTTTACTTTCTGGCAAATTCTGCATTTTAAAATTTTTGTTTTCTCAACCATTTTTGATTGAAAATTTAACGTCAATTTTATCCCTTGCTTTTTTCGAATATTTTAAAATTAACTCCTTTGCTTTTTCTAAAATTTCGTTTGGGATTTTAGCCTGATAAGATCTAATCAGGGCTGTAGGGCCTGGATAATTTTTCATTTTTATTATAAGGTCGCCATTTCTCTTTAAAGTTTCGAGTTTTAAATTTTCTTCATAGTTCCTTCCGATTATTATTTTTACATTACCTTCCCAAAAATGCCTTCCTAACTTTAAAGTTTCTACATCGTTCCCATTAAATCCTGGATATTTTTCCAAAAGATCTCTTAATTTTTTTCCAAATTCCAAATCGGTCAAAATGCAACCTCCAGAAGGTTGAGGATACCATTTTATTTTAAATTTTTTTGCAAGTTCAATTTGCTTTTTTCTTGACCTTCCTTGAATATCAAAAAGTTTTTCTCTTTTTACCAATCCTTTCTTTTCTGGAATCGTTGGCTCTAAAAGTTTTGCAGAAAGTGGCCTTAAAAGATAACCTTTTAAAGAACTTTCTCTCTCAACTATATTTAAAGCTCCTCTAGTTTGTGAAAATGGTCTTTCTCCCAAAACTTCTCCTGTCGCTACAAAATCGAATTTTTCTTTTTCCATTATTTCTTTCGCTTTCTTTAACATCAAAATGTGACAATCCAAGCAAGGATTCATTGAGACTCCCCAACCAAATTTTGGTTTTTTCACAATTTCCAAATGCCCTTTTGAGATATCTTCAATTCTTAAATTCAGTCCATTTTCTTTTGCAGATTTTTGAGCAATCTCTGGCCCGAAAAAATAAGATTTAAAAAAAACAGGAACTACCTCTATTTTTTGTTCCTCTAAAATTTTGCAAGTCAAAATCGAATCTAATCCTCCAGAAAACAAAACTAAAGCCTTAACTTTTCCCATTAGTAAATTTTATCTAATTTGAATTGTTTTTGCAGTGAGATATCCTTCAGTCGTTTGTTCTCCAGACACTAAAACTTGTTTTCCAATTTCAATGTCTTCAATATTTCCCTCTACAGATTTTAGAATTTGAGTAGATTCTGCAACAAAAACTATTTTTGTGCTTCCGTCTGGCAATTTTATCGTTAAACTCTTTTCATCTTTTGATATAACCTGACCTGATAAAAATCCTACTCCTTCTCTTTGCCTTTGAGGAATCTCTCCTCTTTGGAATGTTTGTCCTCTTTGTTGAAAAATTTCTCTCATTTTCTCTGGCGTCAAATTTTTCAATGCCTGCGATTGTCCGTATTTCATTCCACCAAAAAATCCTCCAGTTCCTACAACGATTAAGGCAATTAAAATCAAAATTAAATTTTTTTTCATAATTTTTGGAAAGTTTTCAAACGACCTTTCAAATTTTTAGTTTTAAGCTTCAATTTTGACCTTTGACTTTTGAGTTTTGAGTTATTATTCGTATCTTAGGGCCTCTATTGGATTAAGTTTTGCTGCTTTTTGAGCTGGCCAATAACCAAAGAAAATTCCGATTGCAGTACAAACTGAAAAAGCCAAAAAAATGGAAAAAAGAGAAATTTGAGTTGGAATTTGGGCAAATTTTGAAACTCCTAAAGAAATTAACCAGCCCAAAAAAATTCCCACAATCCCACCAAAAACTGTCAAAAGAACTGATTCTGCCAAAATTTGAATTAAAATTTCTCTATTTTTTGCTCCGATTGCCTTTCTCAAACCAATTTCTCTTGTTCTTTCAGTGACTGAAGTTAGCATCATATTCATAATTCCAATTCCACCAACTACTAAAGAAATTCCAGCGATAGCTGCTAAAAAAATTGTCATTGTATTTGTAACTTGAGTTAAAGTAGATAAAATATCCTCTTGGGAAATAATGGCAAAATCTGGATTTTGAGGATCGACTCGATGTTTTTCTGCTAAAAGTAAAGTTGCTTGCTGTTGAATTTGAGATAACAATTCTTTTTTTTCACCTTTAATTAAAATCAAGTTTAAATATTCTGATTTTGCTAAAACTTTTTTCATTGTGGTAATTGGAACAAAAACCATGTCATCTGCCACCATTCCCATCACCCCTCCTTTTGGCGCTGCTACTCCAATAACTTTAAAATTTATCCCAGAAATTCTCACTGTTTTTCCAATAGCTTCCTCTTCTCCAAAAAGATCGTTGGCAATATTTTTTCCCAAAACCGCTACTCTTGAATTGTTTCTCATTTGTTCTTCGTTAAAAGTTGAACCTGCTTCAATCGAAATTTCTCTTACCGCAAAAATCTCAGGACTAGCTCCAATAATACTCGTTCTGGTGTTGTTTCCGTTTGGAGCTACAATTTGAAGGGTTCTTTGAATTATTGGAACAACATCAACTACTCCTTCAATCGTTTTTAAAACATTAACATCTTCTTCTTTTAAAGTTTGAGCTGTTCCCCTACCCATGAAAACTGCTCCAATTCTAGTTCCCCCTGGCATTACTGTTAATACATTCGATCCCAAACCTTGAATGCTTTGAGTTATCTCAAATTTTGCTCCTTGACCAATAGATATCATCGCAATCACAGAAGCAATTCCAATCACAATGCCCAAAATCGTCAGACCGGATCTGACTTTATTTGCTGATAATGCAAATATTGCTTCGTTTAGCACATCAATTAATTTCATAAATTTATTCTTTAATCAATTTTAAAGATTTCGCCTTTTCTCGTGGCGCATCCTCAACAATGTGACCATCTCTTAAAGCAATGATTCTTTTTGCATATTGGGCAACATAAAGCTCGTGAGTGACGATGATCAAAGTATGACCTTTTTTATTCAACTCAATTAACGTTTCTAAAACAGCATCTCCGGTTTTCGAATCCAAATTTCCTGTGGGTTCGTCTGCTAAAATCAATTTTGGATTGTTTACTAGAGCTCTGGCAATTGCTACTCTTTGTTGCATTCCGCCAGATAATTGATTTGATAAATGAAACCAGAAATCTTCTGGAAAGGCAGCTGCTCTTAAAGCACTTTTAACCTTCTCTTCCCTTTCTTTTTTTGATAAGCCCTCGTAAATTAGTGGCAATTCCACATTCTTAAAAACAGTAGCTCTTGGCAATAAATTATACATTTGGAAAACAAAGCCAACTTTCTTTTTTCTAATTTCCACCAGTTCATCTTCAGATAATTTTGAAACTTCTTTTCCTTCAAAAAAATATTGGCCAGAACTTGGAGTGTCTAAGCATCCTAAAATATGCATCAAAGTTGATTTTCCAGAGCCGGAAGGACCGATAATGGCAACGAATTCTCCTTCATTAACAGAAAAAGAAACCCCTCTTAAAGCCCAAGTTTCAACTTCATTTTTGTAAACTTTGGTAATGTTTTTACATTCAATCAATTTCATCTTCTTTGAGTCGCTGGCATTCCCATTCCTGGAATTTGAATTCTAAACTGATTTTGGGTTTGGGTTGTTTGAGTTTGTTGAGAAATTTTTGAAGAAATAACAATATCTCCTTCTGAAATTCCAAATAAAATTTCTGTCATTGTATCGTTTGAAATTCCCACTTCAACTGATTGATTTTTAATTTTGACTTCTTTTGGCAAAACTATAGAGGTTCCAATTTTTAATTTATTTTTGATTTCTTCTGGCGCTTCTATTAATTGAACATAGCGTAAATTACCTTCAGACTTGATTGCGCTGTTTGGCAAAGTCAAAACATCAACTTTCGCCTCAACAATAATTTCAGCAGTGACCGACATTCCGGGTTTTATCCTTTCGTCATCTGAATCTAAAGCAATTTTCACTCCATAACTTGTTACTCCTTGGCTAACCGTCCCAACTGTATCGACTTCGATTACTTTTCCTGTTAAAGTTAAATCTGGCAAGGCATCAAAAGTCAAAATTGCTTTTTGATCCATTCTCATCTTTGCAGCATCGATTTCATTTAAGGTGATTTCAGCAATTTTTTGTTTTGCAACAATGATCGCTAAAACCGTGACACTTGAAACTGTATCACCTTCTTTAACTTTGACATCAGAAATTATTCCATCAAAAGGAGCATAAATTGAACAATTGGCTAAATCTTCTTTAGCATCTGAAAGGGCGTCTTCTTTCTTTGTCAAATTGTCTTGAGCATTTTGGATTGCTAACTCAGCATCCCTAATTTGCAAAGGAGAATTTTTTTCAAGATCATCGATAGTATCTCTAATTTTCTTTAAAGATGAATTAATAGAAGAAATTGTGCTCTCAAAATTTGAAATTTGAGAGGCTTGAGAATTCGTTATTGAAAGAGGAATTGGAGGAATAAGACCTTCTTTTTCAAGAATTTTCAAATACTCAGAAATGAGGTTTGAAGTTTGCCTCACTAAATCCAAAAGTGAATTTGAAAAATCATAGGTTCTCCAAAGTAAATCTTTAATTTGCTCTCTTGGTGAGTCTTGGGTAAGCTTCCAGTATTCTCTTTGTAGAATCTCAAAATTGTCTTTTAACGGATAAAATCTATCCTCTGCCTTTTCTGTCCAGTAGGACAACGGGTTAGTTTCTCCTTGAAAAGTCCTAATTGAGCGTACAAAGTAAATATAATAATCAAGGTCTGTTTCTCGATCGCTATAATTTTTCGCTTTAAAAATTAATTCTAAGTTTGCAATTAAAGAATTTAAATTTTCGTAACTTTCAACTAAGGTATCGAGAGCATTTTTGAAGGCGGTTTCTTTAGAATTTTCTAGATCTCTTTTTAACTTCTCATAATTGTCTTGTGCCTTCAAAAGCGTATCTTTTGCATCTCTTAATGCAATTTGAGCGTCACGAACTGCCCTTTCTTTTGGTTCTCTGTCCAATTCAAACAAAAGTTGACCTTTCTTTACTTCTTGGTTTTTCTCCACATAAATTTTAACTATTTCCCCTGAAACTTTTGGCTTAATATCTAATTGATCTTCTGGGGAAATTTGACCTGAACCTGATACTGAAACTAAAATTGTTCCTCTTTGAACTTGAGTTAGAACATAGCGAGTTGTCTCTTTCTTTTTGAAAAATTTTGCAAAACTAAAATAACCTACTAAAACAAAAACTATTAAAATGGCAATTAAAATTTTTTTATTCATAGAATTTTATCCCTTTAAAACTGGTTTTTGGCGGAAAAACCCGAATTAATTTTGCTTCAATTTGACCTTTATCGTTTGGAGACCCAATAATAACTATTATATCACCAACTTTCAAATCTGAAACTTTAATATCTCCTCTGCCTAATTTAATAACTGTCTTTTCTGTTACTACAATAACCTTTTCAATATTTCCCCTTCCCTTAACAACCAAATTATTTCCTTCGATTTTAATGATTTCTCCAACTGTACCATGTCCCTCTATAAATTCATCAAGGGACGGTAAAGGTGGCATTCTCCAACTTCCTAAAAATCCAACTTTTGGTCCGGCAAACATTCTGTGATAATTTTCTGCCCAGCGATAAGAAAATTTTGCTTTCCTTTCGCCAACTAAAACTCCCAAACCAAATACCAAAACAATCACAATAATTGCGAGTAATCCTACAATAATCCACTTTAAAATGTCATGTTTTTTGTTTTGTTTTTCTTCCATGTTTTATTTGCGAATTAAATAGGCCAAAAATAATCCTTTTCTGTAAAGAAAGAGACGGATACTAAAGAGAAAAAGAATAAGACTGGCTATAAAAAATATAATTGCTGTCACTGGTAAAGATTCAAGGATCGCCAAGCTAAAATCCTGCCAGAGAGTAAGAAAAATTCCAAAATCAGAAATTGCAGTAGAAACAAAATAGAGAATGCCAGAATTTTTCGCTTGAATTATTAAAACCTTAAAAGAAAGAGGTGTTGTAATAGTAGAGATAATCAAAAGAAACAAAAATCCAAACAACAATCTTTTTGTTTTTTGCAGTTCCTGTTCTCTTTTGATCGCTAAAATAATCCGATCGAAAAGTCCCGGAGGTGGCTCCGGGCCTTGGAGTTCTTTAAAAGATTTTTTATAATCCTTTTCCATTTTTTATTTAAAATCCAAACCAACCTCTACCAAAACCTTTCCAATGACCCCTGAAAATTCTTTTTTCTTCTTGATTTTCCAACCACTTTTTCATCGCTTCAAACCTTTTGTCTGCTTGTTCTTGAGTAATTATCTCTTTTTCAACTAATTTCTGGAGTTGATTTTTTAACTCTTCCAACCTCTTTTCTTTCATCCTTTTTTGAACATCCTCTTTGCTAATATTTTCTGCCTCCATCATCTCTTTTAGTGTTTTTCCTTCTGCCCAATAATTCTTTACTTTCTCAACACTAATTTGTAAAAGATCCGCCCACTCCTCAAACATTTTCTTCATTCTATCTGCCCAATCGTCTAAATTTATTCTACCAAAACCCCATCCCCAAAAACCAAAACCTTTTGCCTCAACCGGATTTGCCATTAATATTCCAAGAGCCAGAACCGGTAAAATCATTGAGATTAAAAAATTCTTTAACATATTTTTTATTTTTCTCTTCAAAATTCAATCGACCTTTCTCTATATACTAATACGAAAAAGGGGTGCCTTTTGGTGCACCCCTTTTTGAAAGCTTTTAATTTTTTTAACCACTTACCCAAATCAACCAAGCGCCCAAAAGAATACCTATGATTAGCAAAATTTTCATTAGCATTGCATTAGTTCCAATTTTTTCTGTCCATTTTTGAGCCAATTCTGTAAAGCCAATACCAATAATTCCTTTAATTAAAGCAATCCAGCCAAAAATAGTAATTAACACTCGCCAATCTTTCACCCAAAGATTGTGAAAAATTAAAGAAAACAAACCAAGTATCAAACTTAAATAACCAAAAACTATTACTGCATCTTTATTTTTTGCTAATTCAATCATCTCTTGCAAAGATTTCTTTCTTAAAAGATAAATCAAGCAAGAAATTACCATAAACCAACCCCAAAATTTTGCTAAAATAATGCTAATTTCCATATTTTGATTTTTTATTTAAAGCGACCTTTTTCTGGCAACGTCAAACGTTGCCAGTTTATTTTTGTTTTAAAGATCGAGCTTTTTATTGTAGAACCTGAGAAAGACATTGATTGAATGAGTTCACTTGAAAATTATATTGATCAATTAAATTTTTTGTTTCCTCAATTAGATTATTATATTTTAACACCAATTCATTGTATTGATCAATTTTTCGTAAAACTTCTTCTCTTTGCCATCTCCTTAATGTTCTGATTTCAGACCTCAAAATTGATAATTCTTTTTGAAGTTCTAAAATTTGCTTTTCATTTTCCTCGATTTTTTCTTTCAAAGATAAATCTGGCTTTTTACAAAAAGAAGAGGGCAAACCAAAATGTTGAACCGCAATCCAAACTTCCTTTCTTTCAAAAATTCCTTTTTTTACCGCAACTCCAATTTCTTGATATTTTTCATTCAAAATATTTTCTCTGTGACCTGGACTTTCCATCCAAGCCAAAACTAAATCTTCATCAGAAGAAAAATTTCCCATTGCTAAGTTTTCACCGATCAATAAAAAATCGTATCCGAATTTTTTTGCTAAATCTGAAACTCCTTCTCCAGAAGGTGAGTAATGAGAAAAATATTGATTTTCAAACATATCTTCAACTTTCGCCAAAGCACTTTTGTTTAAAAGTTGATTTTCTTTTAAAGGCGCCAAGCCATACTTTTCTCTTTGTTTGTTTGTCCATTCAATTATTCCTTCTTTGGTTAAAATTACTTCTGGCTTTTCTTCTCGAATAACTTTCAATGGAGGAGGGGAAATTTCTTTTTCTTCTTGGACAACTTCTGGAACTTTCGCCACTTCTTCAATTTTTTGAGGAAGGTTTTTAATTTCTGGAATTTGTAAAGTAAAAATTCCTCCTATTTTTGGCCAAAAATAAAAAATAAAAAAACCCAAAAGGGTTAAAAACAAAAGAGAAAATAAAAATTTCTTCATGAAAAACTCATTTCGAAATTGATTTTTTCAATTTGGCAATTGCTCTTTTATGTCTGCTTTTTACGGTATTTATTGGCTCTTCTAAAATTTCAGAAATTTCTCTAAAGTTTAAACCGAAATTATAGTGCAAATCAATTACTTGTCTCATTTTAAATGGAAGCTTTTCTATTTCTCTTTTTAATTTTTCAAACAAGCTTTCCTTTTCTAATTTTTCAAGTAAAGAAGGGTTGAAATCGACTATAATTTCTAAATTATCTGCGTTCAAGATTAAATTTCTCTTTTTTCTTCTTAAGAAATCAAAGCAAGTATTTTTTGCGATGGTGAAAAGCCAATTTTCAAAATTTTTATCTTTTTTGAACTTTCTTAGTTTCTCCACATTTTCAAAAATGTTTCTTGAGTTAAATCTTCAGCATCTTGTTGGTTTTGAACATAGCTAAAAATGAAGCTATAGATTGGTTTTAAATATTTCAAAATTAAAAATTCTAAAGCTTTTTCATCCCCATTTAAATATTTCTCTATGAGTTTTTTATCTTCTTCCATGATTGAATTTTATCACTTAATTTTTCAACCGCAAATTATTCCACCTCCTAAAACTTCCTCTCCTTTGTAAAAAACGACTGACTGGCCTGTAGTGATTGCCCTCTGTGGCTTTTCAAAAACAACTTTGTAGATTTTATTTTTGATATTTGCACATTTTTTCGAATGTGAAAATGCCGAACGAATAGTTGCTTCAGCAAAATCTGTTTTGTAGCGAATTTTTGCCTTAACCCTCAGTGGAAATTTTGGCTCATTTCCTGAAATCCAGTTTACATTTTTACAAAACAACTCCTTCTTTAAAAGATCTTTTTCGTTTTTTGTAACAATTAAAAGATTTCTCTTTAAATCTTTGCCAACTACCCACCATGGACCACTAGAAAGTCCAATTCCTTTTCTTTGACCTATTGTATAAAACCAAAAACCACTATGCTCGCCCAAAACTTTTCCTTTTGTATCTACAATTTTCCCTGGTTTTTCCTTTAAATACCTTTTCAAAAAATCGTTAACCGTCCTTTCAATAAAGCAAATTTCGACTGATTTTTTTACTTTTAATACTGGCAATTTGAATTTTCTTGCCAAATTTTCAACTTCTTCTCTTGTATAATTTCCAATCGGAAATAAAATTCTTTTTAATTGCCTTTGATTTAGCATCCACAAAAAATAGCTTTGATCTTTTCTTTTGTCTTTAGCTCTTGAAATCGCGAATTTGTGGAAGTTTTCACGAATTTCTTTTTTCCTTACATAATGGCCAGTAGCGATAAAATCAACGTTAAACTTCATTGCTTTTTCCAACATTAAGCCAAATTTTATTTCTTTGTTGCAAAGAACGCAGGGGTTTGGGGTATTACCTGCTTTGTATTCTTTCAAAAAATAATCGATAATTCTCATTTTAAATTCTTTTTCTAAATCAAAAACTAAAAAAGGAATTTTTAAAATTTTTGCAATTTTTTTTGCTCTCTCTTTCCCCTCTTTAAATCTTGCTAAGTTTGTCAATTTCATAAAAGCTCCAATTACTTCAAATCCATCTCTCTTCAAAAGAGCAGCAGCTACTGAAGAATCAATTCCTCCAGACATTAAAACCAAAACTTTTTTCATATTTTTAAAAATCCAGAGCAAATTAGATCGATTGCCTCTTTTTCTGTTAATCCTCTCATTCTCAAGTAAGTCAATTGCTCTTCAGAAATTTTTCCGATTGAGGCTTCATGGGTAATTTGAGCTTCTTTCGTCTGGCAAATTAGAGCGGGAATTAAAGAAATTTTTGACTTTTTATCAACGATCAATCCCTGACAATCTAAATGTCCTTGAGATTTTGCGCTAGCTAAAATTGCACTGTTTATTATTATTCTCGAATTTTTCCTTGCCAATGCCCTCACTCTGAGTACTCCTTGAGAATTTTTTCCCTCGAGAAAAATAGCTTCTTCAACTTTTATTCTCGAATTTACTCCATTCAAAACTACATTCACTTGACAGGCTGCATTTTCTCTTAATCTTAGAGTCGTTTTTAATCTCAAATTTTCAGGAGGCAACAGATTTTGATAATTGTAAATTACTTTTGAATTTTTCTCTAAGATAAACTCATAATCTGGATTTACAAAATCCTTCTCTCCCCATTTGTGAATATGGTTGTATTCCAGCAGGGCTCCTTCTTTTAGCAAAATTTTCCCTTTTGCAAAATGAGTTCCGTGTAAAAGTTTTTTTGCTGCATTGCAAAGAACGTTGGCAATAACTTTTATTCCTCTTTCAACAATAAGTAAATTTTGAAGGTTTTGGGAAGTTTTTTTACTCGCAATAGTAATGCAAGTTGTCAAAGGAAAATCTGTTTTTTCTTTTACCCAAACAAAATATCCCTCTTTTGGTTTTTCTTTAAAAATTTCTCTTGCAATCTTATATTTCTCAAAAGCCTCAGATGAAGTTAAAATTTCAACTCCTTTTATGTTTAAAATTTGTAAGACTTTATGGTCTCTTTGCCAAAAATTAAATTTTCCTGAAGCATTCTTTGCACTTTTCATAGCCATATTTTTTAATCGTTTTCAGGACCTTTTCAAAATCTTTACTTTGACAAACGATTTTTCCATCTAGCATTACCGAAACTAAATTTGGCCTCAAATAATTTAAAATTTCTCCTGAATGAGTAATTAGTAAAATTGAAACTTTTTGTTTTAAAAATCTTTCTTTTATTATTTTGGCTACTTTTTCAACTTTTTTGATATCTAGCCCTGAATCTATTTCGTCCAAAATAGCCAATTTTGGTTTTAAAGCTAAAACTTGAATTAATTCTGATATTTTCTTTTCTCCCCCAGAGAAATCAACATTAATTTCTCTTTCTAAAAGATTCATTCCTTCTTCAATTTCGATTTTTTCTTTTGAGATTTTTTCTAATAATTTAGAAAACCTTACCCCTTTTATTGAAGGAGGGGTTTGCCAAGCTAGGGCAATCCCCATTTCTGCTCTTTTTTCTGGAGGTAACTTTGTAATATCCTTTCCTAAAAATAAAATTTTGCCTCCGCTTATTTTATACTTTGGATTTCCCATGATCACCTGAGCAAAAGTGCTTTTCCCTGAAGCATTGGAACCCAAAAGAGCTTGAATTTCCCCTTTTTTTATCTCGAAATTTACTCCTTTCAAAATTTCTTTCTTCTCTGCACTAATTCTCAAATTTTTTATCTTCAATATAATTTTCTGCACCAAAATTATTTTATCAAATTAAAAAATTCCTGGAAAAACCAGTTTTAAATTTGGAGTGAATTAAAAAATTATCCTTCTTCAATAGCCCCCACAGGGCATCCTTCTTTTGCTTCTTTTATACAATCTTTATTTTTTTCAAAATTCGCTCCCTCTTTAACTTGAGATTTTCCATCTTCTCCTAATTCAAAAATTTCAGGACACACCGAAACACAATAACCACAACCTATGCATTTTTCTTTGTTTACTTTTACCATGACTTTTATTTTATTCGCTTTTTTGCAATTTCCATAGCGACCTTTCTAGGGTTTTCTTTTTTCTTGACGCTTTCTTTCACCACTAACCGAGTATTCTTTTTGATTTTTTCTTCAACTATTCTGAACATTGTTTTTTCACTATATCCTTTCCACTCACAATATGAAGAAATTACCCCTCCTGAATTGGCAACAAAATCAGGTAAAACAAACACTCCTTTTTTGAAAAATTCTTCTTCTATTTCTTCTCTCATTGGAATGTTTCCTCCTTCGATAATGATTTTTGCTCTTATTTTATCTTTGTTTTGTTCATTAATGACATCTGTTACCGAGGCAGGTATTAGAATATCTACGTCTAAACCCCAAAAATCTTCTGGTTGAATTCTCTCTCCTTTTGGACATTCTTTCAAAGGTAAAGGTTTTCCTTTCTTTATCATTTTTGCTATTACGTTGTGGTCAAATCCATCTCTTTCATAAATAGTGGCGCTCAAGTCAGCCAAAGCCACTATCTTAGCTCCCATTTTTGAAAGAAAATAACATGCAAAGTATCCAACGTTACCGAACCCATGGATAGAAATTTTTGCTTTTTTAATATCCAGACCTAATTCTTCACAAACTACTTTGGTGGCTATTGCTACTCCAAAACCAGTACTTCCTAATTCATGAGGAAGTCCTTTTAATCTTTTAGGCTTTCCTGTTGCGGTTTTTAAGTTTCCGGTTATTCTAACGAACCACTCCATTTCTCTCTCTCCAGTGTTCACATCAGGACC
The DNA here is from genome assembly GCA_001443025.1 of Parcubacteria bacterium GBS-2. GTDB lineage: Bacteria > Patescibacteriota > Minisyncoccia > Minisyncoccales > GBS-2 > GBS-2. Next base: position 120,545 of record LEKP01000003.1, read on the forward strand.
TGCAATATAGTATTTTGGGCAAAAAGGAGCAATTTTTTTGGCAAAGGATTGAACGAATTTTTTCTTCAACTCATCGGATCCTCCAGGCCAAACAATCCCAGCTTTAGCCCCCCCAAAAGGAAGATCAACCATTGCGTTTTTAAAGGTCATTGCTCTAGCTAACCGAAAAACCTCTTCAAGGGTAACGGTTTTTGTCATTCTAATACCTCCCTTTCCTGGACCTCTTCTTAAATTATCTATGACTAAAAACCCCTGCATCCCAATTTTAGGATCATAAACCTCAATTAGATATTCTGGACCGATTGAATCTTTTTGGATCATGTATTTTAATTTTTTGTAGTTTATAAAAACCTTTCAACAATTTAACAAACTGTAAATTTTCCCTTTACAATATCCATTTGAATTTTTCGCAAATTATTCAACTTTTCATCAACTATTTCATAAATCTTATCTTTTATTTGATTGAAATTTTTAGCAATCACTTTTGCACTGACAACTTGAGGTTGATCCAAAGGTTTCCCAATTTGACTTAAAATCCTTACTGAACATTCTTTGACTCCTGAAATTTTGCCGACTTCTTGCGCAATCAAGTGAGCCAAAATTTGATAAAGTTTTCCAGGGTGGTTAATATTTTTTCCAGCTGGAGCCTCCAAAGACATTTCACGACAAGGAGTAATCAATCCTGACACTCTGTTTCCTCTTCCAACTTGTCCATCATCTCCTTGTTCTGCAGAAAGGCCCAAAACTGTAAGATAAATTTCGCCTTCTTCTTTTGCATTAGGATTGTCTAAAGTGTTGTGCTCTATTTTTATTTTTTTGAAATTTGAAATTTTACTCACATACTTTTCAATTTCCTTTTTCACAATTTCTCTTTTTTCAAAATAATCTTTTGGATTTTTTATATATTTGTCAATGTAAGCTCCAGGAATTGTCAAAATTATTTCATCCTTTTCTCTCAAAGTCATAACCTTAATATCTGTTCCAAAAAAGGGGTATTTTTTCAAAAATTTGGGTGAGTTTAAAAAATTGGCTACTTTTAAAGTTAAAATCTCTGCTCTTGAATAAGGACCGTAACCAATTCCAAAGGAAGTATCGTTAGCTAAGGCAATTTCTTTACTTCTTTTGAAGACTTCTTGTAAGTTTGCTGCTCCTGGTTTGTAATCGATAAAAATTTCAAAGTTTTGGGTGATGTTTTTTGATAAACTAACAATTCCCTTTAAGCGCTCTTTGATTGCTTTTTCTGCGATTTTTTTAACAGGAATTTTTAGCTTTCCTACCCTATCAGTTGCCCTTCCTGCGACAATAATTTTTATTTTTTCTAAAATTTTCCCTCCTCCAAATTTTGGCTGAGATCTCCCTGCAACCAAAAGCCCTTTGTCTAAATTGTGGTGTAAAACTTTTCCAAACTTTCTCACATAATATTGACTTAAAGCACAAGAAACTGATTCGCAAACTAAATCACAAATTGTATCTGGATGACCAATCCCTTTCCTTTCCACAATTTCAATCTCTCTTTCTTCAATTGGTAGAAAATCGCCTTTTTCAACAACGATATTCCTCATAAATATTTTCGGTATTTTATATTTGTGAACTCTTGACCTTCTTTAACAATTTCCTCAACCTCTTTTTCTTTAAACGGAGTAAAAGTTTTTCTAGAAATCGTGCTGTTTTTTTGATAGTTTTGCAAATAATAAATTTTTGCTTCTTGAATTTCTTTGCAAATTTCTAAAATGTCTTCTTTTTTGTGAAATTCTTTCATTACTGTCGTTCTAAGTTCGTAATCGACTTTGCCCGAAAGTAAAATTTTAACAGATTTTTTAATGTTTTCAAACATTCTTTTTGTCAAAATTCCTCCAGTAATCTCTTTGTATTTTTTAAAATTGTCCAATCTGTGCTTAATATCCATTGCTACATAATCTACCAACTTTTTATCAATCAAATATTTTAACATTTTTGGGTTGGTTCCATTAGTTTCTAGCTCGACTAAATATCCCAACTTTTTTATTTTTTTTATAAAATCTGGAAGATCTTCATTAATCGTCGGTTCCCCTCCAGAAATTGCTACCGCTTCCAAAAAATTCTTTCTTTCTTTCAAAAAAGAAAAAATTTCTCGCTGAGGAATTTCTTTTTGATTCTCAATTTTCTCTGGCAAAACTAAATGGGGTACATAACAGAAACAACAACGAAGATTGCACCCTCCTAAAAAAACTACGGCAGAAATTCTGCCAGGATATTCAATCAGGCTTTGCTTTTGAAGTCCTAAAATTTTCATTTCAAAACTGCTTCTTTAATTTTAAATTCCTTCCTTTGTTTGAATTCTTGTTGTTTCCCTAAATTCCATTGCTGGACCGGTCTGTAATAACCAACTATTCTTGAATAGACTTCGCAGGGTTGCTTTATTGTGCATTTTGGGCAGAAAAAGTGTTCTCCTGGAATGTAACCATGGACAGGGCAAATTGAAAAAGTTGGAGTGACAGTAATGTAAGGAAGTTTGAAATTTTCAAAAATTTTTCTAACGAGCCTTTTTACTCCCTCCTCGCTTTGCATCCTCTCTCCCAAAAAGATGTGAAGAATTGTTCCTCCTGTATATTTACACTGAATTTCGTCTTGGAGTTTTAGGGTCTCAAAGAGATCATCAGTATAATTTACTGGAAGTTGAGTTGAATTGGTGTAATAGGGAATTTTTTTGGTACCGGCTGTAATAATGTCTGGATATTTTTCTTTGTCTTTTAGGGCAAGGCGATAGGCAGTTGATTCTGCGGGTGTAGCCTCCAAATTATAAATATTCCCGGTTTCTTTTTGATATTTCACTAACCTTTCTCTCATAAAGTCTAAAACCTCCAAAGCAAACTTTCTCCCTCTCTTCGTTGCAATATTTTCTTCCATAAAGTTTAACAAGCATTCATTCATTCCAACAAGGCCAATAGTTGAAAAGTGATTTGCCCAGTATTTTCCTCTCATTTGTTTTATGTCTTGCAAATAATACCTTGAATAAGGATAAAGCCCTTTTTCGATGAAATTTTCCAAAACTTTTCTTTTAATTTCTAAACTTTCTTTTGCCAAATCCATAACTTTTGCCAATCTCTCGAAAAATTCTTTTTTTGTTTTCGACAAATAACCAATGCGTGGTAAATTAATCGTAACTACGCCAATTGAACCGGTTTTTGATCCTGCTCCAAAAAGTCCTCCACCACCTCGATTATAAAGTTCTGTAAGATCAAGACGAAGCCTACAACACATTGAACGAACATCTTCAGGTCTCATTTCAGAGTTAATATAGTTTGCAAAATAATTTGTTCCATACTTTGCTGAAGCTTCGAAAATTCCATTGAAGGCTGGTTCTTCCCAAGGAAAATCTTTTGTAATGTTGATTGTTGGAATTGGAAAGTGAAATGGTCTTCCTTTTGCATCACCTTCCATGTAAACTTCATAAAGTGCTTTATCAAAAATTTTCATTTCTTCCTCAAATTCAGAATAGGTTTTATCTTGTGGTTTTCCTCCGATAATTACTGGTAATTTTGCGTAAACTGGAGAAGGTTTTAAATCTAAAGTGATATTTGAAAAAGGAGTTTGAAAACCTACTCTCGTTGGTATTGCCATATTAAACAAAAATTCTTGCAAAGCCTGTTTTACTTGCTGATAGTTCAAATTGTCGTATCTGATAAAAGGCGCCAAAAGAGTATCAAAGTTTGAAAAAGAAACAGCCCCTGCACATTCACCCTGCAATGTATACAAAAAATTAACGCACTGCATCAAAGCAGTGTTGAAATGTTTTGGTGGTTTTGATTCTATTTTTCCTGGCACTCCTCCAAACCCCTTCATTAAAAGATCGTACAAATCCCACCCCATGCAGTAAGTGGATAAAGCATCCAAATTGTGGATGTGAAAGTCTCCAGATTCATGGGCTTCTCTAATTTCTGGAGGGTAAATTTTGTTTAGCCAATATTTCTTAACAATATAAGAGACTCCGTAATGATTCAAACCCTGCAAAGAAAAAGCCATGTTAGCGTTCTCTTGTACTTCCCAATCTAATTTTTCAATGTATTGGTCTAATCTGTCGACTGCCTCCTCTGAGACTTTAATCGCTTCTCTAATTCTTCTTCTTTGCTCTCTGTAGAGGATATAAGCTTTCGCCGCTTTTACCAATCCCTCTAAAATTAAAACTTCTTCAACGATGTCTTGGATTTGTTCTACATGAGGAATTTCGCCTTTTTTAAATCTTCTGTTTAAAATTTGGACAACTTTGTTAGAAAGCCTTTTTGCTTTCTTTCCATCTCCTTCTCCAGAAGCAGTTAAAGCTTTAAAAATTGCTTCTGTAATTCTGTTTTGATCAAAAGAAACAATGGAGCCGTCTCTTTTTTGAACTTTTTCAATTTTATTTTTCATGATGATTCAATTTTATTTTTTTAAAAGCCTTTTGTCAATGTAAAAATCTTTTTCATTAAATCGATTTGTTTTAAAATTCCAAATTTCCCCTTTTTGCATTCTCTTTCTGAAAATTTTTCGCAGCCATTCCGCTTTCCTCCATAAATCAAAATTGGGTTTGGAAGTTTAGAATGGTTTTTTTTCAAAGAAGAAGTGGAATGGTCACCAGTAATTACAATCAAAACATCTTTTAAATTCAAAAGCTGAGCTAAATTTTGATCTATTTTTTCAATAAACTCCTTTTTTTCTAAAAATTTTCCATCTTCTGCTAAATTGTCGCAGGCCTTAATATGAAGAAAAATAAAATCGAAATTTTTAATTTCCCTTTTTACTGTCAAAAATTTTCCTTTTAAATTTGTGTTCACTGTTCCGTTGGCGCCCCCAACTTTTATTTCTTCCATTCCCAAATATTTTCCAATTCCCTTGTACAAGGTTCCTCCAGCAATAAACCCTGCCCTCAGGCCATACTTTTCTTTAAAAGTCTTGATTTTTTTGAACTTTCCAGCGCCCCTCAACAAAATATAGTTTGCAGGCAACCTTCCTTGTTTTATTCTTTTTTTATTTTTTGGATGGTTTTCTAAAATCGTTCTTGCCTTTTCTAAAAATTCTTCCAAAATTTTAACCATTCTTTTTTGTCCTTTTATTCTCAAAACTTTAATTCCAACTTTTTTTGGATCGTTTGAAGAAACCTTTGCTGAAAGATTTTTTCCTCTAAAAATTATTCCAATTCTGTGACCAAAAGCTTTCCTTACAATTACTTTCACTCCCTTAATTTTGATTTTGTTTAGGCTCTCGATCAAATCTTCAGTATCTTCGATTCTTTCTGCTCTTCTATCAATCACTATTAAATTCTCATCAACAGTTGCAAAATTTCCTCTTAAACAAACGTCACCTTTTTTAATTTTTTCCCCGATTCCCAAAACTTCCAAAACTCCCCTTCCTGGGCTTGATTTTTTAGGATTGTAGCCAAAAATTGCCAAATGAGTATCTTCTGAAGTTGGTAACTTTCCTTTTTCACGCCAAGGTAAAACCAGTCCACAAATTCCATTTTTTGCTAAAAAATCAAAATTTGGAGTATTAGCTGCCTCCAAAGGAGTTTTCCCTGATAGCGCTGGAATTGGCTCATCTCCCAATCCATCAATCACAATTAAAATTATCTTTTTTGACATTTTCACATTTGATCAATTACGCAAATGTGCAAATATCAAATTTTGGAACCTTGTAACTCTTCTTCGATTCTTAACAAACGATTATACTTTGCCACCCTTTCTCCTCTTGCTGGAGCTCCCGCTTTGATAAAATCTGCGCAAATCCCCACTGCAAAATCTGAAATGAAATCATCTGTTGTTTCCCCAGATCTATGAGAAACCATAATTTGCCAACCAAAAGATTTTGCCAATTTTACTGCCTCGATTGCTTCGGTTACAGTACCAATTTGATTAATTTTGACGATGATCGCATTACACAGATTTTTTTCTTTCGCCATTTTTATTCTTTTTGGGTTAGTAACTATTAAATCATCACCAACGATTAAAACTTTTGACTTTTGCCTTTTGAGTTTTGAATTAAAATGACCCCAACTTTCAAAATCATCTTGAGCAAACGGATCTTCAATTCCTTCAATCGGATATTTTTTAACTAATTTGAAATAAAAATTAGCCAGTTCTTTTCCAGAAAATTTTCCAAATTTTGTTTTGTATTTTTTTCCATCAAAAAATTGAGAGGCAGCTACATCCAAAAAAATTGAAATTTTCTCTTGATAATTCAAGGTTTTAGCTGCCTCCAAAATTAATTTTATTGCAGTTTCTGGATCTTTAATTGGCGGTGCAAAACCTCCCTCATCTCCCAAATTGGTGGCTAATTTTCCGTATTTTTTTGAAATAATCTCCTTTAATTTATGGTAAATTTCGACACCAAATCTCAAATTTTCAGAAAAACTTTTCTCTTTTGGACAAATCATGAATTCTTGAAAATCTAATTCGTTTCCAGCATGAACACCCCCGTTGATAATGTTAAAAGAAGGTCTGGGTATTACGTATTTCGTATTGCGTATGTCGTATAACGATCGGATGTATTTGTAAAGGGGAAGGTTTTTTGCCTTTGCTCCTGTCTTGCAAACTGCCAAAGAAACTGCACAAATTGCATTCGCTCCCAAATTTGATTTATTTTCTGTTCCATCCAATTCAATTAAAACTTGATCAATTTCTTTTTGTTTTGTTACATTAAAGCCCTTTAATTTTTTTGAAATAATTTCGTTTACATTCTTTACTGCTTTTTTTACTCCTTTTCCAAAATATCTCTTTCCCCCATCCCTTAACTCCACTGCCTCGTATTTTCCTTTAGAAGCCCCTGAAGGAACTGAAGCCAAAAATTTTCCAAAATCAGTTTCCAATTCCACCTCAATCGTTGGATTTCCCCTCGAATCTAAAATTTCCCTTGCTTTAATTTTTTTAATTTTTAAAGTTTTCATAGTGTGAAAAGAACAATCTTTCATAATTTTAATATTCAAATCCGCCAACTACCCATTCCATTTCGTTTTGCCAATTTCTATTGGGACAGCTCCAACCGGGACTTTGAGGATGGGGTCCGTTGCTTGTTTCCATATCTACAATACCTAAAACAAAGTATGCACCCCGAGAAGGATCACAACCGTAACTTCCTGCCGGGTAGCGATAATAGCGATAAGTATACCCTCCGCAGGTTCCTGTACCAATTGGGTCTCTGGGGACACTACTCATTAAACCTTCGTCCACCAATGGTTCAATAAAGGGTTTTCCGTCTCCATCATTGTCTACAGTCGAAGTATCCCAACAGCCGCATCCCCCCTCACATTCTCCATAGGCTGAGGTTGGGCCTGGATACCTTTCATACTTATCATAATATAACTGAAGAGCTGTTAAAATTTGCCTCATATCAGATAATCTTCTTGCGTCCCTGGTTTTGGCTCTTGCTCCTTTTAAACTCACCAAAACAATCGAAGACAACATTCCAATTACCGCAATGGCAACTAAAAGTTCAATTAAGGTGAATGATTTTCCTTTTGTTTTTAATATTTCCACATTTGATCAATTGCGCAAATGGGCAAATATCGATTTTTAATTTTTTAAGGTTTTAGTTTTTGCAAATAATCGTAAGCAGATAAAGCTGCTTTTGCCCCTTCTCCGCAGGCAGTGATTATTTGCTTGTATTTTCCGACATTACAATCTCCAGCAGCAAAAAGACCCGGAGTCTTAGTTGCCATTGTTTCAAATTCAACAATAATTTCTCCTCTTTCGTTAAACTCAACTAAATCCTTAACGAAAGAGGTTGCGGGGATGTTGCCAATCTCAATAAAAACTCCATCTACTGAAAGTTCTTTTAATTGTTGTGAAACTAAATCTTTGTAAACAAGAGAGTTAACAAATTTTTCTCCTCTTATTTCTTCAACTTTTGCATTCAAAATTATTTCTACTTTCCCAGTTTTTTGAGCCCTTTCTTGATTTTCTTTTTCTGCTCTGATTTGACTTGAAAATTCTAAAATGTATATCTTTTTTGCGTATTCTGCCAAAAGAATTGCTGTTTCAAATCCAGCATTTCCTCCGCCAATCACTGCTACTATTTTATCTTTAAAAAGAGGGGAATCGCACAAAGGACAATAACTCACTCCTTTTCCTAAAAATTCCTTTTCTCCTTTTACCCCCAAACTTCTTGGGTTTGCTCCAGAAGCAACTATCACTGTTTTTGAAAAAAATTCTTTTTGGGCCGTCACTTTTACTCTAAAAATTTCCTTTTCCTTTTTTATTTCCACCACTTCTCCCATTTCAATTTCGATTGGGTACTTTTTCAAATGAGAAACGAATTTTTCGATTAGATCTTGACCTGAAATTTCAGGAAATCCTGGAAAATTCTCAATTTTTACAACCTTTCGATTCACTTGGCCTCCAAAATCTTTTGTTATCATCAAAGTTTTCAACTTTTGCCTTAAAGCATAAATTCCAGCAGTAATTCCTGCTGGTCCTCCTCCGACAATTATTAAATCGTAAATTTTCTCTGTCATATTTCTTTTAAAACCTCAGGAATTGCCTCAATGACATCTGTTGCAGTTAATCCATCTTTAAATTTTTGAGCTGCAATTTCTCCTGCCCTTCCGTTCAGATAAACTCCTGCTTTTGCTGCCAAAAAAGGATCTATTTTTCTTGCCACCAATGCACCGCAAATTCCAGCTAAAGTATCCCCAGTTCCTCCAACTGCCATGTAAGGAGATCCTGCTTCACAGAAAGCAACTTCTTTACCGTTTGTTACAATATCTGGTTTTCCTTTGAGTAAAATCACAGTTTTTAACCTTTCTGCCTCTTCACGAGCAATTTTTATTTGATCTTCCAATGGCAGTTGATAAACTTTTCTCCCCGTTAAAACAAAAAACTCATAAGCGTGAGGAGTGAAAAGAAATTTTTTCCCAGGGATTATTTCTGGTTTTTTCGCAACAGCATAGATTGCATCTGCATCGATAACTACTGGAACATCAATTTTTGAAAGATATTCAATTATTGCCTCTTGGGTTTCTTTTGTCCTTCCCATTCCTCCGCCAATAACCACCGCAACTTTTCCTTCTGCGACCAATTTTGCAGATTCTGTCATTTCAAAAAGAATTGGTAAATGCTTTTTTGTCAGCCATTTTCCTTCTAAAGGATAAGCTGCCAAATTTGGAGAAAAAGATGCAATAATGTCTGCTGCCCTTTTTGGAGTAATGATTCTGACCATTCCAACTCCAGATCTAAAAGCAGCCATTCCAGCTAAAGCTGGAGAACCAGAATAAAAGTCAGAGCCTCCAATGACAATCAAAAGCCCAAAATCGTATTTTTTAAAATATTTCTCCTTTGGTCTCTCTGGAAAAGTTTCTTTTAAGATTTCTTTTGTTATTTTCTCCATGTTTTAAATTTTGCTGCGGGGCCTGGATTCGAACCAGGACTTGTGGCTTCAGAGGCCACCTGCCTACCAATTAGCAGACCCCGCAATGAAATTAATACTGCCTAAATTTAATTAAATCCTTTATTTTGTAAACTTCCTCCTTTCTTGAAATTTGGATTTTGTCTTTACTCTTGTGTGGGTGAAAACCTAAAATCTTCAATGCCTCAAAAACACTTTTAAGCAACGATTCATTCCTATTGGCAAATAAAAATTTGTAAGTGTAAGTTGGCTTATGTATACAGAAACTTCCTTCAGCTTCATACAGTCCACGGAGATATCTTTTGAGATAATGCTTATTTTTAAAAATCCATCGAGGGGTTTCTATTTTCTGATCTTTTCGTTTCCCAAGGGGAATTCCTAATTTTTTACTTAAATCTTTCATATAGAGCGAGATTGCGATACAATTCGATTCTTTTCTTTTGTATACCTTAGGTTTTTTCTTTAAAACTTTCTTAATCAAATGAGAGTATCTTTTTATAAACCCTGAGTTTCTCGAATTTGAAAGAAGAACAAGGCGTTCAGTTCGAGGAAATTTTTCCAAAGATCCGTCGCCTAAAATCACTCCAATTAGTTCTGCTAAGTCTCCATTCTTTTGAACAAATAAATCAACCCTCTTTGAGACAGATCCTCTTTCCTTTTCCTTTAATTTTTTCCGCCACTTCGCAAAATTATCTATCTTTTTCTTTTTAAAGGTTGTTGAAATTTTTGCAACACTAGGATGAGTTTCTTTTGTAAATCCTTTATTCCAAGGAGGTGGTCTTTTCTTTAAACTTTCTTTCCATTTCATATACCGTGGATCGTCTTTCGGCAAGAGATTTGGGAGAAGAAAACCGCAATTTTTTGTTCCAAATCTTTTGGTATATTTTTTAAGAGTCCATTTATGAACCGAAGCTAAATGGGTGTTTGTTATAATTTTAAAGTGCTTTCCGCAGAGTTTACATTTGACCATTCTTCAATTATATCACGAACTTTAAAAATCTATCACTAGACGACCCCGCAACCTAAATTTTCAAAAACCTTCTTATCGCAATTAAACTTGGAATCGTTCCTAATAAAATTCCAGCAAAAATTTGAATTAAAATCAAGGCTTTCAAATTTGAGTGGAAAACTTCAAAAAGATTTAACCCTTCAAATAAAATTGAGATTTTTGGTGAGAGAAAGTAACAAGATAATGAGACTATTAAAAGAGAAAGTAAAGCTGATAAAATGCCAGCAAAAATTCCTTGAACTAAAAATGGCCCTCTGATGAACCAGTTTGAGGCACCGACCAACTTTTGAACTGAGATTTCTTCTTTAAAATTGATAATGGACAATCTGGTAGTGTTAAAAACAACAAAAACCGAAATTAAAATCAAAATCAGAGAAACCAAAATGCCTCCTTTTTCTAAATTTGTGCTCAAAGAAAATATTCTTTCTATCAACGGCTTTCTCTCTAAATAATCGATTTTTTCAATGAGCTCTTCTTTTTCTTTTAGATAAAAAAGTAATTCTTCATACTGGCTGGGTTCTTTTGCTTTAATGCTCAAAGAAGCCAAAAAAGGATTTTCTCCTATTTCTTTTAAAGCTTCCATTAAAATCGGATTTCTCTGATGTCTCCTTTCAAACTCTTTTAACGCTTCTTCTTTCGAAACAAAATCAACTTTAAATTCTGGATTTTTAGAGATTTCTTCTTTGATTTTTAAAATTTCATCTTCTGGCGCTTCTTCTTTAAAGTAAACAGAGACATCAGCTTTTTCTTTTAAAGAGAAAATTAAAAATTGACTAGTTTTTCTGAAAATAAACAAAAAAGAAATTAAAGAAATTGCAATAAAAAGAATTGATACTGAAGTTAGAAAGATCTCTCCATCTCTCGTGATTGTTTTAAATCCATATTTAATTGTTCTTTTGAATTGGGTAATCATAAGACAAATTTCCCTTTTTTTTCGTCTCTAACTATTTCTCCTTTTTCCAAAGTAATTACCCTCTTTCCTAAAATATCAACGATATTTTTGTCGTGAGTTGCTAAAATTATTGTCGTTCCCATTTGATGAATTTTTTGAAAAATTTTGAGAATGTCCAAAGTGTTATAAGGGTCTAAGTTTCCAGTTGGTTCATCTGCCAAAATTACTTTTGGTCTTGAAATTAATGCTCTAGCAATTGACAATCTTTGCTTTTCCCCTGCTGATAGTTCGCTCGGAAAACTCTCTGCTTTTTCGTTCAAGCCAACAATTTCTAAAACTTTTGGCACATCTCTTTTTATCTCTTCATCCAAAAAACCGATAACCTCCATCACATAGGCTAAATTTTCAAACGCTGTTTTTGTCGGTAAAAGTTTATAATCTTGAAAAACAACTCCAATTTCTCTTCTCATTCTTGAAATTTCTCCGTCTTTCATTTTGGTAATATCCTTTCCCTCAAAAAAAATTTTCCCCTCAGTGGGTTTTTCTCCAGCAAAGATTAATTTCAAAAGGGTGGTTTTCCCCGCTCCGGATTTTCCAACTATTAAAACAAACTCTCCCTTATCGATTTCAAAAGAAACGTTCTTTAAGGCAAAAATTTTTTGTTTGTTTTTTGTCTCAAAAATTTTAGTTACGTTTTGAAATTTTATCATATTTTATTTCTGCCTCGATAAAATCGTCTAAATTCCCTGCAAAGACTTCTTCAACATCTTTTTTCTCAACTTTTGTTCTTAAATCTTTCACAAGTTTGTACGGATCTAAAACATAATTTCTAATTTGATTTCCCCAAGAGGGTTCTATTTTCTTTCCCTTCAATTTTTCAATTTCCTTTTCTTTTTCTTGTTCCATCAATTGATTTATTCTTGCCATCAAAAGCTCGAGTGCCTTTTCTTTATTTTGGGCTAAAGATCTTTCCGTTTGGCATTTTACAGTGATTCCAGTTGGTAAATGAGTAACCCTCACTGCGGTCATTCTTTTATTTACATATTGTCCTCCAGCTCCCGAAGCTTTCATATATTCAAATTCCAAATCAGAAGGATTTATCTTAATTTCTTCTTTCTTTATCTTTGGTAAAACCTCAACTAAGACAAAAGAAGTATGTCTTAACCCCTTTGCAGAAAAAGGAGAAATTCTTACCAATCTATGTACTCCTCTTTCCCCTTTTAAAATTCCGTAGGCATACTTTCCCTTAACTTCCAAGGTACAACTTTTTATCCCAATTCTTCCTTCTGGTCCTGGTTCTCCAAAAGATTGATCCAAAATTTCAATTTTGAATCCCTTCTTTGTAAGATATCTTTGATACATCGAAAGTAAAATCGCAGCAAAATCTTGAGCATCCTTTCCTCCCTGCCCTGCTTCAATGATTAAAATTGCATCTTCTTTGTCATATTTCCCGCTCAAGAAAAATTCTTTTTCTCTTTGTTCTATTTCTTTCTCCAATTCTTTCAACTCATCCTCTGATTTGACACTTTCGATCTCTAAATTTAATATTTCAAAATCTTCAATCTCATCTTTAAGTTTTTTGTATCTTCTTGAAATTTCTTCTGCTTTTTCTTTATCTACCCAAAAACCCTCTTTTTCCATTTCCTTTTTTAAATTTTCAATTTCCTTTTTCTTTTTCTCAATTTCAAAGACAGTCCATTAAAAATCGAACTCTTTTTTTTAATTCTTCAATTTTTGATTGAATTTTTTCCATGAGCCGCCCGTCGGACTTGCACCGACACCTATCGCTTACGAAGCGATTGCTCTTCTTTTGAGCTAGGGCGGCATCTAGGAAGGGGTGACAGACCGATCGATCTTTTTAAGATGATCGGGCGCCATGGAGGGGGAACCTAGGTTCCCCCTATGGAGGGTGAGCCGAAACCCCATGTGAAATTTTCACGATGGGGTGCCAGCATAAAGTGCTGGGGAGGCTCACCCTAGGGGTGTAGGGTGCAAGCGGGTGAGGGGAATCGAACCCCCACTTCGACCTTGGGAAGGTCGCGTACTAGCCTTTATACTACACCCGCATTATTTTTGGAAAAAATTGATTATCCTTTGCCAAATCGTTTCTGATTTTTCTTCTTTCTCTTCTTGTTCTCTAATCTTTTTTATTACAATCGCCTCTTCCCCTTCTTTTACATATCCTTCTTCCCTTGCCTTTTCTTCCCAGTAACTTTCACTTTTTGCCTTTGAGATTGCTTTTTTTAATTCTTCATTCCTCTTTTCCAAAATTTGAAGTTCTGTTTGCAATTTTTCAATTTCTTTGTTTAAATCTCTTCTTTTAGTTTCGATTCTTAAATTTGAAATTGCCAAAAAAATTATTAGAAATGTCGAAATCAAGAAAAGAAAAATTTGAAATTTCTTTTGATCTTCTCTTTTTATTCTCACATTTCATTCTAACAAAAAAGCCCAAAAGTAGGTAGTAGGCCGGATTCTGTTTCTACGCCACCATCTGTCTGGGCCAGAGATTTCTCCCTGGCTCAAGCGTGCTCAGAGAAATCGGAGGCAACACCCCAATTTCTCTCGCACTTGCACCCCGCAGGGATTTAGCCGTTTCACCCTCCCCTTTGCAAAAATTTGCTTATAGGGAGGCTATCCCCCCAGATGTATATCTGGGGGGACCCCCAAGGGTTACCCCTTGGAGCGTCTCTGTTCGCACCCCTCACCTCACGGTGGCCGGGCGTTACCCGGAGCGTTTCCCCCAGATGTACATCTGGGGGAAGGTGTCCGGACCTTCCTCCCCCCACCATTCTTTGTTTAATAAACCCACTTCTCAATAAATACCTTAATTCAAAAACTTAATTTTTTATTACTTCTTTATTCCCCAAAAAATGGTGGGGGGCGGTGGCGCCCCTACTTTTGGGCAGTTGGAATTTTAACAAATTCAAATATTTTTGTCAAATTAAAAAAGCGGTTTTCCTAAAGAATTTAAAGTTTGATTGACTAATTTATCTGCCTCTTTATTTTTCTCCCTCGGGATCAATTTGAATTTTACTTTTTTAAAATCTAATTTTAAATTCCAAAGTTCTAAAAAAAGAGACTGAAGGTTTTTTTCTAAGATCTTGTATTTCCCGTTCATTTGATTTACCAAAAGTTCAGAATCCGATCTTATTTCGATTTCAGTCTCCTTTGCTAATTTTTTCCCAAAAATGGCCTTAAATTTCTTTAAGGCAAAAATTGCTGCTTTGTATTCTGCTTCATTATTTGTCAATTTTCCTAAGTACTCTGAAAATTTTTTAAAGCAATTTTTCTTTTCATTACAAAATAAAACACCAACTGCTGCAGGACCCGGGTTTCCTCTCGCCCCTCCATCAACATAAATTATTATTTTCTTCATAATTTTTTATCAGACATTCCTTAAATTTTTCTAAATTCTCGTTCTTTATCCTAAAGCCTGAAGCAGAAGGATGACCTCCGAAAGAAATTAATAATTCTTTGCATTTTTTCATCCATTCAACACTATCTATTCCAGGTGGTACTCTAACTGTCCCTTGGCTTTCATTTTCAAAGATTTTATAAATAAAGGTTGGTTTTTGATATTTTTGACAAAGTTGAGAAGCAACAATTGAAATTACGCTAAAATTCCACTCTTTACTTCCCTCAAAAATTATTTTGTCTTCTCTCTTAATTTTCTCCTCAATAAAGTTCAAGATCTTTTCAACTTCTTTTTTCCTTTCTTTGCTTTTCTTAATTAATTTTTCTACTAATTCTTCCACTTTTCTAAAATCTGATTCTGTAAGTATTCTATAAGAAGCGGGTAAGTTATTTTCCACATCTCTTACGTTCAAAATCGAAATTACTTTAGTAATCTCCTTTGGTAACTCAAAAATTTTAGAAAAAACTTGAAAAGCTGGCCTCCAAGAATTCTTAAGATAAACCAACCCTTCTTCTGTCAAAACCTTATTTTCCCCAACTTGAGGCATCATATCTGCTAAAGTAGCTAAAGCCACTAACTCTAAAAAGTTTTTTCTTAGAGGACTAGTCATTTTTTCTCCTAACATTTTCTCTGCCAATTTAAAAACTATTCCAACAGTCGCTAGATCTTTAAAGGGGTATTGGTCGTCTCTTTGTTTTGGATCGACTATGATGTCTGCTTTAGGTAATTCATCCAAAACTTGGTGATGATCGATTACAATTACGAAAAATCCATAATTTTTTGCAATTTCTATCTCTTTAAAATTTGAAATTCCACAATCTAAGGAAATAAAAAGAGCGGGCGAAAATTTCTTAAGCGAAATTAAGCCTTTTTCAGAAATCCCGTATCCCTCAACTTCTCTCTCTGGAAAATAAACTGCATCAATTTTTCCACCCAAGTTTTTGATTGTTTCCTTCAAAATAATAACAGAGCATACTCCGTCTAAATCGGAATCACCATAAATTAGAATTCTTTCCCTTTTTTTAATTGCTTCAAGAATTCTTTGTGCAGCTTTTTCTAAATTTTTAATTTCCATCATATTTTAAAGCCTCTAACCCTGGCATCCTTTTCCCCGCTAAAAATTCAAGCATTGCTCCTCCTCCGGTCGAAACAAAATCGAATTTTTTCAAAAGAGAAAATTTATTTAAAAATTCAATTGTATCTCCACCTCCTACAACAGAAAAAAGTTTTCTTTTTAATCTCCCAATTTCCTTTGCAATTTCCAAAGTCCCTTTCTGATACTTTTCATCTTCAATTTTCCCAAGAGGTCCTGCCCAAAACAATGTTTTTGCGTTTTTAATCTTTTCTTTAAAAATCTCTATGGTTTTTGGATCAATATCCAATGCATCTTTATCTTCCAAAGGAAAAATCACTTTCTCAATATTTTTTACTTTAATTCTTCCTTCTTTTATTTCATTTGCCACTAAATTTCCAACCAAAACCCAATCCGCATACTTTGTAAAATTTTCGACTACCTTTGCTTTATCTTCAACTTTTTTTCCTCCGATTATTACCACTAATGGCCTTTTGGGTTTTTTTAAAATTTTCGAAAGGGTCTTCACTTCAGACACCAAATTAGGGCCTGCAAAAGAAGGAAGATATTTTGTAATTTTAGTTACAGAAGCTTGATTTCTATGACAAACTGAAAAAGCGTCGTTAATAAACACTTCTCCCAAACTTGCTAAATTTTTAGCAAAGTTTTCATCCCCTTCTATCTCTCCCTTGTAGAACCTAATATTTTCTAAAAGCAAAACTTCGCCTTCTTTCATTTTATTTATTTCCTCTTTTACTTTTTCTAGTTCAATCGGTCCAATAATTTTTTTTCTCAAATATTTTTCAAGAACTTTTTTTACAGGCCTTAAGGAAAATTCTTCCTTGAATTCTCCTTTTGGTCTTCCCAAATGAGAAATTAGAATTATTTTTGCTTTTTTCTTAATTAGTTTTTTAATCACCGGAATTTCAACTTTAATCCTGTAATCATCCAAAATTTTCCCTCCCTCAAGCGGAACGTTAAAATCGACTCTTAACAAAATCTTTTTTGATTTTAGGTTTAATCTATTTATTTTTTTCATTTCTCTTTAAGATTCTTTCTAAGACCTTTTTTACACTTTCAACATCAACGAATTCCTTTTTCTTGGGTTTTTCTTCCCTTGGTCTAAGGGAAGATAGAGAAATTGTATCTTCTTTTTCAACTTTTTTCAAACAGTCTTTACAATAAATTTTCTTGGAAGAATTAGGGGGAAAAGGAACTTTTATTTTCTTTTCGCATTTTACGCACCGAACCTCATACAAAATTTGAGTCCTTGGCCGAGAAGGTAAGGTTTGGATTTGAGTCCCTGCCCATTTTTCTATTTTTTGTTCGATTATTTCCTTTGGAGTTCCGTATCTTTCTCTCGAAACTTTGACAATTGTCTCTTTATAAGATTTCGAGGGTTTTTCCATTTTTGGAAGAGTAACTGCAGAAAAAGGACTACTCGTTATTCCGTCAATCATCAATTTGACGCAAACATGATACTTTTCAAGATTAATCAAGTCTTCAACTGTAAATTCTGGTTCAAATTCTCTTATTAAAAATTCTGCATCTTCTGCACCAATCCTAAAAACGATTATTGTCCCAACATTTCCAAAAACTGCATCTCTAACTCTTGTACTTTTGCCAAAGGGAGTCATTTCTTCTAATTGAGCAAGATATTGATGAGCTAAAACTAAAGATAATCTATACTTCCTCGCCTCAGATAAAATACTGACAAATGCTTCCGTTGCAAAATTTTGAAATTCATCAACATAAAGGAAAAAGTCTCTTCTTTCTTCTTCAGGAATATCCACTCGGGACATAGCTGCCAATTGCAATTTGGTTATCAAAAGAGCTCCCAATAACCTTGAATTGTCTTCTCCGATTTTACCTTTTGAAAGATTAGCAATTAGAATTTTCCCCTCGTCCATTATTTTCCTCATATCAATTTTTGATTTAACTTGACCAATAATATTTCTGATTAAAGGGTTAGAAATAAATTGACCGACTTTGTTTTGAATGGCAGCCGTCGCTTCAACTTCGTACGATTGCGTATACCTCGCAAACTCATTTACCCAAAAAGATTTAACCACCGGATCGGTAATTTTTTCAACTACTTTTTTTCGGTATTCCGGATCTGCCAACATTCGATTAATAGATAAAAGGGTAGTATTAGGATATTCCAAAAGGGCCAAAATCGTGTTGTTTAAAATGTATTCCATTCTTGCTGACCAAACATCCGGCCAGATCTTTTTGAAAACTCCCATCAATCCTGCAGCAACCAAATGTCTGTGTTCTGGGGTTACTCTTTCCATAACATTAAATGCGATCGGAAAGTCAATATCTGCAGGGTTAAAATAAACGACATCGTTGATTCTGCTTTTTGGAATGTAATCTAAAAGTTCCTCCGCCGCTTCACCATGTGGATCGATAAATCCTATTCCTCTCCCTGCTAAGATATCTTGAATTGCCATATTCTCAAGCAAAACAGTTTTCCCCATCCCTGTCTTACCAATAACGTATACATGACGTCTCCTATCATCTAATTTTATCCCGAAGCGCTTTCTTTGATTTCTAAAAATAGTCTCTCCCAAAATTGTAATGTCTTGTTCCATACCTTATTTGGTTGATAATTCTGGTGGAGGCCCAACTTTTTTGGCTTCCACTCTTGGAACTGTTGGTAGATAAACTTTAATTGGAAAGTGAAAAATAGTTGCTAGTTCTTCACTGCTCAAAATCAATATTGACCTTCTCCCAGGGGGAATTCTATAACCAAAAAGTGTCAAAAACTTTATAAAAGGAGGGGGTTCTCCGACGAAGTTCCATGGAAAAAAAGAGGGCACTCTTTCAATATAATCTCTTAATCTCTGTCTTTTTCTAAGATAAAGCCTTCTCTCTTTAAGCCAATAATGAATCCTAGCTCTTGTTGCTCCAAAAAACATTATAATGTTTAAATTTCTAGCACTAAAGGTTGGTGTAAGATATCCTCTATAAATGAAAGCGTTCCCAAAATTATACGGTTGGTCTTTTCTACAAATATAAATAGATCTCATCCAACAAACGAAGTTATTCTTCTGAGTTTTTCTTTCTATTGCATGAAGAGTTTCTTTTTCCTCTGGCGTCATTCTCAACTCAGGGGCTATTATTTCCAATGGTTTTTCTCCTTTTTTCGGTTCTTCCATAGGGAAAAAGATTTTGAAAAATCCTTTAACAAAACTAAACAATTCATCCATTAGCATATTGATTAATCCTTTTGGTGGAGGGGGTATTTCTCTCTTCGTTAATTTAAGGATTTCCTTTTTTGCCTCCCCCAACCAAGGAAGCTGAGAGTCAATAAAAGGAAGACAAACTATTTGAAACCAAAGTTGTTCTCCAGATTTTAACTGAGAAAGATTTTCTAAAAGGTTGTGCATTGGATCTAATCTCTTTTCTTCTATCGCTCTCTTTTCCTCCTCAGGTCTTTCAATAAACATCGTGTAAGTCTTAATCGGAAAATGATCTGGCTTCACAAACGTGTAATCTTCCGCATTCAAGTCCCATTTTTCATTAGGGATATCTTTAGGGATTTTTTGAGTATAATCTTCAACAAGCGTAATCTCTGCGTCAGGATACTGAGAATAAATTGCAGACTCCGCTGATCTCCTAAAGACATCAGGGATTCTTAAAAAAAAGTGTATTTTTCCTCCAAAAGAACAAATCTCAAAAGAAAACCAGCCAGCATAACCTAAAGGAAAAGCTCCCCTACACCACCTTTCTCTCCAATTGGGATCATCAAGAAGGCCGTAGAAAAGATTATAAAGCTCTTCCATAGCAGAAAATGGTTTAACAATTTCTTTTGGGGGTTTTATTTCGAGAAAAATCCAATTGAAGGTTTTTTTGTAAAAAACTTCCCATCTCATCCACCAAAAATAAAAAAACCTGGCAATGGGAAAAAAAAGAAGAGGAAAGAAAAACCACCACCAGTTTTTACAAATTTGAGTAATGAAAAAGGAAATTTCCATGTTAAAAAATAAAAACTTCTCTTAAATAATTTACCAAAAGTGGGGAAAGTTTTAAGACAAGCTGGGCCAAAGCTAAACCAACAACTCCACTGAAAAGAAAAATAAAGGTGTGAAAAATACTGACTAAAAGTCCAATAATAAATTTTAAACCACCTTCTGGATACCATTCATTCGCCCAATAAGTACAGAGTAAAAACAAAACCAAAAAATAAACAAACATTGAGAAAAATAAAAGACGCATCCCAAAATCAAACGGTGCAAAAAGAAAAACTAAAAAAGAGCAAACTGTTACAATTTGAAGAGTTTTTTCCCCAACTAAATCAAGTTTCATTAAATTTCAGCAGTTTTGATTCTGTATCTTCCTTTTTCATCTCTTTCAAAATATCTTGCTAAATTTACCAAAACAGTATTTGTTTTTACGATTCTTTGCTTTTTAATTCGCTCAAAAATTTCTTCCTTTGTTAAAGGACCTTCTTCTTTCAAAATTTTAAAAATCACATCTTTCACTTCGCCAGGAAAATATCCCCATTCTTTCAAAGCATAAATTCCTCTTCCAATCAAAACAAACCTTCCATCTTTTATTAATTCATTGTGAACGCTCTTTAAATTTGCTCCTTCAATATACCTTACTACCTCGGTAAAATGTAAAGGTTTTTGAAATTCTTTAAATACTAAATAGATTTTATCTCCCAAATTTTTCGGATTTATCTCCGGCCAATCTATCAATCCATAAAGTCCTTTTTTGTTTTTTTGAATTTTCTTTGAAATTTCTAAAAACCCTTCTAAAATTTTTTCGTTTATTTTTATTTCCGAAGCAATTTCTTTCAAATCCATAGGTTCTTTTTTCTTTCTTAGTATTTTAATGACCGAAGAAATAATATTTTTAACTTTTTCTAACGATTTGCGATTGGTCATCCAACACGAAAAAAAGTTTTCGTTTTGCTTGATCCTTATAAATCTTTCGTCCAAACTTAAAAGAAAAAATAATTCATTTTTTTCTTCTCCTCCTAATTCCTCAAGCAATCTTTCTTCTTTCCTGATCCCTCCAACTTTTTTAAAGTAATCCAAAAATTTTTTGAAGACATCCTGATATTTTTCTAATTTCCGCCTTATCTTCGCCAATGCTGTTTCTTCAATTTGTCTAACTCTCTCTCTTGTTATACCAAAACTATCTCCAATGGATTGAAGCGTCTCTTTTTCTTTTTTTTCTAATCCAAATCTTCTTACAATAACTTCTTTTTCTCTATCTTTTAAATCTGAAATTAAATCTCTGCAGATTTTTTTCAGAGTCATTTTTCTATTTAATCAAATATAAAAATTTTTGTCAAGATTTTTTATTTTTAAACCTCTCTCTTAAGGTCACTAATAAAGGAGTGGCTAAAAAGATTGAAGAATAAGTACCAAATGAAATGCCTAAAATTAAAACCAAAGAAAAATATTTCAAACTTTCACCTACTAAGAAAAAAATCGTAATTAAAGGAAAAAGAGTGGTTAAGGAAGTATTTATCTGTCTAGTCAAAGTTTGGTTGATTGCCTCATCGGCAACTTGATAAAGACTCTTTTTGGGAAACTTTTGAACAATTTCTCTAACTCGATCAAAAACTACTACGACATTGTTAATCGAATAACCAATGATAGTTAAAAAGGCAATCACTAAAGGAATAGAAAATTGGACATTTTGATTTCTTCCTAGAAAAGAAAAAACTCCCAAGGGCAAAATCAGATCATGTAAGAGACAAAAAATTACTACTAAAGCACATTGCCAAGCAGGAATGGTTGGGGAGAGATTTTTAAACGCAATTGAAATGTAAATAATAATCGCACAAATAGAAAGAATTGTAATCAAAAATGCTTTTTCTTTTAATTCCTTACTGATAATAGGACCGATTGTTTCAGACTGGACTTCTCTTAATTTTCCAAATTCTTTTAATTTTTCAATAGTTTTCTCTTTCAGATCTGGGTTAAGTTCTTTAGTCCTTAAAATAATTTCATTTTCTCCTGCAGGTTGAATCATAAATTCTTTTAATTCCAACTCAAAAAGGCTTCTCTCCAAATCTCTGATTTCTGGTCTTCTTTCTAAATACTCAATTTCCAAAATCGTCCCGCCTGTAAATTCAATGGAAAAATTTAATTTAAAAAGGAACAAAGAAAAAATAGAAGCCAAAGTCGCCAAAAAAGAAATTGAATAAAAAATTCTCCGATATTTGGAAAAGGGAATTACCATAAGATTTTTACTCTTGCCAATCTGGTATTAACGAATGTTTGCAAAAATTTATTTGTCACAACTATTGCAGTAAACATTGAAACAAAAATTCCCAAAATCAAACTTATAGCAAATCCTCTTACAAAACTCGTTCCGATAAAAAAGAAAATAAAAGCCACTAATAAAGTCGTCAAATTCCCATCTCTAATCGCGGGCCAGGCTCTTTTAACTCCTTCTTCCAATGCCTCTTTTAGATCTTTTCCGCCTTTCAATTCCTCTCTCATTCTAGAAAAAATCAAAATGTTAGCATCAACTGCCATTCCTAAAGAAAGTAAAAAACCCCCTATTCCTGCCAGAGTCAAAGTAAAGGAAAATAACTTAAACAAGGCAAGAACAAAAAACAAGTAAAGAGTCAAAGATAAAGAGGCAATAATTCCAGGTAACCTATAAAACAAAATCATAAAAATTACAATTGCTAAAAATCCAACGATGCCTGCTTTAAGCGAACGTTCAAGAGAAATTTTCCCTAAGGTTGGCCCGACGCTTTTTTGAGAAATTAAAGTAATCGGTGCTGGAAGAGCACCAGCGTTCAAATTTCTTGCCAACTCCCTCGCCTCTTCAATTGTAAAATTTCCGGTAATTTGAGCTTTACCTCCTGAAATTTTTTCTCTCACAATTGGGCTGGAAATCATCTTTTGATCGATAAAAATTGCAAGATGTTTCCCAATGTTTCTCTGCGTTAATTCTTCAAAAATTTTCGCTCCTTCTTCATCAAATTCCAAAGTCACTACTACCTCTGAAGTCATTGGATTCATTTCCACATCTGCTCTTTTTAGATATCTTCCAGTTAAAGAAGTGGGTTTAAAAAGTTTTTCTAACTCCTCTTTCGAAATTTCTTTTTTTTCTGAAACTTTATAAAAATCTTCGCTTTCTTCCCTAAACTCTAAATAAGGAGTTTTCCCTATTTCTTTAATTGCCTCATTTGGATCAATTTCCCCAGAAAGCTCTACAATTATCCTCTCTCCTCGAACCTGAATTAATGGTTCTCTTACTCCAAAAAGATTTACTCTTCTTTCAAGAATATCTTTCAATCCTTCCATTACCGATTTTTTTTCTTTCTCTTCAATTTGTGAAAGATCTGCTTGATAAACTAAATGAACACCTCCTTGTAAATCTAGCCCTAGTTTAAAATCCTTTTTTGGAAATTTTGGTAAATTCAAAATCTGCGGAAAGGAAAAATTAAAAGCTAAAAAACCCAAAAGAAGAATTGTTAAATTAAAAAGGAGCGTTTTATTTTTTTCATCCATATTTTGGCCAACAACATTTTTTATACTTTTTCCCAGACCCACAAGGGCATGGCTCGTTCCTTCCTATTTTTTTCTTAAAATTCTTGCTTTCAAAAGAATTATCTCTTTTTTCTAATTTTAAACTAATTACTGCCTTAACAAAAGTAGAATTTAAGGTTTCAAAGAAATTTTTGAACATTAAGTTCCCTTCCTTTTTATACTCAACGAGAGGTTCCTTTTGTCCATAAGCCCTCAGTGAAATAGAATCGCGCAGATATTCCATATTCTCTAAATGGTTTATCCAAAGACTATCTAAAATCCTCAAGTAAAGGTATTTTGAAATTTCTAAAATTCTCTCTTTCCCAATTTCCTCTTCCTTTTTTTCAAAATCTTCTTTTTTAACGCCTTCCTTTTCAAGTATTTCAATAATCTTCATCCTCCAGCGAGAAGGATCCAATTCGAGAATCTCCTTTCTTTGTTTATAAACTCTCTCTCGGTGTAAATTCAACACGCTGTCATATTCTAAAAGATGTTTTCTTAAATCAAAATTAAAACCTTCAACTCGTGCCTGAGCCTCGTCGATTGCTTTCGAAACAATTTTTGATTCAATTGGATGATCTTCTGGAATGTTCAATGTTTCCATCAAAGCCTTTATTTTTTCTCCTCCAAAAATTCTGATTAATTCGTCCTCTAAAGAAATAAAAAATTGCGAAGATCCTGGATCCCCTTGCCTCCCTGCTCTCCCTCTCAATTGATTGTCAATTCTTCTCGCTTCATGCCTTTCTGTGCCGATAACGTGCAGTCCTCCAAGCTTTTTAATTTTTTCATATTCTTCTTTATTTTGCGGGTTTCCTCCCAAAATTATATCCACCCCTCTTCCTGCCATGTTTGTCGCTACAGTCACTGCTCCGAGTTTTCCAGCTTGAGCTATAATTTGTCCTTCTTTTTCATGATGTTTTGCATTCAAGACTTGATGGGGAATTCCTTCTTTTTTCAAGAGCTTAGATAAATATTCATTTTTTTCTATTGATCTTGTTCCAATTAAAATCGGTTGTCCTAAAGCATGCCTTCTTTTAACTTCTTCAACTATTGCTTTAAATTTTGCTTTCTCTGTTTTGAAAATTTTATCTGGTAAATCAACCCTAATCATTGGTTTGTTTGTAGGAATGATCACAGTTTCTAATCCATAAACTTCTAAAAATTCTTCAGCAGAGGTTGCCGCAGTTCCTGTCATTCCAGCCAATTTTTTGTATTTTCTGAAATAATTTTGAAAAGTGATTGAAGCTAGAGTAATCGTTTCTCCTTTGACTCTAACTTCAGGATGCCCTCTAATATGCTCTTTTGCTTCCACTGCCTGATGTAATCCTGCAGACCATCTTCTCCCAGGAAGCAATCTTCCTGTGAATTCATCGACGATAATTATTTCTCCATTCTTGATTACATAATCTCTATCTAAGGCAAAAAACTCTTTTGCTCTGATGGCATTTTCCAATTTATGAATCGTCCTAAAATCTCCTTCTGCCCAAGGATCCCTTTTTAAGATTGAAATAACTTTTTTCTCGCCTTCTTCTTTCCAATTGAAAAATTTTTCTTTTTCATTCACTGTGTAATCTTTATCTCTTTCTAGTCTTTCGGCAATTTGGGCAAAAAAATAGTATTCCTCCTCTGCTTCCCTCGCAGGAGAAGAAATTATCAAAGGAGTTCTTGCCTCATCTATCAAAATTGAATCCACTTCATCCACAATAGCATAATAGTGCCCTCTTTGAACGATGCTTTCTAAAGAATAAGCCATATTGTCTCTTAAATAATCAAACCCAAATTCATTATTTGTCCCATAAGTAATATCAGCCAAATACGCTTCCTTTCTTGTGCAAGGTCTTAAAAAATCTTCAACAACATAAAAAGACCCAAGTTCATCTCTAAGTTTCTCTTTTTCTTCAGGGGGCTTTTTATAATCGGGATCGTACAAAAAAGATTGATCATGATTTATACAACCAACTGAAATCCCTAAAATATGATAGATTTGTCCCATCCAAACCGTGTCTCTTCTGGCTAAATAATCATTAACCGTGACCAAATGACATCCTTTTCCTACAAGCGCATTCAAATAAAGAGGCATTGTCGCAGTTAAAGTTTTTCCTTCACCAGTTTTCATTTCAACAATTTTCCCTTCATGTAAAGCAATAGCTCCCATTATTTGAACATCAAAATGGCGCTGTCCCAAAGTCCTTTTTGCAGCCTCTCTGACCAAAGCAAAGGCTTCTGGCAAAATATCATCTAAAGTTTCTCCTTTTTTTAATCTTTCTTTAAACTCAAAGGTTTTTTCTTTTAGTTTTGCATCAGGAATTTTTTCAAAATCTTTTTCTAAAGAGTTTATTTTTTCAACCAAAGGTTGAATTTTTTTTAAATATCTTGCATTAGGATCACCAAAAATTTTATTTAACCTAAACATACTTTTTATTTTAATCAATTTTTTAAAAAGCGGAAATTTAAAAATAAAAAAGAAGGGGGGGCCCTCCGATTTTAAAAAGAGCTTTATGAAATTAATTTTTGTATGGAAACACCCGAGGCGTCAAGAAGATTGATTTCAGCTTTTTCTCGGTTTAATTCTATTTTTTTTCCTCCCGAGAGATCGACTAAATTGAATTTTCCCACCAGTTCCAGATGAAGATCGTGGGCCTCGCTTGCATCAACTATAATGGCCATGCCTTCAACTCTTACCCATCCAGATGTTTTGGAAAGGTCGACTCGGTTAAAAGCTCCTTTGATGACGAATGGTTTTTCTTTCTCTCCAAGTGTTCTCTCGCTGTAATCCCTGTTCTCCAATCTCCTTAGCAGTTTACATAGTTCTTCTATTTTTTTATCTTTTCTTTTTTCACCCTCCTCACCTCCTTTCTAAAGATCATAGAATATTATAATCCAAATTTTAAATTTTGTCAAGTCCAGCAAAGTAACGAAAAATCTGAAGAAAATTACCTTAAAATTGCTTCTCAAAAACAATTCCCAAAATTTTAGAGATTAATTTTGCTGCCAAATAATTTGGATAAAATAATCCAGGAATTGGGGACAATTCAACTACATCAAAACCTAAAATCTCTTTTTCTTTTGCTACTTCTTTTACAATTTCTAAAATATTTTCAAAAAATAATCCTTCTGGCTCTGGGGTTCCAACGGCTGGCATGATTGAAGGATCTAGTACATCTAGATCGATAGTTAAATAAACTTTCTCTGCTAAGAAATCTAAAATTTCTTTTTTTTCATAATTTCTTTTGTAAAAAACTTTAACTTTTTTTGTTTTATTTATGAAATTGAATTCCTCTTTTGAGATTGCTCTCACGCCAACCTGGCAAATTTTAATTTTCAAATCACCAACAATTCTTCTAGCAAAAGTTGCATGGTGGTATTTTGTTCCCTCAAATTCATCTCTTAAATCAGAGTGAGCATCAAACTGTAAAACTGAAAATTCATTTTTAAAAAATGTTTTGAAAGCCAAAACCGCTCCCAATGTTAAGGTGTGTTCTCCCCCTAAAATTACTGGGAATTTTTTATTTTTTATGATTTTCTCTACCGCTTTTTTAATCTGAAAAACCGCCTCTTTTGGAGAGTTTTTGGTTAAAGATAAAAAAGGTAAAGTAAAAATTCCAATCTTTGAAATGTCTTTTTTTAAATCTTCATCGAAAAGCTCAACATTTCTCGAAGCTTCAATGATTGCCTTAGGTCCCTCTTTTGTCCCTCCTAAATTGAAAACCGTTGCCTCAAAAGGAACTGGTAAAATCCAGACTTTAGATTTTTTCGGATTTTGATTCTCCAAACTTAAAAAATTGAAGGGTGATTCTTCTTTAAAAAGGTTCATCGAAAATCTCTTCTAAAAATTTTGGAGGTTTCCTTTTAAAATCTCCAACTCTATCTGCTAAGGCATGGCAAATTAAAGGAAAGGCAATGGTAGCATCACAATAGCATTGAACATTATTTCCTTGTCTTGCTTCTTTTCCCCAAGAAATTGCTTCTTCAAAAGTAGCTCCTGATAACCCGCCCCACTGGGGAGAATCGGTTGTAATTTGAATCGCAAAAGAATGAGGATAATCTAGAGTCTCTCCTTTTATTACCCCTTTTTCTGCCGCAATCATTTGAATGAAATCTTTTGGAACTCCTCCACCAATGAAAACCGCTCCAGTTTTTTTGCTCTTTTCTCCAATCAGAGTTATTTCATAAAAATCTTTGGTCT
The DNA here is from genome assembly GCA_001443025.1 of Parcubacteria bacterium GBS-2. Taxonomy (GTDB): domain Bacteria; phylum Patescibacteriota; class Minisyncoccia; order Minisyncoccales; family GBS-2; genus GBS-2. Next base: position 147,978 of record LEKP01000003.1, read on the forward strand.
GGTCTAAAATAATATGTTTTTTATGATTTCTTTTTGCTAAAACTAAAGCAATTCCATATTCTGAATCAACCAAGGCTGGGCAAAAAACATGAACTTTCTTTTTGTAGGCTGTAGCCAAAAGACAATCGATTTTTCTTTCTGCCAAAAATTTTCCAAAAAGCCAACAAAACTCTCGTGTAGAATAGGGATAATTTTCTTTTAAAGAAAGAGCAAATTTTTTAATTAAATCAGTCATCTTTCGATATTTTTGACCATCGGTAAAGACATCATAGTATCTAAAAATTTTTAATTTCCAAAGTTCTTCGTCATTGACTAGCCAGTGTCCCTGATAGTATCCGTGTAAAGTATCTTGAATGTCTTCTGAAATATTAGCTCCGGTAGGAACTAAAACATCAATGTATCTTTTTTCCATCAACCATTTAACCAATTTCCATTGACCGGTAGTTGACATTGATCCTGCAAATCCAAAAAATATTGTCGTCTCTTTGTCTCTAATCATTTTTTCAAAAACATCAACAGCCTCTCCCAATTTTCTTCCTTGAAATCCAGTTTTTGACATTTCTTCCAAGAGCTGAAGAATTGATTTCCCTTTTTTAACTTCAATCGTTTTTAATTTTTTTGAAAGATATTTTCTTTTTTTCATGGAATAAAAACTGCAGCCGCCACAACACAAGTCCAAAGACCGTCTTTATGACCTTCTGCAGTTTGAGTGATATTTGTAGTATAAACAATTTTTTCTGACATTTTAAAAACCTTTTCTCGTTCATCCCAAGCAGAATCTGGATCAAAGACAATTCCCAAAGTAGATGCTAACATTGAGGCCGCTAAATCTTCAGCATATTCTCCTGCTTTTTCTTGAGTCTGACCGAAAGAGTGATGCTCTGCAATGTAACCATACTGATTTTTATCGGCGGGAATTGCACAGCCAATCGAAGCTGCAATTAATCTATTCGGTTCATTAGTTGCGTTCTTTGAAATTACCGTAAAAACGATTTCTCCAGGTTTTAAATATTTCAACCCTTCTTCCTTAGAGATTTTTTTACAGCCTGGGGGCAAAATTGAAGAAACCGAAACTAAATTGAATTTTGAAATTCCAGCTTTTTCTAGAGCCAACTCAAAAGACTGTAAATAATTTTTGTGAACCCCAACTCCTTTTGTCAAAAAGAAATAACGTGGAACCATTGGATTTATTTTATTATCTTAATTATCTTAAAACAAAATCACTAGTCAAGATTCACAAAAGCTTGGCCTTCTTTATCGCTTTAGCCAATCTTACAATATTTCTTCCTAAAATTTCTAATTCTTCTCCTTTCCAAGTTCCCTTCCCTCCCTCATCAAAAAAGGGAGATGCAAAAGGTGGAATGACACATCCCATTTCATTAAAAACAGAAATTAAATAATGAGAAACTTCTTCTCCACCAGATTCTTGAGCAGGAGAAACAGCAGCAAATATTTTCTCTTCCAACAAGAACCCGTTATTTTCGAGAGAAGTCAATCTATCAATAAAGTTTTTAACCAAACCAGAAACTGAAAACCAATAGGAAGGACAACCTAAAACTATTCCTTGAGCTTTAAGTAAAAGAGGGTAAATTTTTTCCATGTCGTCTTTTTGTTTACAGGGAAAAGTACAACTTTTGGGAGAAGTAGAATAACAACCAAGGCAGGGTAAAATTTTAAAATCTATCAAATGAATCAATTTTACCTCTGCCCCTTCTTTCTCCGCTCCTTTCATTACTTTTTTTAAATATTTGACAGTCCTTCCAATTTTTCTTGGAGATCCGTTAATAAAAAGAATAAAAGGTTTCATGATCTTGAACAAAGATGAATTTTTGGAGTGTAGTATTTTGTTTTAAGATTCAATTTTTTAAACTTTCTCTCAATTTCCTTAAATGGAATTTTGCTAAAATCGAAATCTTTTGATCCAAAAAAGAAAACATGTTCGCTCATTGGAAAACAATCAACGAAAGCAGAATGCAAAACAAAGAATGGGAAACTTTTTTCCATTTTTCTTCTCAGATTCGTCGAAAATTTTTCTCTGAGGTAACCTGCTTGCATGGAAACTATCCCTCCTTTATTTAAGGCATTCAAAATTCTTTGATAAAATTTCTTTTCCCAAAGAGAAAGAGATGGTCCCTTTGGATCGGTTAAATCCTCAATTATTACATCAAAAAAATTTTGATATCTTTCCAAAAATTTGAAGGCATCTTCATTGAAAATTTTTAATCTTTTATCCCTGAAAGATCCGGCTGAAACAGAGGGTAAATATTTTTTAGAAACCTCAATCACTTTTTTATCAATATCAACCAAATATATTTCTTTCACTGGATGCTTTGCCACTTCCCTTAAGCATCCTCCATCCCCTCCTCCAATTATTAAAACTCTCTTTGGATTTTTGTGGTAAAACATCGCTGGGTGAACTAGCATTTCATGATAAATGTATTCAAACTTTGTCGAAAGCTGAACAACACCGTCTAAAACTAAAATTTTCCCAAATTCTTCGTTTTCAAAAATCTCAATTTTTTGGAATTTACTTTTCCCAGAGTAAATTTCTTTCTCAATCAAAAACCCCCAAGTTGACTTTTGAGGTTCTCCTGGCAAGAAATCTTCAAAAAACCATTTTCTGCCCAAAAATTTTTTTATCATTTTATCTTTCCTCTAGTAATAACGAAAATTTCAACTTTCTTTGGTTTCAAAATTTTTTTGAGATAATTCAAAGCTTTCTCTGGTTTCGTTCTTTTCCCACAAGTAAACACATCAATGGCCAAGTAACCAAACTCCGGCCAAGAGTGGAAAGAAATGTGGGACTCTGCCAATAACAAAACCCCCGTAAGTCCATGGGGGTTAAATTTATGATATGAAAACTCCAAAGGAATGTTTCCAGCCTTTTTTGCTGCTTCAATTAAAACTTTCTCCAATCTCTTTGGATCCTCTATTTCCTTTCCAAACCAAAAATCGGCAATCAAATGGACTCCTAATGAATTTTGATTTTTTGATTTTTCTTTGGCCCATAAGGACCTCTTTGTTTTTTTCATGTTTTTTTAAGAGTTGGTCGCTTACACCCAGGGAATTTCCCCCGGTAGCTTTCCTCTTTCGAGGAAAAACAAAGAGTAAAAAAAGCGACCAACCCAGATTTATTAAATTTCTTCCTTTATTTGATGCTTTCTGAAACTTTCAATTCTCTTCTTAACTTTCTCGTTTCCCTTTTCATTTTTGCTAAAAATTTTTCTTTATGCTCTTTCAACTCTCTCTTTAATTCCTTTTTCACTTCATGTATAGCACTTTTCAAATTTTTTTGCAAGGATTCTGCCCTCAAAAGTTTATGAGGAAGAATTAGGTTGCACTCTGCATAATAAAAACCTCTTTCTTTTTCTCTTATCTCTACTCGTGCTTCTATTTTTTCTTTTTTCTTTTTTAAAAATTTTTCACGACTTTTCTCTTCTAAAATTCTTTTTGCAAATTTTTCTAAAGAATTAATCTGTTCCTCTATGAATTCTTTTAGTTTTGGTGTAAGTTCTATTTTCGTTGCTTTGATTGTAATTTTCATCAATTTGACGCCCCACTTTTCAGTGGGGCAAAAAATTATTTCTTTTTCTTGGCCTTTTTCTTGGCCTTTTTCTTTGCCATTTCTTTTTTAAAAAAACTTTTATCCACAAGCACTCGACCCAATGCTTGCGAAGATCTGTGGCCCCATTCGGGTAGATCTTATTTAATTTTTGCACTGCAAGAAATCATGTCAAGATGTGAAAAAACAAAAAATTGTAAATTGTAGATTGCAAGATTAAAAGTTAATTTAGCATTAGGTATTGAAAATTACTTAGTAATAGAAAAAGGGAGCAATACTGAAACAATTTTGTTTGTAAAATTTCTAAGCATCATGCAATGAAAAAGCCAAATTTTATTTTTCATGAAGTGAAACAATAAGCCGGAGGGGGTTTTTACCCCAATCCTAAGTACTTCTGTGGGTGCCTGCCCTCCGGCTTGCTTTATATTATAAAAAATTCTATAAAAACAGCAACGGACCTTGCTCGAGTAAGGTCCGTCGCTGCGCTTAGGATTGGGTTAGCCAGATAATCTGGCGACACCCACATTTTAATATTAGCAAATTTAAAAGAAAATGTCAAGAGCTTTCCAAAATTTTTTTAAGATCTTCTTCCCATTCAGGATTTATTTTGATTGCCTCTTCAAATTTTTGCTTTGCCAAATCCTCTTTTTGAGCAATTTTTAAAACCCTAATCAGAATTAAATGAGAGTTTTTAAATTTTGGTTCCAAATCAACCGCTTTTTGCGCCAAAAAGATTGCTTCGTCAATTCTTCCCTGATAGAGCAAATTTTGTGTCAAGGACCAATAACCTTGCTGATTTTTTGGTGAAATTTCGATTGCCCTTCTCAAAACTTCTTCGCCCTCTTTGATTTTTGATGAATCAAAAAAAGCATAAACATTGTAGAGCTCTCCCAGCCTCAAGAGAGATCTGAAATCTAAAGGCGATTCTTTAATGCTCTTTTTTAGCTCATCGATTAAAAAATCAATTTCTCTTTTTACATCATCGTTTAAATTGTTAAAGTTCAAATTCGCCATTTCATTTTCAACAAAAAATTGTCGAATTTGAAATTTTCCCATAGGCGAAGTAGAAAGCGCTTTTTGAAAATATTTCAATCTTTCTGGCGTTCCAACTTTTTCTCTAATTGCTAAGATTACGTATCCATCGGTCAAAGTTGGCAAAATCACAAATTCATAAAAAGAAACCAAAAACAAAATTAAAACAAAAACCAAATATGCAGGATTTAATTTTCTGATTTCTCTTTTTCCAAATTCCTTTTCAAAAGAGGCAACGAAAGCCAAAGATAAAAAGAAAACCATAAAAGAAGAAACCATGTCAAAAACAGTTAAGTTTTGCACAAAATAAGCAACAAAAAGCGAAGTGAAAATTCCGGGAGCAAAAAAATCAGTTTTCTTTTTGGCAAAGTTTTTCCAAAGAATGTAAAAAACTGCAGCAAAAATTAACAAATAAGAAATCATTCCTAAAATCCCTGTTGAAACCAAAGTATCAAAAATTATGTTATGAGCTCTATCAAACCAAATTTCCCCTCCGCATTCTGAGGTCGGCATACAAGGGTTGTAATGTTTAACAAAAGAAAATTCAAAATTTTCTGGCCCCCAACCAAATAGTGGTCTTTCTAAAAATCCTTGCCATGCTCCTTGCCAAACTGGAAACCTTCCTCCAAAGCTTCCGACCTCCTTTTCAATCAATTTTCTAAAAAACCCTTCTGGCTGAGTTAAAAGAGAATAGAAAACAAAAGTAGCAAAAACTAAAGAAGAAATTAAACAAATTGAGCCAAGAATTTTAAAAATTTTTCTTTTTGAGGCAATCAACCAGAGGAAAAACAGCAAAACTAACCCTCCGTAAAAAGAAAGTTTTGCCGCCCTTGCTCCCTGGCTAAAAAATATTGCAGAAAGGGCTTGGGAAAAAGAGAGATTTTCTAGATTTACCCCAATTAACAACAAAGAAAATGCTAAAATCGAAAAAGAAATTATAGAAAGAATTTTTGCAAAATCTCTCGTTTTAAAAACTAAATAGAGTGCAAAAAACACATTGAACAGCAGATAAGTTCCTAAAAAAGATTCATTTCCGATCGTTCCTCCTCCTCTCATTGTTGGATTTTTCAAATTGGCAATTGCAATCCAAGATGCCAAAATTGCAACAAAGATTGAAAACCCAAAAAATTTTTTAAAATCTTCTTCTTTAAAAGTTGAACTTAAAACCAAAAAGAACAAAAACAAATGCAAATGCATCAAAATTCCAGTCATTCTTTCATACTTTGACCAAAAACTGTAAGAAAAATTTACACCAAAAATTGAGGCTAAAACAAAAACAAAAAGATAAATTATCAAAGCCAATAAAAGAGAATTAAATTTTGGCCGGTATCTCGAATCGACAAAAATCAAAATCAGCCAAAGAAAGAAAATGATTTCAGAAATTGCAAAAAAGTATAAGCTTTTAGGACCGACAAATGGAAAGAAAAATTTGGAGTTTAAAATTAAAGGAGTGAATAAAATTAAGAAAGAAAAAAAGCGAATAAGCGATAATAAAATTTCCCCCTCTCTAATCTTTGCCATTCCTTGATTTTAACAAAATTTCATTTTAACTTTAAGAAATGGGGATAAAATTGAGAAAATACTTTTTGCTTTTTTTCGACATCCTTTTTCTCTATCTTTCTTTATACCTCGCTCTCTTTTTAAGGCACTTTGGAAAATTTGAAATTGAAATCTTTTTTTCTCATATTCTTCCTTTCACAATTTTATTTTTCATTTGGTTAATAGTTTTTTATGCTTTTGGCTTTTACGACTTTGAATTTTTAAGAACCTCCTTGATTTTTAAAACATTTTCTGTAATCTCTCTAAACTTTGTCTTGGGCGTTCTCCTCTTTTATTTTGTTCCCCAATTCAAAATCGCACCAAAAACAATTTTAATTTTAAACTCTCTAATTTTTGGAATTTTCTTTTTCTTTTTGAGAAAATTTTTTCTTTCTTTTTTTTCTGCCTATCTTTTAGAAAAAGTGGCAATTTTGGGAAAAGATGCTGAAGTGGAAAAATTGAAAAAAGAAATAAAAGAAAAGCCATTTTTGGGTTATGAACTAGTAGAATTAGATCTTTCAAAAGATCTTTTGACGCAAATAGAGAAAGAAAAAATTGGCACAATCGTTTTTACAGAGGAATTTGAAAAAGATCCGAAATTTCAAACTCTCTTTTATAATCTTTTGTTTTTGGGCAAAAATTTTTTGGACTTTCCAAGTTTTTATGAAAAAATCTTAGAGAAAATTCCGGTAACCTTAATTTCAAAGGTTTGGTTCTTTGAAAACCTAAGGGAAGGAGAAAAAAGAATTTATGACCGATTCAAAAGAATTTTTGACGTGGTTTTGGGATCAATAATTCTTATTCTTACTTTGCCTATTTGGCTAATAATCGCTTTAGCAATTAAGCTCGAGGACCGAGGGCCTGTATTTTACATTCAAGATAGGGTGGGAAAAAATAAAAAAATTTTCAAACTGATAAAGTTTAGATCGATGATCCTTGATGCAGAAAAGAAGGGAGCAAAATGGGCGGATGTTAAAGACAAAAGAATAACTAAGGTAGGTAAAATTATTAGACAGCTCCATTTTGACGAGCTTCCTCAGATGATAAATGTAATAAAAGGTGATATCTCGTTAATTGGTCCAAGACCTGAAAGACCAGAGTTCGTAGAAAAATTAGAAAAAGAAATTCCTTATTATAACTTGCGCCACATTATAAAACCTGGTTTTACTGGTTGGGCTCAAATTAAATTCAGATACGCAAGATCAGTGGAGGATTCCTTAGAAAAATTCCAATACGACCTCTATTACATTAAAAACCGATCTTTGTTTTTGGATTTAAAAATTTTGCTAAAAACTTTCCAACTCTTCTTCAAAAAAGAGTAACTATGAAAAAAATTTCAGTTATCATTCCTTGCTATAACGAAGAAAAAACTATTGAGAAGGTTATTAAATCGATACCAAAAGAAGTTTTTGAAATTATTGTAGTTGACAACAATTCAACAGATAAAACAGCAGAAATTGCCAAAAAATTAGGGGCAAGGGTTTTAAAAGAATCTCGCCAAGGTTACGGTTTTGCCCTTAAAAGGGGATTTAGAAAAGCGCAGGGAGATATTATTGTCACATTAGATGGCGATGGCCAATATCCAGCAGAAAAAATTTTGGAATTAGTAGAATATTTAGAAAAAAATAATTTAGATTTTGTTAACGGATCAAGATTTCCCCTCCAAAAGAAAGAGTCTTTAACTCTTATGCGGAGAATTGGAAATTATATTTTAAATTTAGTTGCTAGTATTTTATTTTTGCGAAAATTCAAAGACACTCAATCAGGAATGATGGTATTTAAAAAAGAAATTTTAAAGAAAATAAATTTAGAAAGTGGTGATATGCCAATTTCTCAAGAATTGAAAATTAAAACGTGCCTGGCTGGTTTTAAATTCAAAGAATTTCCAATTCCTTATTACCAAAGAGAGGGTGAGTCCAAGCTTTCTCCCCTAAAACATGGATTTAAAAATCTTTGGGAATTAATATTTTTGAGAATAAAAACATTAAATCCCAATTTTTTATCTTTTTTTCTTCTTTTTTTAATTTTGAGTGTCTTTTTTCTTCTAGCTTTTCAAAACTTAAAAATGCCTTTTATTAATGTAACCTCAGATACTAACGGTGAAAATGGATTGGCATCAATCAATTGGGTAAATGTAGGACCTCTCTCTTTAAAATTCGGAAAGTATATAAAAGGTTATTTAATAAAAGAAGACTTTGATTTTGAGCAAATAAAAAATAAAGGTTTTTATATTAATCATCCAGTTTTCTTTCTTTTGCCTACTTTCTTGCTTTACAAAATTTTTGGAATTTCAGAATTTACAACGAGGTTGAGTCCTTTTTTAATGACCTCATTTGCAATTATTTTATTTTATTTTGCCTTAAGAAAAGTTTTTAAAAACAACATTTATCCATTTTTAATTTCTATTTTGTTTGTTTTACTCCCAGGAACTGTTTATTACGGAACCACTAATGAACTAGCTGTCTTTAATCTTCCTAATGCTTTAATTACTTTTTCACTTTTTGTCTTTTTTTATTTTACAAAAAGAAATTTTTACTTGTGGGCTTTGATGCTATCTGTAATCTGGGGAGGATTGGTGGGTTGGTTTTACTTTTTTATTCCAATTGCTATTTGGTTTTTTCTTTTATTTGACCAAAATCACAACTTTCAAAGAGAAAAGAAAAAATTATTAATCCTCATTCCTGTTTTTTGCGCCTTGGTTTTCCTAATAAATATATCGCATATTGGTATTTTACAAGGGAAAATCGGAATTGAAACTTTAAAATCTGCTTTTTTTGCAAGAGCCCAGAGGCTTCCTTTTGGTCCTTGGTTTCAAGTGTTTTATCAAAGAATGGAACTGAATTTTAATCCTTTCTTTTTGTGGCTTTTTATTTTTGGAATGTTTATTTTCTTTTTAGTGTATTTAAAAAGTTACAAAATTTTAACTCCCCTATTTTTAATGCCACTTTTCAACACAATTGTGTTTTATCAATGGACTCTTCATCCCTTTGGCCCAATTTTCTTTTTACCAATCGTTGCCGTTTTTTCTGGAATTTTGGCTATTTTCTTTTACGAAAAATTTAAACCCTGGGGAATTTTAGCCATAATTTTAATTCTCGTTTTTGGCGGCTATCTTTCATTAAAAAAGTTAGATTTTTTTATCAATAAATTTCTCATTTTGGGCCCAAATGACATTGAATTGCTAAAAGAGTTAAAAAGCCAAATATCAGATAACGAACTTTGTCTGGGGCAAAATCAAATGGGACTTTATTATGGAGGAATTGTAATGTGGTATTTGCAAAAAAATATTCTATTTTCGCCAGATTGTTTGAAAGATCAATCATCTCAAGCTCTAAAATTGGCCATTATTTTTCATCCCCAATTAGGAGATTTTTACCAAAAAGAAATGAAATTGTTTTCTGAAAAAAATTTTGAATTTTTAAATTGCGCCGATTTTTGGTGTCTTTTGAAGAAAAAATAGTATGAAAGTTTTAATAATAATTACTCACGGAAATATCGGAGGGGCAACAAATTCTGTTTTTTGGTTGGTAAAAGGATTAAAAAATCCCAAACTAAAAATATCTATCAATTTCAGAAAGAGAAAATTTCTTTTAAAATTTTTCAAAACCTGATGATTTGCTATGACAAAAATTGGATTTAGTTTTTTCATATTCATTCCCTTTAAGGAACAAAATTGTCCCCTGATAGAATTTCATCGCTTTTTAGCAAATAAATCCAAACAGGGATAAAATAAATTTGAAGATGATTAATTTTTTCTTTTTTTAATTCCTCCTTTGTTAGAACAATTGCTTTTTGAGAGCCAAATTTTTGCGAAAACTTAAAAATACTTTTTAAATCTTTCCCTTCAATTTTATCTTTGTACTTCACTTCCAAAGGAATGTTATTTTTTAACACAAAATCAACTTCGTTTTGTCGTTCTTTCCAAAAGAAATTATTATCTAAAAACATAGCGACTAAATTTTCAATCATTTTTCCTAAAAATTCAGGTTGAGAAATTTTTTCAGGGAAAAATTGAAAAATAAAATTTGTCGAACCCAAATATACTTTCTTAAGCTTTCTTTCGCTAACAAACCTTGAACCAGAGAAATTATAAAAAAGTTTAATCAACAAAGAGTAAGCAAGATAAAAAACATAATTTGAAATTACCCTTTGATCTTTTTTAAAAATTTCTGCAAGTTTTGAATAATCGAGTAAAAAGCCAGGATGGGAAGCAGTAAGTTCTAAGATCGCTCTCAATATCTGAGGTTCTTTTATTTTAAAAGACAAAGGAATATCCGCAAAAATAATTTTCTCTAATATTGACTTTGAGTATTCTTTGATTTCAAGTTCGTCTTCTTCTTTCGCAATTTCAATAAATCCTCCATTTTTCAAATAAGAAAAAAACAAAGGAACAATTCGTTCTTTTTTAAGATAAATTTCTTTCAGTTGCGAGAGATTAAAAATGTTTTCGACAGAAGGAATTTTCTCTCCTAAAAAATCTAAATATTCATAAAAACTCAAAAGAGGCAAAACAAACTCATAAACTCTCCCTGCTAAACTTTCTTTCGCTCCTTTAGAAATCACTAAGCTAGCTGAACCAGAAACAATAAATTTCACATTAGGATAAAGGTCGTAAAAAATTTTTAGCTGGTTTTGCCAATTTTCCAATTTTTGAATTTCATCTAAAAATACATAAATTCTTTTTTCCTTCAAAATATCTTTTCCAAGAACTAATTCTTTGTAGGTTCTAAAAAGTTCTTCCAAAGAGGCAATCTTTTCATCAAAAGAAAAATAAAGAATTCTCTTTTTGTCTACTCCGCTTTTCAAGAGAAAATCGATTAATTGATACATTAGCACCGTCTTTCCGGTTCGTCTAAGTCCATAAATCAGAATTATCTGTCTTTTTTCTAAAAATTTCTTTATGGTATAAAACAACCTCCTTTTATATGGCTTAAGATAAACTTTTTCTACTTCCCCCGTATCCCACCAACGATTGAATGTAATTAAATTCAACATACAGTTACATTGTAATGTAATTTAATGTCAAAATCAAGCACCTTTTTATGTTAAAACTTTCCAACAAAATTTCTTTAAAACTCTTTTTCTGCTAAAATTTAAAAAATCTTCATGAAAATCCTAATTTGCATTACTCACGGAAATATCGGAGGGACAACAAATTCTGTTTTTTGGTTGGCAAAGGGTTTAAAAGAAAAAGGGATTGAAGTTAAGGTTGGATTTGGCGAAGGAGAATATTTAAAGGAGAAATTGGAAAAAGAAAAAATAGATTTTGTAAATTTTAAATGGCTAAAAAGAACTCACAACCCCCTCTCAAATCTATTTTTCATTTTTGAAATCAAAAAATTTTTAGATAAAGAAAAATTTAATGTTTGCCATTTTAACTCAACCAACGCACTTTTTGGAGCAATTGGAGCAAAAATTTCAAAATCAAAACCAAAAACAATTTTTACTTTTCATGGACTTTCAATTTTGGACCCAAACTATAAAAAAGATTGGCACTTAAAATTTATCTACTGGCTGGTCTTTAAATTCTTACTTTTCTTTGTCGACATTCCAGTTTTTGTTTCAAAAAACAATTTAGAAATCGCAAAAAAACTAAAATTAGTCAAAAATGGAGTAGTAATTTACAATGGCATTCCAGAACCTGAATTTTTAGAAAGAGAAATCGCAAGAAAATTTTTTGAAGAAAAAACAAAAATTGATTTAAAAGATAAATTTTTAATTGGTTCAATTGGAAGGTTAGATTATCAAAAAAATTATGAATTTTTGATTAAAATTTTTCCTGAAATTTTGAAAATAAGGAAAAATGCAATTTTGATCATTGTTGGCGAAGGCCAAGAAAGAAAAAAATTAGAAAAACTGATTGAAGAAAAAAATCTAAAAGAAAAAATCTTTTTAATTGGAGAAATAAAAGATGCTTCAAAATATCTAAAAGCATTTGATCTTTTTGTTTTACCTTCTCGCTACGAAGGATTATCAATTACATTAATTGAAGCACTTTTTGCAAAAATTCCGATTTTGGCGAGTGATGTTGGGGGGAACAAAGAAATTGTTGGTGAAAATTGTGTTTTTAAAAGCGAAAAAGAATTTTTAGAGAAACTAAAAGATTACAGGCTGCCAAAAACAGAGAAAAAAATTTTTAGTTTAAAAAATATGATTGAGGGGTATTTGAAAATTTATCAATCACTTTAAAATCTCTAACCATTTTGGAATGATTTTTTCCACTGAAAAATCTCTTGCTCGCTCTAAAGACTTTTTTGCGTATTCTTTTCTTAAAAGTTCATCTTCTAATAATAAAGAAATTGCCTTTGAAATTTCATCAGAATTTTTAGGAGGAATTAAAATTCCGTATTTTCCTAATTTCATTTTTTTAATTGGGAAATTACAATCTGGGTCTAAAATTTCTTTTGGACCGCTAGGGCAATCTGTAGAAATTACCGGTAGCGAACAAGCCATTGCTTCTATTAAAACATTAGAAAATCCTTCGTAAATTGAAGATAAAACAAAAAGTGAAGAATTTTTCAGGAATTTGAATGGATTTTTTTGAAATCCCAAAAGAAAAACTTTTTCTTTCAGATCTAATTTTTTTATTAGTTTTTCCAATTCTCCTTTGAGTTTTCCTTCTCCTAGAATTACGAGAATAGTCTCTGAAAATTTCTCACTTACTTTCTTAAAACCTTCGATTAAGTATTGAAACCCTTTTTGTGGAACTAACCTTCCCATAGAAATTACCACCTTTTTGCCAAAAAACAAATTTTTAAACTCACCTAAATCTTCAAGAGAAGCTTTATTTATTTCTTCAAGATCTTGGAGATTATAAATTACAGCTATTTTTTCTTTTTTGACACCAAAATTTTCAATTAAATCTTGAGCAACACCTTGAGAAACAGCCACAATTTTGTTTGCCAATTTGTAAACAAATCGCATCAAAAAATTATGAAACCATCTAAAAAGAAAAGGATAATCTTTAAAATAAATTCCTTCCACTATATGCATGCTTAAAATTACCTTTGTTTTGAGACCAAAATTAGAAAGTACATTCATAGCGTTCGCTTCCGGACCAAAACTCAAAGCAAAATCAGGCTTTATTTCTTTTTTAATTTTTCTCACCCTGAAAATCTGCAAAGATAAAAGAAAAATTTTAGCTAAAATTTTGATTGCTCCTTCAAACAAAGGAAGATCTAGAGAAATAATCTTTCCATTAAAAGGGTAATCAATCTTATCCTTATAAAAAACAATCAAAAATTTCTCAAAAGGTCCTGGTAAAGAAAAACTTAACCTTGAAGCTACTCTTTCTTGTCCTCCTTTTGAAAGAGTTGGAAGAATAAAAAGAATTTTCTTTTTTCTTTGTTTCATTTTTACTGAAAATTCCTTTCACTTTTTCTTTAAATTTTACTAAAAAATTTTAAAAACCAAAAATTTAGGAGCTATCAAACAAAAAATTGTCTAAAGAAGTGATAATAAAAAGTCTGGGACAAGTTTTTAGGGAATGTAAATATAATTTCAAAACTTCTCAGTATTTGCTAAGCCAATTTTGCAAAATAAACTCCTCTTAAGGAATGTTTCACATATAACTTAGGGCAGTATAAAATTAGATTTTTCCAAATGCCTCTAAAAAGAGTACAATTCAGATCGGCCTTTTGAATCATTAAATTTTCAATCCACCCACCAACTCCAACTAATTTCTCATCATTTTTATACTTTTCCCAAACTTTCATTATCTCTTTAAAAAAATTTTCTTTTAGTCCCAAGTCATCGTCCAAAATAAAAACAATCTCGTTACTTGCCAAATTTAATCCTATATTTTTTGACTCAGAAAGCCCTCGCCTTTCTTTTGAATGATCTTTTTTGTAATAAATAAACTCAATTTTCTGCGATTCTATCTCTTCTTTTATTCTAGAAATAAAATTTTCCTTCAATTCTCCATCGTCAATAATAATTAACTCGTCTGGTTTTAAAGTTTGTCTTAAAACTGTACCAATTAATCCATTTAATTCCTTTTCACGGTTGTAGGTTGGAATAATAACACTAAATTTTAACATCTATTTTCAACACAATTTTTGCAACATTCTGGTAATTCCTCATGTGGAGAAATAAAAATTTTTCGCATTTTTTGAAAATAGGAATTGTTCCAAACATTTTTACCTTCCCTAAAAACGTTTCCGTATTCTGGTTGGGGATTCATCACTCGGCCACAACCTCCAACATTACCAGCACCATCGATTGAAAGATTTTTAAAAAACCATTGACATTTCTTTTCAATTTTATCTTTAAACAAAACTGGCAAATCTACTTTTATTTTCCTATTTTTTACAAAATTCTTTAATTCTTCAAAATACCTTTTTATCTCAAGATCTTTTTCGTATAATTGATTTTCTTTTTCAAATCCAGAAATCCCAAAATCAATTAAATTCAAAAAAGTGATTCTATCCGCTCCTAACTTTTCAGAAAATTCTATAAAAGATTTGGCTTGAAAAATATTTTTCTTATGAATCACAAAACTAACCGCTATTTCTAATAGAGGGTGTTTTCTTTCACGCTTTTTCGTCACTAAATTTTTGATATTAAAAATAACTTTTTCAAATATCTCCCTTCTTCCATCAAAAGATTGAGCGTATTTTTCTGGGGTTATTGCGTTTAAACTCACTGAAACCGAATAAAAATTTGGATTGTCTAAAATTCTTTCTATTTTTTCATCGTCTAACAAACTTCCGTTCGTGATTAATTGTGAATACATATTTTTGGAAGTGGCATAATCTGCCATGTCAAAAAGTTGAGGGTGCAAAAGAGGTTCTCCTACACCAGCAAAGGTGATTAGTATTGTCTTTGGGAAAAGATCTACCACCTGCTTGAATTTTTCTAATGTGAAATCTTCCACCGGTTCATGGAAGTAAGGATATTTCTCTTTTAGTAACCTAGTATGATGGGGACAAAAAGGGCATTGGTAATTACATCTATCGGTTGGATAGATTATTAAAGTCACGGGATCGTAATTTAAAATTGTTCTCTTGGGAGATATTTTATAAATCACAACATTCAGAATTTGTTGAACTGTTAATCCATTTTTTGAGAAGAATAATTTAATAAATTTTTTAATTTTTTCATTATTGTGAAATTTTATCAAATTATTTGGCGACCTCCACCCTACCGAATATTTAAAAAATGATCATTTAAAAATTATTTCTTTTAAAGAATAAGACTTTCCGATAAAAATCAGGAAAAAAGCTCAACAAAGTTTGAAGATAAAGTCGCAAATGGAGAGGGTTGTAAAAAATAGCTTGCATAAAATATCTACGTGCAATAGATGATTTACCTTGGAGTAAATAACACGTCCCTAAATGTCTCAAAAATTTACTTTTTGCTTTTTGGCAGAGATTCAGGTCTTTTTTATGCTTTTCAAGTAAGTATTGATACTCTGGAGTCCACCTTATCCAAAAATCTTTTCCACTTTGACTTTCTTCTGTTTGATAATAATTTACTAAAGGAGTAGGAAGAAAGTAAAAATCAAATTGCTTAATAAGTCTTAAATGAAAATCTACATCTGCAGTAATTTTTAATTTTTCGTCAAGCAGACCAACTTTTTCTATACTTTCTTTTCTTATTAAAACTGTACTAAGACTCAAAATTCCCCATAACTGCCAGTATTTTTTCCAATCTTCTTTTCTCAAAATTCCAGAAAAGGGTGTCTTATAGATTATTTTTTTACCATTTGGAAAAATTTTCATTGCGTAGCAAGATACTAAACCTACATTTTGAAATTTTTCTAAAATTTCTACTTGCTTTTCCAATTTCTCTGGCAACCACTCATCGTCACTTTCTAAAATGGCAATATATTTACCACTCGAATTCTTAATCCCCGTGTTTATTGGTTTTGCTGGTCCTCCAGAATTTTCCTGCCAGATATATTTTATCCTTGAATCTTCTTTTTGAAATTTTTCCACTACTTCTTTTGTATTATCAGTTGATCCATCATCAACAACGATCAATTCAAAATCTTGAAATGTCTGATCTAAAACACTCTTTATTGCTCGAGGCAATAAATTCGCTCGATTGTAGGTTGGGATTATTACTGAAATTTTTGAAGTCATTTTTATGTGTTTATTCTACTTTTACAAATATTTTTTTAAGATCATCTAAAAATTTTTGTGGCTCGTTTCTTATTACTTCTCTATAATAATCGAAATCCTTAAATCTTTTCTCAAAGTTTTCAAAACAATCTTTTATCTTTTCAATAATTTTAGGTATATTCTCCTCCCTGTCTTCAAATTTATACTCTTCAGGTATTGGAACGTCTTCAAAAAACGCAGCCGAACCTCTTTTGCTTGTAATTACACAACAACCTAAGATAGCAGCCTCTCTGGGGATGCGATCTTTCCCTGGATGATTTCCAAAATCTATATAAACTTTGGTTTTTTTAAGTGTGTTTATAACCTCTTCTCTTGTCATATTTATTAAAGGAACAAATTTTATATTTTTTGTTGCTAATTTAATTATTTTTTTTGTAAATGCGAGTCCTTTTTGTGGATTATACGCGCATATATTTTCCTTCTTACTCAAATCGATTGCTGTTTCCAAAAATGATTTATGGAGATGATCTGAAAGATAAAATATTTTCTCTTGGGGGACCCCATTCTTTTTAAGAAAATTTAATGCATAATAACTCTGAGCGAAATAAAACTCTCCCTGATTCAAAAGTTTTAACGGTGTAAATTTTTTTGCTCTCTTATCTTTTGCAACTAATTCGTTAATATCAATTAAATTTTCTTTTTTAAAAATTCTCCATATTTTATTGATTAGTCGGGGGAAGAGAAAATTTAGTTTTGATTGAAATATTTGAGATAAAAATAAATTATCCACACTCAGTAACCATATTATTTTTCTGATTTTAAAAAACCATCTTAACAATCTAATGCTCTCAACACCTTCTGGGACTATAAGAACATTGGATCTACCATCTTTTATTTCTCTCACAAAAGGCACCTCATATTCTTTGTAATTAGGATGCACAGGATGTGGATGATTGGAAGGATAATAATACATGTAAGTTTCTATACCCAAATAATATCTAAGATAGTATCCCAACTGATGCAACAATTCCGGACCTCCGGTAGCTATAGCAGCTGGAGCGGCGATATAAATTTTTGTATTTTTATACACTTCTATTGGCATAATATTTCTTGTAAAAATGATTTTCTGTTGAATATTTTACTAAACAAATTTAACGTCTTTTTTACCACCTCGTCCATATTATAATATTTAAATTCAGCGAGACGACCAATAAAGTAAATATTTTGGTTTTTTAATTTTTCTGCTTCATTCCAATATTTTTTGAGAGTTTTTTTATTTTTTTCATCTAAAAATGGCCAAGCTATAAAACCTTCTTCTCCAGGGTATTCAATTCCGATTGTTGTTTTGTTGTGATTTTGTTGAGTTAATTTTTTAAATTCCGTAATCCTAGTAAATTTATACTTTAATTCAGGATAATTAACAACAGCTGAAGGTTGATAGTCTTTTTTGTTCAAGGTTTTAAATTTAATTTTCAAATATCTATACTTTAATTTACCAAATTTGAAATTGAAAAACTCATCAATTGGCCCTGTATAAAACATCAAATCGTATTTTATTTTTCCTTTCACCTTTTGAAAATCAGTATTTAATTTAACTTCAATGTTTTTATTTTTGAGCATTTTTTCAAACATTTTTGTGTATCCTTCTTTTGGAATTCCTTGGTATCTATCGTGAAAATATCTGTCATCTCGTGAAATTACAACAGGTACCCTACCTGTAACTGAAGGATCCATTTTTTCTGGTGATTTTCCCCACTGTTTTTTTGAATAGCCAAAATAAACTTTTTTGTAAATAAAATTTGCCAAGAATTTCAATTCTTTGTCTTTAACTTTCATTAACTCTAAAATCGGAACTCTTGCACCATAGCCAAATTTTTCAATTAATTTTTTCTCTAATTTTTCAGCCCTTTCAGGAAGCAATTGGTAAAGAGTGTTTAAATTAAAAGGGATCGGGACAAACTTCCCATCAATATATCCTAAAACTTTGTGTTCATAAGGAATCCATTCAGTAAATTTTGAGAGATAATCCCAAACTTCTTTGTAATTTGTGTGAAAAATATGAGGTCCGTATTTGTGAATTAAAATTCCCTCTTTATTTTTAAAATCATAACAATTTCCTCCAATATGATTTCTTTTCTCCAAAATTAAAACTTTGCATCCTTTCGATGCAAATCTTTCTGCTAAAGTAATCCCCGTAATTCCTGCGCCAACGATTAGAATTTGTTTCATAGCTAAAATCAATCTGGGCAATTATCACAAATTGGATTTGGTAAGTTTTTTATCATTGTTTCTCGAAATTCTTGATATTTTTTACTATTCCAAATTTCTTTAAAAGGTGTTTCAAAGATATTGCCAAAATTAAAAACTTCAGGATCCATTCTAATACAACAAGGTGTTACAAAACCATCGACAGTAATAAAACAGGAATCGAATGGCCAACGACATTTTAGTTTTCTTTTTTCAGAAGACAAAAAACCTATTTCTAGTGATTCAATTCCTTTTTTCAATAATATCTTTCGTTGAATTTCTTCGCTAAATTGACGAGCTTGTTGAACAAATTTTCTTTCTTCTTCGTAATCTCTTTCTAATGGTGTTTTCCAATTTTCTACTTCTACGAATCCAATTCCATTTACTCCACAATTTTTTGCCAATTCTATTAATGCATCAATTTCTCTATAGTTTAAATGTGAAATTACAGAATTTATAAAAATCCTTGTGTTTAATTTCAGTTCTTTTTTCCGTTGAACTAACAATTTTAGATTCTCTACAACCTTATTAAAAAAATTCATTCTTCGAATTTGTAAATAATTTTCTGGATTGGCAGTATCTAAAGAGATATTAACCTCAACAAAATTTTTCAAAATTAAATCCACGTTTTCTTTATTAACGAGAGTACCATTAATTATAGTGGTGAATTTTTTCTTTTTTAAAATTCCGTATTGAGTGATTTTCCAAAGGTCTCTAGTTAAAAGAGGTTCTCCCATTCCCTGTAATTTTATTTTTTTCACTGTTGGAATTTCCCTCAAGATATGCTTAAACTTCTCTAAAGATAGGTCTTGATTTAAACGAGATGGATTCATTTTTGAACGAGTACACATTACGCAATTTAAATTACATCGGGTAGTAGGTTCTAATTGAATAAAAATAGGTAGAGGCATTATTTCTCTTTTAATTCCCAATCCCTGAAGAACTTCTCTATAGTGAGGCAATCGTTTTTCTTTCTCTATGAATTTTATTAATTTTATGATTTTCTTCACGAGAATTTAAGATATTCATCTCCCCTTTATCGTCCATACATCACCAAAGGAATCTGGGGGGATTCGAACTTCATCGGGTTTTTCTCTGTTATATACTTCGGAGGCAATTGAAATCATGATGGTGTTGTCTTCCAAAGACATCCAGCCATGATAAATTCCAGGAGGAACGATTATCATTTTTGGACACTTTTCAGATAAAATTATAATTTCTTGCTGTTTGTAAGTTTTACTATCTTTTCTATCATCGACAAAAACAAATTTGGCAGAACCTTTAACAATGCAGAAAAAATCCCACAAAATCTCATGCTTGTGGAACGCCCTGATAATTCCTCTGGTTGGATCCCCGACAACATAGACTTGGCCAAATTTTGGCATGTCATAATTGTGAATTACCTCAAAAAGATATCCCCGATCGTCAAAATGAACTTTCAAAGGAACGACTTCTAGACCTTCAATTTTTGTTTTTTCTCTCTCTTGCATATTTTTGTGGTTTATCTTAAATGACCTTTTTCTTTTAAATATTTTTTTAGTGCCTCCTCCCAGTGGCTCATTCTATCAATGTCTAACTCTTTTAATTTTTTGTTTTCTAACACAGAGTAAGATGGTCTTTTGGCAATAGTTTGAAATTGGCTTGAAGAAACCGCTTGGCAGTTTACTTTTAAATTCAATATTTCAAAAATTTTTTTTGCAAATCCATACCAGGAACATTCTCCATGATTTGTAATATGATAGATTCCATAATAATTAGTTTTGATTAATTCTTTTATTTGCTCTGCTAATTCTCTTGTGTAAGTTGGGCTAGTAAATTCATCATTTTTGACTTTAATTTCTCTTTCCTCTTTTGCCAGTTTTATCATCGTTTCAACAAAATTTAACCTGCCTTTTTCTTTACACCCTGCAACTCCAAAAAGACCAGCTGTCCTGACAATAAAATATTTATCTAAAGTATATTGAATGCAGTATTCTCCAGCCAATTTTGAAATTCCATAAATGTTAACTGGTCCTGGCAAATCATCTTCCGTGTAGGGAGTTTTTCTATTTCTATCTAATCCGAAAACATAATCTGTGCTAATATGAACCAAAACTATATCTTTTTCTTTACAAGCCTCGGCTAAATTTTTAACTGCTAAAGTGTTAACCAAAAAACTCCTTTCAGGATTTTTTTCACATTCATCTACATTATGAAAGGCAGCGGTATTGATAATTAAATCTGGAAGGTGTTTTTTGATGTGCTCCCTTGTTTTTTCAAAGTCAGTAATATCTAATTCTTCAATTGAAGGGGTTAGCAGTTGATAATCTTTTTCTAAAACTTTAACAAGATCTGTTCCCAATTGACCATCTGCTCCAATAATGAGAATTTTTTCAATTTTATTTTTCATAATTTAAATCTTCTTTGCCTCAATTAAAGGAATTAACCACTTATCGTTATAGTAAATAGGATTCAAAATTTCTTTGTGATTTTTTTCAATATGATCCCAAATTTCCAAAACTGCCTCTTCCAAACTCCTGGATGGTTTAAAATTAAATGTTTTTCTAAAGAGCGTATTATCTACCTGATAATTCCTCGTAATGCCTACTGGTTCAACTTTAATTTCTACTTTAATTCCTTTTCTTTTTTGAAGAATCTTCTGAACCTCCTTCGCTAATTCCAGAATGTTCCAATTTTTATCCGATATGTTAAATATTTTTCCTCCAACTTTTCGCAACGGCAGTTCGATTGCTTTAATGTAAGCTAAAACCACATCCTTAATGTCTATTAATGGTCTAAAAATCTGACCACCGCAATGAACGTGCAATTTTCTTTCTAAAAAAGCATCTTTGACAAAAGCGTTCAAAACCAAATCATATCGCATTCTTGGGCTCAATCCGTAAATGGTTCCTTTTCTAAAAATTATTGGAAAAAACTTGTCATCGGCTAATTCCAATAAAGATTGTTCAGCCGCTCTTTTGGAAATTGAGTAGGGAGAAATAGGGTTAACTTTTTCGGTTTCTTTGGAAGGTTTTGGAACGAGAGGAGTACTGTAAGTAAAATAAACTGAGCAAGAGGAAGCAAAAATAAATCTTTTGATTTTATTTTTTTTAGCCAATTTTGCCAATCTTTCAGTAGCAATGTGATTAATTAAATCGGTCAATCTTGGATCAAATTGAGCTGTGGGTTCAGTGGAAATGGCTGCCAAGTGGACAATTGTATCTACATCTTTTAATACGTTTGAGTTAATTTTTCTTATATCCTGTTTTATAAATTCAATTTTGTTTTTTAAATCCTCAAACGGGTTTCTTTTAAATAAAAGTTTATCCACAATCCTCACTTTGTATCCTCTTTTTACCAATTCTCTCACTAAAGCACTTCCCACATATCCAGCCCCCCCAGTGATTAAAATTCTTTTTGGCATAATTTAATTTTAACCCATTTAAATGTTTTTTTCCAAACCTTTTTTCAAATTACATTTTGGCCTCCATTTTAATTCCTGTTTTAGTAAAGAAACATTTAAGCAACTTCTTTTTAGATCGTTGGCTTTTAAAGAGGTGTATCGATACATCATAAACTGTAATTGATCTTTGTTTCTTTTTCAATCATTCCCCTATTTCTTTTGAAATTAAATTTTCAAAAACATCCAAATAATAAACTTTTTTCTCATTAATTAGGAATGGGGCTAATTTCTTTTTGAAATTTTTAAGGTTGGGTTTTACTTTTTTGAATAAAAGTTTTTCAGTTTTTGACTTTTAATTCTGAAAAAAGCGAAGAAAGTTTCATTGGTAGAATATTTTTGCTTTTTTTAATTCGTAAAATTTCATTCATTTCCGCAAATCACAATTTTTAATTATTATCGGAAATGAAATCTTTTGTCATTTTTTTTAATAGTATTGCCTAATTATTTTTAATCGTTTTTTCAAATCGGATATTTACTCAATAGCCATTTCCAAACTGGAATGACTTCGATTTTGTAACCATTTTCTTTGATTTGTTTTTCTTGGTTATAAGTTAAAATAATTCCTTTTTTAATTTTAAAATATTTCATTGCGGTTATTAAACCTTTAATTTCTCTTTTTTTGTTTTCATCTGTCAACTCCCAAACAACCTGAATTGCCTTTTTTTGAGGAATAACAAAATCGCATTCAAAATTATTTTTAAAATAATAAATTTTTTCTTCCTTTTTTTTGAGCTCAATAAAGACCAAATTCTCTAACTTTCTTCCACTCTCTTTGTTGCCAAAAACAATATCGTTCAAATAGACTTTTTTAACTCGCTCTTTTATTCGAAAAACTCGCAAGAAATGGAAGAAAAGAGAACTTTCAAAGTATTCCAAATAATTGTAAAGAGTTTTTTTACTTAAAGAAATATTTTGCGATTTTAAAAAATTGTAAAATTTATCAACGCTAATTTCTTTAGCAAAGGAAGAAATCAAATATTCAAAAAATCTTTTTATTACATAAATATTTTTCACTTGATATCTTTCAACTATATCGCGAAACAGCACTAAATCTTTATAATCTCTAACAATTTGGTCTTTTAAATCGCGTTCTTTAAAAATTTGAGGGTATCCCCCAAACTCAAGATATTGGTTAAACTCAAAAAGAATTTTATTTAATTCGGAGGTAGAAATTAAACCTTCAGGAAATGGTAATTTTTTTATTGAAAAAATTTCTCTTAAAGAAAGAGGAAACAAAGTATAGGTTATTGTTCTACCCCGCAGTTGAGTGGCTAATTCTTTACTTAATAACTTTGAAGAGCTTCCGGTAATAAAAATAAAGTATTTTTTCTCTTCATAAATTCCTCTTAGTCCTTTTTGCCAGTTTTTTAAATTTTGAATTTCATCAAGAAAAATATACTCTAACTTTCCAAAAAGCTGAAGATGGAGATTAACTAATTTTTTTAAATCTTTTCCATCAAAATCTAAAAATTCAGGTAAATCAAAATCAAGATAGAGAACTTTCTTTCTGTCTTTTATTTTGTTAATTAGGTTAAAAAGAAAATAGGTTTTTCCGACTCTTCGAGCGCCAATTATTGAGGTAATGAATTCTTTAGTAAATTTTACTTTTAACTCTCTATCAAACGTTTTAAACTCTCTTTTTTGAAAATCAATAAGGTATTGTTTTATTTCCTCCATAGTATTTCAAAGGAAACGAAATTTTATTTATTTTGTTTCCTATAGGAAACATTGTATTCAATTCCAAAACAAATGTCAAATTAAATCGTTAGGTTTTTGGAAAGGTCACCAAGACGTTATAAATTATAAAAGTGATTCATTTCCGCAAATCATATTTTTTATGAGTATTGAAATAAAATTTGAGTTCTTCTAATAGGTTTCGCTTAATTATCACCATATTTTAATTTAGTCCGAGAATTTTTAAAGTCAATTTTAAAAAAATTCGCCATCTTTTAAGATTTTAAAGACTCAATCGTTTTTTGTAAGCCTTCCTTTAAACTAAACTTTGACACCCATTTTAATTCTTTTTTTGTTAAAGAAATGTCCAAACAACTTCTTTTTAAATCACCTGGTTTTTGGGGGGCGTATTTTGGTTTGATTTTTGTTTTTAATAATTCTGAAATAATCTTGTAAAGTTCGTTTATAGAGGTTTCAATTCCTGTGCCAATATTGAAAATTTCTTCTTTACCCTTATATTCCATTGCTTTCAAGCAAGCAGAAATTACATCTTCAATAAAGATGAAATCTCTGGTTTGATTCCCGTCACCAAAAATTGTTGGGACTTCTCCTTTTAAAAGTTTTTCAATAAAAATTGCTACTACTCCTGCTTCTCCTTTTGGATCTTGTCTTGGACCGTAAACATTTGAAAATCTTAAAGAAATGAATTTTAAGCCGAAATTTTCTTTGTAAAATTTCAAATAATTCTCAACTGTCAATTTAGCAATTCCATAAGGTGAAATTGGATTTGCTGGATAATTTTCAGGAGTTGGGATTTTTGTAGCATCGCCATAAATTGCGCCACCTGTTGAGGCAAAGATGAATTTTAAGTTTTTGATTTTAGATTTTTGGGAATTGATAAAATTTTGAATCACATTCAAAGAACCCAAAATATTTACTTTGGCGTCAAAAATTGGATCTTCTACTGATTTTCTCACATTAATTTGGGCTGCAAAATGAAAACAAATTTCTGGTTTTTCTTTTTTAAAAATTTCTCCAATTTTTGGAGAACAAATATCGATTTTGTAAAATTTTGCTTTTTTGTTGATGTTTTCTTTTTTTCCAGTAGACAAATTATCAACCACAACCACTTTGTGACCTTTTTCAATTAAAGCATCAACCAAATGAGAACCAATAAACCCTGCACCACCTGTTACTAAAATTTTTCTTTTCCAGCTCATGATTCTTTAACTTTTTTGTTTTTATAACTCTTTTAAAGTTAACAAAATTGTTAACTTTTGAGAATCATGTTTTAAGATATTACTTTAGTAGAGCTTTAGCTATTCTTGATACTTCCTTTTCGAAAAATTTTTTCACTTCTATCCATTCTACCTTTTCAACCATTTTTGGCATAGGTTCTTTTTCAGCATCTTCAAAATAACAGAGGCTTTTCAAAATGTGAAATTTGTTTTCTTTTAGAAGTTTGAATTTTTTATCGTACAATTTTAGAGCTTCTTCTAGGGTTAGGATTTTCTTTACTTTTAAGATAAAGAAAAGATCGATAAAATCTCTTTTTGTCCCTCTCTCGCAAATGGCTGCAATTTTCATTGGGGCAATATCTTTTACGTTGGCAACTTTTATTTTTAAATAATTTATTGGTTCAAATAAAAGCGGGAAACTATAAAAAAACAAACTAAACCGAGTTTCACCCAAATAGCCCAAAACCGTTCCCCATTCTACTTTTTCAACTTGAAAGTTAGGAAGAATCTTTTTAATTTTGGAAACTAAAATCCTTGGTTTAAATTCTTTTCCAGTAAAAAAATCAAGATCAAAAGAAATTCGATGACCAAGTTGTAAACAAAGTGCGGTACCACCAGCCAAATAGCTTTCTTTTAAAATTCCGCTTTCACCTAGTATGGCCAGTGCTTTTTTTGTTTTTGGAGAAATCGCCTTTTCAAACATGAACTATTTTTTAGATTAAAAAACAAAGACCAAAAAACTAAACTCTTTGGAGAGATTTTTAATTTCGTTAGGGAATTTTTTATTGCTCGTTTTGAAAAATTTTTAAAAAGCCAAGAAATTGCTTTTTCGTCTCCAAATTCCAAAATTCTTGAGATTATAAAAAGAGAGTGTTTTTTGGGATTTAAATTTTTCAAATCAGTATCCCAAAAATATTTCCTTAAAAAAGAAGGCAACTTCATGATTTTATTCTAGCAGAATTTTTGATAGATTAAAAGAATGAAAATAAAGGAAAAAATTTATCAATTCTTGAGGTGGCTCCAAAATTACACAAAGACGGATATGGTCTATGTGGCAGAGGGTTCTTTTTGGTGGATTTTTGGAAGGGTTTTTTCTTTTTTGGCAGGGTTTTTAATTTTGCTGACATTCGCACGTTTTACAACAAAGGAGGTTTATGGAGCTTATCAATACATAATCTCAATGTCAGCAATGCTCAGTTTAGTTTTGCTTCCTGGTTTAGATACTGCCTTAATTCGCTCTGTAGCTCAAAAAAAAGAAAGAACTTTTTTCCTTTGTGAAAAAGAAAGGTTGAGGTTTGGAATTTTTGCTTTCTTGGCGTTTTTTTCAATTTCTCTCTGGTATTTTTTCCACAAAAATTTTGAATTGGCGCTTTCTTTTTTCTTTGCTGGAATTTTTTTACCTTTTTTGTCAATTTTTTCTCTCTATTTAGCTTTTTGGCAAGGAAGAAAAAGATTCGATTTGCAAAATAAATATTTTGTCGCGCACAATCTTTTAGCAGCTTTAATTTTGATTTCATTCATTTTTTTTAAACCTAAAATTACTTTTATTATCTTTGGCTACTTTTTTGCCTTCACTCTTTCAACTTTTTTGTTTTGGCTTTTAACAAGAAAAGAAATAAACAAAGCAACTGAAGAAGACAAAGAAGCGATTCCTTATGGAAAACACTTAACAATAATGGCTATTCCAGGATCAATCTCTGCCCAAATTGACAATGTTATTTTGTGGCAATTTATAGGACCTGTTGAAGTTGCAATTTATGCTTATGCTTTAAGACTGGTAGAAAGAATCTCAGAGTTAATTCCTTTTTCAGCTTTAGCTCTTCCCAAAATGGCAGAAAGAAATTTAAAAGCGATCAAAAAAAGCATTTTTGATAAATTTTTAAAACTTTTTTGGTTTTCCATCCCTTTTACAATTTTATACATTCTCTTTTGTCCAATCTTTTTTAAAGTTTTCTTCCCCATTTATCAAGAATCAATAATTTTTTCGCAGGTCCTGGCTTTAATTTTAGCTCTTTCTCCTTTTTCATTTTTAGCCACTACTTTTTTAGCTCAAGCTAAAAAAAGAGAGCTTTACTTTTTAAATTTCGCCCCCCAAATTTTAAAAATCGTACTATTTTTCATTCTCATTCCAATTTTTGGCATCTGGGGCGGAGTTTATTCAATTTTAATCTCCCAAGTTTTCTTTTCCACCCTTACTCTTTATTTCTTCAAAAAACTCTAACTTTTGATTTTGGTTAAAACTTCTTTTGTTGCAAAAATTATTTTTTTGATGTCCTTTTCTTCAAAATAGTTTTGAAGAGGAAAATTAACAATTCTTTTTGCTGTCTCAACCGTATTTGGAAATTCTCTCAAATTGATTTTGTAATCTTTTTGAACATTTTCATTCAAGATTATTGGATCTTTCCAAATTCTAGTACAAAAGACATTGTACTTTCTCATTTGAATTACAAAAAGGTCTCTTTTTTCTGAAAATTCTTTTGGAATCAAAGCTGAAAGATAACAAAAAACGTTTCCCTCCCCTTCTTGAACTTCAAAGCCAAGCGATTTCAATTCTTTTTGAAAAAATTTCGCCAATTCAATCCTTTTTGCTAAACCTTTTTCAAAGTCCTCTAAAAATTGAGAAAAAAGATTCAAAGAAACATCGTTAATCCCAAGGGGTTCTTTAGATTTTTCTTTTCTT
>LEKP01000004.1 GCA_001443025.1 Parcubacteria bacterium GBS-2
TTACAAGGTCAAATTAATTAAATAAATTTTTTTAAAATTATGGAAAAACTTTGCGAAGAAGGTATAAGATGTGCCAGAATTTTATATGGCACTTTGGGCTTGATTGGTTTTTTAGTAACCAATATTTGGTTTGTTTTTGCTGGCGCAATCTTAATGATTCTAGGAGGTATTTCTCCTAAATTAAATTTATTTTATCACCTCTATTTACTAGTGAGAAAAAGATTTACTAAAACACCTCCAGTTTTTCTTTTGGATCCTGCTCCTAATAAATTTGCTTGCTTTTTGGGAGGATTTTTTTATCTTTTAGGGTTTTTTCTTTACTCTTTAGGGTTTTCTACCATAGCCTGGATTTTCACCTGGATAGTGATCATTCTTTCTTTTTTGGCAGGATTTACAGGAATTTGTATAGGAGCTCTTATTTATGGAGTATTGCTCAAAATCCTTAAAAAATGAAAGATAAAAAGAATACCGTTTTTCTGAACCAAAATTGTTGGTTAGTGAGAACTATTAAAACCCTCCCCGCTAAACGATGTCGCTATTGTGTTTGGAAATTTACTCAATGTCCGCTTTTTTCTTTTTTGTTTTGGATGCTCTTTTTTCTCTCTATTTCTTTTTTGATAATTTATTTTTTTGAAGGAAAAATTTCAAAAGTAATTGCTTTTGCTTTAATGATTCCATTTTTTGGTCTTGGATTTTTTGTAAATCGGATGGTTGAACAATTAATTTTTGCTCACTATAAACAGATGAAAGCCAAAGAAGAAGCGATGAAAGCCAAAGAAGAAGCGCAAAAATTAATTATTGAGTTGGAAAAAGAGAAAGCATCTTTAGACATAAAAGTAAAAGAGAGAACGGAAAAACTGAAAGAATTAACTGAAACTTTAGAGAAAAAAGTTAAAGAAAAAACACAGGAGTTAGAACAGGAACGGAAAAAACTAGCCGAAAAAGTAAAAGAACTCGAAAATATGACAAAAATTTTTATTGGTCGCGAGTTAAAAATGATTGAATTAAAAGAAAAAATTAAAGAACTTGAAGAGAAATTAAAGAAAATCCATTCTTAAAAAAGTTTCTCGGTGAATTGGACAAGGCCCCATTTTTCTTAAAGTTTTAAAATGCTCTTTTGTAGGATAGCCTTTATGCTTTTCAAATTTATATTCTGGATATTTTTTTGCCAAATTTTCCATAATTTTATCCCTTTTTATTTTTGCCAAAATTGATGCCAAAGAAATTAAAACATTTTTTTGATCTCCTTTAACAATTGGTTTTTGCACAACATTGATCTTTGGAATCTTTAAATTTCCATCAACAAAAATTAAATCAGGTTTTTTCTTTAATTTTTTAAAACATCTTTGCCAACCCAAAAAAGTAGCCTGCAAAATATTGATTTTGTCAATTGTTTTTGGCCAAACAGAAGCTATTTTCCATTCAATTCCTTTTAGTTTTTTTATTTTTTCTAGAATTTCTAATCTTTTTTTTGGAGAAAGCAATTTTGAATCTTTAATTCCCAACTTTTTCAATTTTCTCAAAAAACCTCTTTTACAAACGACAATACAAGTTACCACCGGACCTGCCAAAGGCCCTCTTCCTGCTTCATCTGCCCCAGCTAAAATTTTTTCCATTTTAAGATTTTAGCAATTTTGTGATAAAATGAAACTCAGATTAGGTTTTGGCCATGAGAAAATATCAAATTTTAGAACACAAAGCAGATTTAAAAATTGAAGTTTTTGGAAAAACAAAAGAAGAACTTTTTGAAAACGCAGTAATTGGAATGCAAAGAGCAGCAGATTATAAACCAACTAAACAACCAACAAATAAACAACTCACAACTAAACAACTTAAAATTAAATCAGTAGATTTACCTTCTTTGTTGGTTGATTTTTTGAGCGAGGTTTTATATTTGATTGAAACAGAAAAATTAGTTTTTGAAAAAGTTGAGTTTGAAAAATTTACAGAAAAAGAAATTGAAGCTAATTTAATTGGAAAACCTTTAAAAAGAATGGGAGTCCATATTAAAGGAGTGACCTATCATGATTTAGATATTAGTCAAAAAAAGGATGGTACCTGGCGGGCAACAATTTTATTTGATATTTAGGAAAAAGATTTTAAAATTAGATATATGATTTCAAAAAAAGATTTTAAAAAAATTTCAGATTTTCTTTGGGAAATTCCAAAGAGTTTTCGAGCTGACATGAGAGTTCCAGCAAGAGTTTATCTTTCTGAAAAAATGCTAGAAGAAGCATTCAGAGATAGGTCGATTGAACAATTAATTAATGTTGCAACTTTACCTGGAATTCAAAAGTATGCCTTGGCAATGCCAGACATGCACGAGGGCTATAGTTCACCAATTGGCGGAGTGGCAGCAATTGATACAAAAGAGGGAATAATTTCACCTGGAATGCAAGGGTATGACATAAATTGCCTTTCTCCAAAAACGAATGTTCTACTAGAGCACGGAGCTTATCTTCCAATCTCTGAATTAGAAAAGACTTGGAAAAACAAAAAAGTAAAATTTGTTGACTTTAAAGACAAAGACTTGAGAGAGTGCGGAATGATTTACTTTCTGAAAAGATATAACAATCCCACCATTTACAAAATCACGACTTTATCTGGAAGAGAAATTGAGGTTACTGGAGACCATCCGATTTATACTCAAGAAGGAATGAAAGAAGCAAGATTCTTAAAAAAAGGAGAAAGAATTGCAATTTTTCCTTTCAAAGGAGTTATTTTTGAAGAACCTTCAGGCGAGATCATTCTTTCAAAGGAAAATTTTGAAAAAACCCTAAGAAAATTGGGGAAAACAACTAAAGGATCTTCAATTCAACAAATTTTAAAGGAAGTAGAAAAGCTTGATCTTTTCCCTCTAAGGTATAATTCTTGGCAACTTCCTTATCTTTTAAAAATAATGGGATTTATTTTTGGCGATGGTTACATTTCTATTACTAAAGATGGAAGAGGAATTGTAGGGTTTAATGGAAAAAGAGAAGATTTAGAAGAAATCAGAAAAGATATTAAAAAAATTGGTGTTAATCCTTCACCTGTTGTTACAAGGGAAAGGAATCACAAAATAGAAACTCAATATAAAAAAGAGTATCATTTTAAGACAAAGGAAGAATCTTTCAGGGTAACTTCCTTCGCTTTTGCTTCCTTATTGGTAGCTTTGGGAACTCCTTATGGAATAAAAACTAAAAAGGAATATCGAGTACCCAAATGGATCTTTAAGGCTCCTTTGTGGCAAAAAAGATTATTTTTAGCTTCATTATTTGGTGCAGAACTTTCTTGTCCTAAAACACTGAATAAATACAACTTTTATACTCCTCAGTTGAACATGTCAAAAGAGAAGAAATTGGAAAAGAACGCAAAGGCATTTTTAGAAGATATTGCTAAGCTTTTGAAAGAATTTGGCGTTGAAACTTCTCAAATAAAGAAAGTTCCAGGGCACTCTTTCAAAGGAAAAACAGGCGAAACAATAGGTTTTAGATTGCAGATTCAAGAAAAAATTGAAAATTTAATAAGGTTTTTTGAAACCGTCAATTATGAATACAACAAGCAAAAACAAAAAGAAGCTTGTTTGGCTGCAGGTTATTTGAGGTTAAAGCTTAAAGTAACAGAATTGAGAGAAAAGGCAAGAGAGGAAATAAGAACTCTTTATAAGAAAAAAGGAGATTTTAAAAAATTCGCCCCAAAGATTCTAGAAAAATATGGCAAGAAATACGTTAGTTATCAATTCCTTTACCATTCACTTTTTAAAGAAAAAAGTCACGGCGTAATCAGAAAGAGAGGAAAACCAAGAATAGCCTTCAATTTTCCCTCCTTTGAAGAGTACAAAAAAGGACATGCCTTTGGAGAAAGTGGTTTAGTTTGGGAAGAAATTCAAAAAATAGAAAAAATTCCTTATCAAGATTTCGTTTTTGATTTTACTATTAATAATGTTAATCACAATTTTATTGCTAACAATTTTGTGGTTTCAAATTGTGGAGTGAGGATTTTGACTTCAGAATGGAAAGAAAATGATTTGAAAGCCTATTTGGAAAAATTAGCAAATGAGATTCACAAAGAAGTTCCTTCTGGGCTTGGGAGAGGAAGGCAATTGAAATTTTCGATTCCAGAACTAGACAAAATTTTAGAAAGAGGAGTTCCTTATTTGGTTGAGCAAGGTTATGGAGAAAAAGAAGATATTGAAAATTGTGAGGCAGGGGGGAAATTACCATGGGCAGATGCTAGTACAGTTTCAACCCATGCAAAGAATCGAGGAAGAGATCAAGTGGGGACTTTGGGATCTGGCAATCACTTTTTGGAAATTCAAAAAGTTGCTGAAATTTTTAATGAAGAAGTAGCAAAAGTTTTTGGATTATTCAAAGATCAAATTGTGATTATGGTTCATTGTGGATCGCGCGGATTAGGCCATCAAGTTTGTTCTGATTATTTGAGAGAATTTATTCCTTTAATGCTCAACAAATATAAAATCAAGGTTCCAGATAGAGAATTTGCTTGCGTTCCTTTCAATTCTCCAGAGGGAAAAAGAGCTTTGGCTGCTTCTGGAGCTGCTGCAAACTATGCCTGGGCAAACAGACAAATGATTACTCATTTTGTTAGAAAGGCCTGGAAAAATGTTTTGGGAGATCGAGGAGGAAAATTAAATTTGCTTTATGATGTTGCTCATAATATCATAAAGATTGAAAAATACAACATTGAAGGAAAAGAAAAAGAAGTAGCAGTTCATAGAAAAGGAGCAACCAGAGCTTTTCCTCCAGGACATCCTGAAATTCCAGAAAAGTATAGGCAAGTTGGACAACCAGTCATCATTCCAGGATCTATGGGAACTGCTTCATACGTTTTAGTTGGAACGAAAGAGGGAGAAGAAGCTTTCTACAGTACTTGTCACGGGGCGGGAAGAACTATGTCAAGGCATGCAGCAATTAGAAGCCTTTCAGGAAGAGAAATTATCAATCAATTGGAGCGAAAAGGAATCATTGTTAAATGTTATTCTCTAAAAGGAATTGCTGAAGAGGCTCCCCAAGCTTACAAAAATGTTGATGAAGTTGTTGAAGTAGTTCACAAAGCTGGTCTATCAAAAAAAGTGGCAAAATTAATACCTTTGGCAGTGATTAAAGGAGAATAATAAAAATGCAAATTTCAAATTGCAAAATGCAAATTGAAATTATAAAATTCAGAAATTTTTATTATGAGCGCGAGATTGTCAAAATCGATTCGAAAATTTATTCGAAAAGAAAAGGCGAGAATTCGCAAAGAAGTTTTAGATTTGAAAGAGCAAGAAAGGTTGATAAAGGAACTTTATCAAAAATTTTTAAAACAAAATGAAGATAAAAGAAATCTTTAAACTAGCAATTGAAATGGGGATTGAAGCAGATTTTAGAGGCAGAGAAGGAGTAATGAGAGTCTTGGAAAGAAAAAAGAAAAAATATGAAAGACTCTCTCCCAAGGAGAAAGAGATTTTTGATTTAGAAGCTCTAGAAAACCCTTATTTGGACACGAGAATTTACAACATCGCAGAAGATAAAGAGATAAAAAAAGTTTTAGCTGGAATTCATATTGAAGTAGAGGAACTTTTGTTAGCAAAAGAATTGGGTGATATTGATTTAGTAATTGCTCACCATCCAATGGGGAAGGGATTGGCGAATTTAGCAGATGTGATGGAATTACAATGCGACATTTTGAATTATTACGGAGTTCCAATAAACATTGCCGAGGGTTTAATGAAAGAAAGAATTGATGAGGTTGCAAGAGGAGTTCATGCCTTAATTCATCAAAAAACAGTTGATGCAGCAAAACTTTTAAAAATAAATTTAATGAACGTTCATACTCCAGCTGACAATTTAGTTGCAAAATTTTTAAAAGATTTAATCGAAAAGGAAAAGCCAGAAAGATTGGGAGATTTATTGGATTTGCTTTTTGAAATTCCAGAATACAAAGAAGCAGCAAAAATTGGGGCAGGACCAAAAATTACTGTTGGGTCGCCAGAAAACAGATGCGGAAAGATTGCTTTAACTGAAGTTACTGGAGGAACCGAGGGTTCTCCAAAACTTTATGAAAAAATGGCAATTGCTGGAATTGGAACAATAGTTTCAATGCATCAATCGGAAGAACATTGGAAAAAGGCAAAAGAATCTCACATTAATGTTATCGTCGCTGGTCATTGCCCCTCAGATTCTTTAGGGATGAATTTATTTTTAGATGAATTAGAGAAAAGGGGAATTGAAATCGTTCCCTGCTCAGGGTTGATTAGAATTTCAAGAGTTAAAAAATAAATTCATGAGAACTGGGATTGCGACACTTCCTTTAGACATGGGAAGATGTCCGCGATGGCTTTTTGAAAGGATGAAGAGATTATCAAGAGCCATCGTTTTAACTATTTGTGAAGAATTTGGGCCAGAAGAATTTTTAAAAAGAATTTCAGATCCGGTTTGGTTTCAGTCTTTAGGATGCGTAATTGGATTTGATTGGAACTCTTCAGGATTGACTACTACAACTTTAGGAGCATTAAAAGAGGGAATTTTGGGTTTAGAAGATGAATTGGGAATTTACATTTGTGGAGGGAAAGGAAAAACTTCAAGGAGAACTCCAGAGGAAATTAGAATGTTTGGTTTGACCAGAGGATTTGATTTTTATGAAAAATTGATCTATGCATCAAAAATTACTGCAAAAGTTGATTCTTGTTTGATTCAAGCAGGATTTCAAATTTATCACCATAATTTCATTTTTACAAAAGATGGAAAATTTGCAGTGATTCAACAAGGAATGAACACTCAATTGCAAAAAGCAAGAAGATATCATTGGCTATCTTTAAAAATCAAAGATTTCACTGAAGAGCCCCATTCTGGAATAGTTTCAGATGTGAAATTAAAACCATTAAATTTAGTTGCAAAAGAGAGCAAAGAAAACAAGGAAATTTCTGTTGAAATGGTAAGAGAGGAACCTAAAACTTTTTTAAAAGACTTCAAGCTAATTTGTGAAAAATCCAATTTCTTAATGAAACAAAAAAAGTTGCCAGGATTTTGCGAAATGGAATTAAAAAATGTAGAATTTTATCATCATCCGGTCGAAAAAGAAAAATTCGATTTGAAAAGATTGAAAAAAACAATTGAAAAAGCTCACTTTCTAAAACCAGAAAATTTCGATCAGCTTTTGATGACAGAAGGAGTTGGCCCAAAGACAATCAGATCTTTGAGTTTAGTTGCAGAAATTGTTTATGGTGCAAAGCCATCCTATGAAGATCCTGCAAGATATTCCTTTGCCCACGGAGGGAAAGATGGAACACCGTATAAAGTAGACAGGGCTACTTTCGACAAAACAATCTCTATTCTTGAAAAAAGTATTGAAATGGCTAAAATTTCTTTAAGAGAAAAAGAAATAGCAAAACAAAGACTATGGTCGCAAAAGAATCTCTTACTAGAAGAAAATTCTTAATAAGAAAAAAACAAAAAAGGAGAAAAAAAATTAAAAAACTGAAAGAAAAATATCTCAAGGCGAAGACAAAAGAAGAGAAAGAGAAGATAATTGAGAAAATTTTAAAGATTGCTCCTCACT
Source organism: Parcubacteria bacterium GBS-2 (assembly GCA_001443025.1). GTDB lineage: Bacteria > Patescibacteriota > Minisyncoccia > Minisyncoccales > GBS-2 > GBS-2. Next base: position 7,543 of record LEKP01000004.1, read on the forward strand.
ATCCAATTGAGGAAATTTTGAAGTTAGATGAATCTGAAAAATAGAGAAATATTCTTCCTCTTTTTAACAGAGACTTTTCTGTTTTCCGTTACTTTAATCTTTGGCATTTTTTGTGCTTTCAGATTAGAAAAAATTTTAGAAATTCAGCAAATTGAAATCCCTCCTCTTTCTTCTCTCAAGTTCATTTTTTATTTTTTCTTTGCCACTTTTTTGGTTTTTTTAATATTTAAGCTTCTGAAAACACAGAAAATTAAGGGAAAAATTTACAAAATACTTTTTGTTTCAGTTTCTTTTTTCAGCTCTTTAATCTTTTTTGAATCTTTTTTACCAGAACCTTTTTCTCTAATTTTAGTTTCTTTGTTAATTTTCTGGTGGGCGAAAAATCCAATTATTTTAAATCAAAACCTTTTAATAATTTTTTCTCTTGCTGGAATTGGAGCAAGTTTGGGGTTAGTTTTAAAACCAGAAGCTGTGATTTTAATTTTGGTAGTTCTTTCAATCTATGATTTCATTGCAGTTTACAAAACAAAACATATGGTAAAAATTGCAAAGGAAATGATAGAAACTGGAACGATTTTAGGATTAGTTTCTCCTTTCGAACTTGCCGGTTTTTTAAAAAGCACAAAAGAAATAAAACCTGGAGAAGGAAAGTTTTTAATTTTGGGAGGGGGAGACGTTGCCCTTCCTTTGATTTTTTCTGTTTCTTTGCTAGAGCTTGGAATTTTAAAATCCTTTATAGTCGTCCTTTTCTCTCTATTTGGTCTTTTTTCCAACCTTTTCTTTTTTCTCTCTCAAAAAGAAAGGAAAGCAATTCCCGCTTTACCTCTAATTTCTTTATTTTCAATAATTGGCTATCTTTTCATTCGAGCATTATGAATAAAGAAAAAGAACTTGAAAAATTACATCAAGAAATTAGAAATTGCAAAAAATATCCATTATGGAAATTAAGAAAAAATGCGGTTCCTGGAGAAGGGCCAGTTAATGCAAAAATCATGATTGTTGGACAATCTCCCGGAGTTCAAGAAGACAAAAGAGGAAGACCATTTTGTGGCCCTGCTGGAAAATTACTAGATGAACTTTTAAAAATAGCAAAAATTGAAAGAAAGAAAGTTTTTATTACTTCCCCTTTAAAATGTTTACCTCAACCTCCGATAAATCGCAAACCAAAAAAAGAAGAAATTGAGGCTTGTTTACCTTGGCTAAAAAAGCAAATTGAGATTATAAATCCAAAATACTTTATTTTACTTGGTGAAGTTGCCTTTTCGGTATTTTTTCCTAAGAAAAAATTAAGTGATGTTAGAGGAAAATTGATTGAAAAAGATGGAAAATTCTATTTTCCAACTTATCACCCTGCTGCAGGCTTAAGATTTCCAAGAATCAAAAAAATTTTAGAAAAAGATTTTAAAAATTTAAAAAATCAAATTACTTTAAACATATAGGTGTCTTTTAATCTGTAGTTCAATCTTCTCCAATACTCTCTGACTCCTATTCCTGAAATCACCGCAATCTTCTTCAGGGCGACTTCTTCTTTTACTATTTTTTCCGCCATTTTCACCAATCTTTTCCCTAAACCTCGATGCTGGGGAGCAATTTTTTTGATTCCAATTGGGACCATTTCTCCAAAAGTTTGGATTTCTCTGATGATTGCTGAGTTTTCTAAAACTGGCAAAAAGTGCTTTTTCTTTTCAAAAATTTGAGAGGGAATTCTCAATCTTAAATAGCTGTAAAGTTTTGTTCTATTTTTATTTTCAAAACTCAAAAATATTTCTTTTCCGCCAGAAGCCTCGTAATCTTCTCTAAAAAGATAAACTTTTTCTTTTGGATCATATCTTTCTCTTACCTCTCTACATCTAATACAATGACAAGAAAGACCTTCCCTTTTCATTTCCTTTTGGACAATCTCTCTCAAGTTAGAAATTTTACATCCAGCAACGATTTTTGTTGAAGGAATATCTCTTAAAATTCTGGTAACCCTTACCCAATAGGGTAGGTCTCTCTTGATTTGGATTAAAAGCTCAATTAGTTCTTCATCACTATACGTTTTGAATCTCCCTTCTTCCCATAGCTTATAAAACCTACTTCCTTTGGTTACCACTGTGGGATATATTTTTATCCAATCTGGTTTAAATCTCTCATCAGAAAATACAATCTCAAAGCATTTTTTGTCTAAATTTGGATTTGATCCAAACAAATTTGGCATTAAATGATAAAGTACCTTAAACCCCGCATCTTTTAAAATTTTTGTTGCCAGAGCAATTTTTTCTGCGCTCAAACCTGTTTCATTTTTCTCTAAAATTTCATCAAAAACACTTTGAACTCCCATTTCAACCATCGTTACTCCCAATTTTCTCAACCATTTGATTTCTTCTTCGTTTATTAAATCCGGTCTTGTTTCAATCGAAATTCCAACAATTCTGTTTTTTGCTCTTTCATTCTTTCTTTGCTCCTTTTCTAATTCTTTCAACAAATATGTTGTGTTATTTCGCGATCGTGAATTAACACGATACATTTTTTCGTTTGCAGCACGAAAACATTCCTTTATGAACCAGGCCTGATAGTCTTTTGGATAAAAACTCCAACTTCCCCCAACAATTCTCAGCTCAATCTTATCTGTGGGATGACCTTCGAATTTTAACATTTCAATTCTTTTTTTCATTTGTAAATAAGGATTAAAATTCAAATTTTTTGCTCTCTCTGCTGCTGGTTCTCCTGAAAGATAACTTTTTGGCATCCCCCTTTCAGTTGGACAAAAGATACATTTTCCAGGGCAAGGATAAGGCTTTGTTAAGACTGAAACATTGACAATTCCAGAAAGGGATCTAATCGGTCTGCTTTTTAAAATTTTTTCTAATTTTTGCGATCTTTTTATTCTTTTTTCTTTGAGTAGTTTTTGATAAAATTCAAAAAGCTCAAAATTGCTTAAAGTTTTGATTTTGTATTTCTTTGAAATTTTTCTTTTAAAAGCGGTCAACTCTTCTTGATTTTCTATCTTTGTTCTTATCAATTCCTTAATAATTTTTTCTTCCAGCATGGATTTAGAATATGCAAAATTTATTTTAGAGAAAACCAAAGAGAATTACAATTTAATTGCAGAAGAATTTTCGGCAACCAGAAAAGAAATTTGGGAGGAATTAGAATTTCTTTTTAAAGATTTAAAAGAAGGGGAGAAAGTTTTAGATTTAGGCTGTGGGAACGGAAGATGGTATAAAGTTTTTAAAGAAAAAGGAGTTGATTATTTTGGAGTAGATAATTCAGAAAAACTAATTCAAATTGCAAAAGAAAATTTTCCTGAGGCAAAATTTTTTGTTGGAGATGCGCTAAATCTTCCATTTCCTGAAAATTTTTTTGACAAAATCTATTCAATTGCTCTCTTGCATCACATTCCTTCTGAAGAATTTAGGATTAAAGTTTTAAACGAAGCAAAAAGAGTTTTAAAAAAAAGAGGGATTTTGGTTTTAACTTGTTGGAAAATTCATCGATTAAGAGAAATTTTTGCACTTTTAAAATATACCCTCTTAAAATTGATTGGAAAATCGAAATTGGATTTCAAGGATGTGTTTTTGCTCTGGGGTAAAAAAACGCTAAGATACTATCATTGTTTTTCAAAAAGGGAACTTGAAAAATTAATAAAAAAAGCAGGGTTTGAAATTTTAGAATCTGGAGTGGTAAAAAATAAAAGAGGTAATAGAAAAAACTATTATCTAATTTGTAAAAAGCCCCTGTAGCTCAATGGATAGAGCATTGGCCTCCGGAGCCAAAGATGCTGGTTCAATTCCAGCCAGGGGCACTTGACAGAAAAATCAAAGAAACTAAACTCAAATTTGAGGGGATGCGGGCCAAAGTGCCCTAGGGTACGCAACCTTGATGGAGGAGAAATGGCTTGCTAGCACCTCCTGACGCCCCAGGAGGGAAATTTCTGTCCTTTCAAATCTGTCAAGGTTGCTTCCCCTCACTAAAGAAGGGGAAAATTTGATTTCCCCTTTTTAGTTGGTAAAATTAAGATTATGAAGAAAAAATTAGGATTTAAAATTGCAGTTTCTGGTGCAGCCGAAGTTTCCCATTGTTGTAAAAACATTGTTGAGATTTCAAAGGAAGTTGGGAGAGAAATAGCACGACAAGGATGTATTTTAATTACGGGAGCAACAACTGGAGTTCCGTACTATGCTGCATTAGGTTGTAAAGAAGTTGGAGGTTTTTCAGTTGGTTTTTCTCCCGCATCTTCAGAGGCTGCTCATCTAAGAACTTATCGCCTTCCTACTGACGCCTTTGATGTAATGGTTTATACCGGCGCAGATTATGTTGGGAGAAATATGATTATGACAAAATCCGCTGATGGAGTGATTATAATCTGTGGAAGAATGGGGACATTGCATGAATTCGCTACCGCTTTTGAAATTCAAAAACCAATTGGAGTTTTAGAGGGGACTGGAGGTACTGCAGATAAAATCAGGCAAATTGCCATTGGTCCTTATCGAGGGGTTAAAAAAATAGTTTACGAAAAGGATCCTAAAAAATTAGTTCAAAAGTTAATCGCAAAGATCAGAAAAGAAAAAGAAAAAAATAACGAAAAATTAAAAAGGTCAAAAAAATAAAAACTAAAAATGGAAGAAGGAAAATTAATTGGAAAAGTTACTCATTATTTTGGAAAAATTGGAGTAGCGGTGATTCAATTGGAAGATACTTTGAAAGTTGGAGATACGATTAGAATAGTCGGAGGACAAACCGATTTCACTCAAACTATCGAATCGATGGAAATTGAACATAAAAAAGTACAAGAAGCAAAAGCTGGAGAATCAGTAGGAGTTAAAGTGATTCAAAAAGTGAGAGAAGGATACAAGGTTTATAAATTATAAAAAATTCAAGTCAAAGTAAATGGAAAACGAATTTTTTTTCCAATTGATTTTAGCTGTTATTTTAGGAGGATTGATTGGTTTGGAAAGAGAATTTAAAAAGAAAGGTGCTGGAATTCAAACTTATTCTTTAGTTTCACTTGGTTCTTGCCTTTTTTCTTTAATCGCTTTCTCTTTAGCCAATTTAAAAATTTTAGATCCCTCTCCAATTTTAATGGCAATCGCGGTCGGTATGGGATTTATTGGGGCGGGGGCAATTTTTAAAGGAGAAGTTCAGATTTTTGGATTAACAACTGCAGCAGGTCTTTGGACTACTGCAGCAATCGGATTGGCAGTAGGCGCAAAATATTATTATTTAGCAATTTTTTCTACAGCTTTAGTCCTGATAATTTTTTATTTTTTTGGATTTGCAGAAGAGAAAATATTCAAAAAATGAAAGCATGGAATTTATTGCAGATTTTCATTTACACTCAAAATATTCAAGAGCGACTTCCCAAAAAATGGATTTTGAAAACCTTGATAAGTGGGCAAAAATCAAAGGAATTTTAGTTTTGGGGACAGGAGATTTTACTCATCCCCTTTGGTTGAAGGAGATAAAGGAGAAACTAGAAAGCGCAGAACCTGGGTTATTTAAGCTAAAAAAAACAAACAGTCAAACTCGCTTTATTTTAACAACAGAGGTTTCTTGCGTTTATTCTAAGAAGGGAAAACAAAGAAAAATTCATTTAATAATTTTTTCTCCATCTGTTGAAATTTGCGAAAAAATAAATAATTATTTAAAACTTTATGGAAATTTAGAGTCAGACGGAAGGCCGACTTTGAATTTAGACGCAAAGGAATTGACGAAAATCGTCCTTAATATCTCAGGCGACTGTTTAATTGTCCCCGCACATATTTGGACTCCGTGGTTTTCTTTATTTGGATCTCGCTCAGGGTTTGATTCAATAGAGGAATGTTTTGAAGAATATTCAAAATACATTTTTGCTGGAGAAACAGGATTAAGTTCTGATCCAAAAATGAATTGGAGATTATCAGCATTAGACAAAATTACTCTAATTTCTTGTTCTGATGCTCATTCTCCTTCCAATATTGGAAGAGAGGCGAATGTTTTCAATTGCGAACTTTCTTATTATGAAATTGTAAAAGCAATAAAAGAGAAAGATAAAAGTAAATTTTTGTACACAATCGAATTTTATCCAGAAGAGGGAAAATACCATTATGATGGACACAGAAATTGCGGAGTTTCTTTTTCTCCAAAGGAGACAAAAAAATACAATGGAATTTGTCCAGTTTGTGGAAGACCTTTGACCATCGGGGTTTTAAACAGGGTAGAGCAATTGGCAGACAGACCGGAAGATTTTGTTCCAGAAAATGCCATTCCATTCAAGAGTTTAATCCCCTTGGAAGAAATAATTGCTGATGTCTTAGGACAAGGAGCGGGGACAGTCGAGGTGGAAAAGCAATATAAAAATCTGATCGAAAAATTCGGAAACGAATTCAACGTTTTAATAAATGTTCCTAGATCAGACTTGGAAGCCGTTACTTTACCAGAAATCGCAGAAGGAATAATCAGGTCAAGAGAGGGAAAAGTCTTTATCGAACCAGGATATGATGGTGTTTATGGAAAAATCAGAATTTTTCAAAAGGGAGAACAAAAAAATGTTCTGAGACAAGGAACTTTGTTTTAACAATGAAAATTGGAATTCCAAAATCCCTAGTTTATTGGAAGAGGCCTTATTTTTGGGAGAATTTTTTTGAGAATTTAGGGTTTGAAGTTTTGTTGTCTCCAAGAACAAATAAAGAAATTGTAGAAATCGGAGTTAAAATTTCTGATCCTGAAACTTGTTTTTCGTGTAAAGTTTATTTTGGGCATTTAAAGTGGTTGGAGGGAAAGTGCGATTTGATTTTTGTGCCAAGGCTAAAAAGAAAAGGGAATTCAGAATATTGTCCAAAGTTTTTTGGTCTTCCAGATTTGGCAAAGATTTTGGTAAAAACTAAAATTTTGACAGAAACTTTTGATGAGAAAAAAGAAAGATTTGAGGAGAGTTTGGTAAAATTAGGAGAGAAATTGGGAAAGAATAAAGAAGAAATAAAAGAAGCTTTTGAGAAGGCTTTGATCAAAGAAAAAGAAATCAAAGCAAAGCAGGAAAAAGAGACGCTAGAAAAAATAAATTCGAATTCTAAAAAAATTATTTTGATTTCTCATCCTTACAATTTGTACGACGAGTATGTAAATTTAAGGATCAAAGAAAGACTGGAAAGGCTGGGAGTAGTTCCGATATTCATAGAAGAAATTCCAAATTCCAAATCCCAAATTCCAAATAAATTCCAAATCCAAAATTCCAATTTACCAAGTTTTCATTGGGAATTTGCAAAAGAAATCATGGAAAAAATAGACTTCATCTTGGCAAAAAAAATCGATGGCGCCATTGAAATTTCTTCGTTTGCCTGTGGTTGCGATGCAGTTTTAAAAGAATTTGTTGAGAAAAAATTTAAAGAAAAAAATATCCCATTTTTGTATTTAGTAATTGATGAACATACAGGAGAAGCAGGATTTCAAACAAGGTTGGAAGCATTTATTGACACAATATCATGAAAATAACTTTTCCTTATTGGGGAAATTACACAGTAGCCTTTGAGCTTTTAGCAAAAAAACTAAATTTAGAAGTTGTTCCTCCAGAAAAGACAACTCCAAGGACAATTGAAAAAGGGGTAAAAATTGCCCCTGAAATGTATTGTTTTCCTTTGAAAGTCAATTTAGGTAATTTTTTAGAAGCAATCGAAAAAGGGGCAGATACAATTGTAATGCCAACTGCTTTGGGTGGGTCTTGTAGATTGAGGTATTATGCTTTCGTTCAAGATAAAGTCTTGAAGGAAAACGGAAAGAATGTAAACTTTGTTATTTTTGATCAATCTTTGGATATTTTTTCAAAACTAAAAAAAATCTCTGGAGCTAGCTTTTTTAAAATGATAGAGGCTACGATTTTTACTTTAAAAGCACTAAATATAATTGAAAAACTTGAAAAAAAAGCTCAATATCTAAGACCAAGGGAGATTGAAAAAGGAGATACTGATAGGGTTTTAATTTCCGCTTTTAGGAGAATGAGAGAAATTGAAAAATTCTCAGAGCTTTTGAAATTTGAAAAGGAGATTATGAAAGAGCTCAATCAAATTAAAATCAAGAGAAAAAAAGTACCTAGAGTAGGAATTCTAGGTGAAATTTACACAGTATGTGATCATGTGGTAAATTTTGAAATTGAGAAAAAACTTGGAAATTTGGGAGTAGAGGTCCATCGAGAAATGAGTTTACTTTATCATTTGAAAAAGAAAATTTTCTTTAAAGATTTTTTCATTCAAAGAAAAATAAAACCTTATTTGGGATCTACAGTCGGAGGACACGGGAGGGACGCAATTTATGAGATGCTAAAATATGTAAAAAAAGGATTCGATGGAGTGATTCAATTGTTACCAAGTTTTTGCATGCCCGAGACAAGTGTGCGCCCTATTTTAGAAAAAATCCATCAAGAGACTGGAATTCCATTTTTATCTTTATCTTTAGATGAACAAGTTGCAGAAGCAGGAATTGATACAAGAATTGAAGCATTTGTGGATGTGGTAAAAAATTATTATCAAAAAAAGCAAAAAACATGAAAGCATATTTGGGAATTGATGTAGGATCTTTAACTGTAAAATTTGTTTTGATTGATAAAAAGGGAGAAGTTTTGTATTGGAACTACGAAAGAACAGGGGGGAGACCGATAGAGGCAATTCAAAGGGAATTGAAAAAATTAAAAGAGTGGATTGAAAATCACAACCCAAAAATTGAAATTTCTGGAGTAGGAACTACAGGTTCTGCAAGATATTTGGCAGGAGTGATTGTTGGAGCAGATTTAATAAAAAATGAAATTACAGCTCACGCAAAGGGAGCATCTTTTTTAGTTCCTGAAGTAAGAACAGTCATTGATATTGGGGGACAAGATTCAAAAATAATTATTTTGGAAAATGGAGTGGCAGTGGATTTTGCGATGAATTACCTGTGCGCCGCTGGAACCGGCAGCTTTTTAGATGCCCAAGCATTTAGGTTGGGAATTCCGATTGAAAAATTTGGAGAATTAGTCTTGAAATCAAAAAAACCAACCACCATCGCTAGTAGATGTACAGTTTTTTGCGAATCGGACATGATTCATAAACAACAAATTGGTCACAAAGTTGAAGATATTGTGGCAGGGCTTTGTGAGGGCTTAGTGAGAAATTATCTATCAAATGTTGCAAAAGGGAAAAAAATTTTATCTCCAATTTTATTTGTTGGCGGAGTTTCAGAAAATGTTGGAATGAGATGGGCTTTTGAGAAAGCTTTGGGCCAAAAGGTTATTGTTCCAAAGTACAACAAAGTTATGGGAGCTTTTGGAGTTGCTCTTTTGGTAAAAGAGCATCCTCCTCAGAAAACGAAGTTTAGGGGATTTGAAATCTCAGATATGGATATTAAATGTGATTCTTTTCAATGTAAAGGTTGCCCAAATCAATGTGAAGTAATAGAAGCAAAAATGAATGATAAAATTATTGCTAGATGGGGGGATAGATGTGGGCGGTGGTCAAATTTAAGGTACGATTAAAAATTGCGCAAGTTCGACTACCTACTTGAAAATTCAAAATTGGTTAATCTTTTTTACACCCTAAAGAACTCATTAAATCTTTAGATACCATTCCTCCTTTAAAACACGCAGTTTAAAACTTTGGATTTTTTGCGATGGGATGAGTTTGTACAAAAATTTGACAGTGGTATTAATTTTTGCTAAAATACTAGCTACCAGGGGAAGCTATTTAAATTTCGTTTCGAAATTTAGGTAGCGACCTAGGACAAGGTCGCTTTTAATTTAGAAAAATTATGGCGTTCAAGAAATTTGGAGGAAAAAGATTTCACCGAGAAATGCATAAGGGAAATTGGTCCTGTTCAGACTGTGGAGCAGAAATAACCGAATTGCCATTTGAACCAACACCAGGAAGACCAGTTTACTGCAAAGAATGCTGGGCAAAAAGAAGGGTTGAAAAAGGAAGGTAAAATTTCCTCCACCCCCTCATCAAAGGAGGGGGTTTTTTTATAATTGAATTGGAATGACCCCTTCTTATTTGAATTTGAAAAAAGGAAAATTGCAAAAGAGAGTTGAAAAGCTTTTTAAAATTTTAAAAAATTGTGAAATTTGTCCAAGGAAATGCCATGTTAATAGATTAAAAGGAGAAAAAGGATATTGCCAATTAGGATACTTGCCGATGGTTTCTGCTTTCCATCCCCATTTTGGCGAAGAAACACCTTTGGTTGGAAGATACGGTTCTGGTACGATTTTCATGACTTCTTGTAATCTATCTTGCGTTTATTGTCAAAATTATGAAATCTCTCAATTGAGAATTGGTGAGGAAGTTTCTTTTGAAAGATTGGCAGAGATGATGATTGAGCTTCAAAATTTAGGTTGCCACAACATCAATTTTGTTACCCCCACTCCTCAAGTTCCCCAAATTGTAAAGAGTTTAGAGATTGCAATAAAAATGGGACTGAAAATTCCTCTGGTTTATAATACCAACGCTTACGATTCAGTGAAAACCTTAAAATTGTTAGATGGAATTTTTGACATTTACATGCCAGATGCAAAATATTCAGATGACAAAATTGCCACAAAATATTCAAGTGCTCCAAATTATTTTGAAATAATAAAAAAAACAATCAAAGAAATGCACAGGCAAGTTGGAGATTTAGTAATTAGTGAGGAAGGAATTGCTGTTCGAGGGTTAATCGTTCGCCATTTAGTTTTGCCAAACAATTTGGCAGGTTCTGAAAAAATTTTCGAATTTATTTCAAAAGAGATTTCAAAAAACACATTCATTAATATAATGGATCAATATTGGCCAGCTTACAAAGCCCATCAATATCCTGAACTTTCAAGAAGGATTAGTGAAGAAGAATTTCAAGAAGCAATAAAACTAACCAAAAAATTTGGTTTAAAAAGAATTTATACATGATTGAATTTTTTGGAAAAATTTTAATCTTTTTTGGACTAATTTTGATTTTACTTGGGTTAATTTTTTCTTTTGCTGGAAAAATTCCCTATCTTGGAAGATTGCCAGGGGATATTTTGATTAAAAAAGAAAACTTTACGTTTTATTTTCCTTTGGGAACTTGCATTTTAATTAGTGTTATTTTGTCTGTTGTCTTTTATTTAATTTCTCGCTTTTTAAGATGATAAAAAATATCTTTATCACCGGTCCACCAGGTTGTGGAAAAACAACTTTGATAAAAGAAATTTTGAAAGAATTGAAAATCCCTACCAAAGGATTTTTTACTGAAGAAATAAGAAGGGATGGAGAAAGAATAGGTTTTAAAATTTTGACTTTAAGCAAAAAAGAAGGGATTTTTGCAGAAAAAGGACTCAAGAGTTCTTACAAAGTATCAAAGTATGGAGTACTTTTGAAGAATTTAGAGGAAATTGGAATAAAGGAAATTGAAGAAGGATTAAAAGGAAATTTTTTGATAGTTGTTGATGAGATAGGAAAAATGGAACTTTTTTCAAATAAATTTAGAGATGCGATTTTAAAAGCCTTGGATTCTGAAAACAAAGTCTTAGGAACGATAATGCTACAGGAAAATCCATTTTGCGATAAAATAAAACAAAGAAAAGACACAAGGGTTTTTTATTTGACGAGAGAAAACAAAGAAAAAGTTAAAAAAGAAATTTTATGCCTTTTCCAGAATTTACAGCAAAAGAGATAAAAGAAGTATTCGAGGTTTTAAAAAGTAGAGAAAATGGTTTAAGCGAGAGCGAGGTTAAAGAAAGACAGAAAATTTATGGCTTGAATGAAATTAAAGAAAAAGAAGTTTTATCAATTGAGATTTTCTTGAGACAACTAAAATCTCCATTTTTTTATCTTTTAATAATTGCTGCTATTTTAGCATTTTTAATTGGAGAAAAGATCGATGCCTTTTTGATTTTCATTTTCGCTTTTTTAAATGTAATTTTGGGATTTTCTCAAGAATACAGAGCCCATCGAGCACTTTCTCTTTTGAAATCTTATTTTCCTCCAGACGTCAACGTTTTGAGAGAAGGCAAAGAAAAAATAATCGATAAAAAATTTTTGGTTCCGGGAGATATTGTTATTTTGCAAACTGGAGATATCGTTCCTGCTGATTTAAGGATAATTGAAGAGAGAAATCTTTTGGTTGATGAATCAATTTTAACTGGAGAATCAGAGCCTGTAGTAAAAATTTCAGAAAAATTAGAAAAAGAGACAAATCAAATTTTTGAAGCAAAGAACATCTTATTTTCTGGAACCTCAATAGTTTCTGGAAAGGCAAAGGGAATCGTTATTTCAACTGGGAGAGAAACTGAAATTGGAAAAATTGGAAAATTGATTGCAAAAATTGAAAAACCGAGCTTGTACCAAAAAGAAATTTTAGATTTTTCAAAGATAATTATTAGATTTGTTGTTTTGACAATCTTTCTTATTTTTTTCGTCAATCTTATTTTAAAAAAGCAACAAAATCCAATTGATTTTCTAATCTTTTGTTTGGCTTTACTTGTCGGTCTTGTTCCAGAGGCTCTACCAGTTGTTGTTGGGGTTTCCCTTTCAAACGGAGCCTTGAGACTAGCAAAGAGAAATGTTTTAGTCAAAAGATTGGAAGCAATCGAAGATTTGGGAAACGTTGAAGTTTTATGTACAGATAAGACCGGAACTATAACCGAAAACAAATTAACTTTAACTGAAGTTTTTTCAAAAGATGAAGAAAAATGTTTAAATTTTGCTTTCTTTGCTTCCTCACTTTTGGAAAAAGAAGTTGAAGTCGTTCAAAACCCTTTTGATTTGGCAATTTATGAGAGAGTAAAAACAAGGACTAGGGAATTAAAAAGAGCAAAACTAATTTATGAAATTCCTTTTTCTCCCCAAAGATTGAGAAATTCTGTTTTGGTTGAATTTGAAGGAAAAAGATTTTTAATTTTAAGAGGAGCCCCAGAAAAGATTTTGGAACTTTCAAAAGGGAATGAAAGAGAGGAAATTTTAAAAATTGCAAAAGAAAAGGGAAAAGAGGGAAAGAGGGTTTTGGCAATTGCTTATAAAGAATTTAGTGGAAATTCATTTTCTGAAGCAGATGAAAAAGAATTAGAATTTTTGGGAATTTTGTGCTTTTTAGATCCTTTAAAGAAAGATGCAAAAAAGACATTGAATTTGGCAAAAAAGTTGGGGGTTCAAATTAAAATTTTAACTGGAGATTCAAAAGAAGTTGCAACTCAAATAGCAAAGGAGGTTGGGCTAATAAAGAGCGAAGAAGAAGTGATTTTGGGTAAAGATCTAGAAAATCTTTCAGAGAAAGAATTTGATGAAATTTGCGAAAAATATTCAGTTTTTGCCAGGGTTTTACCGGAAACAAAATTGAAAATTATAAAATCTTTACAGAAAAAATACGAAGTTGGATTTATTGGAGAAGGAATAAACGATGCCCCGGCATTAAAAGAAGCAAACGTTGCGATTGCTGTCAAAGGAGCAGCAGAAATTTCAAAAGAAGTAGCAGATATTATTTTGTTAAAGGATGACTTAAAAACGATTGTGGAAGGAATAAGGAGGGGAAGAAATATTTTTTCAAACATTCAAAAATATATTAAGGCGACTTTAGCTTCCAATTTTGGGAATATGTATTCAATGGCTGGAATTTCCTTGATTTTCCCCTTTTTACCAATGCTTCCAACTCAGATTTTGCTCTTGAATTTGTTAACAGATTTACCCTTAGTTTCAATTGCCGCCGATACTCTAGATCCAGAAGAACTAAGAAGACCAAAAGTTCAAAAATTTTCCCAAATTTTTCCTTTTATTTTCTTTTTAGCTTTAGTTTCTTCCTTTTTTGACTTCATTTTCTTTGGAATTTTTTTCAATCAAGGAGAAAAATCAATCCAAACCCATTGGTTTTTACTTTCAGTTTTAACTGAATTAGTGATTATTTTTTCAGTTAGAACAAGAAAATTCTTTCTTTTAGCAAAATCACCCAGTTCAATTTTGATTTTCCTTTCAATTTTGGTCTGGCTCGTTTCATTTACTTTACCATTCACAGAATTTGGACAAAATTATTTCTATTTCATTTCCCCCACTCTCCAAACAATTTTAATTATTATCTCTCTCGCTTTAGCCTATCTTGCTGCAAACGAAATTGTAAAACACTTTTACTTTAGATCCTATCTACCTAGGAAGCCAACTGATTAAATTTTCTTTTATTTCAAATTTCCCATTCATAAATTTTTCAATTATCAAAAGATTTGTTTTGGAATGCTCAGTAATTTGAGAAACAGTCACTTGAGATTTGCCCGGAGCCAAAGCCATGTAGGGTAAAATTTGATCTGCCAAATATCTATCCAAACAGGCACCAGATCTTTCTTCTTCTAAAAGTTTTTCCACACATTCTTTTCCAATTTTTTCTGCAGGAACACCCAATCTTCCCAAGTTATCGCTTCCCAAAACAGTATTTTCAAATTTTGCTACTAAACACAAACAACTTCCTGGGGATTCAGTTTTGGCATATTCTATTTTCTCTTCAGTTTCCAATTTCAATGCTCTAAAAACTTTTCTTGGTTCGCTCAATTGCCTTTCAGCAACTTTTCTTTCTTTCAAAGACTCAGATGCTACCGAAATTGCCAAAATTTTCTGAAATTTTCCCCGCTCAACAAGATTTAATGGTTTTAATTTTGAAGGATAAACTTTTACTTCTACTTCTCCACCACCACTTGGATAAAATCCTCGTTTGAGAACATTAATTTCCACTTTTGCCCCCATTTTCTCTAAAATTTTTAAAAAAACATAACGGAAATAATCTATCGTTGGACTAAACGGCACGTCAGTGCCCCCACCTTTAAAAAAAATTTTAACTGGATTTTTCGCAAATAAAGCCACTGGCACAAGAGTCTGAAGACAAAGAGTAATAGAACCTGCGGTGTCAATTTTTACTTGAAGATTTTTTGCGGTGATCTCTCCCGGGTAAAATTCAATTTCAGTCGAGTTTAAACAATCCCCCTCGAGTTTTCCATTACAAAGTTCTGCCAAAGCCCTTAATCCCAACAAATGCTGAGTTTGAAGCCCCGGTTTTTCCCTTCCTTTTCTAATGTTAAAAACTCGACAAGGAATTTTTTTAACAGCTGCTAGAGCAGTAGCAGTTCTTAAAATCTGCCCTCCCCCTTCTCCAAATGAACCATCTATTTCGATCATACAATTTAATTTTAAGAAAATAATAGGAAATTGCTACTTGACAAGGGTTTTTGGTTTTTTATAATAAAGAGTAGACTAACATGAGGTGGGCTTATTTTAAAATCTTGAAAACCATTCCCTCTTTCTCATGTGGGACAACTTTTGTTTTGGTTATTAAAACATTTAGAAGGGGGTTCAGTAAGTTGGAATAAAAAAAGCGATCATCAAATAAAAATCTTACTGAACCCCCGACAAAAAGCGGGGGTTCTTCAATAATATGGATAAAAAATTTTACATAACAAAAGAAGGATTAGAAAGATTAAAAAAGGAATACGAAACATTAAAAGCCCTGAGGCTTTCAAAAGTAGAGGGCGAGAGTCCTAAAATTTTCCATTCAGAAGATATTAACATTGAGTATCTGGCATTTAAAGAGGACATGGAGCTTTTGGAAAGCAGACTTTTAGAATTAGATTATATTTTAAAAAATTATATTCTCATCACCAAACCTCCGAAGGAAAAACAGGATATTGTTGATATTGGAGCAACTGTAACTTTGGAAGATGAAGACGGATTAATTAACGAATTTATGCTTGTAGGAAGTTTGGAAGCAAATCCAAGCGAAGGAAAAATTTCAATTGAATCTCCGGTTGGAAGGGCTCTTTTAGGGAAAAGAGTGGGAGATGAGGTAGCCATTACTTCTCCGATCAGTGTCAAGTATAGGATTAAAAAAATAAAATACGAAATCTCTTAAAATAAATCTCTTAAAATCCTCTCAAAATTTTGGTATTCTTTTAAAAGAGGTTATTTAAATTTCATGACAAATGTTAACTCCAATTTAGAATTTTTAGTTGAGGTCCAAAAATTAAAAGAAATACCGAGAACTGGCTTAGTTTGGTTAGGGGTGCCCAATCCTCCCTCAGTGGCTGATCATACTTTTCGAGTTGCTGTGTCAAGTTGGGTTTTGGGAAAGAAAATGGGCTTGAAAATTGAAAAAATGATAAAAACCGCTCTTTCTCACGATCTTTGTGAAGTATATGGAGGAGATAAAACACCATTTTGGGGATTATTACCCGATGACGAAAAGAAAAGGAAAGAAAGATTGAAAAGGTGGATTAGGCTTCCGCTTGAGGAAAAGAAAAAAAGAAGTGAAGAGGAATTCGAGGAAGAGAAAAAAATTTTCATGAAATTGCTGGAGCTTGCCAACTCCGAGCTAAAAAAAGAAATTTTTTCTTATTGGGTTGATTACAAAAAAAATTTGACAAAAGAAGGAAAAATTTTTTTACAAATTGACAAAATGGAAGGAATGCTGGAGGCTCTCGAAAATTTAGATCAAAAAGACTATGATTATGTTACACCTTGGTGGGAAGAAGCAGAAGAATTAATTACCGATTCGTTTCTGACTCTTTTTTACAAAGTTATTCAAAATAAATTTTATAGTCCAAAAGCTAAAATTGAAGAAAAAATTTTCGGTTTTGGTTTGAAAAAAGAATTAGAAAAGATACTCGATTTTATTTTAGAAATTGGAAAATTA
The DNA here is from genome assembly GCA_001443025.1 of Parcubacteria bacterium GBS-2. Classification (GTDB taxonomy): domain Bacteria; phylum Patescibacteriota; class Minisyncoccia; order Minisyncoccales; family GBS-2; genus GBS-2. Next base: position 24,136 of record LEKP01000004.1, read on the forward strand.
AAAAGAATGCCAAGATTATATTGGGTTTTAAGAGGGGTAAAAAATCCTGAAACAGTAGCGGGACACATGTTCACTTTAGCGCTCATGGCGTGGGTTTTTGGAAGAGAAAAAAGAAATCTAAATCAGGAAAAACTTTTAAAAATGGCCATTTGTCATGAGATGTCAGCAGTTTATACTGGAGATACTACTCCTTACGATAGAATATTGCCAAAGGATGAAGATGAACGGAGGAAAATACTAAAAAAGATGATTAGATTGTCAAAAAAAGAAAAGGAATGGATATTTTTAGCAGATTATCAAACAGAAAAAAAAGCTATGGAAAAACTTACTCAGAATTTAGATTCTACAATAAGAAAAGAAATTTTAGAACTTTGGCACGAATACAGGACGAGGAGCTCCTTGGAAGCAAAATTTTTAGGTGAGTTAAATATTCTAGCAGTTTTGCTTCAAGGACTTATTTACGAGAAAAAATACAAGGAGTTTATTTCAGCTCCGCTTTGGGAATGGGCATTTGAAAGCTGTACAGATGAGGTTTGTCTTTCTTTGATGGAGGAAATGAAAAAGAAATTCTATGGTTAAAGTGGGTTGCTGCGGATTTCCGACAAATAAAAAAGAGTACTTTAAAAAATTCTCTTTGGTTGAACTGCAATCAACTTTTTATGAAATTCCTGCAAAAATAGAAACTGTAAAAAGATGGAGAGAGGAGGCGCCGAAAAATTTTGAATTCACTTTAAAGGCTTTTCAGGTTATAACTCATGATTCAAAAAGCCCAACTTACAAAAGATTGAAAAGAAAATTTGGAAATCCAAAAAATTATGGATTTTTTAAAAACACAAGGGAAGTGTTTGAAGCCTGGGAAATGACAAGAGAAGTTGCAAAAAATTTAAATTCAAAAATCATCGTTTTTCAATGCCCCGCTTCTTTTAAGTCAGAAAAAGAAAATATCGAAAACTTTCGAAATTTTTTCAAAAAAATCAAAGAAAAAAATTTCATTTTTGTGTGGGAACCAAGAGGAAATTGGCCAGAGGATTTGATAAAGAAGCTTTGTAAAGAATTAAATTTGGTTCATTGCGTAGATCCTTTCAAACAAAAACCAGTTTTTGGAAAGATAAATTATTTTCGACTTCATGGAAAACCTGATTATAACCTCCACTACAAATACAGAGAGAAAGATTTAAAAGAGCTTTTAAAGTTTTGTGATAAAAAAGAAAATTATGTTCTTTTTAACAATCTTAACATGCTTGAGGATAGTCTAAGATTTCAAAAATTATGTCAAAAATTTACATAGGGACTTCAGGTTATATTTATCCTCATTGGGAGGAAATTTTTTATCCTGAAGATTGGCCAAAGTCAAAAAAGCTTGAATATTATTGTCAGCATTTTGACACAGTTGAATTGAACAATACTTTTTATAGATTGCCTGGCGAAAAAGCATTCGAGGGTTGGTACAAAAGAACTCCAAAAAATTTTATTTTTGCAGTAAAAGTTTCAAGATTTATCACTCATGTTAAAAAATTGGTAGATTGCAAAGAGCCATGGAGAATTTTTTTGAAAAGGGCATTGATTTTGAGAGAAAAATTGGGCCCTCTTTTGTTCCAATTTCCTCCGTTTTTGAAAGCAGATTCTAAAAAACTAAAGGATTTTGGGAAAATAGTTTTGAAAGAAGCTCCAAAGGTATTAAGATTTGCTTTCGAATTTAGGAATGAAAGTTGGTGTAACGAAAAAATCTATCAAATTTTAAAAAGATTTAATTTTGCCTGGGTTGTTGTCGATTCCCCTTCTTGGCCAAAAGTTTATCAAGTTACTGCAGATTTTGTTTATGTGAGAATGCACGGCTCAAAAATTTTGTTTGGTTCAAAGTATACGAAGAAAGAGTTAGAAAATTTAGCCAAAAAGATAAAAGAATGGAAAAAACAAAATCTTGATGTTTATGTTTATTTCAACAACGACGCTCACGGTTATGCGATAGAAAATGCCAAAGAACTTTTGAAAATATTATAAAATTAAAAAATGAGGTTTACAGTTTCAACAAAAGGTTTTTGCGATATTATTGATATTACTTCAAGAGTTGAAGAAGCAGTGAGAAAATCTGGAGTAAAAGAGGGAATTTGCATTATATCTTCTCCTGGTTCGACGGTCGGAATTACAACGATTGAAAACGAACCTCATCTTTTGAAAGATTTTAAAGAATTGATGGAAAAATTGGTTCCTTCTGATAAAAAATACCATCATGATGATGTCTGGGGAGAGGCAAACGGATTTTCCCATCTGAGATCTTCTTTGATAAAGCCTTTTCTAACAGTTCCTGTTGAAAATGGAAAATTAGTTTTAGGGACTTGGCAGCAGATTGTTTTCATTGATTTTGACAATCGACCAAGGGAAAGAGAAATTTTGGTGAAAATTATAGGGAAGTAATGAAAATAAATTTCTCTGATTTTAATATTAATAGAGTCATTAAATATTTAATTCTTGGTGACTTAGTTTTTGAAGCATCCTGGGGATTAATTTCTCCAGTTTTTGCAATTTTTGTTGTTGAAAGAATTATTGGAGGAAGCGCAGCAGTAGTCGGTTTAGCTTCTGCAATTTATTTAATTTTATTTTCTTTCGTCAGGATTCCATTTTCTTTCTATTTAGATAAGAGGAAAGGAGAAAGCGACGATTTTTGGACAATGTTTTTTGGATTTTTAATTTCCTCTTTCTTACCTTTCTTTTACATTTTTTCAAAGTTCCCTTGGCAAATCTATCTTTTGCAAGGAATCTACGGAATTTCAACTGCCGCTGCCTTTGCAGGCTATATGTCAATTTTCACAAAGAAAATTGACAAAGGAAAAGAAGCAACTGAATGGGGAATAAGGGCAAGCTTTATTTCTCTTGCAACTGGAATTACTGCTGGAATCGGTGGATTTTTGGTAACAAAATTTGGATTTAATGTAACTTTTATTCTAGTTGGCATTTTCAGTTTAATTTCTTCTTTTTTGATTCTTGCTTTAAAAGATGAATTTTTGAAAAAATGAAAAACCAAGAAATTGCCAAAATTTTTTACGAAATTGCCTATTTTTTAGAGATGGAAGATGTTAAATTTAAACCCTATGCTTATGAAAAAGCAGCATTGACTTTGGAAGGTTTAGAAAAAGATGTTGAAGAAATTTACAAAGAAAAGGGATTTGAGGGGTTGAGAAAAATTCCAGGAGTTGGAGAGAGCATTGCCAAAAAGATTGAGGAATATTTGAAAACTGGAAAGATTCAATATTACGAGGAGTATAAGAAAAAATATCCGATAAATTTAGATGAGTTAATGAGAATTGAAGGATTGGGACCAAAAAGAATGAAGATTTTGTATGAGAAATTAGGAATTACTAATTTAAAAAAGCTTGAAGAAGCAATTAGATTCCACAAAATTGCTTCTCTGTATGGGTTTGGGGAAAAAACTGAAAAGAACATTTTAGAAGCAATCGAGTTTGCAAAAAGGTCAAAAGGAAGGTTTCTCTTGGGTGAGATTTTGCCAATAGTAAAAGAGGTTTATGAAAAATTAAAGAATTTAAAAGAAGTTGAAAGGATAGATGTTGTAGGTTCAATTAGAAGAATGAAGGAAACGATTGGGGATGTTGACTTTTTAGTGATTTCAAAAAACCCAGAGCCTATCATGGACTTTTTTGTTTCTCTTCCAGGTGTGATTAAAATTTGGGGGAAAGGAAATACAAAAGCTTCAGTAAGAATGAGGGAAGGTTTTGATATGGATATTAGAGTTTTACCAAAGAGATCCTACGGTGCTGCATTACAATATTTTACCGGTTCAAAAGAGCACAACATAGCTTTGAGAAAAATTGCTATTGAGAAAGGGTTAAAACTTTCAGAATACGGGCTTTTTAAAGGACCTGAAATGATTGCCGGAGAAGATGAAAAAGAGATTTATGAAAAGTTAGGAATGGACTGGATTCCACCAGAATTAAGAGAAGATAGAGGAGAAATTGAAGCAGCCCTAAATCACAAACTTCCAAAAATCATCGATTACAAAGACATCAAAGGAGACTTGCACGTTCATTCAAAATGGGACGGAGGAAAAAATTCAATAGAAGAAATTGCAGAATATGCAATTAAAATGGGTTATGAATACGTTGGAATCGCAGATCACACCAAGTTTTTGAAAATTGAGCATGGATTGGATGAGAAAAAACTAAGAGAAAGGAATAAAGAAATCGATAAATTAAATACGCAATACGCAATACGAAATACGAAATTCCGAATTCTAAAAGGGTGCGAAGCAAACATTTTACCAGATGGGAAAATTGACCTCGATGATGAGTGCTTAAAAGAACAAGATTTTGTGATTGCTGGAGTTCATTCAAAATTTAAAATGTCAAGAGAAGAAATGACAGAAAGAATCATTCGAGCAATGAAAAATCCAAACGTTGATATTATTTCTCATCCAACAGGAAGGTTAATTCAAAAAAGAGATGAATACGAGATAGATTTTGATAAAATTTTAAGAGTTGCAAAAGAGACTGGAACGATTTTAGAAATTAACTCTTATCCTGAAAGATTAGATTTGAACGATCTTAATATCAAAAAAGCAAAAGAAATGGGAGTGAAAATGGTAATTAACACTGATGCCCACCATGTAGACCAAATGAGGTTTATCGAGCTAGGAATTGCTCAAGCAAGGCGGGGTTGGGCTGAAAAAGAAGATATTATAAATTGTTGGTCATTGGAAAAGTTGTTAAAATTCCTTAAAAAGTAATGCCAGTAGAAAAATCAGCTGGGGCAGTAATTTTTAGGAAAGAAAACAATAAAATTTATTATTTGCTTTTGCATTACCCAGGGGCTTCTCATCGTGCAGAGAAGGATTATTGGGATTTTCCAAAAGGACATATTGAAAAAGGAGAAGAAATTGAGGATACGGTAAAGAGGGAAGTTTTTGAAGAAACTGGATTAAAAGATATTAAAATTTTGCCAGGGTTTAAAGAAACAATTAAGTATTTCTTTAAGTTCAAAGGAAAAAACATTTTAAAATTTGTTACTTTTCTTTTAGCAGAAACAAAAGAAAAAAATGTTCAAATTTCTTTTGAACACATAGGTTATGAGTGGTTACCCTTTGAAAAAGCAATCGAGAAATTAACTTTCCAAAATGCAAAAGAGATTTTGAAAAAAGCGAACGAATTTTTAAAAACTTTTAATCTTTAACCCTTTACTTCCTCAACAATTTTCTCAAAAACTTGAGGATGATTTTTTGCCAGCTCTGCCAAAATTTTTCTATCCAATTCAATTTTCTTTTCTTTCAATTTTGAAATGAATCTACTGTAGGAAATTCCAAATGGTTTTAGGGCAGCGCCAATTTGAGTTTGCCACAAAGCTCTCATTTTTCTTTTTTTCTCTTTTCTTCCAACGTAGGCATGTTCTAGAGCATGGTGCAAAGCATCCTTTGCTAACCTATATTTTGACTTTCTTTTCCATTTAAAACCCTTAACTTTTTTTAAAAGCCTTTCCCTTCTTTTGTGCCTTGTTTTCCCTTTTTTTACCCTTACCATTTTACGGTCTGCTTAAATATTTTTTAATAATTCTGACCTCAGTTTTAGATAAAGGAACCCACTTTCTGGCTTTTCTTTTTTTCTTTGAAGATTTTTTTGCCCGGTAGTGGTTTTGTCCACAAACTCTCCTTAAAATTTTTCCAGTTTTTGTAATTTTGAATCTTTTTAGGATTGATTTTCTTGTTTTCATTTTTTTGAAATTATCATTATAAACCCTCTGGGAACTTTTTTCAAATCTTGTTCCACTTTTATTTGAACTTTACTTTCCAAAATCTCAAGAAATCTTTTGATTTTTTCTTTTGCAAAATTTGTTAATTCTCTTTCTCTCCCTTTCAGAATCATTTCAATCTGGATTCTATTTCCTTCTTCTAAAAATTCTTTCGCCTGGTTTGCTCTAGTTTCCATATCATGCTCTGAAATATTAAAACCTAATCTAATCCCTTTAATTTCTTTTCCCTTCTCCTTTCTTTTTTCTTTCTCTTTCTTTTTCATTTGATAAAGAAACTTTCCGTAATCAAAAATTCTACAAACTGGAGGATCAACTTTCTCTGTAATCTGAATTAAATCTAAATTACGCTCTTTTGCCATTTCGAGTGCTTCTTCCAAAGAAAAAACCCCCAAATTCTTTCCCTGTTCGTCAATTACCCTGACTTTATTTGCCCTTATTTGATTGTTTATTAAAAATTTCTTTTCCAAAAACTTTTGGAGATGGGGAGAATTGCACTCCCGTCCGGAAATTCCCCTTTACCAAATCTACGGGCCTAGTCAGTTTAAGGAAAACTGACAACCATCTAGAATAAATCTAAGATTAATTGTTAACAATCGAAAGTGCTTCCCTCGCTTAATATGACACCTGACACTGCCCGAGCGAGGACAGGCAGGCAGATGGCATTAGCAATAAGCTAATGCAAGAGAAGGTTCGTTGGCATTAAATTTTGCTAGAAGTTTAAGGAGATTCTAGCAAACTCCGCCCGCATGGCAAAGGAGAAATTTCCGTCGATTCTAATACATCCCCATCCCTAGCCACCCAGCAAGCCACCCCCCAGCACCCAGAAAACCAGCTAACCAGCACCCAGAAAACCAGATAACCAGCTAACCAGCAAACTAATACTCTCTTAGTGCTCTTTGAATTTCTCTTTCTATTTCTCTTTTTTTGATCAATTCCTTCTTTTCAACTTTTTTTCTTACCTTCCCCAATCCAAATTCCAATTTTATTTTCCCATTTTTAGTATAAACTTTTAATGGTACCAAAGTCAAGCCTTTTTGTTTTGACTTTCCAATTAAATATTTGATTTCAGACTTTTTTAGCAAAAGCTTTCTATCCCTTTGCGGGTTATAACTTCCTCCAATGTTTTTTGGTTGCCAAGGCGGAATATTTGCTCCAACCCAGAATGCCTCTTCCCCTTTTATTACCACATAAGTTCCTGCTAAATTCGTTCCCCAAGCCTTAAGGGACTTTACTTCTTGCCCAAAAAGAGAAATTCCCGCCTCAAATTTTTCCAAAATTTCAAAATTAAAATGTGCTTTTTTATTTTCTGCCAAAATTCTCATTTTTAAATTTTAACAAAAATCTACTAAAATTGAATTGATGAAAGAAAAAATTAAAAAAACCCTCGAAGATTCAGTTAAGACTCTTTTCCCCGGCATAAAAATTCAAAAATTTCAAATTGAGCACCCAGAGAGAAAAGAGCTAGGAGATTACTCGACAAATTTAGCTTTTTTAATTGCTAAAGAGTTAAAAGAAAAACCGATTGAAATAGCAAATCGAATCGCAACCTCGGTTAAGAAAGAAAAAATCTTTGAAAGAGTTGAAGTTAAAGAACCTGGTTTTATAAATTTTTTCTTTTCTTTAGATTTTTTCTTTAAAGAGTTAAAAAAGATTTTTAAAAAGAAAGAAAATTACGGAAAAAGCAAAATTGGAAAAGGAAAAACAGTTATAATTGATTACTCTTCGCCAAACATTGCAAAACCTTTTGGAATCGGACATTTAAGATCCACAATCATTGGCCAAGCCCTCTACAACCTTTACAAATTCCTAGGCTATAAAGTTATCGGGGACAATCATTTGGGAGATTGGGGAACCCAATTTGGAAAATTAATCTTTGCAATAAAAAAATGGGGAAAAAAGAAAATTGATGATTATTCAGTTAATGAGTTAGAGGAGCTTTACGTGAAATTTCATAAAGAGGCAGAAAAAAACCCTCAATTGGAAGAGGAAGGAAGGAAATGGTTTAAAAAATTAGAAGAGGGCGAAAGAGAAGCGAGGAAAATTTGGAAAACTTTAGTTAAAATCTCCTTAAAGGAATTTGAAAGAATTTATAATCTTTTGGGGGTTAAATTTGATGTAGTTTTGGGAGAGAGCTTTTATGAACCGATGCTAAAAGAAATAATCGAAGAATTGAAAAAGAAAAAAATTGCAAAAGAAAGTCAGGGAGCGCTAATAATTGAATTTCCAAATAATGAATTCCCTCCAGTAATTGTTCAAAAATCTGATGGGACGACAACTTATTTCACAAGAGATTTAGCAACAATAAAATACAGACTGAAAAGATGGAATCCAGATTTGATAATTTATGAAGTTGGAGTAGATCAGAAATTGCATTTTCAGCAACTTTTCAAGACAGTAGAGATTTTAAGATGGACTAAAAAAACAAAGTTCGTTCACGTTGCACATGGTTTGTATAGGACCAAAACTGGAAAATTCTCCACAAGAAAAGGAGAAACTGTCCATTTAGAAGATGTATTAAATGAGGCAATTGAAAGAGCAAGAGAAATCATTGAAAAGTCTGAAACCTCTCGGGGTTTAACAGAAAAGGAAAAAGAAAAAATTTCCAAAATTGTTGGGATTGGAGCAGTAAAATATAATGATCTTTCTCAGCACCCATCAAAAGACATAGTTTTTGATTGGGGGAAAGTTTTGAATTTGAAAGGAAATTCCGCTCCTTATTTACAATACACTTTTGTGAGATGCCAGAGCGTTTTGAGGAAGGCTAAAAAATCACAAATTGAAAATTGTAAATTGCGAATCGAAAAGTTAAAGAAAGAAGAGATTGAGATTTTAAGAGAGATTTATAAGTTCCCAGAAATAGTCCAAGATGCAGCAGAAAAATTTTCTCCAAATTTGATTTGTAACTTTGTTTTTGAGTTAGCTAGAAATTATAACTTTTTTTACGATATATACCCTATTTTAAAGGCAGAGGACAAAGAAATAAAAAATTTTAGACTTCTTTTAACAAAGGCGGTTGCGCAAATTATCCAGAATTCATTATTTCTTTTAGGAATTGAAGTTCCAAAGAGAATGTAAGGTCTTGACAAGAATTTTTGATTTTCTATAAAATTTTAAGTAGAAAAAAATGACATTAAGAAAAAAAATTTGTTTCGTCTTGATTTTGAGGCCTCTCGGGCTGGGAGGTTAAGTTGAAATTTTATCTACCCCAAACCTTAGCCTCCCAGCCAGGGAGGCTTTTTAAGTCTCCCTTTAGCACTTTCTATAGTTTTCTAGGGGGTGTTTTGATGAAGTATTATTGGGGGTTGGAGGAAGCTAAACAAGAGCTTCAGCGAAGGCAGAGAGATGATAAATTGAGAGAAAAAGCAGAAAGTATACTTAAGGACTGTCCTCTTCCAGAGGGGCAGTATGGATTCTTGGCTAGACATGTTGCTAGTGCTCGATTTGAGGATGTACAGTTTCAGACACGTTGCAGAGAGAGTGGATTAAAGGCAATATGGCTGGAATTTTCAGAGGATAAATTTGTTACAGTGAATCCATCAAAAATGAGATTAATAAAGATTAGAGTTTACTGTGGAAAGGGTAAGAGAGGAGGAGACAAGCTTATTTCTGGATACCTGGTTGATCCGAGAAAACTAAATTTTCTAAATGGAGTACCAATGAATCGGATCTATTGCAAAAACGGAGAGCCTTTGACAAAAGTTCATCGAGAGATGCGCAACAGTCTCGGACTTAACAATGGAAATGTTTTAGATATCTCCAAGTGGTTGAAATCCATAGGGCCAGCAAAACAATATTATCCAAAGTTCTTCATGGCTTTGACCCACAGAGGCATTTTATTTGAAAGCTTTGAAAGTCCAGGATTTCCAACCTTAGATAAATTCAACGAAGAAGTAGTAATACCAGCGATTGAAGAGACCATAGAAAAACTTGGAGTAGAACCACTGATTGTCTACCATCCAACCTGTATTAGCTCAGAGGAAGAAGCAAAAATTTTAAATTACTATCCAAAAGAAGTTCTTTCCTACCTCAATACACAAGGGCTCATTTGATTTTTTAAGGGGTCTTTAATGACCCCTATTTTTATACTAAAATTAATCCCATGAGGAGAGAATTTGCTTATTTACTATTCATTAAAAATTTAATTAGCTTTTCTCCTCGACAGCTGGAAGGCGAACAAAAAGCGGGTGATTTCATTATTTCTTTTTTGGAAAAGTTTAAATTTCAATATAAACTGCAATATTTTTGGACAGAAGTTCCAAAAGTAGAAAAAGAAATTTTAATAGCTGATGGAAAGAAAATTGCTTGTAAAGGAACTTCTTTTGTTTCTGGAAAAGTAAGGGATAAAAACTATTTAATTAGTTCTTTAATTCCCTCGCGCTTTTTTCTTGATAAGTCAAATATAAATTTTAACCCAAAATCTCCAGGAATTTCTCTTTCTAATTTTTATTTTGCTCCAGCGATTGCAGTTTGTAGGGGTGATTTAAATTTGATATTAAAAGCAGAAAAGATCGAAGGAGAAGTGAGAGTGAAACCGGTAAGGTACAAGGCAAGAAACATTTTAGTGGGTAATTTAAGAAATCCAAAGGTAATTTGTTTCGCTCATTACGACAGTATTGGAAAAGGAGCAGTTGATAATGCATCGGGAGTAGCAGTACTTTTGAGTACGCTTATCTCTCATCCCTTTGTTTTAAAGGAAAATTTATTCGTTTTTTCGGCCAACGAAGAACTTTCCTATGATAAACCCACTTATTGGGGACATGGTTTCCGAGCTTTTGAAGAAGAATTTTTAAAAACTATGAAAAAAACTAAAAAAATTGTAGTGGTCGATTGTGTTGGCAATGGGAAAGCAAAAATTCTAAAAGACGAAGAAATGATCTATTTAGCCTTCCCTATCAAAAATGCAAAGAAATTAAAAAACAAAATATCAATTCTTACAGGCGACCTTGAAAAATTAATGAGCGTTTATCACAGTGATTTAGATAATCTTAAACAAATTAGCGAAAAATATCTCAGAGAGGCAGAGAGGAAACTTTTAATGTTAATTAAACTGGGATAAGGGTGTGATATAATTAAGTCTATGGAAATTAATTTTCCAAAACTTGAAGAGAAAATTTTGAGATTTTGGAAGAAAAATAGGATTTTCGAGAAATCGATTGAAAAGAGGAGAAAAGATTTTGTATTTTATGAAGGTCCTCCGACTGCTAATGCGAAGCCGGGATTACATCATGTATTGAGTAGAGTCTTCAAAGATATAGTTTGCCGTTATAAAACAATGGCAGGCTTTAGAGTTTTAAGAAAAGCAGGATGGGATACTCATGGATTGCCAGTTGAATTAGAAATAGAAAAGAAAATTGGAACAAAAACAAAAAAGGATATTGAAAAATTTGGAATAGAAAAATTCAATTTTTTGTGCAAAAAATCGGTATGGGAATACAAAAAAGATTGGGAAAAATTAACTGAAAGAATTGGTTTTTGGCTAGATTTGAAAAATCCTTACATTACTTATGAACCGGAATACATTGAATCAGTTTGGTTTTTATTGAAGAAAATTTATGAAAAGGGGCTATTGTACGAAGAACTTAAAGTTTCACCCTATTGTCCTCGATGCCAGACAATTTTGTCTTCTCATGAAGTTGCCCAGGGATACAAAAGAATAAAAGAACCTGCAATTTATGTAAAATTTAGAGTTTTAAATCCAGAGTACAAAAATTGTTCTCTTTTAGTTTGGACGACAACTCCTTGGACATTGCCAGGAAATGTTGCAATAGCAGTAAATCCAAATTTTGATTATTTATTTTTAGAAAAAGAGGGAGAAATTTTGATTTTGGCAAAAGAAAGGACAAAGGCATTGGGAATTGAAGGAAAGGTTTTAAAAGAGGTAAAGGGGAAAGATTTAATTGGTTTGAGATACCAGTCAGTTTTTGATTTTTATCAACCAGATTTTGAAAAAGAAAGAATTTGGGAGGTTTTGGGAGCAGAGTTTGTATCTTTGGAAGAGGGTACAGGATTGGTTCATATTGCTCCTGCTTTTGGTGAAGAAGATATGGAATTAATAAAAACTCAAAACTCAAAATTCAAAACTCAAAATCAGAAGAAATTTCCGGTGATTTTGAATGTTGATGAGGAAGGAAGGTTCAAATTAGAGGTTAAAAAGTTTGCGGGCCTTTTTGTGAAAGATGCAGATTCCCTGATAATTCAAGATCTGAAAGAAAGAGGACTTTTGTTTAAAGAAGAATTATATGAACACGATTATCCATTTTGTTGGAGATGTAAAACCCCTCTTTTGTATTATGCGAAAAGAAGTTGGTTTATAAGAATGAGTCAAGTAAAAGAAGATTTAATTAAAAACAACGAAAAAATAAATTGGATTCCAGAGCACATAAAAGAAGGAAGATTCGGTGAATGGTTGAGAGAAATAAAAGATTGGGCTTTATCAAGAGAAAGATATTGGGGTACTCCTTTACCAGTTTGGAAATGCGCAAACTGTAACAATATAGAAGTAATTGGGTCGATTAAAGAATTGATCTTAAAAAACTCTTCAAAAAACGTTTATTATCTTTTCAGGCACGGACACTCTTTAAGACAGGAAATGAAAGTTATCTCTTGTTGGCCAGAAGAAAAACCTCTCACTTTAACTGAAAAAGGAAAAGAAGAGGTAAAAAGAGCAGCGCTTGAGTTAAAGAAGGAAAAAATTGATTTGATTTTTTCCTCAGATTTAATGAGAACAAAACAAACTGCTGAAATTTTAGCCAAAGAGTTAAAGGTAAGAGTTATTTTCGATAAGCGATTAAGGGAATTTAATGTTGGAATTTTTAACGGAAAGGATCCTTCTTTGTTTTGGGAGTACATTAAGGACAAAAAAGATCCGCTTTTTGTAAAAGCGCCGAGAGGAGAAAGCTTGGCTGATGTAAGAAAAAGAATGTATGAATTTTTGAGAAATAAAGAAAAGAAGTTTTCTGGGAAAAAAATTCTTCTTGTATCTCACGAACTTCCCTTAACTATTCTAGAAGGAACCTTAAAAGGACTTTCGTTGGAAGAAATCTTGGAAAAAAGAAGAAGCGGTAAATTTAAAACCTTAAAAACTGCTCAATGGAAGAAAGTAGAATTCAAAAGTTTACCTTTCAATGAAAAAGGGGAAATTGATCTTCACCGTCCTTTCATTGATGAAGTTTCTTTTAAATGTTCAGTTTGTCAAGGCGAAATGAAACGAACTCCAGAAGTAATCGATTGTTGGTTTGATTCTGGAGCAATGCCTTTTGCTCAGTACCACTGGCCGTTTTCTGAAATTCCAAAATCCAAGCTCCAAACTCAAAAATTAAAACCGCCAAAGTTATTCCCCGCAGATTACATTTGTGAAGGAATAGATCAAACAAGGGGTTGGTTTTATACTCTTTTGGCTATTTCCACCTTAATGGGATTTGGCCCTTCTTATAAAAACGTTATTTCTTTAGGGCACGTTTTGGATGAAAAAGGGGAAAAAATGTCAAAATCAAAGGGAAATGTGGTTGATCCTTGGTATGTTATTCAGAAGTATGGCACCGAAGCAACAAGATGGTATTTTTTCACTATTAATCAACCAGGAAATCCCAAACTTTTTTCTGAAAAAGATGTGGCTGAAAGTTTTAAAAGATTTATTTTAACTTTTTGGAACTGTTATTTATTCTTTGATACTTACGGAGAAAAGAAAGTTATCGCTACTTCAAGATCGAAGAATGTTTTAGACAGATGGATCATTTCGGAGTTAGAGAGTCTCATTCAAGAAGTATCTGAAAGTTTGGAAAAATACCACATTACCAAAGCAGCAAGAGTGATTGAAAAATTTGTGGTTGATGATCTTTCGTTGTGGTATATCCGTAGATCAAGAAAAAGATTTCAGAAACCAAAAACTCAAAGAGAACTAAAAGAGGCTTCCCAAACTTTGAAATTTGTCTTTTTGAATTTATCAAAAATTTTAGCCCCGTTTTTGCCATTTCTATCGGAATTTATTTATCAAAAGATTAAAGGATACAATTTTAAAAGTTCAAATTCTGTCCATTTGGAAAATTGGCCTAAAGTTAATGAAAAACTGATTGATAAAAGGTTAGAAGAAAAGATGGAAAAAGTAAGAAACATTACCTCTTTAGCATTAGCAGAAAGACAAAAAGCAAGAATAAAAGTAAGACAACCATTGAGCGAATTACAGATTAACGAGACTCAGTTAAAAGATGAAGTAGAGTTGTTAGAGTTAATAAAAGAAGAAGTTAATGTAAAGAAAATAAGCTTTGGAGAGAAAGTTAAATTAGATACCACAATTACTCCAGAATTAAAAGAAGAAGGAATATTAAGAGAGATAATTCGGCATATTCAGGAAATGAGAAAAGAGTTAAGGTTAAAACCAAGAGATAAAATTTCAGTTGGGTATTTTGGCGAAGAAGCTATTTCAAAAATTCTAGAAAAAAATAAACAAAATTTCTTGAAAGAGGCGAGGGTTTTTGATTTAAAAGAACAAGAGGGAGAATACGATTTAGAAAAAGAAATAAAGGTCGACAACAAAAAAATAATCTTGGCAATTAAAAAGATAAATGCAAAACATTCCTCCACCAATTCAACCAAGACCAAAAGCCCCAGAAAGACCTCCTGAAAGAAAACCGTCACTTTTTAACTCGAAAGGCTACATAGAGAGAAAATTTTTTGAAAGAGAATTTCGAGAAGATAAGTATTATGAAAAATGGAGAATTTCTCAAAAAGAAAGAGAAGAAATAGGAAGAACTATAGGGCAGCTTTTTGGAGAGCTAATAGGAAAGTCGGAAGAGACTAAAATACTTTCTTTGGCAGAAAGACTTCAAAAAGGAGAGTACTATTTACCTCCAGACGAAAAAATTAAAAAAGCAGCAGACGAAATTATTAAGAAATATGGTCGCGAAAAGGCTCAGGTGATTGGTAAAACTCTAAAAGAACTTCTCGGAAAATAAGAAATGTTCCTTCGCTATCGAACTTTAGGATTTGTTTTTAAAAAGGAAGATAAAGGAGAGGCAGACCAGATTTTTAAAATTTTTACAAAAGATTTTGGAAAAGTTGAAGTCCTAGCAAAAGGAATCAGAAAAATTTCTTCAAAACTAAGGCCTCAAATCGACATTTTTTATCTTTCTGAAATTGAATTTATTCAAGGAAAAATCTATAAAAGATTGATCGGTGCTTTCTGTGTTGAAAAGTTTAAAAACTTAAGAAGAAGTTTTAAAAGGCTATCAATTGCTTATCAAACTTGCGAAGCTTTGGATAAATTGATAAAAGGAGAGGAGAAAGATGAAAGAATTTGGAAATTAATCTTGGAAGTTTTCATAAGTTTGGATAAAGAGAAATTTAAGGTTTGTAGTCTTGTTTATTTTTATTTTTTCTGGAAACTTGCTTCAATTTTAGGTCACAAACCAGAACTTTACTTTTGTTGCGGTTGCCAAAAAAGACCAGAGTTAAAGAAAGTGTATTTTAACCCGGGAGAAGGAGGTATAATCTGTCAAACTTGCTTTTCAAGAATAAAACAAGGAGAGGAGGTTAGCCAGAATTTAATTAAAATTTTGAGAATAATTTTAGAAAAAAACCTCGAGTTTCTGAAAAAAGTGAAGGCTAGAGAGAAGGTTGTTGAAGAGTTAAAGGAAATTTCAAATTCTTATTTCTTGTTTTTAACTCAAAACAATGTTTAGATTAATTAAAATTTTCATTTTATTTCTGGTCATTGGAGGAATTTTTCTTCTCTGGCAGTTAGAAAAAAATACTTATTCAAAAGAAATTTTGAAACTTGAAATTCTAGGCCCGAGTGAAGTTGTTGTTGGTAAAGAAGCAGAGTTTATTGTTAAGTACAAAAATAACGGGAATTTTAGATTGGAAGAGCCAGAGTTAATTTTTGAGCCTCCTGAAAATTCCTTAAGTGGCGACAAAATTGCTAAAAGAGAGATTTTGAAAGCAGAAAAATTGGGAAATGCTATTTATCCTGGAGAAGAAAATGCAGTTTCTTTTAAATTAATGATTTTCGGGAAAGAGGGAGAGACAAAAGTGTTAAAAGCTACTTTAAGTTTTAGACCAAAAAATTTGAAAGCAAGATATTCAGTTTCTACTTCCTTTTCTACTCAGATTAGATCAGTGCCGATTACTTTTGAATTTGATTTACCTTCTAAGATAGAGGTGGGAAAGATTCTTAATTTCAAAATAGATTATTTTTCAAACGTTGAAAGACCGCTAACTAATTTAAGGGTCCAAGTAGAGTATCCTTCGAGTTTTGAATTTTTTAACTCTAATCCAAAATCCATTGATAAAACAGATTGGGAGATTCCTCTCTTGAATAAATCAGAAGGAGGAAGAATTGAAATTCAAGGAAAAATTCTTGGAGAAATTGGGAAAATTGAAATGTTTAGAGCAAAACTGGGAATTTTAAAAGAAAATCAATTCATTGTCTTGAAAGAAATTGAAAAAGGTGTTGAATTGATTAAGCCTTCTATATTTTTAAGACAAGAGATTAACGGAAATCCTCAATATGTAGCAGTGCCTGGGGAGTGGTTACACTATACAATCTATTTTAAAAACATTGGTGAAGAAGAAATGACGAATCTATTTTTGATTGTCAAACTAGAAGGAGAAGCTTTTGACCTTCAGACCATAAAATCTGATCTCGGAGAATGTAAGCCTGGAGACAACTCTGTGATTTTTGATTGGAGAAAAGTAACAAAATTGCAATATTTAGCTCCGACCGAAGAAGGAAAAGTTGATTTTTGGGTGAAATTAAAAGACGATCTGGGAAATGTAAAAAATCCATATTTAAAAACCAAAGTTTTCATTTCTCACCTAAAGGAGGAATTTGTTACCAGAATTTCTTCAAAAATTGAGGTTGTTCAAAGAGGTTTTTATTATGATGAAGTGTTTGGCAACTATGGACCAATACCGCCTAAAGTAGGAGAAATAACAACTTACACTATCTTATGGCAAGTAAAAAACTACTATTGTGATGTAAAAGATGTGAAAGTTAAGGCAAAACTTCCAGAATACGTAAGTTTAACCGGGAAGATTTTTCCAGAAGAAATGGCATCCAAATTTTCTTTTGACCAAAATTCAAGAGAAGTTGTTTGGTCGATCGGAAATTTAGAGAGAGGAAAAGGAGTTTTTTCTCAACCCTTGAGCGTTGTTTTTCAAGTTTCTTTTTTACCGAAAGAAGATCAAAAAGGGCAAACTCCAGAAATAATTAGCGAAGTGAAGATTTCTGGTGAAGATAGTTGGGCAGAGAAACTTCTTGAAGCAGTTTATCCAGCGATAAATACTACTTTACCAGATGATCCAATGGTTAAACCGGAGATGGGAATTGTTAATTAAAGAACTTTAAAAAGAAATAAAATTAAGGTTAGCTCTTGACAAACGTTCTTTCTTAAAAATAAAATTAAAGCATGATATCCAAAATAAGAAAAATTCTTGGAGGAGGAAATGGAGGAGCCTCTCGAAGGGAGGCTAGGTTTAGGTTTGAAAATTTATAGCTTAAAAATTCAATCATTCATTCAACCTAGCCTCCCAAAAGGAGGCTAAATTTGATTTATTTTAGTATTTATTGCCAATCCAAACAATCCCACTGGTTTGTTCGAAGAAAAAGAGAAAATGCTGAACTTAGTGAAAAGATCAAAAAGCATTTTTGTTGTTGATGAAGCAGGAATTGATTTTGAAGAAAATTATTCTTTAGTTTACGAAGCTCCCAAACTTAAGAATCTAATTGTTTTAAGGAGTTTATCTAAAGGGTATGGAATGACTGGATTGAGAATTGGTTTTTGTGTAAGTTGTGAAAAAATAATCAAAAAATTATCCCTTTATAAAATTCCTTTTTCACTTTCGAGTGTCGCGGTAGAAGCTGGAATTTTAGCATTAAATGATGATTTTCATTTGAAAAAAGTAAAAGAATTTTTTAAAAAAGAGAACGAATTTCTATCAGAGAATCTAAAAAAATAGGCCTTGATCCTTGCTGATTGAAAGTAATTCAATTTTAGCGAAAATAAATCCAATTTTTAGTTCAGCCAAAGAGCTATTAGAAGAATTTTTGAAACATGGAGCAAGTTGTGTAGACGGAAGGCATTTTGGCTTACCAAAATTTATTCGAATTTGTCCTAAGGACCACCTTACCAATCAGAAATTTATTGATATAATTACTAAAATAGTAAATCAAAGGGCCAAAAAATAAAATAAAAGTTAAAAAATATGGAAAACCTAATGGAAAAAATAATTTCATTATGCAAAAGGAGAGGGTTCGTTTTTTCTTCATCTGAAATATACGGCGGTATTCAAGGATTTTATGATTTTGGATCCTTGGGTGTAGAAATGAAAAATAATATTAAAAGACTTTGGTGGCAAAAAGTAGTCCAAGAAAGAGATGATGTAGTAGGTTTGGATTCTGCAATAATTCAAAATCCAAATATTTGGAAAGCCTCAGGGCATGTTGAAAGGTTTTTCGATCTTTTAACAGAATGCAAATCTTGCCATAAAAGATTTCGGGCAGACCATTTAGTTGAAGAATTAAAAAATTCGGGTAAGTTAGACGAAGTTGGTCTTTACACCGAAAAAGAAATGAAAGATATTACAAAGGTTATCGAAAAAATAAAATGTCCAGAATGTGAAGGGAAATTAATTCCTCCAAGGCAATTTAATTTAATGTTTAAAACCTTTGTGGGACCAGTAGAGGATGAAAGCACTAAAACTTATTTGAGACCAGAAACTGCTCAAGGAATTTTTGTGAATTTCAAAAACGTCCTAGAGACTCAAAGAAAGAAAATTCCTTTTGGCATTGCTCAGATTGGTAAAGCATTTAGGAATGAAATTACACCAAAAAATTTTCTTTTTAGAACGAGAGAATTTGAGCAAATGGAATTGGAGTTTTTCGTGAAACCAGGTGAGGATGAGAAATGGTTTGAATATTGGGTGAAAGAAAGGATGAGATGGTATGTAGAAGTTTTAAAAATAAGAAAAGAAAATTTAAGAATAAAAGTTCATACAAAAGAGGAATTAGCGCATTACGCGAAAGCCTGTGTTGATATTGAGTATAAATTTCCCTTTGGTTGGGGAGAAATTGAAGGGATAGCAAACCGCACAGATTTCGATTTGAAACAACATCAAAAATTTTCCGGTCAAAACTTAGAATATTTTGACGAGAAGGAAAATAAAAATTACATTCCCTATGTGATAGAGCCATCTTGCGGTGTTGAGAGAATATTTTTGGCATTAATGTGCGAAGCATATCAAGAAATAAAAGGGGGAAGAACGAAGACAACAAAACCTACTAAAGAAGTTGAGGTTTTGCTAAAACTTGATAAGAAAGTAGCTCCCGTTAAAGTAGCGGTACTTCCTTTATTGAAAAGTAAGAAAGAATTAGTCGAGAAAGCAAAAGAAATTTACCAAACTTTAAAACCTCACTTTGTTTGTCAGTATGATGAAGTAGGATCGATTGGAAGAAGGTATAGGAGACAAGATGAAATTGGAACTCCCTACTGTGTTACTGTAGACTTTGATACTCTAAAAGATAGTACGGTAACCATCAGGGACAGGGACACAATGGAGCAAGAAAGAGTTAAGATCGAAGAGTTAATAAAAATCTTAAAAGAAAAATTCGAAAATGTTTAAAAAAATTAGGCTCGAAAACGGGTTAAGGATTATTACCGTTCCTTCCAAAGGCACTCAGACAGTGACAGTTTTGGTTTTGGTCGGGACCGGTTCAAAGTATGAAAAAAAGGAAGAAAATGGAATTTCTCATTTCTTAGAGCACATGTACTTTAAAGGAACAAAAAAAAGGCCTTCTTCCCTTGAGGTTGCGGAGGCTTTAGATAAAGTTGGAGGAATTTATAATGCTTTTACTTCTCAAGAATACACTGGATACTTTGCGAAAGTTTCAAAAGAGCATTTTAATTTAGCTTTAGATTGGGTTTCGGATATCTTTTTGAATTCAACTTTGCCAGAAAAAGAAATAGAGAAAGAAAGAGGGGTAATCATCGAAGAGATCAATATGAGAAAAGATCATCCAATGGAACATGTTCAAGTTTTATGGCAAAAAGTTTTGTATGGCGACCAACCTGCTGGTTGGGATATTGCGGGGACGGTGGAAACGGTGAGCAGAATTTCAAGAAAAGATTTAATCAAGTATAGAGACACTCATTATGTAGCATCCAATACAATTGTTTGTTTAGCAGGGAATTTTAACGAAAGATTGGGTGTTGAAAAAGTAAAAAAATACTTCTCAAAAATTAGAATAGGAAAAAGTCGAGAAAAACCAAAAGTAATCGAGAAACAAAATAAACCAGAGATTTTATTCGAAAAAAGAGATACTGACCAAACTCATATTTGTCTTGGAGTAAGGGGGTTTAATCTGTTTGATGAGAGAAGATACGTTCAAGAAATTTTAGGACTAATTTTGGGAGGGATGATGAGCTCGAGGCTGTTTGAGAAGATTAGGACAAAACTAGGCATTGCATATTATATTGAAACCGAAGCCTTTTCTGATCCCGATACAGGATATTTAGTTACCAGGGCTGGATTGAGTAATGAAAAATTAGAAGAAGGAATTTCAGAAATTTTAAAAGAGTATAAAAAAATTAAAAGAGATGGAGTATCAAAATATGAGTTAAAAAAGGCAAAAGATTACATAAAAGGAAAAATAAACATTTTATTGGAATCATCTGATGCAAAGGCTTCCTTTTTTGCATTTCAAGAGATTTTAGAAAAGAAAATTTCAACGCCAAAGGAAATTTTTGCAAAAATAGACAAAGTTTCTCGAAATGATATTCTAAAATTAGCGCGGGAAATTTTCAAACCGGAAAAATTAAATCTGGCCTTAATTGGTCCTAAAGGAGTTAAACAAGAAATCTTAAAACTATGAAAAGTGAAAGAATTTTAGACCTTTCTTGGGATACAATTTTCAAAATTGGTGCTTTTTTATTTCTGATTTATCTGCTTTTTTTGGTCAAAGATATTCTAATTTTAGTCCTTTTCGCTTTTCTTCTTTCCTTTTTAGTTGAACCTGCTATTTCATTTTTAGAAAAAAGAGGAATCTCAAGAGGTATTTCCACTCTGTGTATTTATTTGTCCATTTTTTTTCTTTTTGGTACCTTAACCTTTTTTTTGGTTTCGCCTCTTTTTTCAGAATCACAAAAGTTTATAAAATCTATTCCTGAATATTTCGAGAAAATTTCTCCTACTCTAAAAACCTTCGGAATTTTGGCATCAGAAAACTTAGAAGATTTATTAAAAACATTTCAGGAATGGTTGATTAGGGCTTCCAAGAGTATTTTTTCTGCGATTTTTGCAATTTTTGGAGGAATTTTTTCAACTTTAACTGTTTTTTTTCTTTCTGTATTTATTTCTCTTGAAAAAGGAATTGGCGAAAAGGTGATTAGGTTTTTATTTCCTCAATTAAAAGGAGAAGAATTTTTGGGGGTGTTTGAAAATTGTCAAAAAAAGGTTTCCGCTTGGTTTGGGGCTAAAATTTTAGGATGTCTTTTTGTGTTCTTTTTGACCTTAATTTCACTCTGGGTCTTTAAGGTTGAATATTCATTTTCTTTAAGTTTATTAGCAGGTTTTTTGAACCTTATTCCGATCTTAGGTCCACTTTTGGCGGGGGCTCTAATTTTTTTAATTCCTCTTTTAAGCTCTCTTCAAAAAGCAATTTTTTCTCTTTTAGCTTTCGTTTTGATTCAAATAATTGAAGGAAACATTTTAATGCCGATTTTAACCAAAAAAATCGTTGGTCTATCTCCATTTTTTACTCTTTTGTCTGTACTAATTGGAGGGAAAATTTTGGGATTTTGGGGAATGTTTTTTTCAATTCCCTTAACTGCAATGATTATTGAGGTGGCAAAAGAACTATCCAAAAGAAGAGAATAATGCCAAATTTATACGTTGTAGCAACTCCAATCGGGAATTTGGAAGATATAAGTTTAAGAGCCTTAAGGATTTTAAAAGAGGTAGATTTGATTTTATGCGAAGATACTAGAGTTACAAGAAAATTGCTTGCTCGATATCAAATTAAAAAGATTCTCGTGAGTTATCATCAGCATTCAAAACTTCAAAAATTAGATTACATAATTTCGCTTTTAGAAAGTGGAAAAAACTTAGCTTTAGTTTCTGATTCGGGCACGCCTGGGGTGTGTGACCCAGGCAATGAATTAATTAAAGAAGTGATTAACAGATTGGGGGAAAAAGTCAAAATTATTCCGATTCCTGGACCTTCTGCTCTAACTTGTGCGATTTCAATCTCTGGCTTTCCAATGGATAGGTTTTTGTTTCTTGGTTTTTTACCCAAAAAAAGAAAAAGAAAAGAAATTCTAGAAAAAATTACAAAATCCGAGTACCCGGTAGTTTTTTTCGAACCACCTTATCGAATCCTAAAAACGCTCAAAGAAATAGAAAGCTTAGAAAAAAATTTGGAAATAGTGGTTTGCAAAGAATTGACTAAAAAATTTGAAACAGTTTATCGGGGAAAAATTGGGAAAGTAATTGAAGAAATGAAGAAAAATCCGATAAAAGGAGAATTTGTAGTAATTATCAGAAATTTATTAGAATAAAAAATTAGAAGAACAAAAATGAAAAGAAAATTTTATGTTACAACTGCGATAGATTACGTAAACGATAGAGTTCATTTGGGTCATTCTTTAGAAAAAATTCAGGCTGATGTTTTAGCAAGATATCATCGGATATTAGACGATGACGTTTTTTTCTTAACAGGGACAGATGAAAATGCTCAAAAGAATGTTTTGGCAGCTGAAAAGGAAGGAATTTCACCCAAAGAATTTGTTGACCAAAACGCAAATTTTGCAAAAACACTTTGGAAAAAATTTAACATTTCTTTTAACTATTTTGTTCGAACTACCAACAAACGAATCCATTGGCCAGGGGTAAAAAAACTTTGGTTAAAATGCAAAGAAAGTGGGGATATTTACAAAAAAAATTACACTGGATTTTATTGCTTAGGTTGTGAAGCCTTTTTAAGAGAAACAGATTTAAAAAATGGTCTTTGCCCTTATCATCTTAAAAAACCAGAAATAATTTCAGAAGAAAACTATTTTTTTCGACTTTCAAGGTATCAAAAGGATTTAGAAAAAATAATCGAGAAAGACGAAATTGAAATTTTCCCTAGAGAAAGGAAAAATGAAATTTTAAATTTCGTTAAGTCGGGGTTGGAGGACTTTAGTATTTCAAGACCGAGAGAAAGAATGAGAGGATGGGGAATTCCAGTGCCAAACGACAAATCTCAGATAATTTATGTTTGGTTTGACGCTTTAACAAATTATATTTCAGCAATAGGCTATGGAAGAGATGAAAAGCTTTTTAAGAAATATTGGCCAGCAGACTTACACATTATTGGAAAAGATATTTTGAAGTTTCATGCAGTCTATTGGCCTGCAATGCTTCTTTCTGCAAAACTTGAACTTCCAAGAAAAATTTTAGTTCACGGATTTATCACTGTCGCAGGGCAAAAAATGTCAAAAAGCTTAGGAAATGTTATTAATCCTTTAGAGATAATTGAAAAATATGGAACAGATTCCTTAAGGTATTTTCTTTTGAGAGAATCTCCTCCTTTCGAAGATTTAGATTTTACCTTAGAAAAATTTAAAAAAAGATATAATTCAGATTTAGCCACAGGAATTGGGAATTTGGTGTTGAGAGTAATAGGTTTAGCAAACAAACTTAAATTTTCAAACTCAAAACCGAAAATCAAGGATCAAAAATTAAAATCAGAAATTGCGAAAACAAAAAGGGCATGGAAAAAATCTTTAGAAGAATTTAGATTCAACGAATCTTTGGCGATTGTTTGGAGTTTAATTTCTTTCTGTGACAAATTTCTTCAAGAAAAGAAACCATGGGAAACAAAAGAAAAAAAAGTTGTTTCTGATTTAATAACCGCATTGGCAGAGATTGCAAAATTAATTGAGCCATTTCTGCCAGAAACTTCAGAAAAAATTTTGAAACAAATAAAGAATAAAAAACCAATAGTTCTCTTTCCAAAAGCTTGAGATTAAAATATAAACATGAAATACTCTCCTCAAAAAATTGAAAGAAAGTGGCAAAAAATTTGGGAGAGAAAGAAAATTTATAAAACCAAAGATGTCCAAAAAAAGTCAAAGTTTTATTGTTTGGACATGTTTCCCTATCCTTCAGGGGCAGGTCTTCATGTTGGCCATTTGCGAGGTTACATTGCTACCGATGTAATTTCGAGGATGAAAATGATGCAAGGTTTTAACGTTTTGCATCCAATGGGTTGGGATGCTTTTGGATTGCCAGCTGAAAACTATGCAATTCAACACAAAATTCACCCCGAAGTTGCAGTAAGGCGGAACATCAAAAATTTTAAAAAACAACTTTCAAAAATTGGATTCACTTACGATTGGGAAAGGGAAATTAATACTACTGACCCTACTTATTACAAATGGACCCAATGGATTTTTTTACAGCTGTTTAAAGCAGGTTTAGTTTATGAAAGCTTCGAACCTATAAATTGGTGTCCTTCTTGCAAAACGGGTTTGGCAAACGAAGATCTAGAAAGGGGAAGATGCGAAAGATGTGGATCAAGGGTTGAAAAAAGACCGCTTAGGCAATGGGTAATAAAAATTACAAAGTATGCTGATAGGCTTTTAAAAGATTTAAAGTATTTGAATTGGCCAGAACACATTGTAAAAATGCAAAAAGATTGGATTGGGAAATCTGAGGGAGTTGAATTTGAAATGAAGGTTTTCAAAGGAAAAAGAGAACTCAAAGAAAAAATCAAAATTTTCACAACCAGGATCGATACTGTTTTCGGAATGACTTATGTCGTTTTAGCTCCAGAAAATAAGATTTTGGAAAAGATAAAAGATAAAATTGAAAACTGGAAGGAAATTGAAAAGTACAAAAAAGAAGTAGAGGCAAAACTGGTTGAAGAAAGAGAAAAAGAGAAAACTGGAATTAAAATTAAAGGAATTTTAGCCGAAAATCCTTTTAATAAAGAAAAGGTTCCAATTTTTGTCTCAGAGTATGTCCTGGCAGATTATGCAACAGGATCGGTAATGGGAGTCCCTGCCCATGATAAAAGAGATTTTGAATTTGCAAAAAAATTCAATCTGCCAATAAGGAAAGTAATTGAGGGAGGGCAAAAAGAAGGGGAATGTTATGAAGGGGAAGGAATTTTGGTAAATTCTGGAGAGTTTTCAGGATTGAACTCAACTCAGGCAAAAGAGAAAATGGCTCAATGGTTAAAAGAAAGAAAAATTGGAGGAAAAAAGGTTTATTACAAAATCAGAGATTGGGTTTTTGCAAGACAAAGATACTGGGGAGAGCCATTTCCATTAGTTTTTTGCGAAAATTGTAAAAAGAAAATTTTAGAAGGGAAATATAAAAAAGGAGAATTCAACAAAGGAGAATTATTAAACCCTGGCTGGATTTGCGTTCCAGAAAAAGAGCTTCCGGTTAAGCTTCCAAAAGTTAAATATTATGAGCCCACTGGGACTGGAGAATCCCCTCTAGCAAAAATTGAAAAATGGGTAAAAACAAAATGTCCAAAATGCGGTTTTGTTGCAAGAAGGGAAACAAACACAATGCCACAGTGGGCAGGATCTTGTTGGTACTATTTGAGATATATTGATCCTAAGAATAAGAGAGAATTAATTTCAAAGAAAAAAGAAAAGTATTGGATGCCAGTTGATTTATATGTTGGGGGAGTAGAACACGCCACTAGACATTTAATCTACGCCAGATTTTGGCATAAATTCTTGTACGATATTGGAGTAATTTCAACAAAAGAGCCCTTTCTGAGATTAAGATCGGTTGGCGTGATTTTGGGCCCAGATGGAAGAAAAATGTCAAAAAGATATGGTAACGTTGTTAATCCAGACGATGTTTGTAAAAAACTCGGAGCAGATTCCCTGAGAGTTTACGAAATGTTTATGGGACCTTTTGATCAAGAAATCACTTGGCAAGAAAGAGGAGTAGTTGGAGCTAGGAGATTTTTAGAAAAGATTTGGAAATTAAAATCAAAGATTGTGAATTGTAAATTGCAAATTGATAAAAGAAAGGAGATTTTGAAAATCTTACATCAAACCATAAAGAAAGTAACTGAAGATATTGAAACTTTTAAATTTAATACCGCAATTTCTCAATTAATGGTTTGTGCAAATAGAATTGAAAAAGAAGAGAAAATAGAAAAAGAAATTTTTGAAAACTATTTGAAACTTTTAGCACCATTTGCTCCTCATATTGCAGAAGAAATCTGGCAAATTTTAGGACATAAAAAGTCGATATTTTTAAGTCCGTGGCCAAAATGGAATAAGAAGTTGGTGAAAGAAGAAATGATTACTTTAATAATTCAAGTTAATGGAAAGGTGAGAGATAAAATTGAAGTCGAAGCTAGCGTTTCAGAAGAAAAGGCGAAAGAATTAGCCTTTTCTAGTGAAAAAATCAAAAAGTGGATAGAAGGAAAAGAAATAAAAAAAGTCGTTTTTGTTCCTGGGAAATTGATTAACCTAGTTGTATGAAGCTTAAACAACTTTAAATTTAACTTAAAACAATGAAGTTGGGTAAAAATATATTCGGGGTTATGAGATTAAAAAATCGGGTTTGAAAAGTCAAAAAGTTTTAATTTAGTATATTGTAAATTCAGAACTTTGTATTATTGATAAGTAGAATTCTATAATGGTCAGAGAAACTAAAGGAAATTAATCCTTTAATTTTCAAAAATGAAATTTATCAGCCATAAAAAATAAAAAAATATTTCCAAAAAGAGACTCAAAGTTATCTAAAAAGAAAAATAAAATGAGATGAAACCTCTTTTTTATTTTTGAAATTTTTGCTAATATAAAAAAGTATTTCCATGTGTGGGATTGTTGGATACATCGGAGACAAAGAAGTCTTGCCTATTTTAATTGAAGGTTTAAGAAGGGAAAGCTACAGAGGATACGATTCTAGCGGTGTTTTTATTTTAAAAGGTAAAGAGGGGATTTTAGTTAGATCTGTTGGTAAATTGGAAAATTTGGAAAAAAAATTAGAAGGAATAAAAATCGAAGGAAACATTGGCATAGGGCACATAAGATGGGCAACCCATGGTGGAGTAACAGAAGACAATGCCCATCCCCATTTTGATTGCAAAAAAGAGGTTTTTTTAGTTCATAATGGGATAATTGAAAATTATAAAGAGTTAAAGGAAAAACTGATCGAAGAAGGACATAATTTTACCTCAGAAACAGACACTGAAGTGATGTGCCATTTAATTGAGAAATATTTTAATGGAAACTTAGAAGAAACTGTCAGAAAAATGATAAAAGAAATTAGGGGAGCTTATGCGATTGCAGTAATTTCAAAAAAAGATCCTCAAAAAATTGTCGCTGCAAGAATGTCTTCTCCTTTGCTTTTGGGGATAAACAAAGATGAGTTTTTGGTTGCTTCTGATCCTGCAGCGATTTTAATCAGGACAAGACAGGTTATAAATTTGGACGATGGAGAAATTGCAGTTTTAAAACCTAACGATTTTTTCATTCTGAAAGAAAAACCAATCCAACTAATTGAATGGACGCCAGAGGAAGCAGAAAAAGGAGGATACCCTCACTTTATGCTAAAAGAAATCTTTGAAGAACCTGAAGCAATAGAAAATGCAATTCGAGGAAGGTTAATACCTGAAGAGGGAAATGTGAAATTGGGAGGACTAGAGAACGTGGAAGATAGACTGAGAGAAATTAAGCGTCTGTTTTTAGTAGCTTGCGGGACCTCTTTTTATGCTGCAAAAGTTGGAGAAATAATGTTTCAAGAATATGCTGGTATAGATGCCAAAGCAGAAGTTGCTTCAGAATTCAGGTACAAAAAGCAAGCTTTGGATGAAAATACTGCTGCAATTTTCATTTCTCAATCTGGGGAAACTGCAGATACTTTAGCAGCTCTAAGAGAAATGAAGAAAAAGGGAATTTTGTGCTTGGGGATTACAAACGTAGTTGGATCTTCTCAGGCAAGGGAAACAGATGCTGGTGTTTACACGAGATCTGGTCCTGAAGCAGCAGTTGCAGCGACAAAATCCTTTTTGGGGCAAATTTCTGTTTTAGCAATGATGACAGTGTTTTTTGGAAGACAAAGGGAAATGAGTTTGGTGATGGGAAAAAGAATTGTTACTGAATTGGCAAAAATTCCAGTTTTGGCAAAAGAAGTTTTAAAAAAGGCTCCAGAAATTGAAAAATTGGCAAAAAAATATAAAGAGTTTAAAAATTTTTGGTTTATCGGAAGAAAATACAATTTTCCGATTGCCCTAGAGGGAGCCTTAAAATTAAAAGAAATTTCTTATTTACATGCAGAAGGAATTTGCGGTGGAGAATTAAAACATGGCTCTTTAGCTCTAGTCGATGAAAATTTTCCAACCGTTGCTATTTGTCCTTCAGATTCTGTATATGATAAAATGGTTTCAAACATTCAGGAGGTTAAGGCGAGAAATGGGCCAGTAATAGCGGTTGCCACAGAGGGTAATGAAGAAATTAAAAAATTGGTTGACGATGTAATTTATATCCCAAAAACTTTAGAAATGTTAACTCCGATGCTTTCTGTAATGCCACTTCACCTGTTCGCTTATTACATGGCAGTTTTACTAGGCCATGATGTCGATAAACCAAGGAATTTAGCCAAATCAGTCACCGTGGAATGAAGCTCCACTGCTACGTAGCAATGGAGTTTTTATCAAATTTATGAAGGAAATTCTTTTAAACAAATCTGGTAAAAAAATTATCTTGTTAGGGAATGAAGCAGTTTGTCGGGGAGCCATTGAAGCTGGTGTTGACTTTGTTTCAACTTATCCTGGAACCCCTGCCTCAGAAATTGGTAATACCTTTTGGCAAATTAAAGAAGATTTCAAAAAAATAAATCCAAAATTTCATTTTGAATTTTCAACTAATGAAAAGGTAGCGATGGAAGCAGCAGCTGGGGCTGCTATTTCTGGCTTTAAATCATTGGTTGCAATGAAGAATTTTGGCTTGAACGTTGCTTCAGATTTTTTATGCACTCTAATGTACTCTGGTATAGAGGGATCGATGGTAATTTTTGTTGCCGACGATCCTTCTTGCTGGAGCTCTGCTCAGTCTGAACAAAACACTAGATTTTATTCTTTGATGGCTCACATTCCAACTTTAGAACCTTCCGAACCTCAAGAATTCAAAGATTTTACAAAGTTTGCTTTCAACCTCTCTGCCCAATTTAAAATTCCAGTAATGATTAGATCTACTACCAGAGCCTCTCATCAATCAGGACCAGTCACCTTAGGGGAAATTCCAAATTCCAAATTCCAAATTCCAAAATTTGTTAAAGATCCAAAAAAATTCTCAACGATGCCTCCAAGGGTCTTGGAAATGAAAAAAGAGCTTTTTGAAAAAATTGAGAAAATTAAAAAACAATTTGAAAAATCTAATTTAAACAAGATAATTTACGGAAATTCAAGAGAAAAACTCGGAATTTTAACTTCAGGGGTTTCTTTCTTGTATGTAATGGAGGCATTAAAGAAATTGAATTTAAAATTGCCGGTTTTAAAATTGGGATTTATCTATCCTTTACCAGAAAGAAAAATATTGAATTTTTTGAAAAAATTAAAATCTGTTTTAATTGTCGAAGAACTAGAGCCTTATTTAGAAAGGGAAATTGCAATTTTGGCAAAAAAAGAAAATTTAAAGATCAAAATCTTTGGGAAAGGAGAAAAAATTGAGGGAGGAAGAATTTGGAAAGAGAGAAAGGCAATTTTACCTCAAATTGGAGAGTTAAAACCTGAATATGTTGAGATCGCGATTTCAAAAATTTTGAACAAAAAACCATCCTTCAACTATCAATTGCATTTGAAAAAATTCGAAAAATTAAAAATACCAGCAAGACCTCCAATTTTGTGTCCAGGATGTCCCTATTGGGCAGTTGTTAATGCGATCAAAAAAGTTGTCGATCTTCAGAAAGTGATTTTTGGTGGAGAAATTGGTTGCTATATGCTTTTTTCTCACAAAGTAATTAACCTTCAAGATTATCTATATTGTATGGGTTCTTCGACTAGTATTGCCCACGGAATTTCAAAAACATCCAAACAAAAAGTCATCACTTTCATTGGCGATTCATCTTTTTTCCATGCTGGGATTCCTGCATTGATTAATACTGTTTTTAATCAATCAAATCCTTTAATCATTATTCTTGAAAATCAGACGACCGCGATGACCGGCCATCAACCCCATCCTGGGGTAGGAGACGGTCGGGTAGTCAAAGTTGAAGAAATTGTTAGGGCTTGTGGAATAAAGAATGTTAAAGTAATAGATCAAGTTAAAAATCCAGAAGAATTTGAGAAAGGATTAAAGGAGTTTTTAGAAAAAGACGAAGCTTCAGTAATTATTGCTAGGCACATTTGCGCTCTATTAGAAAAAAAGAAAAAAACATGAAAAAAGATTTCAACTTAATAATAGTTGGAGTTGGAGGACAAGGACAAATTACTTTATTAAGAATTTTGGAAGAGGCTGCTTTGGCTGAAAATAAAGATTTTAAAGGATCAGAACTTCATGGATTATCTCAAAGAGGAGGCTCTGTTGAGGTCCATTTTAGAATGGGAAAGAATATTCTCTCTCCGTTAGTTTCTCAAGGAGATGCTGATTTAATTTTGGCTTTAGAAATGCAAGAATCTCTTAGGTCGCTTTATTATGCTTCTCCGAAAACTCAATTTCTATTAAATAAATTAATTATCCCAATTCCTGGAGAAAATATTGTTCCAGAAGATCAGATTATAAATTCCATAAAAAACTTTACAAAAAAAATTGAAATTGTTGAAGCTTCAAAAATCTGCAAAGAGAAATTCCAAAAAGAGGTTTTAGCGGGAGTTTATCTTTTGGGATATGCTCAAAAGAGAAAACTTCTTCCCCTAAGAAAAGAAAGCTTAGAAGAAGGAATAAAGAAGGTAGTGCCAGAAAAATATTTAGTCGAAAACTTAGAAGCTCTTAAACTCTCTCAATCTTAGCTCCCAATTTCCTCAATTTCTCATCAAAATTTTCATACCCTCTTTCTATTTGTTCTATTCCTTCAACTATTGATTCTCCTTTTGCTGCCAATGCTGCCAAAACTAAAGCTGCTCCAGACCTAATGTCAGTTGAGTTTATTTTATTTCCAAATAATTCAGTTTTTCCAAAAATTAAGGCCCTATGGGGATCGGTGATTTCAATATCTGCCCCCATTTTCTTTAACTCATGCAAGTGTTGAAATCTGTTTTCATAAAGTGGTTCGTGAATCAGAGATTTCCCTTGAGCCTGGGTAAGCAAAACAGAAGTCATTGGTTGAAAATCAGTTGGAAAACCAGGGTAAGGCAAAGTTTGAATTTTTGTCGCTCTTAAATTTTCTGACTTTTTTATTAAAATTTCCCTTCTCTTTACCTTAAAATTTACGCCCACTTCTTTCATTTTTCTCAAAAAAATTGTTAAGTGGTCAGGATTTACATTTTTAATTTTTCCTCTTCCTTTGCTAATGGCAAAGGCAATAAAAAAAGTAACTGCCTCAATTGGGTCTGGTGAAATTTTAAAAGTACCTCCTCTCAGTTGTTTTCTTCCTTCAATTTCAATGGTATGAGTACCCAATCCTTTTGTTCTTGTTCCCATTTTTTCCAAGAACCTTCCTAAATCTTGAACTTGAGGCTCAGCAGCTGCAATTTCAATTTTAGTTTTTCCCTCAGCTACTGCTGCCAACATCATTGCATTTTCTGTTGCGGTTACCGAAAATTCTTTCAAAACAATTCTTTTCCCCCTCAATTTCTTTGGAGCCTCAAAACAATAAAACCTCCCTCTTTCTTCAACCTTTATTCCAAAATCTTCAAATGCTTCCAAGTGGGTAGTAATTGGTCTTAAGCCTATTTTGTCTCCTCCTGGATGGGGAACTTTTATTTTTTTAAAGTGATGCAAAAGCGGAGGAATTAGCAAAACAGAAATTCTCATTTTTTCAAACAAATCAAAAGGAATTTTTTCAGGATCGATATTCTTTGGAATTATTTTAATTTTCTTTCCATCCAGCCAAATTACTTTTGCTCCTATTTTTTCTAAAATTTCAATTTCATTTAAAATGTCAGCACACTTTGGCAAATTATCAATAACCGAAGGCTCTTTAGTTAATAAAGCCGCAGCTAGAATTGCTCCGGCAGAATTTTTATAGCCTTGAATTTCAACCTCTCCAGAAAGTGAACTACCTCCTTTAATAAAAAACTTTTTCATATTTCTATCATGAAACAAATTTTTACTTTTAGCAAGCTTTTCCAAAGAATTCTTCTAAATAAAAAATTCCGAGCATTCTATCTCGGGTGTTATTTTAATAGTTCTCCAATACTTTTTCTATTGGTAAGAAGTTCTCGGATTTTATCTACTGGCCATTGCTTTCCAGCCCTGGGAACTGAATAGTACTGACACACTTTTTCAATTCCGGTTTCACCCTCCAACGCAATCAAGTCTTCTGCAAAAAGTGGTTCCACTTCCAAACCAATTTTCCTGAAAATGGGCAATGCCTTTTCCATGTGATAAATCAAAGTTAAAACTCCAATTCTTTGGGCAAAATCGAAGGTGGATTTCCTTTTGAGCAAGATTTTCACAAACTCAGCGTTTTCTTCTGTTGTGGCCGAAAGCTCTTCCAAGTACATTGCTTCTAAGGGAACATTATATTCTCTATAAAGAAATTCGGCAATTACTTCTGCCTCTGATTTTTCTTGCCTTGTTCTTGCAAGTGCCTCGAAGGAAAAATCTGGGTTTTTTAAGATTTCGCGTTCATTGTACCTTACTCCAAAGTTATATCCACCAGAGATAATGAATCGCTTAGCAATTCCCTTTTTCCAAGCTATTCCGGCTGCCTCTGCTTTCACTCTTGTGTGCGGTGCCAAAGTGTATTTGCTCCCCTCTTTTTTTATTTGCGAGCCTAATACAATTACCAAATCATAGGTTTTAAAAGAGCTCAATTAGATCACCTCTCCTAAAATGTCTACCAATTTAGCAATTTTTTGTCAAGTTTAATTGCTTAGAAAGAGAAAATATTCTAAAATATTAAAATATGAAAATTAACCCGCTTATTTTCAGAGCTTACGATATCAGGGGAATTTATAAAAAAGATATCGACGAAAGTATTTTCAAAAAAATTGGTTTTGTTTTGGGAAAGAAAAATCAAAAATTTTTGGTTGGGCACGATATTAGAAAATCTGGAAGAAAATTGGCGATGGCATTGATTGAGGGATTGGTTACTACTGGATCAAGAGTTTTCTTTTGTGGAAAGTCTTCTTTTGGGCTCTGCTTTTTTTCAGGTTTTAAATTAAAAGTTGATAAAACTCTTTTTGTTACTGCCTCCCATTTACCAAAAGAGTGGAACGGCTTGAAAATAAATTATGGCGATGGAGAACCAGTTTCTTCAAAGGAAATCGAAAAAATAAGGGATAAAGTTTTGAAAATTGAAAAAAAAGAAATTAAATTTAAAAAACCAAAATTTAAAAAAGTTAACCTCAAAAGAGAATATTTTGAAACTCTTCTTGAAAAGTTCCCGCTCTTGAAAGAAAAAAAATTGAAAATTGTCTTAGATTGCGGAAACGGAGCTACTTCTCTGGTTGCTCCTCAAATATTTAAAAAATTCGGCTTTGAGGTTATTGAACTTTTTTGTCAACCTGATTCAAATTTCCCGAATAGAAATCCAGAACCTACTTTTGAGGCAACCAGATTTTTAAGAGAAAGAGTTTTAAAAGAAAAAGCAGATTTTGGAGTAGCTTTTGATGGAGATGGAGACAGAGGAGTAATAATCGATGATAAAGGAAGATATTTGAGTGGAAATCAAATCGGAATTATTTTGGGAAGGGATATTTTAAAGGAAACGAAAAATAAAAAAGTTGTTAGAACCGTTTCTTGCTCAATGGCGATCGATGAGGAACTTAAAAGGTATGGATCAAAAATAATTGAGGTGCCGGTAGGCCATACTTTTGTAATTTCTGCGGTCAAAAGAAAAAAAGCAATTTTGGGGATTGAAGAATCAAGCCACATTGTTCTTCCTCGTTACTTTCTTTTTGATGATGCAATTTTAATCCCTCTTAGGATCGCTGAGATTTTAATAAAAGAAAAAAAGAAACTTTCAAAAATCGTTGATAAAATTAAAATTTATCCTTTTGAAGAAATCATTTTTGGATGTCCCGACGAGAAGAAATTTGAAGTTGTCAAAAGTTTAGCCAAAAAATTCAAAAAAGAATACAAAAATGTTAATACTTTAGACGGAGTAAAAGTAATTTTTAATTTTGGTTGGATTTTAATAAGAGCTTCCAATACTTCTCCTAAAATTCGTCTCTACATTGAAGCGAAAAACGAAGGAAGGCTTAAATTCTTGAAGGAGAAATTTTCAGATATTTTAGGAGACTGGATAGCAAAAAATAGCAATCAAACATAATCTTGCAATAGGCGTTGTTTCATTCTTTCAATATTGGACAAGATCGCACCCAAATTCACATGGGAAAAGGAGGAATTAAGAAAAAATTGTTCTTTCAATAAGAGAGCGAACAATTGAAGAAAAGAGAAAAGAAGAGGAGGGAGAATTAAAAATGCAAAAAATTATTTGATCCATCTTCAGTATTTACTTTAATTTCTTTACTCTTTAGCCAATTTTTTTATCTCGCACAGTTTGTACGTTTTTT
Organism: Parcubacteria bacterium GBS-2; assembly: GCA_001443025.1. Lineage (GTDB taxonomy): Bacteria > Patescibacteriota > Minisyncoccia > Minisyncoccales > GBS-2 > GBS-2. The sequence continues at coordinate 58,523 of LEKP01000004.1, forward strand.
TATTTTTAAAAAGCAGATAAAATTAAATATTATGAAAAAAACAGAAAACTACTTTGTCATTGGTATAGATGGTGGAGGAACAAAAACCGTTGGAGCATTGGCAAACCTAGAAGGAGAAATTTTAAGAGAAATTTACTCTTCTTCTACCAACCCAAACAAAATTGGCTTTGAATTAGCAATTTCAAGACTGAAAAATTTAATTTCAAAAATCTCAAAAAATAAAAAAATTAAAATTGCTTATTTAGGATTAGCGGGAGGATTAGAAAGGGACGAAGAAAAAAGAGAAAAGATAAAAAAAGAACTTCAAAAATTTTTTAATTTTCCAATTGTTATTGATGGAGATCAAAGAATTGCTTTTAGAGCAGGAACTGATGAGAGAGATGGTGTAGTAGTGATTGCAGGAACTGGATCGATTGCTATGGGATGGAAAGAAAAAAAAGAAGCAATTTCTGGTGGTTGGGATTGGTTGTTTGGAGATCAAGGATCTGCTTTTTGGGTAGGGAAAGAAGTTCTAGAAGAAATTGGAAAAGCCTTAGATGGACGAAGAAAAAGTTTTAGATTGAAGGATTTCGTTTTGAAAAGATTTAAAATTAAACAAGAAAAAGATCTCTACAATAAATTTTATTCCCAAAACTTTATAACTCAGGTGGCCTCGATTTCAAAAATCGTCGATGAACTAGCAAGGAGAGGAGACTTTTTTTCGAAAAAAATTCTAATTGATGCAGGAAAACAAGTTTCGGAAATGGCGATTGCAGTAATCAAAAAATTAAAACTTGAAAACGAAACATTCCCAGTAGTTTTAGTTGGCGGGATGTTTGAATCGCAAATTTTCAAGAAAAAAGTAGAAAAGGAAATTAAACGAATAGTAAAAAAAGCAAAATTTATCTTATTGAGGAAAAAACCAGTGATTGGAGCAGTAAAGTTAGCGTTTGAGTTTCTTTACAAAGAATGAAAAATTTGCTAAATTTCAGGCGGTGATAAAAATGGAGGGGGAAGAGAAAGTTCTTAAGGCAGTTCTTATTCATTTTTTCGGAAAGTATCCTTACTTACTCCAATACATTTCTCTTCCAGAAATATCTAAGCGAACTACTGTTGATCTTGAAATCGTCGAAAAAATTTTGAACACGATCTGGAAAGAAGCGCAGGAAGAAGAAAAAAAAGAATTGAAAAGGAGAGGAAAAAGATTGTTTGAAGAAGAGGAAGAATGCTACCTTTGCTTTCTCTATGAATAAATTTTTTTTACTAAAAGGGCTCTTTGCCCCTTTTTTATTTTTTTATTAATAACCGATTATATACTCGCAAGGGGGAATTTAAATCCTTCTTATCAAATAAACCTATCAGCAAATTTCCTTATCCGTTTTAAACAAGGGATATTTTGAGATAAAATCCAATTATGTAGGCGAGTTAGGTATTCATTTAAAAGTCCCATCTGATAATTTATTTTTTTGGCATAAATGTGCCCGGGGAGGGACTTGCACCCTCAAGGGGTTAAACCCCATGCGATTTTGAGTCGCACGCGTCTTCTAATTCCGCCACCCGGGCTTTTTCACTACTAGTGTATTATAAAATTTTAAAAAGTCAATGGATTAAAGTTTAGAGTTTTATTGGATTAAAACTAGTTGCAAAATAGAGCGACCGTTGGAAATTGTACCAGGTGCGTCCTCCTTTTATTTTTTGAGATAATCACAATTTTTATTTGAACATTTTATTTTTTTGTTTTCTTTTATTAAAAGTGATTCACATCTTGGACATTTTTCTTCAGTAGGTTTTTCCCACAAAACAAAATCACATTTTGGATAATTTGAGCAACCCCAAAAGACTTTCCCTTTTTTGCTTTTTCTTTTCATCATTTCTCCCTTTTTGCATTTTGGGCATAAAATTCCAGTTGAGTTTTCCAAATCAAAAGTGTATTTACACTTTGGATAATTAGAACAAGCTAAAAACCTCCCGTATTTTGAAACTCTAATTAAAAGTTGAGCTCCGCACTTTGGGCATTTCTTTTCAGTTTTTTCCAAAATTCCAGCTCCTTTTATTTCTTTGTATTTTTTATTTAAATTTTCATTAAATGGTATATAAAATTCTTTTAAAGTTTCTACCCAATTCTTTTGACCATTGGCAATTTTATCCAAATCATCCTCCATTTTTGCGGTAAAACTTATATCAACAATTTCTGGAAAGTGTTTTACCAAAAGATCATTCACTAAAATTCCTACCGCAGTCGGATAAAACCTCTTTTTCTCATCTTTTTTAACATAATTTCTCTCTTGGATTGTTGCCAAAATGGGAGCGTAGGTTGAAGGCCTTCCAATTCCGTGTTTTTCAAGTTCTTTTATTAAAGTTGCCTCAGTATATCTTGGTGGAGGTTGGGTGAAATGCTGCAAGGGTAGAATTTTTACCACTTCTAAAATTTCTCCCTTTTCTAATTCTGGTAATTCTTCCTCCTCAAACTTCATTGGATAAACCTTTAAGAATCCATCAAACTTTAAAATTTGCCCTCTTGCCAAAAACCCATAATTTTTTGCTAAAATTTCAACTTCTGTTTTGTCAAAAATTGCTTGCGTCATTTGGGAAGCCAAAAACCTTCTCCAAATTAAATCATAAAGCTTCAATTGCTGTTCATTCAATTTTTCACTTAAAACTTCAGGGGTTTTTTCAACATCTGTTGGCCTAATTGCTTCATGGGCTTCTTGAGCAACCTTAGATTTTGTTTTATAAACTCTTTGCTGGTAATAATTTTTACCGAAATTCTTCAGAATAAAATCCTCTGCCATTTTTAAGGCCAGCTCAGATAAATTCAAAGAATCCGTCCTATGGTAAGTAATGTATCCCATTTCATAAATTTGCTGGGCAATCTGCATTGTTTTTTCTGCAGACCAAGAAAATTTTTGCCAGGCAGTTTGTTGCATTGTTGAGGTTGTGAAAGGCTCTGGTGGATTTCTCTTTGCCTCTTTTCTTTCAATTTTTAAAACTTTAAATTTCGCATCTTTTAAATCCTCAACAATTTTTTTCGCCTCTTTTTCATTCTTTATTGCGAATTGATCCAACTTTTTTCCATCTTTCTTTACCAATACTGCCTTAAATTCCCCTTGGGATTTGGAATTTGGTGCTTGGAATTTCTTTAATGTTGCTTCTATCGTCCAGTATTCTTTCGGTTTAAAATTTTGAATCTCTCTTTCTCTTTCAACAATCAATCTTAAAGCAACAGACTGAACCCTTCCAGCAGAAAGTCCCTTTGCTACCTTTCTCCAAAGTAGGGGAGAAAGCTTGTAACCTACGATTCTGTCTAAAATTCTTCTTGCTTGTTGAGCATTGACCAAATTCATGTCGATTTTTCTTGGATTTTTTAACGCCTCTTTTATTGCCTGTTCAGTTATTTCATGAAAAACAATTCTCCAATAAGGCTTTTTCTTTCCGAGTTTTAAAAGACATGCTAAGTGATAGGCAATTGCCTCCCCCTCCCTATCAGGATCAGTAGACAAAATTACCAATTTTGCCTTTTTTGCCTCTTTTTCAATCTCTTTTATCCTTTCTTTTGCTCTTGGAGTAATTACATAAGTCGGTTTAAAGTTATTTTTAATATCAACTCCAAATTTGTGTTCTGGCAAATCTCTTACATGACCAAAAGAAGCAACGATTTTGAATTCCTTACCCAAGAACCTACTGATGGTTTTGGCCTTAGTTGGACTTTCAACGATTACCAATTGCATAAATTCCTCCTCCTAAATTCTTTATTTTACCTTCAATTTCCAAAATTGAAAGAAGAGATGCCACCTTTGAAGGCGAAAGCTTTGTTTTCTCAATTATCTTTTCAATATCTAAAGCCCCCTCTTTCAACACTTCCAAAATCAAATTTTCCTCTGGCGTTTTTCCTTTAATTTCTTTTTCTCTCAATTTTGCTTTTTCAATTCCTAATTCCTCTAAAATATCTTTCGCACTCTCTACCAACTTTGCTCCATTTTTTATCAAAAAATGACATCCCTTTGAAGTTTGAGAGAAAACAGATCCAGGAACCGCAAAAATTTTTCTTCCTTGTTCTTTAGCGTAATTTGCAGTGATTAAAGATCCTGATCCCATTCTTGCTTCAACAACCAAAACTCCAAACGATAACCCAGAAATTATTCTATTTCTCTGAGGGAAAGTGTATTTTGTTCCATGAGTCCCTGGTTCAAATTCAGAAATTAAGCATCCTCCATTTTCTAAAATTTTATCAATTAATTTTAAATTTGATTTTGGATAAATTGCCTTTTCATCAAGACCTGTGCCCAAAACCGCAATCGTCCTTTTTCCTCTTTCAATTGTCGCTTTGTGGGCTATTGTATCAATTCCTGGAGCAAAACCAGAGACTATTGTTAAACCAGCCTCTGCCAGATCAGCTGAAATTTGGTAGGCAATCTCTTTACCGTAATTTGTGCACTTTCTTGTTCCGACAATAGCAAAACAGTTTTCGTGGGATTTAATTTCCCCTAAAAAATAAAGAATCTTTGGTGGGTTTTGGATTTTTTTTAAAAGCTTTGGATAATTTTTGTCTTCAATTGAAATAGATTTGACTTCAAACATCAACTTAGGTTTTTTTCCAGTTCGTTAGAAGCTCAAGCATAGTCATTGTTTTTTCTCTCCTTTTTTGGGGTTTAATCTTTATTTCTTTGTAAAAAATTCTTTCAAAAAAAAGCAATAGCAAAATATACTTTGCCAATTTCTTTTTCAGGATAATTTGGATCTTTTCTTGACAAAAATCCAGTGATCCCCATTCCAATTTGAGAATTGAATTTTTTTGGGCGATTTTTACCATCTCTTTGCTATAAACTGAATACTTATTAATCTTTTTCTTTGGCACTCCAAAAAAATCTTTTGTTGTGGAGAATAAGCAACAATTCCGCTATTTCTTTTTCAATTTTCTTTCCCATTTTAGTATTTTAATTCATAAGGAAGAGAATTTTTAATCTGCCCAATTTTTGCCCTTTCTAAAATTTTTCTGATTTTTCTCTTTGGAATTTTAAAACTTTTTGAAATTTCATTTTTTGACATTTTTAAATCTTCTTTTGCTGACAAAACAATATCCGCTTCGAAATAATTAATTTCCAATTCTTTTTCCGCAAAATGTCCTTTCCAAAGTTCTGGCGACGGAGCTTTTGCTAAAATTTCAGTCGGAATTTCTTTTAAGTAACTCGCTAATTGATGGACCTGAGTTTTCCAAAGATCTCTGATTGGTTCAATTCCTGAAGCGTTATCCCCCCAAAGAGTAAAATAGCCAAGAGCTTTTTCAGTTTTATCTTCACTTCCGACCACAATCGCGTTTAATGCTTTCGACAAATCAAACAAAATTTTCATTCTCTCTCTTGCCATCAAATTCCCTTTTCTAAGTTTTTGTTTACTTCCTTTAAACTTTTTGAGAAGATTCCAGCTCGCGTCCACTGGTTTGTTTATAAAAATTGTAATTAAATTTTTTTGTGGAATTTTTAGATTTTTAGCTAATTTTTCAACATCTTTTAAACTTTTCCTTGAAGTTACTCCCCGATAAGGAAGTCTTACTAAATAAACATTTTTTGGCCCTAAGGCTTTAACTGTCAAAAGTGCAGATACTGACGAATTCAATCCTCCAGAAACTCCGAGAATTGCTTTTTTAAATCCGAATTTCTTAAAGTAGCTTTTCATTTCTTTTATTTTTGCCCTCAAGATTTTTTCTGCCTTTTTCTCATCCAGTTTTAAATGCAATGGAATTTTTTCAAGATTAAAGTAAATTTTTTTATTCATACAATCTTCTTTTTTCAATATACCTTAAGACTTTTTTTGGCAAAAATTTATCAACTTTCTCTCCCTTTTTAATTTTTTCTCTGATTTCGCTTGCTGAAATAGGAATTTTTCTTTTGATCAAAATTACTTTTTTAAGAACATTCCTCTTTTTCTTTTCGAGTTCTTTTGGAAGAGTTTTTAGATTAAACTGAGAGTTTGGGCGAAGGAAAACAACAAAATTTGCCAAATCTAAGACTTTCAATTTTCCTTTCCATTTTCCTTCGATTATTTCTCTGAGAGAATCTTCCCCTATTATCCAGTAAATTTCAGAATTTTTATATTTTTTCTTTAAATATTTGATCGTCTCTATGGTATAGGATTTTCCTTTTTTCTTGACCTCGTAATCTGAGACTTTAAACCCTCCAACTCCTTCTATCAGCAGAGAAACCATTTTTAATCTATCTTCTGCCTTTGCCAAGCCAATTTTTTTTAACGGAGGCTTACCATAGGGAATAAAAATAATCTCATCTAATTTCAACTTTTCTTTCGCAATTTGAGCAATTTTTAAGTGACCAAAATGAGGAGGGTTGAAAGCGCCTCCTAAAACTCCAATTTTTATCTTTTTAAGGTTATTTCTCATTAGATGCTTTATTTTACGAAGAAAAAGAAAATAAAACTAGATGGATTTGACTTTTTGATTTGTTGATAACATTTTAATGTAGAGGGGAAGAGAAATGATGAAAAGGGAGCAGTGGGCGATTTTCTTCGTTCTATCCAATCTTAATTTATCTTTTCAAGTTTTTTGTTCTTTAATTTTTCAATCGCTTCGAGAATCATTTGGCAATAAAGATTCAGTCCTACTTTATTTACATTTCCTGACTGTTCTTTTCCCAAAATGTTTCCCGCACCTCTTATTTCTAAATCTTTTAAAGCAATCTTATATCCAGACCCCAATTCTTCAGCTTCTCTAAGGGCTTCTAATCTTTCTTTCATTGAAGGAGTTAATTTTTGAGGATAAAAAAAGTAAGCAAAGGATTGAACATTCGATCTTCCAATTCTTCCTTTAATCTGGTATGCCTGGGAAAGTCCTAACTTGGTAGAATCTGCCACGATTAAAGTATTACTATTTGGCAGATCTAGCCCCGCTTCGATTATTGTTGTTGCCACTAAAACGTCAATTCTTTTTCTTTGGAAGTTTTCTATTACTTTTATTAATTCTCTCTCTTTTAATCTTCCGTGGGCAATTCCAAATTTCACATTTGGCAAAAGAGCTTCCAAAAAACTTTTTACCGAAGAAATATTTTCGATTTTATTGTGTAAATAGTAAACTTGTCCTCCTCTTTCAATTTCTTTTGCAATTGCTTCCTTTATTGTTTTTTCTGAAAAAGGCAAAATAAAGATTTTCGTTGGAATTCTTCCAACAGGGGGAGTTTGAATCAAAGAAATTTCCCTCAATCCAGAAAGAGAAAGATAAAGAGTTCTTGGAATTGGGGTTGCAGAAAGGGACAAAACATCAATTTCAGCCCTCAATTTTTTTAGTTTTTCTTTTTGTCTTACTCCAAATTTATGTTCATCGTCAATCACCAAAAGCCCAAGTTTTTTAAATTCGACATCGCTTGATAAGATTCTGTGAGTTCCAACTAAAATATCGATTTTTCCTTCTTTCAATTTTTTAATCGTTTCCTTTTGCTCTTTTTTTGTTTGAATTCTTGTTAAAATTTCTATTTCAATTGGCAAATCTTTCAACCTCTTTTTAAAATTTTGATAATGTTGATTTGCCAAAATCGTTGTCGGACAAAGCATTACAGCTTGATATCCAGACTCAACAACCCTGACCATTGCTCTCAAGGCAACTTCAGTTTTCCCAAATCCAACATCTCCACAAACCAATCTATCCATTGGTTTTTCTCCTCCTAAATCTTTTTCAATCTCTTCAATTGCTTTTTCTTGATCTGGAGTTTCTTCAAACGGAAAAGTTTCCTTTAAATACTTGACCATTTCGCTTTTTGAGTAAGGCGGACGAGTGACAATTTCCCTTTTTGCATAAATTTTCAAGAGTTCTCTGGCAAACTTTTCAGCTTCTTCTTTAACCTTCCTTTTAGTTTTTATCCATGTTAAAGTTCCCAACCTTGAAATTTTTGGTTTTGAAAAACCAACATAACGAGAAAGCTTTCTTTCAAGACCAAAAGGCACATAAAGTTTATCTCCTTGAGCATATTCAATCTCATAATACTTTCTTGTTATTTCACGATCGTGAATTAATTCAACATCTTTGAAAATTCCAATTCCGTGGTCCAAATGAACTAAATAATCTCCTGGTTTTAAACCTTTAAGGTCAGAAAAAATTTTCTGAGATTTTAATTTCTTTTTTAAAACTTCTTTCTCTCTTTTTTCATCTTCAATTTCAATTGGCAATCTGAAAATGTTTTCAATTCTGTTACCCAAAAACTCAATTTTGATTGCAAAATTTAAATTTATTGGAAAAACATCAACAACTCCCCCTCTTTGTGAGAACTCTCCAATTTGAGAGACCTGCCAAACTTTTTCATATCCCATTTCATCCAATTTTCTCAACAAAAAAGAAAATGGAATTTTTAAATTCTTTTCTAAAAATAAAGTATTCTCTTGCCAGAAAATTTGAGTTTTTCGTGCCTCCAAGATTTTCTTTAAATTTTTTTCAAACCAAAAATTTTCCCTTTCTAAAAAATAGGGGATGATAGAGACAATCAAAACTTTATCGATTTCTCTTGACAAATCCATCAAAATTTGTTATTTTATTGTAAACTGCGAGTGGCAAGGGATGCTCACCTCCCATCCCTTGTCTTGAATGCGGGGAGGTCCGAGTGACTAACCTCGCGGCTCGCAGTTTTTTATTTGTTAAATTCACTCATTGACTTCTCAGCTCCTTCTTTTATTGAAATCTCAATTGCTTTACACGTTAAATCAATTACCTTCTTTAAAATTTTTTCCTCTTTTTTACTAAATTTTTGAAGCACTAAATTTTTCTTATTGCTCTTTGCCCTATTGTTGGCTGTTCCAATTCCAACTCTAACCCTAACAAAATCTTTTGTTCCAATTTCATCAATTATTGATTGAACTCCTTTGTGGCCAGCAGATCCTCTGCCAAAAGAAATTTTAATTTTCCCAAATGGAATGTCCAAATCATCGTGAACCACTATTAAATTTTCACTTTTCAATTTCCAATTTTCAATTAAAAACTTTACCGATTTACCAGAATTGTTCATAAAAGTTTGAGGTTTTGCTAGAACAATCTTTTTTTCTCCAATTTTCTTTTCAGAAATCATTGCTAAAAACTCTTTTTTCAGTTTAAATTTTGGGAATTTTTTCTTCTTTGCAAACTCATCTAAAACCATAAATCCAAGGTTATGCCTCGTTTTTTCAAACTTTCTTCCTGGATTTCCAAGACCGACGATTAACTTCATCTTTTAATTTTATCGGTTTTTTGTTATAATTTTAACCATGAAAATTTTAGACTTTTTCAAGGAAATCTTGCAAACCGTTGTTTTGGCGCTTCTAATCGTTTTACCAATTCGTTTTTTTATTTTTCAACCCTTTATTGTTAAAGGACAATCAATGGAGCCAAATTTTGAGGACGGTGATTATTTAATTATTGATGAACTAACTTATAGATTCAGAGAACCAAAGAGGGGTGAAGTAATAGTTTTTAAAAACCCAATGAATGAACGTCAAAGGTTTATAAAAAGAATCATTGGTTTGCCAGGGGAAACTGTAGAAATCTCTGAAGGAAAAATTTTTATTTCAAATGGAGAAAAAAGAATTTTAAACGAGCCTTATTTAAATTCTTCTTTTACCGTTGGGGATCTTCAAATAGCTCTTGGGAAAGATGAATACTTTGTTTTAGGAGACAATCGTCAATTTTCTTTGGATTCAAGAAGGTTCGGTCCTATAAAAAGAAAAGAAATTGTGGGAAGGGTTTTGCTGAGGCTGTGGCCGATTTACTCTTTTGCAAAATTCGAAGCCCCAGCTTATTAAAATGCCAAAACCAAAATTTCAAACTCCAAAAGGAATGCACGACATTTTTGGTGAAAATTGGAAGTACTTTGATAAGATTTTCGAGGTAGTTAAATCTTTTGCTAAATTTTACAATTTTGAAAGAATTGAGACCCCGGTTTTGGAAGAAGCTGAACTTTTTACAAAAGGAATAGGATTGGCCACAGACATAGTCCAAAAAGAAATGTTTCTTTTGAAAACAAAAGGAGGCGATTATTTAGCTTTAAGGCCAGAAGGAACTGCCCCGGTTGTGCGAGCTTACATTCAACACGGAATGCAAAACCTTCCACAGCCTGTTAAGCTTTGGTATTTTTCTCAATTTTTTAGGTACGAGCATCCCCAAGCTGGAAGATTTAGACAATTTTGGCAATTTGGATTTGAGATTTTAGGAAAACAAGCTCCAGCACTAGACACGCAGATCATTTTAATTTTTTACAATATTTTAAAAGAATTAGGCTTTGAAGCCCTGGCTATTAAAATAAACAGCATCGGCGACAGTTTTTGTCGGCCATACTACAAAAAAACCCTGATTTCTTATTTGAAGCATAGATCTTATGCTTTATGCCCAGATTGCAAAAGAAGACTGAAAGAGAATCCTTTGAGAATTTTAGATTGCAAAGAGGAAAAATGCAGGCAGATTATTTCTGAAGCCCCTCAGATTTTGAATCATTTATGCGAAAATTGTAAAAACCATTTAAAGACAGTTTTAGAATTTTTAGACGATCTTCAACTTCCTTATCATTTAGACCCTTATTTAGTCAGAGGATTAGATTATTACACAAAAACAGTTTTTGAAATTTCCGAAGAAACTGAAAAAGGAAAAGCAGTTGGAGCATTGGTCGGAGGAGGAAGGTACGACAACTTGGCAAAAATTTTGGGAGGCCTAGAAATGCCAGGAGTTGGAGGGGCGGGAGGGGTTGAAAGAATTATTGAGTTATTAAAAGAAAAGCGAATTAAAATTTACAAAGAAAAAAAACCAAAAATATTTCTTGCTCAAATTGGTGATTTAGCAAAAAGAAAAGCTTTAAAGATAGTAGAAGAATTTAGGAAAGAAAATTTACCAATATACGAATCAATCGAGAAAGATTCGCTAAAATCACAGATGAAATTAGCAGATAAACTTGGCGTCAAGTATGTTCTAATTTTAGGCCATCAGGAAGCGTTAAACGAGGAAATTTTATTAAGAGATATGGAAACCGGGAAACAAAAGAAAATAAGGTTGAAAAATTTAATAAAAGAGGTTAAAAAATATTTGTAACATGCCAGTTAAAGTTGTCAAAAGAGAAAAAGAAACAGTAGCAAGTTTGATTAGAAGGTTTCAAAAAGCAGTTCAAAAAAGCGGAATTTTAGTACGGGCGAGAGAAAAAATGTATCGAGATAGAAATTTATCTGAGGAAAAGAAAAAAAGAAAGGCGTTAAGGAGGGAGCAGTTGAAAAAGTATTACGAAAAATTGGACAAAATGGGTTTATTAGAAAAATGATCCTGAAAGAAAAAATTGAAAAAGATTTGGCAGAGGCAATAAAGAGTAGAAAAGAAAGAGAAATTTCTGTTTTGAGGTTACTTAAAGACGCAATTTTTTTAAAAGAAAAGGAAAAAAGATATAAAATCTTTACTCAGAAAAAGGGAATAAGTGAAAAAGAATTAGAAAAAGAAAGCCAGCTTTCAGATGAAGAAATAATTCAAGTTATTTCCTCTGAAATAAAGAAAAGAAAAGAGGCAATTTTGGAATTTGAAAAGGGAAAAAGAAGTGATTTAGTTAAAAAAGAAAGTGAAGAAATTGAGATTTTGAGGAGGTATTTGCCAGAACAACTTTCGGAAGAAGAGATAAGAAAAATGGCAAAAGAAATAATAGACAAAGTTAAAGCAGGAAATTTAAAGGACATGGGAAAAGTGATGCAAGAATTAATGCCTAAAGTGAAGGGGAGAGCTGATGGAGCTTTAGTTTCGAAAGTTGTTAGAGAATTATTATCAACACAATGAAAGACTTAATTTGTGCAATCGATATTGGGAGTTCAAAGATTAGGATTTTAGTCGTGAAAAAGGAAAAAGAAAATTTGGAGGCAATTTTTAAATCAGAACAAAATTCTGAAGGAGTAAAAAAAGGAGTGATTACTGAGCCTGAAAGAGCATCTAAGATTTTAAAGGAATTAATTTTTTCCGCGACTCAGAATATACGAAAAAAAATAAATTCTGCTCTAGTGAATCTTGGTGGTATCCATTTGTTTGCAGTGCCTACTCGAGCCTTAATCTCTGTGTCCAGAGCAGATCAAACAGTTTCTGAGGAAGACTTGAATAGAGTTTTGCAAGAAGCAAAAATAATTAACGTGGGGCAAAACAAAGAAATTTTTGATTTGTCTGTTAAGGAATTTATCCTTGATGGAGAGCGAGGGATAAAAGATCCAGTTGGGTTGAAAGGGTCGAGATTAGAAGTTGAAGCTTTAGGTCTTGGCTATTTTTCTCCCTGTTTGGAGAATTTAAAAAAAACTCTTTTAAATTCTGGGCTTGAAGTTTTTGAACTAATTCCTGCCCCGATAGCTTGTTCTCTTGCAGTTTTGACCGAGCAACAAAAAAACTTGGGAGTTTGTCTTTTGGATATTGGAGCTCAAACTACTTCGATTTCAGTTTTTGAAGATGGAAATTTGACTTTCTTTTCGGTTTTACCAATTGGGGCTCAAGAAATTACTAACAAAATCGCAATTCAGATGCAAATCGATCCGGAGCTGGCAGAGAGATTAAAAGTAGAATTCGGAAGTTGTTATTTTAAGGGTAAGAATAAAAGAGAAAAGATTGAATTTGAAGATGAAGACCCTTTAATCTTTTATCCAAGATCTTTAGCAAGAATTATCAGAGAAGGATATTCGGCAATCTTTGATTCAGTTTTAAAGGAATTAAAAAAGGCCTCAAAAGACAGAAGGTTGCCAGCTGGAATAGTTTTGACAGGAGGAGGAGCAAAAGTACCCAAAATTTTAGAATTAGCAAAATTGAAATTCAAATTAAATTGCAAAATTGGCAAGCCAAAAGGAATTTTGAATTTAGAAGAAAATCCTTCTCTTTCAACCTTAGTTGGGCTTGTTTTGAGCTCCTTAGAGTTAGAAGAAGAAAAAGAAACTCAAAAGTTTGGATTTTTTTCGAAAATTAAAAAGTTCCTCAGAATTTTTCTTCCATGATTCCAATTTCGGATGAGAGAGAAAGTGGTAAGTTTCCTATTTTAACAATTACTCTAATTTTAATAAACGCGGTCGTTTTTCTTTTTATTTTTTTTAATCTCGATTTTTTCATTCAAGAATTCGGTTTTATACCAGAGAAAGTTAAAAACGGAGAAAGGCTCTACACTTTTTTATCTTCTCTTTTCATTCATGCAAGTTTTTCACATTTAATTGGTAATCTTTGGTTTTTATGGATTTTTGGAGATAACGTTGAGGCAAAAATTGGAAGAATTAAATTCTTAATTTTGTACTTTCTTTCAGGCCTTGGATCTTTGATTTTATTTTCTTTCACAACTTCAAACAAAACAATTCCAGTGGTTGGAGCTTCTGGAGCTATCTCTGGAATTTTAGGGGCATATTTGGTTTTGTTTCCAAAAAATAAAATCAAAGCCATAGTGCCATTTTTTTATTTTTATAGAATCGTTTCCATTCCAGCTCTTTTTTATATCGGGATTTGGTTTTTGTATCAATTTTTATACATGTCTGTTGATCCTTTTGTAGCTTATTGGGGACACATTGGTGGATTTTTAACGGGGCTTTTCCTTATAAAAATTTTTTCAAAATAAAAAAGCCAAAAGTTACATTTTTGTTGAATTTCAAAATCGATTTTGTAAAGTTTTATACATTAATTAAAATCTTCTAATGACTTTTTCAAAGATTCTTTTTTATTTTTGCCTTTCTTTCATCGGAGGAATTTTTATTGCTTCCTTTTTCAAAGTTTCCCTTCCTTTTTCCCTTTCAATTTTAATTTTGGCTTTGTTTATAATTTCAGTTTTTCCAAAATCTCAAAACCTTTTAGTTTTAGGATTTTGCGTTTTATTTTTTGCTTTTGGAATTTTCAGGTTTCAAAATTATTTTTCAAAAATTCAAAGTCAAGAAATCAAAAATTTTGTCGGAAAAGAAATTTCAATTTTTGGGACAATTGAAGAGGAACCTGTAATAAGAGAAAAATCGATCGTTTTTCCAGTAAAAACTGAAATTGGAAAAATCTTAATCAAAGCAAAAAGGTATCCAGAATTTGAATATGGAGAGAAGGTAAAAATTACTGGGATCTTAAAGGAACCAGAGACTAAAGATTCATTCAATTGGAAAAATTATTTGCTCAAAGATGGAATTTTGGTTGAGATGGATTTTCCAGAAATTAAGGAAACTGGAGAAAAATTTGGAAATCCAATAAAAAGGTTTTCTATATTTTTAAAAAAGAAAATTGAAGAAGCAATAAAACAAAACCTTCCGCCTTTGCATTCTGCACTTTTGAAATCTCTTTTATTTGGCGAAGAACAAGATCTTCCTTTTGAATGGAAAGAGAAACTAAACCAAACTGGAGTAAGACACATTGCTGCAGTTTCTGGAATGAACATTACAATAATTTCTTCTTTAATTTTAAGTTTTCTTTTATTTTTAGGTCTTTGGCGCCATCATGCTTTTTATCTCTCAATTTTTTTAATTTCCTTTTATGTTTTAATGATCGGTGCTCCTTCTTCTGCAATCAGAGCAGCGATTATGGGGATTTTGTTCTTGACAGCCCAGCATTTTGGAAGAATAGCAAGCGGAGAAAGGTCAGTAGTTTTTTCCGCAACCTTGATGCTCCTTTTCAATCCATTGCTTTTGAGATACGACATTGGCTTTCAGCTTTCATTTTTGGCAATTTTAGGAATAATTTATTTTTATCAGTTTTTCTTTGAAAAACTCAGAAAATTTCCAAAAACAATCAGAGAAGGGTTATCGTCAACTTTGTCTGCCCAAATTTTTACTTTCCCAATTTTAATTTACAACTTTGGTCAAATTTCTTTGATTTCTCCTTTAACCAACCTTTTAATTTTGCCACTCTTACCGGTCATTACAATTTTGGGATTTGTCTTTTCCTTTTTTGGGACAATCCTTCAACCAATCGGCTCTTTTCTCTCTTTTCCTTCTTGGTTTTTATTAAGTTATCTTTTAAAAGTCGTCGATCTCTTTTCAAAAATTCCCTTTTCATTTTTGGCTCTTAAAGTCAATTTTCTCTTTCTCTTAGTTTCTTATTCACTCTTGGTTTTCCTTGCTCTTCATTTGAACAAAAAATTTTCCCAACCTATATTTTTGAGGCAGTAGCGATTTTTATGAAAGATTCACTTCTTTTTACTAACATTTAGAAATTTGCTATTATTAAAAGCGGTGAGATGAATGATAGGAGGAGAAATGTACGTAGAGATAATTATTAGATTTGTTCAAGAGGGGGGGTCGAAAGAGAGCTGAGAATCGAAGGGATTCTCATTGACCATCATGCACGAAATTCTAAACTTCTGAACCAAGGAAGCATCAGCGACAATCTATTGGCTCCTTTGATGATTTTTCTAAATAGGGGGAGATTCTCTTACAAGTTTCTGCTAAAGATTCAGGAGAGACAAAAATGGATAAAGAAGAAGGTGAAGGTCAATCAGGTATTGGTGACTCTTCGTCCAAAGTCCCTTTTAGTTCCTTAGTTCCCTCCTTTATTTTTTTCAGCCCATAATTTTTGTGGCCTGAAAAAGCAGAAACACCCCAAAAGGAATGGGGTGTTTTTGGTTGGGAAAAAAAGTGAAAATAACATATAATGAATTAATGAAAAATTTTTGGCTAATTTCAGTCAACATGGGATATGGACATCAAAGGACCGCTTTTCCTTTGAGAAATTTTGCAAAAGATTGGATTCAGGCAAACGATTATCAAGGAATTCCAAAGAGAGATAGGGACATTTGGGAATGGAGTAGAAGAGGATATGAATTCGTTTCTCGTTTCAAAAAAGTTCCGATAATCGGAGAATTTACTTTTTCTGTTTTTGATATTTTCCAAAGAATTTATTATTTTTATCCCAAAAGAGATTTATCTCAACCAAATTTTGCAATAGAAAGGCAATACTCTCTTTTCAAAAGTGGCTGGGGAAAACACTTGATAGAAAATTTGAAAATAAAAAATGGAAATTTGCCGATCGTTTCAACTTTCTTTACTCCTGCCTTCATGGCAGAGTATTTTGAATATCCAGGGGAAATTTTTTGTATAGTTTGTGATGCCGATGTTTCAAGATCTTGGGCACCTTTAAAACCAAAGGAATCAAAAATAAAATATTTTGTACCAAACGAAAGAGTTTTTGAGAGATTACAACTTTATGGAGTCAAAAAAGAAAACATTTTTTTGACAGGATACCCTCTTCCAATAGAAAACATCGGATCTGAAAATATGGAAAAATTAAAAGAAGATTTAAAGTTTCGACTTTTGAATTTAGATCCAGAATTTGTTTATTTTGCAAAATACCGAGAATTAGTTCTCTCAAAACTAGGAACTTTGCCAGAAAAATCAGATCATCCATTAACAATTTTGTTTTCGGTTGGGGGAGCGGGAGCTCAAAGAGAAATCGGAGCAAAAATTTTATGGAGACTAAAAGATCAAATAAGAGAGAAAAAAATAAAAGTGATTTTGTCAGCGGGGATTAAAAAATGGGTCAGGGATTATTTTTTAAATTGCATTAAGTATTTGAAAATTGAAAAATTTTTGGGAGAGAGCATTGAGATAATTTTTGAAGAAAAAATCGAAGATTACTTTGAAAAATTCAACAAGGCATTGAGAAAAACAGACATTTTATGGACAAAACCATCTGAGCTTTCTTTTTATTCTGCCTTAGGAATTCCGCTCATCATTGCTCCACCAATTGGTTCTCAAGAGGAATTTAATATGAGGTATCTTTTAAAATCTGGATTTGGGATTTTACAGGAAAACCCGAGTTATTTAGAACAGTGGCTCTTTGATTGGCTAAAAAAGGGATATTTGGCAGAATCAGCAATGCAGGGATTTGTTGAAGGAGAAAAACTCGGGGTATTTAAAATTTTGGAGATAATCGAGAAATCTTTAAAATGAGAAAAATTTTAAAATATTTTTCCATTTTTCTTTCTTTTTTCATTATTTTTTTCTTTTGTTTTTTCTTCGTGGGGAAGCCAAAACCTGCAGAAAAAATTGAGTGGGGAGTAGTTTTTTCCCAAAAACACTCTAAACTTTTAGGATTGGACTGGAGAGAAAATTATCTTGCGATTTTGGATGATTTGAAAGTTAAAAATTTAAAAATCATTGTCCATTGGGATTTGATAGAACCGAAAGAAAATGAATACTTTTTTGAAGATCTCGATTGGCAAATAAAAGAAGCAGAAGAGAAGAATGCAAAGTTAATTTTGGTGATTGGAATGAAAACAGGAAGATGGCCAGAATGTCACATTCCAGAATGGGTAAAATTCCAAATTCCAAATTCCAAATTCCAAAATTATGAAAAATTTCTCTTGGATTACCTAAAAACAGTGATTGAAAGATACAAAAATTCAAAAGCAATTTGGGCATGGCAATTAGAAAACGAGCCATTTTTTCCTTTTGGAGAATGCCCAAAAATTAAAAAAGATTTAGTAAAGAAAGAGATAGAATTAGTAAGATCTTTAGATTCAAGGCCAATAATTTTCACAGACAGCGGAGAATTTTCTCTTTGGATAAACGCAGCAAAATTCGGAGATATTGTGGGAACAACTTTACATAGAAAAGTTTATTTCAAGGAAATCAAAAAATATATCACTTATCCATTTCCCCCTGTTTATTACTGGCGAAAAGCAAAGTTGATTGATTTTTTCTTTGGCAAAAAAGTGATCATCGCAGAACTTCAGGCAGAACCTTGGTGCAAAAATTTGATTTACAATTGTCCTTTGGAGGAGCAAAAAATTACAATGAATTTTGAACAGTTTAAAAAGAATGTTAATTTTGCAAGAAATACCGGAATAGATACAATTTACTTTTGGGGAGTGGAATGGTGGTATTGGATGAAAGAAAAAGGAGAAGATCCAAGGTTTTGGGAAAATGTAAAAACCTTTTTTTAATATGCCAACTTTATCAATCATCATTCCAACCTTAAATGAAGAGAAATATTTGCCGATTTTGCTTTCTCAAATTAAAAAGCAAAATTTTACTGATTATGAAATCATTGTTGCTGATGCTGGATCAAAAGATAAAACCGTAGAAATTGCAAAAAGTTTTGGTTGCAAGATTGTTAAAGGAGGGTTACCAGCAAGAGGAAGAAACGAAGGAGCGAAAGTGGCAAAAGGAGAGATGTTTTTATTTATGGATGCAGACAATATTTATTTACCAGATGGATTTTTAGAAAAATTAATTTCTGAATTTAAAAGAAGGAATCTGGGAGTGGCATCCTTTCCAATTTATCCCAAAGGAAATTTTATAGACAAAATTTGCTATTTTTTCTACAACAAATTCGTTGAAATTTTTCAAAGATGGACCGCCTTTGCCACAAATTCCGTATTAATAAAGAGAGAGATCTTTGAGCGAATTGGAGGATTTGATGAAGAAATTTTAATTGGAGAAGACCATGATTTAGCAAAAAGAGCCTCAAAAATTTCAAAATTTGGATTTATAAAAACAGAACCAGTTTTAACCTCTCCAAGAAGGTTTGAAATCGAGGGAAGGCTGAAAACTTATGGGAAATACTTATTAGCCGGTCTTTACATGCTTTTTTTTGGACCAGTCAAAAAGAAAATTTTTGAATACAGGTTCAACGATTTGAAAAACTCAAAGAATAAAATAAAATCAAATTAGGATGGAACTTCCAAGGCCACAATTTCAAATGGAATATCCGAAATTGGAAGAGCCCAAAAGAAGAAAGGGTTTTAATTTTTTCTTTCTGCTTTTAATTTTGATCGCTTTTGTAGGAGGAGCGATTGGGGGATTTTTTATTTCCACTTATTATTACAAAGAAGTAGAAAAAATTTTTTCGAAATTGAAAATTGAAATACCAGAAAAGAAAATTGGAAAACCTGAGAAATCTGAAGAAAGTGCTCCATACTCACCCCAAACCTCCCAAGAAGAAGCAATAATCAAAGTAGTAAAAGAAGCATCGCCAGCAGTAGTTTCAGTAATTATCACTAAAGATATTCCAAAATTAAAGCTTTATTATGAAGAGCCCTTCAAAGAATTTGAAGAATTTTTCGGAATTCCTTTTGAATTTAAAATCCCTCAGTGGAAACAAGAAGGATATGAGAAACAAGAAATCGGAGGAGGCACTGCATTTTTCATTTCAGAAGATGGGATGCTTTTGACCAATGCCCATGTCGTTTCAGACAAAAATGCAGAATACACTGTTTTAACAAACGATGGAAGGAAATATCCAGCTAAGGTTTTAGCAAGAGATACTGCTCGCGATTTAGCAATTTTAAAAGTTGAAGGAGGACCATTTCCAACTTTAAAGCTTGGAGATTCAGATAAATTGCAAATTGGTCAAACAGTAATTGCAATTGGAAATGCTCTTGGAGAATTTAGAAACACTGTCTCTGTCGGAGTAATTTCTGGTTTGGGGCGGACAATTACTGCTTCTGGAGGAGGGATTATCGAAACAATCGAAGATGTAATTCAAACTGATGCTGCAATAAACAGGGGAAATTCTGGAGGACCACTTTTAAATTTAAAAGGAGAAGTTATCGGAGTAAACTTTGCGATGGCAGTCGGGGCTGAAAACATTGGTTTTGCGATTCCAATAAATAAAGCAAAAAAGGCGATTGAACAAGTAAAAACTTTAGGAAAGATTGTCTATCCATTTTTAGGGGTAAGATACGTAATAATTAATGATCAAATTCAGAAAGAAAGAAACCTTCCAGTAAATTATGGCGCCTTGATTGTAAAAGGAGAAAGAGGAGAATCAGCGATTTTTCCAGGATCTGCAGCAGAAAAAGTTGGATTGAAAGAGGGGGATATAATTTTAGAATTTAACGGAGAGAAAATTACCAGCGAAAATCCATTGGCAAAAATCATAATGAAGTACAATCCCGGAGATAAAGTTTCCCTTAAAATTTTAAGGGAAAATAAAGAATTTTCTGTTGAAGTTGTTTTGGGAGAAAGAAGCGAATAAAATTGATTTCCCTCTATTTTTTGTTAAAATTTAGAGTATGAACGGCTCTCAATTCACTCACAAAGCTCAAGATGCGATTTTATCTGCTCAAGATTTAGCAAGAGAGTTGGGGCAGCAACAGATAGATGCCCTCCATTTGCTTTACGCCCTTTTGAATCAAGAGGGAAGCATTGTTTTGAATGTCTTGGAAAGACTAGGCGTTGACATTGAAGCGCTAAAAAGAAGGACAAGATATTATTTGGGAAAGATTCCAACTATTATTACTCCTCAGTCTTTCGGTCAATTTTATTTGACTCAAGACATGGCAAAAGTTTTGGATGTCGCAAGACAAGAAATGAGGAGGATGGGAGATGAATACATTTCGGTTGAGCATTTATTTTTAGCACTGCTTTCAACTGACACAAAAGCAAAAGAAGTTTTAGAAGAGGCAAGATTTTTGCAACCTGGAGGAGTTTCTTCGATTGAGTTTGGGAAATTAGATTATCAAACTTTCTTGAAAGAGGTAATGAAAATTAGAGGAGGACAAAAAGTCACTGATGTTGAGCCTGAAACAAAGTATCAAGTTATTGAAAAATACGCAGTCAATTTAACAACTTTGGCAAAGCAAGGAAAATTGGATCCAGTAATCGGTAGAGAAGAAGAAATAAAAAGAGTAATGGAGATTTTAACAAGAAGGAAAAAGAACAATCCTGTTTTAATTGGTGAAGCTGGAGTTGGAAAAACCGCAATCGTTGAAGGGTTAGCTCAAAGAATTGTAAAAGGCGAAGTGCCAGAGAGTTTGAAAGGGAAGGAGTTGATTTCTTTGGATTTGGGAGCTTTGATTGCTGGAACAAAATACCGAGGAGAATTTGAAGAAAGAATAAAAGCATTACTCAGAGAACTCAAAAGGGCAGAAGGAAAATATTTGTTATTTATTGACGAACTTCACACTCTAGTTGGAGCTGGAGCCGCAGAGGGAGCAGTTGATGCATCGAATTTATTAAAGCCAGCCTTGGCAAGGGGGGAATTAAGATGTATTGGAGCTACCACTTTAAAGGATTATCAAAAATACATTGAGAGAGATCCTGCTCTAGAAAGGAGATTCCAGCCAGTTTATGTTACAGAACCATCGATTGAAGAAACAATCGCAATTCTGAGGGGAGTTAAAGAAAAATATGAACTCCATCATGGAGTAAAAATTACAGATGAGGCAATCAGAGCTTGCGCTCAGCTTGCAGCAAGATACATTACTGACAGATTTTTACCAGACAAAGCAGTGGATTTGATGGACGAAGCAATGTCTTCTTTGAGGTTAGAAATTGAATCAGAACCAGAGGAACTAGCAAAGATTAAAGAAGAAATTAAAAAACTTGAAATTGAATTGGAAGCAATAAAGAAAGAAAAAAAGAAAAGTCAAAGAGAAAAGGCAATTTTGAGGCAAATTGCAGACTTAAAAGAAAAACAAACAGAAATCGAATCTAAATTTAAGACAGAAAAAGAGCTGATAGAAAAAATCAAAAATTTGAAAAAGGAAATCGAAATTTTAAGGAATGAAGCTGAGAGAGAAAGTGCTTGGGGTAACTTACAAAAAGTTGCTGAGATAAAATATGGAAAAATACCCCAGTTGCAAAAAGAACTTTGGAACGCAGAAAAAAAATTAAAAAATATTCAGAAAAAGAAAGCACTTTTAAAAGGAGAAGTCGGACCTGAAGAAGTTGCAAAGGTTGTTTCAAGATGGACAGGAATTCCAGTAACAAAACTTTTAGAAGAAGAAGCAAAGAAATTAGAAAGAATGGAAGAAGAATTACACAAAAGAGTTGTAGATCAAGATGAAGCAATAAAAGCAATCGCGAACGCAATCAGAAGAGCAAGAGCAGGAATTTCAGAAGAAAAAAGACCTTTGGGAAGCTTTCTCTTTTTAGGCCCAACTGGAGTTGGAAAAACTGAAACTGCAAAAGCTCTTGCAGAATTTCTCTTTAACGATGAGAACGCAATGATTAGACTGGATATGTCAGAATACATGGAAGAACATTCTGTCGCAAAAATGATCGGTTCTCCCCCAGGCTATGTTGGTTATGAAGAAGGAGGACAATTGACTGAGAAGATTAGGAGAAGACCTTATTCTGTTGTGTTGCTAGATGAAATCGAAAAAGCTCATCCTAGAGTTTTCAACATTTTGTTGCAAATTTTAGAAGATGGAAGATTGACTGACGCCAAAGGAAGGGTTGCTTCTTTCAAAAACGCAATTTTGATTATGACTTCAAACATTGGAAGTGATATTATTGCTAGAGAAGCTCCTTTGGGGTTTATTGCAGGCGAAGAAAAAAAAGAAAAGATGAAGTCTGTAAAAGAAAAAGTTTTTGCAGTCCTAAAGGAATACTTCAGACCAGAATTTTTAAACAGAATAGATGAGATAATCATATTCAATTACCTCGGAAAGGAAGAAATCAGAAAGATCGTCGATTTGGAATTAAAGAAAGTTGAAAACCGACTTTTAGAGAAAAATATTAAGATTGAAGTTACTCCAAAGGCAAGAGAATATTTGGCAGAAAAAGGATTTGATCCGAATTTGGGGGCAAGACCATTAAAAAGGGTAATTCAAAAAGAAGTTTTAGATCCTTTAGCGTTGAAAATTGTTTCTGAAGAGGTGAAAGAAGGAGATAAAGTTAGAGTTGATTTTGAAAATGGAAAGATCATCTTGATTGGCCCAAAGGATATTTTGAAATCAAGAAAAAAGAAAGAATAGGTTATAGTTTAAGGCATGGCAAAAAATATTCTGAAAATTTTGGCACTTTTCATTGTTGGAATGATAGGCGGAATTTTTGCAGAAGAAATTTTTTGGCCTTACTTTGTCGAAAGACCACTTTTTTATAAATACAGACTGGAAAAAGCCCCAATTTATGTAACAGAAAAAAAAGAAATTAAAATTCAAGAAAACACCGCCTTGAAAGATGCAATTTCACAAGTGGAAAAAACTGTTGTTTTTA
Organism: Parcubacteria bacterium GBS-2; assembly: GCA_001443025.1. Lineage (GTDB taxonomy): Bacteria > Patescibacteriota > Minisyncoccia > Minisyncoccales > GBS-2 > GBS-2. Next base: position 81,359 of record LEKP01000004.1, read on the forward strand.
TAAGAAGTAAAACAAAAACGGGGAAAATCCTAGAAGGATCAGGTTTCATTCTAACATCTGATGGTTTGATAATTACCTTAGCAGAATTGATCCCAGAAGGATCGAAAATTAGTTTGTTTGTTGAGAGAGAAATTTTCTCCCCTCAAGTTTTAAAAAGAGATTTAAACAAAAATTTAGCTTTACTCAAAATTGAAAAAAAGAACCTTTCAACTGCAGGTTTTTTTAATTTCGAAAAGCTAAAACTCGGAGAAAGAGTTTTTTTGATCGGAATCTCTTTTGAAAACGGAAACATTAAAAATTTTGTCGATGAAGGAATTGTCAAAAGTTTTGACGAAAACAAAATTGAAACAAACATTCAAGGTTCAAAAGAATTTTTAGGAACACCACTTTTTGATATTGAAGGAAGAGCTTTGGGGATCAACTATCTGAGCAAAGAAGGAAAATTAATTTCAATTCCTATCACTCATATTCGTTCATTCGCAAGCATTTAGTTACGTGCTATTGCTCGAACGCGAAATAATGAGTAAATATATTTGATATATCTTTCGGTGTTTAGTAAATTTTAAAAATGCAAAAGGAAATAGTAATTGGATTTTTGGCTTCTTTGGCGACTGTTATTTCTTTGGGCTTGTTTTTTACTTTTTCAAATACAAATCTTTATTTGGGACAAATTTCCTCCTTCTTGAATGCCTTCAAAGATTTAAACTCTGAAGTCCAAAATTTAAAGAAAGAAATTTCAAATTTAAAGGAGGAATTAGAAAATGAAAGAAAAGAAAGGAGAGAAATTCAAGAAAAATTTCTATCTTTTTTGGAAAATCCTATTCCAAAATTGGAAAGTTCAAAAGAAAAAATTGAAAAACCAGAAGAGATGATAATTTGCCAAAAGAAAGAAAACGATTTTGCCCGGCATCGAGTTATTTTTAATGAAATTTGTTGGATGGGAGACGAAGAGTCTCCAGCGAGTGAGTGGGTTGAAATAAAAAACATTTCCCAAGAAGAGATTGACCTTTCTGGTTGGCAAATTTTAAACAAAAATCAAAAAATAAAAATTATTTTTGAAGAAGGAACAAAAGTTTTACCAAACCAAATTTTAATTTTAAAAAGAGGAGATGATTTTTCAGGGGCGATTAAAAATTCGGGAGAAGCCCTATTTTTATTTGATAAAAATTGCAACTTAGAGGATGAAGTTTTTGCAGAGGAAAATTGGCCAGCAGGAGATAACTTCTCAAAAAGAACGATGGAAAGAAAATCAGATCTCTCTTGGCAAACAAGTTTGAACCCTGGCGGAACTCCAGGAAAAGAAAATAGTTCAGGTTTTGTTGAAAGCGAAGAAGAGGAAAAAGAACCAAAAATTTCACTTTCTTTTCCAAAAGAAATTTTCTCAAATCAAGAATTCAAAGTTTCCCTTTTAGTTTCAGATTTAGAAAATGAAACTTACGATGTTAAAATTTCAATTTTAAAAATTTCAGATGAATCAGAACAAAAAAAGACGATTTCTGAAATTTCACTAATAGAGGAAGAGTGGCAAAGTTCTTACAAATATTTGACAAAAGTTTTCAGCGGGACCTCATTTTCTGGAGATTTCAAACTAAGAATTTCTTCAAAATACCAAGACTTCGAAGGCCAAGCAGAAATTTTAGCCAAGGTGAGACAATCGGATAATAAAAGTGTTGTCGCTGAGTTTAGAGATAGGATAAAAATAAAAGAACCAGAAATAACAGTTGCTACCTCATCTCAATCCATAGAGGAAACACAACCTTCTAGCCCACCAATTCCATCAAATCTTCTTTCTAACGAATTTTTTGAAAATTGGTCACGAGGAACTTTTGAGGTTCCCCCTGATAATTGGTTGTGGAATGGAGCTGCTTCAAGGATTGCACAGTCTTCCGACGCACTAATAGGAAATTATTCAGTAGAACTAACTTTAACGACTTTGGAAGGCAAAGAATTCTATCAAATTGGCAAAACAATGAACTCTCAAATGACTTATTATGCTGTCATGTGGTTGAAAGGAAAGGGAGTTGTTAAATTGGGGATAAAATATCCTGGAAGTAATTATGTGTATTACGGTGATGAAATAGTTATCGACACTTCTGAATGGACAAAGATAGAAATTTCTCGAAAGCCTGCTAATAGCGGTGAGGACGGAGGAATTAAATTGAGTGTCAGATATGATAATAATAAAAATATTCCTTCTGGCTCAAAGTTAATAATTGGTGCCGCTTGGTTAGGTGAGACTCTTCCCCCTTCAAATTGGCCAAAATGACATTTTCACATTTGCGCAAATGTGCAAATATCAAAAAAATGGTATAATTAAATAATAATAAGGAGGTAGCTCTTTTTCGGTCTCTACAAGTTTGAAATTTTAGTTAGTTCTTTGAAAATTGAATATTAAAAACTCTCTCTCAAAACTATGAACCCAATAACTGTTACTCTGACAAAAATTAGAACAAAAAGAAGAATTCTTAACCTGGGGGTTCTTTTAGTATTCATTTTGATGCTGATTGGTGGGTATTTTTTGGTTTTTAAAGGGGGCCCTAGTTGGAGAGTGGCTCAAGTTTTTCCTGAAAAGAAAGTGGAAGAAGAACTGCCAGAAGTTGTGATAACTCCTCCTGAAAAAATTGAAGTCCCAGTTCAATCTAAAATTTATGAGGAAGTTGCACAACCAGGTGAAGGTATTACTCATTTGGCAAGAAAAGTGCTCAAAGAATACTTACAGGAAAAAGGAGGGGGATTGAATTTAACACCAGAACATAAAATCTATATCGAAGATTATTTACAGAAAAAGACTGGAGATTATTGGCTTCAAGTAGGACAAAAATTGACCTTCTCTGAAGAATTGATCAAGGAAGCCATCGAAAAAGCTCAAACCCTGAGTGAAGAACAACTTCAAAATTTGTCCCAATATGCAAAACTTGTCCCAGAACTGAATTATTGATAGAATGTCCTAATGTCCTACCTCAAGGAGAAATTAATCGAACTCACTAAAAAAATTTATCGTTTGACCCTACTTTTTCCCAAAAAAGAACCCCTTAGGTACAAAATCAGGGAAATCGCAGATGAAATTTTGGCGAATCTCTTAAAAGAAATTAAAAACCCAACCATGAAAGATTGGGAGATTTTGGATTCTTTTTTTGAAATTGCAAAAGAGCAAAATTGGGTTTCTCCAAAAGAGATTTCTCAAATTCAAGAGGATTACAAAAAATTAATTCTCGAAATTCAACCCTCCAGTGAAGTAATTAAAATTCGACCCCGCGTGAGCGAGAGACAAGAGAAAATTTTAGAAATTTTAAAAGAAAAAGGAAAAATTCAGGTAGGACAAATTAAAGAATTTTTTCCTAATGTGAGTAAGAGAACTTTGCGAAGGGATTTTCAAAGTTTATTGAAAAAAGGTATAATCGAAAGAGTCGGCGAAAAGAACAAAACTTTTTATAAATTAAAAGAAAATGGATAAATTAAAAAAAGAATTTAGCAAAATTTACGACCAATACGTTGAGAAAATTTTTCGTTTTGTTTTTTTAAAAGTAAATTCAAAAGAAATCGCGGAAGATTTAACCTCTGAAACCTTTTTGAGAACTTGGGAAGTTTTCCGTCAAGGAAATCCAAAAATTGGAAATGTTTCAGCTTTTTTATATCAAACTGCAAGAAATTTAATTACCGATTATTATAGGGAAAAGGGAAAAGTTCAAACAATCTCTCCAGAAGCTCGTCCTATCGCTGATCCAAGAGAAAATTTGGAAAAGCAGGCGATTTTAAATTCTGAAATGGAAAGAATACAAAAAGCCCTCTCCCAACTAAACGAAGATTATCAAAACGCAATAATCTGGTACTATTTGGAAGAAATGTCAATCCAAGAAGTGGCGAGTCTTTTAGAAAGAACAGTTCCTGCCACTAGGGTTCTTGTTTCAAGAGCGATTAAGGCTTTAAGGGAAAAATTGGAAAAAGCATAACATCTTTTTGACTATAAAGTTGTGAATTTCACAACTTTCTATACAATAAATATAATAAAAGAACGACAAAGGTGAGAAATTTTCAAATTTTATATTTTGCCAAAAAACTATGCCAAGAAGCGAGAAAAAGATTGTTTGTTTTGGAGGAGGAAATGCGGTTCCAAAATTAATTGAAGAACTTAAAAAATATCCAATTCAAATTACCGGAGTTACTTCAATGGTTGATAATGGAGGATCAACCGGACAGTTAAGAGAAGACTTTAACGTATTACCCCCGGGAGATATTCGTCGCCATATCTTAGCTTTATCAGATGCTCCAAAGTGGAAAAAGGAATTGTTTAAATTCCGATTTGGGAGAGAAGAGTTTGCAGGCGGACATAAAGGCCACAATTTTGCCAATGTTTTCATCGCGGGGTTGGAATATATTTTAAAGGATTATCGAAAAGTCTTAAAAATTGTTCATGAATTCATGGAAGTAAAAAAACATAAGGCACTACCAGCAACGATCGATAAAGTTCAATTGGTTGCCGAATTAGAAAATGGAGAAATTGTTGAAGGCGAAGATGAGATCGATGTACCAAAAAAACACGATCCAAAATTGAGAATTAAAAAACTCTATTTAAAACCCCAGGCTAGAATTTTTCCACCAACAAAGAAAGCAATTTTAGAAGCTGATTTACTTACCTTCGGACCAGGCGATCTTTATTCGAGTGTTATCCCTTGTTTTTTACCAGAAGGAATGAGCCAAGCAATAAAAAGATCTAAGGCAAAAAAAGTTTACATTTGCAATGCGATGACAAAATTGGGAGAAACGAACAACTTTTCAGTTTTGGATTTTGCAAACGAAATTGAAAAATACCTGAATTGTCAGCTTGATTTTGTAATTTACAACATTGAAATTCCAGATCAGCAGAGAATACAAGAATACAAAAAAACAGAACCTTTACTCTTAGATTTAGTAAAAATCAATCCTGGTTTAGACAAAAAGAAATTTATTGGAAAAAATCTTCTGGTAAAATCAGGCCCAATAGTTCATGATTTCAAAAAAGTAGCCAAGATTTTAATGAGACTAATTTAATTTTCTATGAACCAAGCAGTAATTTTATCTGCGGGAGAATCCTCCAGATTTTGGCCTTTAAACTACCAACATAAAAGCCTTCAAAAGATAATGGGTAAACCTTTAATTTGGTACACTATCGAAGGATTAAGAAGATCAAAGGTAAAAGAAGTCATTGTTGTTCAGTCCCAAAAAAGAGATGTAGAGAGAGAACTAGAGAAGTACAAATTTCCAAATCTAAAGCTCAAATATGTAATCCAAAAAGAACCAAAAGGGATGGGAAATGGATTGTGGCAGGCAAGGGAGTTATTAAAAGGAAGATTTTTAGTTTTGAATGCAGAGAGAGTTGATGTTGAGGAAATAGTGAAAAGTTTACAAAATCAAAAACAAAACTTAAAAACCAAAAGCATCCTCTTTGGCCAAAAAACAAAAAACCCACAACTTTACGGAATAGCGAAAATAAAAGGAGACAGAATCTTGGAGATAGTGGAGAAGCCAGAAAAAGGAAAAGAACCCTCTGACATCAGAGTAGTGGGAGTTTATTTTTTAGAGCCGAGGTTCTTTGAAATATATCAAAAAGTAAAAAAACACATGTACGATTTTGAAGAAGCCCTTTCAATCTACATGAAAAAAAACGATGTTAAAATTGTGATTTTAAAAAGGGAAGAAAAAGACACTCCCTCTTTAAAATATCCTTGGCATCTTTTTGAAGTCGAAAAATACCTTTTTAATAAATTTTTGAAGGAAAAAATTGAAAAAACTGCTGAAATTTCAAAAAAAGCAATAATTCAAGGAAAAGTTTACATTGGAGAAAACACTAAAATTTTTGAAGGAGCAATCATCAAAGGACCGTGCTACATTGGTAAAGATTGCATAGTTGGAAACTACTCTTTAATTAGAGAATATGTCAATTTAGAAGATAAAGTTTTAATCGGGGCATATGCGGAGATAGTTCGATCGATTTTCCAAGAAAATGTTCATTGCCATTCAGGTTACTTTGGAGATTCAATTATAGGGGAAGGATGTAGGTTTGGAGCGGGAACAATTACCGCAAACGTGAGAATTGATCGGGGAGAGATAAAACCGATTGTTAAAGGGAAAAAAGTAAATTCTGGTTTAACACATTTGGGGGTAATAATTGGCAAAAATACTAAAACTGGAATCCACTGCTCTTTTATGCCAGGAAAATTAATCGGTTCAAATTGCATAATCGGTCCTAGGTCGGTAGTTTTTGAAAATGTCCCAGACAACACTGTTTTCTTTACCGAATTTAAGCAAATATCAACCTAAAGCCTTGAGAGCAACACAATTATTTTCAATAAAAACCCTCAAATAGTGTAACAAAATTATCGGTTTTACGTCATAAATTATATGAGGACAGAAAAAGAAATTATCAAGAAAATTAAACTTTTAAAACAAATAAAGCCCGAAAAAAAATGGGTTTTTTTAACTAAAGAGAAGATCTTGGGAAAAGAACCCTTATTTTTCCCATTTTTAAAGCCTGCTTTTGCCGGGCTTTTATTTGTTTTGATTTTGTTTGGCCTTTCCTTTACTTCCTTGCCTGGAGAACCCTTTTATCTTATAAAGAAATTAGCAGAGCGAGGCCAAACGGTTTTTATCCCAGACGAGCAAAAGCCGAAATTGGAATTGGAATTGGCAAATAAAAGATTGGAAGAATTGTCAAAGATTGCAGAAAAGAACGATGTTAAAAAATTGGCACCAGCAATTAATGAAGCAAAAGAGAGCGTTGCCCAAGCAACAAAAAATTTAGTAAAATCTAAGAAAGTAGATAAAGAAATTGTTCAAAAAACTCTTCAGCTTGAAAAGAAAAAGCAAGAAGTTGAAAAAGTTTTGGGTACAAAAATAACAGAGGAAGAAACAGAGAATCCAACAAAGTTGGTGGCAAAATATTTGATGGAAGATTTGGAAAACAGAACGCTTACTGAAGAACAAAAACAAATTTTAGAAAAAGCAAAAGAATATTTTGAAAACGGAGATTTTGCAAAGGTTTTAGAATTACTTTTGACAATAGGTCAATAATCGCGCAAATGGGCAAAAGCCCAAAAGGTCGGCGCGATAAAAAACAATAAGCAATAAACAAAGAACAATGACAAAGAAATTATTAGGAGCGCTGAGCACCTTGGCCGCAATAGCAGTTGCTGGGGTTGCTTTGGCTGATGTTCCAGCAGCTTGTACTGGGATTACCTTTACCAGAAACTTGTATTATGGAATCTCAGGGGCTGATGTCAAATGTCTGCAGGCATTACTCAACCAGGATTCTGACACTCAAGTAGCAGCAACAGGACCTGGTTCTCCTGGAAATGAAACAACCTACTTTGGTCCATTGACCAGAGCAGCAGTAATTAAATTCCAGGAGAAATATGCTGCAGACGTTTTGGCACCCCTTGGTTTGAGCGCTGGAACTGGGTTTGTTGGTCCAAAGACCAGAGCAAAATTGAATGAATTACTTACTACTCCTACTCAACCAACACAACCCACTCAGCCAACGGAACCTACCCAACCGACTCAGCCTGAAGAGGAAGAAGTAATTCCAGAAGAAGGAACTTTGGAATTGAAAAGAGCTGTTACTCCTTATGGTGTAGAGGTTAAGGCAGGAGATCAGAATGTCGCGGTGACTGCTTTCACCCTTAAGGCAATAGATTCAGCCATTACCGTACAAAGGATTGATGCTAAATTACCCACCGATATTGGTGGAAACAAACCATATAAAGTTTTAAGTTATCTTGCTCTATATGAGGGAGAGAATGCCCTAAAAGGAGTGACTCTTTCCAAAGATACAGTTAGCACTGAAGGAGTAGTCAGATTCAGTGGCTTGAATCTTAAAATTGCCAAGGGTGAAACCAAAACAATCAACATAAAAGTAAGTCTTGCTTCTACATTACCTTCTGGGGCTGAGGGCGAGACAGTAACTATAACCATTCCTAAAGATGGAGTAAGAGGAGTTGATACCGCAGGACTCAATGTCTATGCACCAAGCACTTCTACTGAACTAAATTCATTCAAGATCGTCTCTGTGCCAACACCTGTAGCAAAAATTTCCCTTGCTTCTGATACTCCAAAAGAAGGTGTGGTAATAGCGAGTAAAGAAAGCGAAACCGAGGTTGAATTGGCAAGATATGTTCTCAAAGTTGAAAAGGCAGAAACAAAAGTTGTTGGATTTGAAGTTGGAGTAGAAGAATCTACCACTACAATTCTTGAAACCAGAATTTACGATGGCGACAATTTACTTTGCATAGTGGGTGAAAACTGCAACGAAATAGACGTTGCAATGGCAAAAGATGCCTCAAAGACCTTTACGATTAAAGCATTAGTAAAGAAAGCCCCAGTAGAAGGAGCAACTCTAAAAGTCACCGCGGTCACCTCTACTTACTACTCAGACCTCGAAGAAGAGACAGAAGCTTATGCAACGACTACAACTGCCAGCAATCCAATCCATCTCTACACTATAGCTCCAATAATCAGCAACGTTTCAGCTTATGCTGAAGCAAAAGATTTGAATGCTACTACAGGAGCAGAATCATTGGTTGGAAGAATCACCTTCAGCGTCACTGCAAAGGGGGGTGATGTATGGGTTAGCAGCACAATAGATATGATGATCGAAAAATCAGATGGAAGCACAAGTTTTGCCATCACTGACTACGTAATTACCACTTCTGCTCCAAAAGAAGCTAATGGATACAAAGTAGCTGAGAATCAAACTGTTTCCTTCACGATAAACTTCACAAAAGCAGGAGGAAGTGCTGGTTATTGGAGAGTGGTTATTACAAAGCTCAACTGGCACAATGGAACCGATGTTCAGAATTACTCTGGTGCGCTCGTTGAAGAACTCAAGACAGATTACGTCTACCTGACAGCAGATTAAGTGATTCGATAAAATAACTTTTTGCCTCTCCTTGTGGGCGCAAAAGGGGTAGGGCTTTCCCTGCCTCTTTTGTTTTTGAAAAAGCCTTTGCTAAAATTAAAAAATGAGTTTAGTTTTCAAAAAATCAATTTTTTTTCTTATTTTATTTTCTTTTTTACCTTCTTTAGTTTTTGCGGATGAATACGGTGAAAAAAAGATTTTTAACGTCGATCCAAATTATGATCATTTGGGAAGAGAAAGAATTTTTGCAATTTTAATTAAAGTTTCTCAAAATGGTTACTTTTATATTGAAGACGATTGGTGGCAAAATTTATCAAGTTTTGAGAAAGAAAAATATGCAAAAATTGTTTCCGATTTGGCAAAGGAATTTGACACAAAGATTTATCCAACCTTAACTTCGAGCTTGGGATCTGAATGGAAGCCTGGAATCGACAAAGATGAAAAAATTACGATTTTACTTCACCGAATGAAAAGCGAAATAGGAGGATATTTTAGAGAAGCAGATCAATATGACAAAAAAATTTCTCCAACTTCAAACCAAAGGGAAATGATTTATTTGAATTTGAAATTTTTAGAAGATCCAGCAATAAAACCCTATCTCGCCCATGAATTCACTCATTTAATTACTTTTAACCAAAAAAACAGAATTTTAAATATTAGAGAAGAAACTTGGCTGACTGAATTGAGAAGTGAAGGAGCTCCTGCAATTTTAGGTTATACAGAGCACTTGGAAGCAAGAAAAAATCTATTTTTAAAAAATGTCAAAGATAGTTTGGTCGAATGGCAGAATACTGGAGCAGATTATGGAATAATTTCAATGCTCGCAAATTATCTTTACGACCATTACGGACCAAAAATTTTTTCAGATACTCTTTATTCAACAGGAATTTCAATTTCAGCAATTGAGGAATCATTAAAGAAAAACAACCTCAAAGAAGATTTCTCTCAGATTTTTAGAAATTGGTTAATTGCAGTTTTGGTCCAAGATTGCAACCTTGGGGAAAAATATTGTTACAAAAACGAAGCCCTCAAAAGCTTAAAAATTTTACCAGAAACCAATTTTTTGCCACTCAATAGCGAAAGTTCTTTGGTGATTTTTAGGAATTTAAAGGATTGGGAAGGGGATTGGCAAAGATTTATAGGAGGTTATGGAAATTTATCTTTAGAGTTTAACGGTCAAGACAATGCCATTTTCGACGTTTCCTATTTAATTTGCGACAAACTCAACAATTGCCAAATTGGATTTTTAAAATTAGATCAAAACCAAGATGGAAAAATTTTCTTTCAAGATTTCGACAAAAACTATTCTTTTTTAACTTTAATCACCTTTTCCAAAACTAAAACTTCAAATTTTGAGAAAGAAATACCATCTTATTCTTACTCGCTAAGAATTTCCTCTGGAAAAACCGTTGGGGTTTTTCCAACTCCTCCTACAACTACCATTCCGCCCACAATTCAACCAGTTCCTCCAAAAATTAGCTGTTCTAAAATTTCAAAAAATCTAAGATATGGAATGAAAGATGCAGAAGTAAAATGCCTTCAAGAGTTTCTCAAATCCCAAGGGCCAGAAATTTATCCTGAGGGTTTAGTTACAGGTTATTTTGGTCCTCTAACTTTATCAGCAGTCAAAAGATTCCAACAAAAATATTGGCAAGAAATCTTAGCCCCTTGGGGACTAACCCAAAACCAACCCACTGGCTTTGTTGGTTCCACCACCCGCGCCAAAATCAACCAACTTTTACTTCAACCTCAACCTTCATCTTAGTTCTTTTTATTTTTTCACTTCATTTTTATGATCCAGTATCTATCGTATTAACTCACGATCGTGAATTAACACCACACACATTTTGTTGCGGATAATTTAAAGGGTAAATTTAGTGTTGGGTTGTGGATAATTTTGGCTTGACAGGTTTTTTTGAGAAAAGTTATTTTGAAAAAATATGGATAGGAGGTGGATTTTTTTATTTTTTCTTCTTTTTATTTCAATTCCTGTTTTTGTTAAAGCGCAAATATTCAACAACTCTTTAATTTCTTCAATCCCCGGACGAGTTGAAGGAAGAGGTAAAGCTTTTGAAATAAAAAATAGTGCTTATTTAAATGTCACTTTAGAAAGCGAAAAAGAAATAGAAGTAGTTTTTGAATCAATTCCAAGAATGATCAGTTTAACTCTCAATGCTTCAAACGAAACTACTACTATTTTAACGATTAAGGGATTAGAACCAAATAAAAAATATTTCAAGTATGAAGACAGCCATAAAAATGAAACAGAAGTTCTCACTGATGAAAAGGGAAATTATTCTTTTACTCAAGATTTAACAAAACCTCATCATATTTGGATTCAGGAGAAAAAAGGAACGATATTTTTGCCTGAGAAAGAGAACAAATATGGGATTTGGAATGAATCGACAAGAACTTATACTCTAGCTCAAGATCTCACCGAAAGCGTGGAGATAATAGAGAGTAATTTTACTTTTGATGGAAACGGTCATTCTATTGTAGGAGATGGTTCAGGTTATGGAATTTACATTAGTTGGGAAAAAGCAAATAATGTGGTTATCAAAAATACTAAAATAAAAAATTTTACTCATGGAATTTTAGTTTGGTTTGCAGCAAAAATAAAAATCACAGAAAATTCTATTTCTGAAGTTAACGGAAACGCAATTTACTTAATTTCCAGTTCCGAGGTTATTTTAAATAATGAAATAAGTTCTAACAAAGAAAATGGAATTGGAATTTATTATAACGCGAGAGGCGGAGAGACAATTTCAGGTTTGATTGCTAACAATGAGATTTTAAACAACAACTACGGAATGCTTCTCTTAAACCAACAAGGAACGATCATTGAAAAAAATAGAATCAAATCAAATTCGATCGGGCTTTTATTGTCAAGTGGCGAAGATTATGATTTTTCTTTTCAAAATGAAATCAGAGAAAACCTTTTTGAAGATAACTATTGGGGTCTTTGGCTAACTAAACAAACCAAAGAAAACTTTATTTATCACAACAATTTTATTAACAACACAATTCAAGCTTTCGAGGAAGGCGCAGACCAAAGAAACTTTTTTAATAAAGAATATCCCATCGGAGGGAATTACTGGTCAGATTATCAAGGAAAAGATGAAAACGGAGATGGAATAGGAGATGAACCTTATTGTTTTGGCCTTAGGTTCGATAGTTATATTGTGGCTTATGCTTGCGACAATTATTCTTTTATGAAAAAAAGCGGTTGGAAAATTTTGCCAAAAGTTTTAATTTCTGAAGTTTACTATGATGTAGCGCAGGGGAAAGGAGAAGATCCTTACAATGAATGGGTAATAATTCATAATTTAGAAGGAGAAGATATTGATCTTTCTGGGTGGGAAATTTGTGATAACGAAAGTTGTGACTCTTTACCAAATCTTGTTTTACCATCAGGAAATTTTGCTATTATTTCTGCCAGTAGCACTACCTTTGAACTTTGGAGAATTCCAAAATGGATGATAAAAATTCTCTTAACTACAAAAACAATTGGAAATGGATTGGCAAATAAGGGAGACAGAGTCATTTTAAAAGATAAAGAAGGAAGAATTGTTGATGCAATGAGTTATGGAGAAGACGCATCAATTTTCGATCCACCATGTACAGCTGTGGCCGATGGCAAATCTCTTTTGAGATACCCACCAGATAAAGATACAGATACTGCCCAAGATTTCATAGAAAGCGATCCAACAATAGGGAAAAACTGGCCTCCAACTCCAATCATCAATTTTTCTCCCAAAAATCCTGTAAAAGGGGTGAAAGTTAAATTCAATGCTTCCTCCTCGACCGACCCAGATGGTGAAATTGTTAAATTTGAATGGCAAATTGCCTCAACCACTCTTTCTGGAACTACAACTGAATTTGTTTTTAATGAAAATGGTGAGTATGAGATTACATTGATTGTCACTGACAACGACGGCACCACTTCTTCAACCTCAACAACAATTAAAGTTGAACCTTTCTCTTTTGCAATCATTACTGACTTGCATATTGGAAGAGGATATCCTGATTATGATGGCGAAGGATTCGATGATGGGTATGGAGGCGAAGAGTATTATTTAACGGAGAGATTAAGAAATGTAGTCAATTGGATAAATGAGAATAAAAATAGTGTTAATTGTGGGAATACAAAATGCCCAATTAAGTTTTTAGCAGTTTTAGGAGATATTGCTGATTCAGCTGAATTATCTGAATTCTGCAAAGCAAAGGAAATTTTAGATAAATTAGATATTCCTTACATTCCTGTTTTTGGCAACCACGATGTCTGGTCGTATACTGAGAAAGAACCCGCCTCTGGTCCCTTAGGCGAAGATTTCTTTGAAAGAATATTTTGGTCAACATCTTCAATTCCTTGTGAAAATGCTTCTTCAACAAAGAATTTTGTGACTTTGTTGAGAGAGTTTAATTTTGAAAGAGATGAGGATTATCTAAAATACAAAAACTTTATTTTCAATTTTGGAGGAATAAATTTTATTGGGTTAGATTTTAACTCAAGAGAAAAAGAAGAAAAATGGTATTTAGGTCCCACAGGTGCAAAAGGAGAAGCAGTAAATCATCCTGAAACTATTGAGTGGTTAAAAAAGAAATTGAACGAATTAGAAGGAGAAGAACCTGTGATTATATTTTCTCATGAGCCATTTGCGAAGCCTTATTCACGAGGTTTTTATAAAGATTCTTTATTACAGAATATTTTGCCTTTTCCTCAAGGAAACTTTTTTGAAGAAGAATTAAAAGAAATTCAAAAGATTTTAGAGGATTACGAAAACAAATTTGAAGGTCAACAAATTTTAGCAAATTTTGGTGGGCATATTCATGGATTTGAAAAATTGGGAAAGGAAATTAGATTCTTTGGTCAATTTTCACGGTTCGATTTATTCTTTGATGCAAACTGGGAATATCCTTCCCTTTCTACTGTTCCAGTATTAACAACCGAGGCTTTAATGGTTGGAGGAAATGAGAAAGATTTAAGTAATAAAGGGTTGATAAGAATTGTCAAATTAGAGGAAAAAGAAAAAATTAATTTTTCAGAAATAGAATTCAAAGAGCCAGCTTTGAACCCTTACATTACTTTTGAATATAAAATTCGAGCAGACTTAATTTATCCCTGTGTAGTTTTTGTTCCAGAAGTTTTTACCAAAAGAGAAATAGATTATTTCTTATGGGATTTTGGAGATGGTACTACAGAAAAAACTTTTCCCTTAATTTTTGGTGGTAAAATAGAACATTGTTATTCACCTTTTAGGACACCAACAACTTATAATGTAACTTTAACAGTCCTTGACAAAGAAACAAAGAAATCAGAATCCATTACCAAAAAGGTCGAGATTAAAGAAGGAATAATTCCAAAAATAATTAAAATTCCAGAAGTTCTTAAAGAAAAGACAGAATTTATTTTACAAGAGTTAGGAGAAAAAGCGACAGAATTTGGAAGAACAATGAGAGATTATGTGTTAATTAAAGTGAAACATTCTCCCTCCACTCCGGTAGGATTAATCAATGTTCATTTTGAAGAAGCTACTGAAGATATAGATTTATCTCAGATTCAAGTTGATACAGATTTAGAAAGAAGAAAATCATTACTTTATATGCCAGAATGGCCAGAGGTTGTTGAAAAAGAGAAAATTCTATTCATTCCAAAATAAAATTGTGAAAAAGATGTCTAAAATTATTTCATTCCTTTCATTTATAATTGGAGGCATTGGAATAATATGGGGACTGTTATTTTGGTTCCTTCCAGGAGGATTAAAAGTAAATCTTTTCGGCTATTACGATTGGCAGATGCCACTTTATTTTCGGATTTTTATTCCAAGTTCCATTTTTGGGATAATTTTAGGAATAATAGCTAGGAAATTATTGCCAGAAGATAAGAAATTAGGGATAATAGGAATTGTTCTTTCTTTTCTTAGCTTACTAATTTGGCTGGTTATTTGGTTTTGGATTGTAGGTTGGTCAACCGCATAATAGAATTAAGGACAACACGAGCTTGAATATAGATAAAATTGAAACATTCATCAAATATTCCAGTAAGATTAATCAATCTCTATTTTGAAGAAGTTACCACAGGAGATATCGATTTGATTCAAATTACAGTGGATACAGATATAAAAAAGAAAAAAATCATTATTTTATATGCAAGAATGGCCAAAAGTTATTGAAAAAGAAAAAATTCTATTCATCCCAAAATGATACCTCAGACAGATTAAAAACCGATCAAAAATTACATTAAATAAATATTATGGAAAACGAAAATAAGAACAAACACCAATCAAGGTTAGGAAAATATATATCTTTAATTTCATTCATTTTAGGACTAGCAAGTATGTATTGGGGTTGGCAAAATTTAGGTATCCCAGGAAAATTATTAAATATAATCCCATATGGGGAAGATGAGGTAGCGATACTTTATTTTCGTATTTTTTTCCCAATTTCGTTAGTTGGTTTAATTTTAGGAGTTTTTGGATTTAAGTTAAGGATAAAAAAATTTTTCGCTATTTTAGGCATTGTTTTTTCTTTGATTTCTTTGATAATTTGGTTATTTATTTGGATTTGGGTAATTGGATGGTCAGTAGCATAAAATTGATAATCTTTCGAATAAATCAAGAAAATGTGATTGTAAAAATCGAAATTTCGACATTTCACGATTTCATGAATTCTGGAAGTGTCAAAAATAAGGTTTCAAAAAATCGAATAAAAAGAGTGAAAATGAAATTCAACAGTTCTTCTTTAGCTGACCCAGATGGCGAAATTGTTAAATTTGAATGGCAAATTGTTTCAACCACTCTTTTTGGCACAACAACTGAATTTGTTTTCAATGAAAATGGTGAGTATGAGATCACTTTAATTGTTACTGACAACGACGGCACCACTTCTTCAACTTCAACTACAATTAAAATTCAACCTTTCTCCTTTGCAATCATTACTGATTTGCATATTGGAAGAGGATATCCTGATTATGATGGCGAAGGATTCGATGATGGTTATGGGGGCGAAGAATATTATTTAACTGAGAGATTAAGAAATGTTGTTAAATGGATAACTGATAATAAAAATCGGGCTTTAACGA
>LEKP01000005.1 GCA_001443025.1 Parcubacteria bacterium GBS-2
CTGTTCCCTGGGCAAGATTAACAAGTTTTCCAGGAGATTGCCCTTCAGGCCAATATGTCTATGGAATAGGAAGCACTCTAAAATGCTCTGCTCCACCACGTGGTATTGGTGGAAGCGGAACAACGAATTACCTAGCAAAATTCACTGGCTCCACAACAATTGGTAATTCAACCATCTATGATAACGGCAACGTCGGCATCGGGACGACCGCACCACAAAGACGATTACATGTTAACGGAGAAATAGTATCGAGTAGCTGGGAAACAGGATATGCACAATTTAGGGCCGTAGCGAGCAACTATGGCTTCATGATTCGAAATGATAATAATGCTACTTATTTTTTACTCACGAACTATGGTAACCCATATGGTGGTTGGAATACGCTTAGACCACTTACAATACGTGATTCGGACGGCTCCGTATATTTGGGCAATGTATTATGGGTTCAGCATGGTGGCAACGTCGGTATCGGAACGACCGCACCAAGTGGAAAATTGAGCGTTTATATGGGTAGTTTCTGGGGAAGCGTTCACATAGGAGGTAATAATGCGGATTTATGGTTTGACGGGGGTAGTGATAGTGTGTTTTGGATATCAAACATGGGTGCTCAGACTGGAAGGACTTCAATAACATACAGAGGGACTGAATTATTTACGGTTGCAAATAATGGTAACGTCGGCATTGGGACGTGGAATCCCGCTTATAAATTAGAAGTAGTAGGGAGTGTAGGAGCAGATGCTTATTATTATCGATCAGATATTACACTGAAAGAAAATATTGAAAGAATAGAAAATGCCTTAGAAAAAGTTTTAAAACTTGAAGGCGTTACTTTCTCTTGGAAAGAAGATGATCAAAAGAGTATAGGATTAATAGCTCAAGAAGTAGAGAAGATTTTTCCCGAGCTAGTAAAGGAAGACGAAAAAGGAATAAAATCAATAGATTATGGTAGATTGGTTGCGGTTTTGATTGAAGCAATAAAAGAACAACAAAAAGAGATAGATTCCTTGAAAAAAGAGATTGAAAATCTTAAAATTGAAAAAGGTCGATGAAATAAATTTTTAAATCATGAGAAAAGAGAAAATAGTTTTGTCCTCTTTGCTGATTTTCTTTCTTTTCCTTTTTGGATTTTTATTGACTAAGATAAGCGCAGGAAAAATGCAAAGAATCGGAAGTGCAAAAATCGATGAACATGGAATTTGCAGGAATGTAGTAAATTCTGGCAATAAAGAGGTGATGGTCCCTCTCAAGACAAAAGGAGAATGGTGCAGTTTTATAAGGGCAGCGAATAATTTCTCGAATGTAACGTTAACAACATGTGTAGATTGTTACTGTTTAGGTTGGTGTTGTAATGGCACAGAGTGTACCTCTTATAATGTTGGTTCTTGTCCTTAAAAGGTTGAAGTAAAAACTTAAAAATTTCCATGAAGAGCAAACAAACTTTTTGGATAACACTAATTTTAGTCTTGCTGATACTTGGAGGAATCAGTTTTTATTCTTTAAAAAAGATTGAAAAAAAAGTTACACCAGTTGAAATTCCCGTGAAAGAAAAGGAATTGATTATTCCTCCGATTACAACAAAAGAAACTTCTCCTGAAGCAGTTACGGTGATAACAAAAACTGAGAAAAAGGTAGAGGTTTTCCCACTGGAAGAATGCGATCCTCAAAAATTGCCAAAGATGGAGGGAAAAATATACCTTTCACTAATGAAAAAAGGAGAAAAAGAGATAAATATTTATCAGTTCGATGTTGAAAAGAAAGAATTGAGAAAATTTTTATCTAATGCTTTTGTAGTTAATTTTTCAAGGGACGGAGAAAGGGTTGTTTTCGTCTCAGGAGAACCGGGCAACTCTCAAATTTTTATTGCTGACTCTGATGGAAAAAACATTCAACAGGTTACAAAAAGCAAAGACGAAGAGGGAGTAATGAAAACAAGACCAATATTTTCTCCAGATGGAAATGAAATTGTTTTTACTAGAATGAAAATGAGAGGTGATTTTTTAGCCGATGAGTGGGATGTTTTTATTTCGGATTTGAAGGGGAATGAAAGATTTCTCACTTCTGGAATAATGCCAACATTCTCTTCAGATGGAAAGTATATTTTGATCTTAAAGAGTCCAGGGATTTACCTTTTGAATTTAAAGACCAATGAATTAGAAAGGGTGATTGAATTGAGAGATGAAAATAACAAATTGATTTTAGGCCAAGTAAACATGATGCTTTCTCTTTCTAAAGATGGAAAGAAATTAGCATTAACTCATGTAGACCGAGGAGAGATTTATTTATTCCACATTACTTCTTGGGAACCGTTCAGATACAAATTGAAAGGAATAATAAAGAGTGTTGGATTTTGGAATACCTTTTCTCCCGACGGAAATTACTTAGCGATTCAAACCGCAGATATTAGCGAAGAAGGAGAAACAATCAATCCTAGATTGAGCGTTTTAGAAACCTGCACTCTGAAAGAAGTATTTTCTTTCGATCTAGGAGATTACGAGCCTTACGAAATGTGGCTAACTGAGTGGGTAAAATAAATTAAAATAAAAAATGAGACAAATTAGAATATTTTTCATTTTTCTTTTCGTGTTTTGGATTTTTAGTTTTGGAAAGACAGAAGCGGGAGTCGAGCATAATCTCACAGGTTGGGCTTGGTCAGAAAACATTGGTTGGATTTCTTTTAATTGCTATAACGACTACAACGGAGATGGAATTTTAGAAAACCATTGCACTGGCGCAGGGTACCCTTCTAATTATGGAGTAAATCTTAATCTTTCAACAAAAATCTTTTCAGGTTATGCCTGGTCAGAAAACGTTGGCTGGATAACTTTTAATGAATCAGAGCTTTCAGGATGTCCCCAACCTCCTTGTCGGGCCTGGTTGGACTCTGACAATAGAGTTTATGGGTGGGCACGAGCTTTAGCTTATGGTAGTGGTTGGGATGGTTGGATAAGGTTGAGAGATACAAATTATGGGGTTTCTTTGAACCCATCAACTAATGAATTTGAGGGCTGGGCCTGGTCAGATATGGTCGTTGGTTGGATTTCTTTCAATTGCAAAAATCAGAATTCTTGTTCTGTTTCAAATTACAAAGTTTATTTAATTAACCAACCACCTTCTGCCACAGAACTAAGAGAAAGCTTTCAATACTGTAACGTTTATGCTGGGCAAGGCTTAATGAGCTTAAGTTGGAAGTATGAAGACCCTGAAAATACAAACCAGAGTGCTTATTCTTTGGAAGTTCAGCAACTAATAGGAGACAGTTGGCAAACTAAGGTTTTGTGTGAAAACATTAGCACCACCGGTCCTCACTCAGGAGGAATCGGAACTTCAGCGGTTTTAATAAAATCCAATCCCACTCTGGCACTTTGTGATCTTCCAAGTTATGTTGGAGACATTGAATATGGAAGGTTGACTCGCTGGAGAGTAAAAGTAAGAGATGGAGGTGGGACTTGGTCTGATTGGACAAGTTGGTCCACTCCTACTTCGACAGCAGCTCATGCCTATCCTTGGATTGATTTTTCCTGGAATCCTCAAAAACCTACAGTTGGCAAAATAGTTCAATTCACTGACCTTTCAGAAGTTTATGGAGGAGCGAAAAAATCCTCTTGGTATTGGACTTTTGAAAATGCAGATCCTTCAATTTCAACAAACCAAAACCCAACCACAACCTTTACTTCAGTAGGCTCTAATTCAGTTACTTTAAGAGTTACAGATTCAAGCGGATTTTGGTGCGAAAAATCAAAAACAGTAACTTCTTTCTATCCTCTTCCTTTCTGGAAAGAAATTCCGCCAATATTTTTTAAAATAAGAAATTTCTTAGCCTCTCTTGTTTTTAGCAAATTTTGATTTTGATTATTTTTTGCACTTTTTACAAAACTGAGCTTCTGGAATTACTTCCAGTCTTTCAATTTCAATTTCCCCACCGCATTTTTCGCAGATCCCATAATTTCCTTTTTTAATTTTTTCTAATGCTAGGTTAATGTTTCTCAATTTCAATTCTAAACTTTGCTCAATCGATCTTAAAATTTCGTATTCTTCAACCTCATCTGCAGCTCTTTCTAAGGCCCCACTGCCTGATTCACCGTTGTAATGGGGAAATTTTGTTTCCCAATCGTCGGGTATTTTCCCTTTTTTAGCAAATTTTTCTAATTGTTGTTCAAGTTCTTTCTTTTCGTTTTCGAGTTTTTCTTTAAGTTTTTTTATTAATTCTTCTTTCATTTTTTTATTTTTTCAATGACCTTTTCTATTCCGGTTAGAGATTCGCTAAAGACAAAGTAGTTACCAATCAAAGAATAACAAATTCCTAAGTCGTTTTTTGATACTGTTAATAACCTTACTTTCTGTTCCTTTATTAAAATTTCTTTAAATCTTTTTGAGATTGTTGAAATTTTTTTGCCAGAGACAAAAACTCCTTCTCTTTCAATTTTTTCTTCCCAATTTTTTAATTCTTCAATTCTCCCTCCTTCTTTTATTTTTGCTACTACTATTATCCTTCTTCCTTCTTTTTGCGAATAGATTGCTAAAGTAAAATCTTCAACCTTTTCCAAAATTCCTTCAGGCCGCCAAATTTCAAAAGCATCTAACAGTTCTTCTAAGGTTACTAATCTATTTTCTCCTAAATGTTTGATTATTATCCTTTCCATTTTTCCTTCTGCAGTTTCTTTATTCACTTCTTTTAGAATTTTTTCTTCTATTTCCTTGCTATTTTCAACCTCTATTTCTTTTTCTTCGTCAACCAAAATGAGAGAGGGTGGAACGATAATTTCAATTTTTTCATGATTTCCTTCTAACTTTTCAGTTTCTGGAGTTTGGAGTGGAGTTTCGTGAGTGATTTCAGGTTCTTGAGGGACAGGGTGGAAACTTGACGATCTTTTAGTTTCTCTTTTTGATATAAAAAACCAAAATAAAGAAAAAAATACAAAAAAAACGAAAACCAAGACCAAAAATCTCACTAAAGTTCTTACAAGATTGGAAGGCTTTCTCGGAAGTTTTTCAATTTTGATGGGAGTTTCTATTTCCGGCAATGTTTCAATAACTTCTGGTTTTTCTTCAAGAGAAACGTTTGGTGGGGCAGAAGATGGGGATACTTTTTTAGTTTCTAAAAACTCTTCATTTGTTTTTTTTTGTTCTTTAATTTTTTCTTCAATTTCCCTCACTTTTTCTTTTAATTCTTCAAGTTCCTTTTTCAATCTTTCTGATGTTTCTTGGATATCTTCAATTTCTCCCTCTACTTCCTCTTTTTCAAACCATTCTATCATTTCTGGAGTAATTTTTCCCTCCAATTTCTTAATTTTTTCTTCTAGGTTTTTTATTTTGAATTCATTTTTCTTTTCTTCTATCTCTAAGGTCTTCATTTCATCTCCCAAACTTTTTATCTTGTCTTCTATTTCCCATCTTCTTTTTTCCATTTCTCTTCTTTCTTCTTGAATTTTTTGTCTTTCCTTTTCTACTTGAATTTGTTTTTCTTTTTCTTTTGTCATTCGTTCTTCTTCCTCTAGAGCCTTCAATTCTTCTTCAATTTCCTTTTCATCTTTTAGTATTTTTCTTAAAATTTCTTCCAGCTTTGATGTTTCAGACAGGATTTCTTCTTTTCTTTTTTCAATTTGCGCTTTTTCTGTGAAGGAATTTTCCAATTCGCTTTTTAATTTTTGCCATTCTATTGCTGAGCTGATTTCTTCAATCTCTTTTTCAATATTTTTCTTTTCAGTTTCTACAGTTTTTTCTTCTTCAAAAATTTTCTCGAGCTCGTTGTTAATTTCGTTTATCCTTTTTTCAATTTCAATAATTTTTTCTTCTACCGCCCATTTTTCCTTCTCAATTTCTTTTCTTTCATCTTCAATTTGCCACCTTTCCATTTCTATTCTTCTTTTTTCTTCAAAAGGAGCCTTTTCTTCTTCTTCTTCAAGTTTTAACTGCCTTTCTTCAATTTCTTTTTCTTTTGCCAAAATTGGTTCTAATTCTTCTTTTTCTATTCTTTCTTTTTCCCTTAAAAGCCTAATTTTTTCTTCATCCCATGGCCTTTTTTTATCAGGGATTGCCTGAATCTCCTTTTCGATTTCTTTTAATCTCTCATTTAGATTTACCTTTCTTTTTTCTAATTCTTTTACTTTTTCTTCTAAAGAAAACCTCCTCCCTATCTTTTTTGTGTGAAGCGATTTAAGCTCTTCCTCAATTTCTACAATTTTTCTTTCTAAGAATTGTTTTTCTTCCTCTAATCTTTCTTTTTCATCTATCGGAGGCTTGCTTTCTTCTTCAAACTCTCTTTCTAATTTTTCTTGTTTTTCTCTATCAAAAAATTCTTCAATTTTCCTTTCTTCTATTAGTTTTACTTCTTGTTCGCTTTTGGGAGTTTCAGTTTTTTCTTTAATTCTCAAAATTTTTTCTCTTTCTTTTTCCATTTCCATTTCTCTCAATCTTCTCAAATCCTTTGCCATTGTTCTTACTTCCTCCCTTTTTAAAAACTCTAATTTTTCACTTTTTTCCTCCATGTTTTTTGAAAAATCCTAAGTTTATTCTCCCCAACTCATCAATAGAAATCACTCTCACTGGAATTATTTCACCTACTTTTAATTTTAACCCTTTTTGTTTTTTTATTTGAGAAATATGAAGTAATCCTTCTTGCCCTGGTAAGATTTCGATCAATGCTCCGAAGTTTAAAATTCTCTTTACTTTTCCTTGAAAAACTTCTCCTACTTTTACTTCTCTAGTGATGTTTTTTATCCAAGCAATTGCTTTTTTTGCTGCCTCTTCCTTTTCTGCTGTTACAAAAATTTTTCCTGTTTCTTCAATATCAATAGAAACACCACATTCTGAAATTATTTCATTAATCATTCTTCCTCCAGGGCCTATTACATCTCTGATTTTTTCAGGATTAATTTGAATTGTTAAGATCTTTGGAGCAAAAGGAGAAAGGGTTTCTCTCGGTTTTGGTAGGGTTTCTTTCATGATTTTTAGAATCTCAAACCTTGCTTTCTTTCCTTGTTCTAGCGCTTCTTCGAGAATTTTCTTCGAGATTCCGTCTATTTTTAAATCCATTTGGATTGCGGTAATTCCTTTTTCGGTTCCTGCAACCTTAAAATCCATGTCTCCGTAATGGTCTTCTGGTCCTTGAATGTCAATTAAAATTCGATATTCTCCTTTTTCATTAATTACTAATCCCAAGGCAATTCCAGCAGCTGGTCTTTTTATTGGAACTCCCGCGTCCATTAATGCTAAAGAAGAAGAACAAACAGAAGCCATTGACGTGGAACCATTAGAAGAAAGAATCTCAGAAACTATCCTAATGGTATAAGGAAAATGTTCAAAATCGGGGATAATTGGCAATAACGCCCTTTCAACAAGCATTCCATGGCCAATTTCTCTTCTCCCAGGCCCCCTCAAAGGTGAAATTTCGCCGACAGAATAAGGAGGGAAGTTGTAATGGTGCATGAACCTCTTTTTTCCAGAAATTTCCATTCCTTCTAAAAGCTGAACGTCTCCTGGAGCTCCCAAAGTCAAAATTGAAAGCGATTTTGTTTGGCCTCTGCAAAATATTGCAGATCCATGAGTTCTTGGCAAAACAGAAACTTGGCAAGAAATCTTTCTCATTTCATCAATTTTTCTTCCATCTGGTCTTATTCCATTTTCAATAATTTCTTTTGCCAATAGTTTTTCTACTTCTTTGTCAAAAAATCTTAGTCCTTCAAAAATTCTTTCTGGAAATTTTTGATTTAAAAATTCTAAAAACTCCTTTTTCAATTTAGAGAACTTTTCACTCCTTTCCTTTTGAAAAACTGCATTTCTTAGTCTTTCTCCTAAAAATTTTTTTAATTCTTCCTCGAAAACACGATCTTCTCCGATTACTTTTAATGGAATTTTTTCTTTTGAAATTTCTTTTGCAATTTTTTCTTGAAAATCAATCAATTTTTCAATCTCGGGTTTCGCAAAATCAAAGGCTTTCAAAATCGTCTTTTCATCAACCTCAGAAAATCCACCTTCTATCATGTTGATTAAAATTTCTCCGTTTCTTTTCACTCCAGCAAAAACAACGTCCATTTCAGATTCTTCCTTTTCTTTATAAGTAGGATTGATAATAAATTTTTCTCCAATTTTTCCAACCCTTACAGCACCCACTGGTCCTTTCCAAGGAATTTCTGAAATTAAAGTAGAAAAGGAACTTGCCAAAAGTGCTAAAACATCAGGGTCGTTTTCCCCATCCCAGCTCAAGACAGTGTTAATTACTTGAACTTCCCTCGTTAATTCTTTTGGAAAAAGAGGTCTGATTGCTCTGTCAACCATCCTTGCATTGCAAATTGCTTCATCAGAAGGCCTAGTTTCTCTTTTTATGTATCTTGGCCCCTTTATTTTTCCTGATGCATAATATCTCTCTTCGTACTCAACCGTTAAAGGAAAAAACTCTGTTTGTTCTTTCTCATAAGATGAAACACAAACAGTGCTCAAAACCATTGTTCCTCCATATTTTAAAAAACAAGCTCCAGAAGCTTGCTCTGCCAAATTTGAGGGATCAAAAACCATTTCCTTTCCTCCAATTTTTATTTTGTATTCCATACTTTGGTTCTTTGTTGTTGAGTTGAAAAACATTTAGTTGCTAAAGCAAATATTTTTCTGGATTTTCTTCTAAATCTACGAATTCATCAGCGATTTCTTTTAGTTTTATTGAAGTAGTTCTCCCAAAAGCCATCACCTCAACTCTTTTTCCTTGATTTTTTAAATACTCAACCAGTTGCAAAAAATCACCATCTCCAGAAACCAAAACTATTACATCAACAGAAGGTGCGATTCTGATTGCATCCACCGTGATTCCCACATCCCAATCTCCTTTTTTAAAACCACCAGAATATTCTTGGAGTTCTTTTTCTCTAATTTCAATTCCGATTTTTCTTAACGCTTCAATAAAACTTTTTTCTTCTCCAGTTTTTGTTCTAATCACATAGGCTAACGCCCTAATAAAACTTCTTTGGCTAATTGCCTCCTTTAAGACTTCTTTAAAATTTACTCTTGCACCGTAGAGATTCTTTGCTGAATGATAAAGGTTTGCGGTATCGATAAAAACTGCAACTCTTTGGGCAGAAGGTCTTTTAATTTCATCCTTTTTTTTTATTCTTCTATTCCTCATTTTTTAATCCCCAATTTCTTAATCAACTTTTCATATCTCTTTTCATCCTCCTCTTTTAGTCTTTTCAAAAGCTTTTTTCTCTTGGCCACCATTTTCAAGAGACCTCTTTTTGATGCCAAATCTTTTTTGTGATCTTTTAAATGCAAAACAAGCCTTTTAATTTGTTCTGTCAAAAGGGCAATTTGAACCTCATAAGAGCCGGTATCAAAATCATGCAGTCTATATTTTTTTATTATCTCTTCTTTTTCTTCTTTTTCTAACATTTTTTTGTTATTTTAGTTGAATCCTCGATACCTTAATTTTAGCATAATTGAGGCTTGAAAATAAACCCCCTAAAAGCACGCGATACGAATTTTAAAAATCTGACTAATCAGTGAACTGAAAATCTCAAAAAAGTTATTCCTTGCGGTAATTGAAATTTCGGTAAAGAATCGCCTTGATTTTTCAATTCTAGTGCGGACGGTGGGATTTGCACCCACACAGGGAAATCCCCACTACCCCCTCAAGGTAGCGCGTCTTCTAAATTCCGCCACGTCCGCATCGCTCCGCCCCCTGGCGCTATCGCGTCAGCGCTCACCATTGTAAAAATTTTTACATGGCTCACTTCGCTCCGCCCCCTGGCGCTCGAGCATTTCGTGAACGAAATCGCTCTCACTGTTACCCCTCTTCCTATTAGGAATCAATGTCCAATTTTTAAGTTGTAATTTTTCTTCATTTTTTTTCCGTACACTCAACCAGACAACCAGAAAACTATTCCTATTTTCTTCTCAAATAATAAAGCTTCGCTCTCTTTCTCTTTCCTTCTTTCAAAATTTCAATTTTTTCTATCGTTGGTGAATGAATTGGAAAAATTTTTTCCACGCCAATTCCAGAAACTTCTTTTCTTACAGTAATGGTTGCTCCAATTTCGTTTCCATGTTTTCTTGCGATAACTATTCCTTCAAACATCTGAACCTTTTCCTTGTCACCTTCTTTTATCCTTTGATAAATTCTAACAACATCCCCTGCTTTAATTCTCTTTTTAATTTGTTTTAATTCTTCTTTCATTTTGGTTCCAATAAAATTATTTTTGCCTCATCTGGTGATAAATCTTCTTTTTTTATTGATAGTTTTCTTTCTGGTACTAAAGATTTTATTCCCAGAGTTTTTAAGAATTTGTCGACCGGATCTAGCTTTATTTTTAATTTTGGTAAAGAATAGTGCATTGGAATTATAACTTTAGGCTCTAGTTGTTCTAAAATTTTCAATGCTTCCTTTGCACCGATAGTATAAACTCCTCCAACAGGAATTAACAGAATGTCTATTCCACCAATTTCTTCCATTTGTTTTTCATTCAATTCTTTTTGGCCAAAATCTCCAAGGTGACAAACTCTTAAATCTTCAGTTTCTATCACGAAAATTAAATTTTCGCCTCTTTCTTTTCCTTCTGATTTATCGTGAAAGCTTTTAATCGCTTTTACAAAAACTCCTTTTATTTCATATTCTCCTGGAATATCAATCAAAAAATAGTTTCCAGAAATTATCGATTTATAGTTGTGATCGGAATGATCGTGCGAAATCAATAAAATATCTGCTTCTACCCTCGGAGGCTTTAATCCAATTTCTGGCGAAAAGGGGTCAATCGCGGTTTTTATTTGGTTTTTATTTTCCTTTGATTTTATTTCAAAAAACGAATGTCCGTGCCAGATTATTTCCATGAGAATATTTTAGCAAAAAACTTGAAAAAATAAAGAAGTTTTATTAAAATACATCCATGAATTTAATGAAAGAACTCCTAGAACAAAATGCTTCTCTTAAACCCCCAAAAATTGGTGATATTGTAGAAGGGAAAGTAATCTTGAAAAAAGCTTTTGCAATCTATTTAGATTTGGGGGTTTTTGGTACGGGAGTAATTTACGGAAAAGAATTCAAAAAAGCAAAAAAAGAACTGAAAGAATTAAAAATAGGAGATAAAATTTTGGCAAAAATTATCGATTTAGAAAACGAAGAAGGATTTGTAGAACTTTCAGTTGCTGGAGCAGCAAAAGAAATAGCTCTTGATGTGTTAAGAAAAAAGAAAGAAGCAGGCGAAAAAATCAAAGTCAAAATTCTGGGAGCAAATAAAGGAGGATTGCTAACAAAGATATCGGGAATTGATGCTTTTTTACCAGTATCTCAACTTTCTCCAGAACATTATCCCAATGTGGAAGATGGTGATCCAGAAAAAATTTTAGAAAAATTGAAAGAATTTGTAGGCAAAGAAATGGAAGTTAAGATTTTAGGGATTTTAGAAAAGGATGTTCAAGTTATTTTATCTGAAAAATTAGCAAAAGAGGAAAAGGAAATTGCGAAATATAAAGTTGGAGATGTAGTTGAAGGGGAAGTTTCTGGCATTACTGATTTTGGTCTCTTTTTAAAATTTGGGGAAAATTTAGAAGGTTTGATTCCGCTGGCTGAAATTGACCCAAATTTAAATTTTAAAATTGGAGAAAGAATAAAGGCAAAAATTATTTCAATTGAGAAAAATCGAGCAGTTCTTTCTTTGAAAACATGAATGAACTTGTTAAAAATTTCTTCCTTGTGGTTTTGATTTTCATTTCTCTTTCTCTCTTATTTTCTCTATTTTCTAAATATCCCCAACAAAGAAAAGCTGTTTCTCTTTCAGAATTAGTTTTTCAAATTAACGAAGGAAGGGTAAAACAAATTAGTGTTTTTGGAGATGATATTTTGGTTTACTTTCAAGATGATTCAATAGGAGTTGCTAAAAAAGAACCAGAAAGTTCCCTCTCTCAATCTTTGATTAATTTAGGAGTTGACAAAGAAAAATTGAAAGAAGTTCAAATAAGGGTTGAAAAAAAAGATACTATTTTTTCTTGGTTAATTCCTATTCTTTATATTCTTTCGCCAATAATTTTGTTTTTTGTTTTTCTTTGGTTTTTATCAAGACAAGCAAGAACCGGGGCTAATCAAATTTTCGATTTTACAAGAGCAAGACCAAGGCTTTTTGGTCCTGGAGGACAGATAAAAGAAAAAGTAACTTTCAATGATATTGGGGGATTGAAAGAGGCAAAAGAGGAATTAAAAGAAGTGATTGATTTTTTAAAAAATCCGAGAAAATATTTAGAGCTTGGGGCAAAAATTCCAAGAGGGGTTTTGTTAATTGGTCCTCCAGGTTCTGGAAAAACTCTTTTGGCAAAAGCAATCGCCTGCGAAGCGGAAGTTCCGTTTTTTTCAATTTCTGGTTCTGAATTTGTTGAGCTTTTTGTTGGAGTTGGATCAGCAAGAATTCGGAATCTTTTTCAAGAAGCGAGAAGGGCGGGAAGGGCAATAATTTTTATTGACGAAATAGATTCGATCGGAAAAATTCGAGGCGTAGGGATAACCGGAGGACACGAAGAAAGAGAACAAACTTTAAATCAACTTTTATCTGAGATGGATGGAATTGGGAGAGAAGAGGGGTTGGTCGTGCTGGCCAGTACTAATAGACCGGAGCTCTTGGATCCTGCGCTTTTGAGACCTGGAAGGTTTGATCGAAGAATTGTTTTGGATTTACCGGATATAAAGGAAAGAGAAGAAATTTTAAAAATTCATTGTCGAGGAAAACCTTTGGCTTTGAATGTGAATTTAAAAGAAATTGCAGAGAGAACACCTGGTTTTTCTGGTGCAGATTTGGCAAACGTTGTTAACGAAGCTGCACTTTTGGCAGCAAGGAGAGGGAAAAAGCAAATTTTTCAAGAGGAAATTTTAGAAGCAATTGATAAAGTTTTATTAGGTCCTGAAAGAAAATCCCATTTGTTGACAAAAAAAGAGAAAGAAATTGCAGCCTATCATGAGGCAGGACATGCAATAGTTTCTGCATTTTTGAAAGAAGCAGAGCCTGTCAGAAAAATCTCAATCATTCCAAGAGGATTGGCAGCAGGTTATACTTTAAAATCTCCATCTGAAGAAAGAAGAATAAGAACAAAATCTGAGTTTTTGGCAGAAATGGCAACTTTGTTGGGAGGCTATTGTGCAGAACTTTTAAAATTTGGAGAAATTTCAACTGGTGCAGCAAACGATTTAGAAAGGGCGACTGATTTGGCAAAGAGATTAGTAATGGAGTACGGAATGTCTTCTTTGGGCCCAATTACTTTTGGAAGAAAAGAGGAATTGATGTTTTTAGGAGTTAAAGAAATTTATCGTGATTTTTCTGAAAAAATTGCAGAAAAAATAGACAAAGAAGTTGAAAAATTTATCAAGAATGCTCAAAATAGGGCTATGGGAATACTAAAGAAAAAAAGAAAGATTTTAGAAAATTTAGCCAAAAGATTAATCGAAGCAGAAACAATCGAAAGAGAAGAATTCGAAAGAATAGTTGGAAAAGCCCCAAGAAAAGGTTAACTGGTTTCTAGTTGTCTAGTTTTCTAGTTAATTATTAAAGAAGATAATTTACCTTCCAGGAAGGGGTGACTGCGGAGCGAATCCCCGAAGCGATAGCGAAGGGGTGAGCGGAGCGCAATCGAGGTTAAAAATTGCAAATTGAAGATTGCAAATTGCAAATTGACCTAATAGGAAGAGGGGTGACAGCGAGAGCGATTTCGTTCACGAAATGCTCGAGCGCCATGGAGGGGAGAAACCATAGCTA
>LEKP01000006.1 GCA_001443025.1 Parcubacteria bacterium GBS-2
AATAAAACAAGTTCTCTCAAGGTTTAATGCAAAATTGGCAAATGAAGGATCGCTTAAATGGATGTTTGAAAGAAAGGCTCCATCAATTTTTCTGCCAATACTTTTGTAAGTTTTTCTCCCATATTTTATTTTTCACTCTTTTCCCCCAATTTTTCTCTTAATCTCTTAACTTCTTCTTTTAACTCTATCATTCTTAGTTCCCGACCCACTGCTAACCTTTGAAATTTTTCTAATTCTTCCACCTTTTCTTGGAGTTCTTTTGTCCTTTCTTTTACCCTCTCCTCAAGTTCGGCTTTCATTTTTGCTAACTCTTCATTTAATTTTTGAAGTTCTCGGTTGGCTGCCTCGAGTTCGATAAGGGTAAGAGTGAATCCTTCAGCTCCGTACCCTGATTTTATCCCTACTTCAGCCTCTGCTTTTTTTAATAAAAATTGTAAATGTTCTATCGTCGCGTCTTTTCTTAACAACTCTTCTTTCAATTTTTTTATTTCTTTTTCTAATTCTTTTATTTTTTCTTTTAACTCTTCTTTTGACTGATTTTTTTTCTTATTCATGGTATTATCCGGTTACTAACTTTTTTCTAGTTTTTCTTTATTCTTTTGTTTTTCTTCAACATCCGGTTTTTCCTCGGGTGGCTTATAATAAATGTATTTTGGAGGTGGAGGAATTCTAGCAAATCCTTCTCTTGTTATTTCTTCAACCCTATGAATTGTAGTCCTTACTTTCCTGGCTAGTTTTACTTTATCAACAATTAATTTGGCAGTTTTGGGATTTTTTTCTAAAAACTCACTTAGTTTCTCCTCCAAAAACTCTCGAATTGGCCTTTCTACTTCTCTGTTGTCAAGATAGGTTTTTTCAATCCCAGAGTAGCGAGGTTGAGGTAAGAAAACATTAAGAATCGCTCCTACTCCCTCTTCGATATCTATTCTCTCAGGCATCAATTCAGTCGGCTCTAAAAGGTTATGTTTTTTAATATAGTTTTGAATAGCGTTAGTTAAAGCTGCCCTAAATCCCTCTAAATGAGCTCCTCCTTCGAAAGTGCGTATAGTATTGGCAAATGAAATAATATTCTTATCATAGTATCGAGAAAAATATTGAATTACTGCTTCGATTTTAATATTCTCTCTTTCGCCCTCGATATAAATTGGTGGTGAAAAAAGTGGTAATCTTGTTGTAAATAAATAGTTCAAATAAGCCACTATTCCCACTGGTGAATAAAAAACTTCCTCTTTCTTATTTTTCAAGTCCCGGAGCGTTATTTTTAGATTTTTAATTAAATAACTTGCTTCTCTCAAATAAGAGGCGATAATATCGTATTCTGGTTCAATGTCTTCAAAGATTTCTCTGTCAGGTAAAAAAGTTATTTTAGTACCAGTCTTTTCATAAGATTTGTCTTCAATCTTCGGAGGACTCTTTGGTTTCCCCCTTTCGTATCTTTGAAAGAAAACTTTCCCATCTCTTTTTACTTCAATCTCTAACCATTCAGATAAGGCATTAACAACCGCCAGGCTGACACCATAAGTGCCGCGGGAGACTTTATAAGCAGTCCCGCCAAATTTTGCGCCGGTGAAGAGGGTGGTTAAAATGACTTCGACTGCCGTTTTTCCGGTATCCTTGAAGGGTTTGATAGGAATCCCTCTACCGTCATCCTCGACTGTTATGGAGTTATCGGGGTGCAAAGTAACTTCGATATTTTTGCAATAACCAGCTAACGCCTCATCAATGCTATTTGAAACTAATTCAAAGACTAAAAAACGCAAACCACGCCTGGAGGTTGTGCCAATATATAAGGTTGGTCGTTTTCTAATTGCTTCGATAGTCCCCAAAGCTTCAACTTGGGGAACATCATATTCTCCTGGTTGTTGAAGATTGAACATAAAATCAAACCTTCCTCTAAAATTCTATCCTGATACCTTTTTTTCTATTACTTTTATCTTATAATCCACCCACCGTCGATATTTAATATCAACCCATGACAATAACTCGAAGCATCAGAGGCCAACCATAAAACTGCCTGAGCTATTTCTTCTGGTTCAGCAAAACGACCGGCTGGAATGTTTGCTAACAAACCTTTTTTAACCATTTCGTCTGCCATAAGTTCCTTCACCATCGGAGTTTTAGTAAACCCTGGCGCAACCGCGTTAACATTGATACCCTTTGCTGCATAATCATAAGCTAAAGCCTTTGTTAACATATTCACTGCTGCCTTCGATGCACAATAAGGAGCTGATCCAGGAAAAGCAACCTCTCCTCCGCAGGAAGAAATATTAATAATTTTACCCTTACCCTGCTTAAGCATATAAGGTATTACTTCTCTACACATTAGAAATATTGCTTTAACATTAGTGTTAAAAATTCTATCCCACTCTTCTTCGGTTGTCTCGGTAATTGGATGGGTTAATAAAATTCCAGCATTATTCACTAAAATATCAATTTTTTTGTACTTCCTTATCGTTTCCTCAACAACCCTTTTTACATCTTCGGCTTTAGACACATCAGCTACTACTACCATCCCTTCTCCTCTTTGAGCCTGCACTTGACGAAGGGTCTCTTCTGCTCCCTCTTTATTTATGTCAACTATAACCACTTTTGCCCCTTCCTTAACAAACAAAAGTGCATCAGCTCGTCCCATTCCAGAACCAGCCCCGGTAATAATTGCTACTTTATCTTCTAAAAGCATATTTTGGAATTTATTAATGTTGCCTTAATTTTCGACCTTTGTTCTTTAAATTTAACAAGTTTTTTTAGATTTAACAAGAAATTTTTCAAGTTTCTTTCAATCTCTTAATCTCTTAATCTCTTTTTTAATTTTACCACTTTTTAGTTCTTACGTCACAATCATTTTTTAAAATTTTCTAGCCCTGTATTTCTTATAAATCTCTTTTATCCTTTCTTTTATTATCTCTCTTTTGTGCCTCAACTAGCTCTTAATTTTCTATTTCTTGTTTGAAATTTTATTCTAGCTCGGTAATTCCTTTTTTTACATTTCCAAGTAAAAAGACTTATTCCAATTCAAAAAAATAAAAAGTTGAAAACAAGAACTACAGATGAAGTTTGTATTAAGAATTTAAGTGGAGTGAATTTGGGAGATCGTAAAAGAAGTTAAGTTAAAGTATTAAATAAAGTGTTGCAAAAAATTAATTATTCTTCCAAAAATTTTAGAAAGAATAATGTTTCCTAACAATTTGATACTTCTTGCATCACAAACAATTAAGGTAAGGAAAATTAAACATAATTTGGTCAAGAGAAGATGTAGATCGTAGCCTAAAAATTACATCTCCTAAAAGGTTAGGTTGGATTAGCGAAATATCTTTATTTGAAACACCTTAATTTTTTGATTCTCTAACAAAGACTAAAATAAGGTTTTTTGTTCAACTTTCTCTAGCGAGGTTTTCTTTTTTAACTTTATCTCGGGAAGTCTCTTTATCAAGCTATTAAACTCGCACTTCTCAAAAATTTTAACTACTTCCTCCTCTTTATACTTACCCCATCGGTATTCATTTATATTAAATTCGATCGGTACATTTTTTTTGATTTGGGTTAGTAATTTTGAAAAAAAGATTTGATCTTTGTGTTTTAATAAATTTTCTTTTAACTTTAAATCTACCCCAACAATTTTTTGATTTTTTTCAATCTTTCTGTACAGATTTTCCAAATTTTCAAATTTCACTAAAAGTTTAAGAGCAGTTTTTTCGCCAAAACCAGGAACTCCTGGAATATTATCAGAAGGATCTCCGATTAGAGCCTTTAAATCTGGAATTTGTTCTGGCTTTAATCCCTGATATTTTTTTTCGACTTCTTTTTCATCGTAGAGAAAGGATTTTTTTATTCCACTCAAAACAAAAACCTTAGTTTCTTTTGAAACTAATTGTAAATTATCTAAATCACCAGAAACAATAATTTTTTCTAATCCTTGAGTCTTTGAAACGATCGTTCCAATTAGATCATCCGCTTCGTATCCCTCTTTTTCAAAAATTGGAATTTTAAAGGCTCCTAAAATCTCTTTTAACTTTGGAATTTGACTTGCTAAGTCTTTTGGGCAAGGGGGCCTTTGGGCTTTATACTCTTTAAATTGGTAATGTCTAAAAGTTTTGGCTGGAAAATCAAAACAAGCACAAATATAAGTTGGTCGAAATTCCTTAATTATCCTAAACAAAACCAATAAAAAACCATAGACAGCATTGATTAACTCTCCTTTTTTAGTGGTTAAAGGAGGAAGGGCATGAAAAACACGATGAAGAATTGAATTTGAATCCAAAATCAACAATCTTTCTGCCATTTTATTAAAATTTTCCTTTTATTTTTACCTAAAAACTCAAATTTTATCTGTAAGGATTTTTTAGGAATTATTCTTTCAATTTTATTTGCCCATTCAATAGCGACAATATTTGTAGGTTTTTTTGTAATCTCCTTGAATCCTAAGCCTAAAATCTCCTTTGGTTTTTCAATCCGATAACAATCAATATGAAAAAAATGGCTAAAGTTTGATGCTCGTTTACTAATTTCAAATTTTTTAACAAGAATAAACGTTGGGCTTAAAACCTTTTCTTTTATTCCCAATCCCTTTGCCAAGCCTTTAACGAAGGTGGTTTTCCCTCCGCCCAGATCTCCTTCTAGGGTAATGACGAATGCTTTGTTCTTTGGTTTTTTTCTCAAAATTTCTTCTCCAATTTTTTTTCCTAATTTTTCTGTTTCTTTTTTATTTTTTGTTATAAAATTTTTCATTGAATTTTGGGGAAATTTAATTTAAACTAAAGATGTTAACTCCATTTTAAAAATTCATGACTAATTTTTCAAAAAAAATTGTTGGGGAAATTCAAATCCCAAAAGAAATTACAGAAAAAAATATAGAAAACGTCCCAACTTTAAAAAAGGAGATAGAAAAAGTAATAAACAAAGAAATAACTGAGATTTTAAATATAATTTTGGGAGGATCAATCAAATTAGGAGCGTCAGATATCCATATTGAACCAAAAGAAAATGAGACAAAGTTAAGAATAAGATTGGATGGGATTTTGCAGGACGTAATAGTTTTTGAAAGAAAAATTTATGAACTATTAAACTCAAGAATAAAACTTTTATCTGGTATGAAGCTTAATGTTTTTGATCGACCTCAAGATGGTAGATTTTCGGTTTCGATGGAAAAATCATTAATTGAAGTTAGAACTTCCACCCTTCCTGCTGAATGGGGAGAATCAATTGTAATGAGAATTTTAAACCCGAAATCTTTAATTTCTTTGGAAGAACTTGGATTAAGAGAAGATCTTTTAAAAGTTTTTAAAAAAGAAATAAAAAAACCTCATGGAATGATTATTGTCACAGGTCCTACCGGTTCTGGTAAAACAACAACTCTCTATGCCATTTTAAAAGAAATTCAAAATCCAGAAATAAAGATAATTACTATTGAAGATCCTATTGAATATCATTTAGAAGGGATAATTCAAACTCAAGTCGACCCTCAAAAAGGATATGATTTTGCCAATGGTTTGAGAGCGATTGTAAGACAAGATCCGGATGTAATCTTGGTAGGGGAAATAAGAGATTTAGAAACTGCTCAAATTGCAATTCAAGCTGCTTTAACTGGTCATTTAGTATTATCAACTCTTCATACAAATGACGCTGCAGGAACAGTTGCTAGATTAATCGCTCTTGGTGAAAAACCAGTAAATATTGCGCCTGCTTTAAATATGGCAGTAGCTCAAAGATTAGTAAGAAAAGTTTGCCCAAAATGCTCCCAATTGATAGGACCTACGAAGGAAGAACAAGAAAAAATAGAAAGGAGTTTAAGAAATACAAATTTTAAAATTCCAGAAAATTTAAAAATAAAAAAACCAAAAGGATGTGAACACTGTAACTTTACTGGTTATCGAGGAAGAATCGGAATCTACGAGGCATTTTTAGTTGATGATGAAATGGAAAAATTTATATTAACTGCTCCTTCTATCGTCGCACTAAAAGAAATGGCTCAGAAAAAAGGAATGATAACCATGTTTCAAGATGGAATGATAAAAGTAATTAATGGAATAACAACGATAGAAGAAGTTGAGAGGGTAGTAACAGAATAAAAAAACCGAGGCCAAAAAGTAAGGTAAGACCTTTACTAGCCGGAATTTCTCCGAGGATCGACCCAGAAAAATCCAGGTGGTCCGACACTAAGAGAAATTCCTTGGCCTCGGTATCATTATTTTAGCAAAATATAAAAATTTGTCAAGAGTAATTGAATAGAAATTCGATAGAAATACAATTGAAATTTAATAGAAATTTAGTTAAATTTAAAACATGAGCGGGCATTCTCATGCAAAAACTGTAAGGAAGAAAAAAGAAGCTGACGCCAAAAAAAGAGGGCAAATTTTTGCTAAAATGGCAAGATTAATTCAGGTT
>LEKP01000007.1:0-21917 GCA_001443025.1 Parcubacteria bacterium GBS-2
AATAAAACAAGTTCTCTCAAGGTTTAATGCAAAATTGGCAAATGAAGGATCGCTTAAATGGATGTTTGAAAGAAAGGGGTGTATTACAGTAAATTTAAAAGATCAAGATCCAAATTTAAAAAAGGATGATTTAGAGCTGATTGCCATAGATGCGGGAGCGGAAGATTTTTATTGGTACAATGATAGCTTAGATATTTATTGTGAATTAAAAGATATTGAAAAAGTAAAGGAGAGGTTAACAGCAAAGGGAGTTAAAATTGAATCTGCCACCTTAGATTGGAAACCAAAAGAATTAATAGATTTGGATGAAAAAAAGAAAGAGGAGTGCTTAAAATTATTCGAGGCCCTCGATGAATTAGACTCAGTCCAGGAAATTTTTTCAAATCTTAAAGTTTAACTCTTCTTGACAGAATTTTTGATCAAATTATAATTTTTTTTAGATTTTTTAAAGGTCGTGTTGTAAAAGGTTTAAAAATATGTTGTTCGAAGAAGAATTGGAAGAAGAAATTGAAGAAGAAGAAATTGAAGAATAAAGACTACACCCCTCCTTTGGAGGGGTATATTTTTGACCATGCATTTTTTAACTCAACCTATAAAAAAAATAATTTTATTGCTTTTTAAATTTTCTTTTTTGGTATTTTTTATTTCCTTTTCTATTTTATTTTTTTTATTCCTTTTCTATCTAAAAGATTTGCCACGACCGGAAGTTTTTATTGAAAGAGAAATCCCTCAATCAACAAAGATTTATGATAGAACCGGAAAAATTTTACTTTATGAAATATATGGAGAAGAAAAAAGAACTTACGTTTCGCTCTCTCAAATCCCAAAACATTTAAGAGACGCTGTAATTTGTGCGGAGGACTCGAATTTTTATCACCATTTTGGAGTAGACCCTAAAGCATTAATCCGAGCTATTCTTTCTGATTTAAAAATTTTAAAACCGG
The DNA here is from genome assembly GCA_001443025.1 of Parcubacteria bacterium GBS-2. Taxonomy (GTDB): domain Bacteria; phylum Patescibacteriota; class Minisyncoccia; order Minisyncoccales; family GBS-2; genus GBS-2. The sequence goes on from LEKP01000007.1 coordinate 945, forward strand.
TTTATGGGGCTTCAACTATCCCTCAACAACTTATTCGGTCAACTTTTTTATCTTTGGAAAAAACCCCAGAAAGAAAAACCAAGGAAATAATTTTAGCAATCGAACTAGATCGAAGATATTCAAAAGATCAAATTTTGGAATGGTATTTAAATCAAGTTCCTTTTGGTCAGAATGCTTATGGAGTAGAAGCTGCCGCCCAAACTTATTTTGGAAAACATGTTTGGGAAATAGATTTAGCAGAGTCAGCTATTTTAGCAGCTTTGATTAAAGCACCTTATGCGCTTTCACCTTACGAGAATAATTCAAAAGAAAAACTTTTGGCAAGAAAAAATTACATTTTAGACAAAATGGCAAAGGATGGGTATATCTCAAAAGAAGAAGCAGAAGAGGCAAAAAAGAAAGAGATTTTTTTTAAAGAAAAGAAAGTTGAACTTTTAGCTCCGTACTTTAGTCTTTGGGTAAAAAGTATTTTAGAAAAAGAATATGGAAAAGATCATTTATTAATTAGCGGTTGGAAGGTGTATACTTCTTTAGATTATGAAATCCAAAAGATTGCGGAGGAGGAAGTAAGGGAAGGAATAAAAAGAAATAAACAATACAATGCTCACAATGCTGCATTGGTGGCGATTTCTCCTAAAACGGGGGAGGTGTTAGCGATGACGGTTGGAACAGGAAACTATTATGAAAATCCTTATCCTGAAGGATGTAATCCAGGAATTGATTGTCTTTTTGACCCAAAATTTAATATTGCAGTAGGAACCAAAAAAGCGCCAGGAAGACAACCAGGATCTGCTTTTAAACCATTTATTTATGTAACTGCTTTTAAAAAAGGTTATAATGATAAATTTTTGGTATTGGATTCGCCCACAAACTTTGGTATTTGGGGAGGAAAAGAATACATTCCTCAAAACTATGATGGACAGTTTAGAGGTTTGGTAACTTTAAGATCTGCCTTAGCTCAATCTCTCAACATTCCTTCAATAAAGCTCTTGTATGCTATTGGTTTAAACGAAAAAATTGAAAGTTTAGAAATTTCAAATTTTAGAGGAAAAGAAAAAATTCTCTTGGAAGGATTGAAAGAGAGTTTAAAAACCGCTAAAGATCTTGGAATTACTACCTTAACTAAAGATATCTCAAACTACGGTCCATCTATTGTTTTAGGAGGGGGAGAAGTAACTCCGTTGGAAATGGCTTATGCATATTCTGTTTTTGCAAATGGTGGCTTAAAAGCTCCTCTTTCTCCAATCTTAAAAATTGAAGATTCAAAGGGAAATATAATTTTTGAAAAGAAAAATGATCAAATTCGAGTTTTAGATGAAAAAGTGTCTCAATTAATTACAGATATTCTTTCAGATAACGAGGCTAGAGCACCAATGTTTGGGTTAAGATCTCATTTATATTTCGATAAATATAAAGTGGCAGCGAAAACAGGAACTACCGATAATTTCAAAGATTGTTGGATTGTTGGTTATACACCAGAAATCTCAGTAAGTGTTTGGGTTGGAAATAACAATAATGCTCCGATGATAAAAAATCAACCTGCAGCAACTATTGCAGGACCAATTTTTCATTCTTTTTTAGAAAGAGTTCTACCAAAACTCACGTCGATTTAATCGGCATTAAAATATAGAAAAATTCTTCAGATGGTTTTAAAATAGCTGGTCCATCAGGTTCTGTGAAAAGAAAATCAAACTCTTTTTCATCGATTGAGGATATCCCTTCAATTAAAAATCTGTAATTAAAAGATATTGAAATATTTTCTCCTTCAATTACTGCTGGAATTTGACTTTTAAATTCTCCAAAATCTGGATTTTCACTTAAAATTCCAATTTTTGAGCTCTTTTTATTAATTTCTAATTTTACTTCGTTTATTTTTCCACTAAATAAGCTAGCAGTTTTAATTTGAGATAAAAACTCGTCCTTATTTACACGGACCTTTGTTTTAAATTTTTTCGGAATTATCTCTTGATAATTAGGGTATTCACCCTCAATTAATCTTGAAGTAAATAATATTTTTGGGTGTGGTGATTCTTTTGCTAAACTTTCAATGAATATTTGGTTTGGAGTTAAGTAAAAATTTATTTCCTCATCTTCTTTTCGAAAAATTCCTATTATTTCTTTAGCTGCATTTTGAGGTAAAATTAGAGAATAAATTTTATTTTGTTTAGTTGATAATTTAATTTTCTTTTCTGCTAACCTAAAACTATCAGTTGCCACTAATTTTAATACATCACCCTCGAATAAAAAATAAATTCCAGAAATTTCGGGTCTTCCTAAAGAGGGGGATGGGATGTTTATTATTTGGCTTAATGCGCTACAAAGTTTTTCACTTGGAACAGGAATTTTTTCTAAAGAATCTTTCTGAGGAATAAGAGGAAATTCTTCTGGGTTTACCCCTTTAATTTTTAAGGAAACGTTTTCGTCGTTTATTTTTAAAATATTATCTTCAGATGATAGAATAATAGTTTCTTCTTTAAGATGAGTTATTACATTTGAAAAAAGTTTAGCATCAACACAAATTTTTCCATGCTCTTCTACTTTTGCTAATCCCCACCAAATAATTCCAGATTCTAAATTTGTAGCAGAAATTTTTAAAAAGTTTTTTTCAGTTTCAATTAGACAAGTTGAAAGAATGGGTAAAGAAACTTTTTTTAATGAAATTTTTGTTACAATTTCCAATCCTTTAACTAAATTGTCTTTTAAAATTTTTATTTTCATTGTTGTAGTTTTATTTTAACTTAATTTTTAATCTAAAAAAACTGAGAATCTTTGTGGAAAAAATGTAAATTATTTCAGGAAAAAATTCTTTCATAAATTTCCTTCAACTCTTCCACTAATTCTTCATTAGTTTTTAAACTATTTTCAACCTTGTTATATGCATGAATTGCAGTAGTATGATCTTTCCCCCCAAATTTACGTCCAATAAAAGGAAAAGAACATTTTAATTCTTTCCTTAAAAGATACATTGCAATTTGTCTAGGTTTTACATACTCTTTTCTTCTTGAGTTTGAAAGCAAATCTTTCTCTGAAATTTCGTAAAATTCAGCAACTGTTTTAATTATTTTTTTAACACTAGAAATTTTATTAAAAGGAGAAATTAAATTTTTCAAAAGCATCTTTGCGGTTTGGAAATCTGGTACCTTTTTATTTAATTTTTGGTAAGTTACAAGAATATTTAAAGCTCCCTCTAGTTCTCGAATATTCTTTTTTATATTTGTAGCAATATAATTCAAAATTTCATCAGAAAAACTTACCCCTCTTTCTTCAACCTTTGCTTTTAATATAGCTAATCTGGTTTCAAAATCAGGTAAAGAAATATCCGCAATTATTCCTCCTTCAAACCTCGATCTTAATCTTTCAGCTAAAGCGGGAATTGCCTTTGGGGGTCTATCAGACGAAATAACTATTTGTTTATTTTTTTCATAAAGAGTATTAAAAATGTAAAAAAATTCTTCTTGGGTTTTTTCTTTTCCAGATAAAAACTGGATATCATCGATTAACAAAACATCAAAATTCTGATAGAAGGTTTTTAAATCTTCGATTTGGTGATTTTTAATTGCTAAAATTACATCCGATACGAATTTTTCACAAGGTACATACCTTACCTTCTTTTTTGGTAAATTTTTAATAATCTCATTCCCAATTGCTTGAAGAAGATGAGTTTTTCCCAAACCTACACCTCCGTAAACAAAGAAGGGATTGTAAACTTGTCCTGGGTTTTTTACCACTGCCATTGCAGCAGCATATGCCAATTCGTTAAAAGATCCAACTACGAAATTTGAAAAAGTATACCTCGGATTTAAATTAGTTTTTTTGTCAATTTCTAACTCTTGAAAAGTTAATTGACCAATAGATAATAGTTCTCTAGGTTTTTTTTCAATCACTTTTAAACCTCCTTTTTCTATTTGATAAGATACCTCTTTAGTTTCTGGCACTAAATTTTTTAAAATTTTTAAAATCGTTTTATTATATTTTTGTTGAAGCCACTCTTTAACAAAAGAATTTGGGACAGAAATTACAACTTTCCCATCTTCAATAGATGAAATTTTAGTATTTTGGAACCAAGTAGCAAAATTAGCGGGAGAGGTCATTAGTTGAATTTGAGCTAAAACTGATTGCCAAATTTCTTCCTTTTCCATAATTTTATTATACTCCAAATAGATGATGTCAAAAATCCGAAAAAACTAGAAATACTGTTAATAACTTGTGAATATTTTGTGAATTGACTAAAAAACAAAAAAAATATAAGATAAAAGAATGTCAATAACTTATCAACCAAACAAAAGAAAACGAAAAAAAACTCATGGATTCCTCGCGAGAAAAAAAAGAAAGGGGAAGATTTTAAAAAGAAGAAGAAAAAAAGGAAGATGGCAACTTACCCCCTAAAAAAATATAGGTTAAGAGGAAAAGAATTTAATGAAGTTTTGAAAAAAGGGCAAAGTTTTAGAATAGACGATCTTCTTTTAAAACTACTTCAAAAAGAAAAAAATAAAAAAATTGGATTTCTAATAAGAAAAAAAATTTTAAAAAAAGCAGTTCAAAGAAATAAACTGAAAAGAAAATTAAGAGAGTTAGCCAGAGAAAAAATAGAACATATAAAAGAAGGAATAAGAATCATTTTCATTCCTTTACCGGGTTTCGAAAAGAAAGATCAAGGAGAAATTAAGATGATTTTTAATAGTTTGCTAAAAAAAGCCAAAATTTTAAAAAATGAACCCAATTGTTGATATTTACAATTTAGTTTTTTTTCAACCTGTTTATTATGGGCTTTTATTACTCTATAAATACTTAAAAGACTTTGGTCTCTCAGTAGTAGTATTGACAGTAATCATTAAGCTGATTCTTTTTCCTTTAGATTATAAAAATTCAAAAGAACAAGAAAAATTTTTAAAAATTAAAAAGGCAATCGAGCAAATAGGAAAAAAACTAAACGGAGAGCAAAAAGTAAAAGAAATAGCAGCAATTTACCAAAAAGAAAAAATTAACCCTTTTTTTAGTTTAATTTCTTTAATTATCCAGCTTCCTATTTTAGTAGCTCTTTATCAAGTTTTTTTAAAAAGTACAAATCAAATTAATCCATTTTTTTTCGGTGTTTTAAATCTTTCGGTGCCAAATCCTATCTTGGCTAGTGTGGCTATTTGTTTTCAAATTTTTTATTTATGGTTGAGCGCGAGAATGAATAAAGAAATTTCGCCTTTAAAAAATCCAATTACCCTTCTTTTAATCCCTTTCACTTTAATCATTTTAATTAAATTACCCTCCGTGATTTCGCTTTATTTCACAGTTACCTATCTCCTTTTAATAGTGCAAAAATATTTTTTCCATGTCTGAAGAAATAATTAAAAAAATTGAAAAAAAAGTAAAGGAATTTTTTGGAAAGATGGGGTACGAAATAGAGCTAAAAATTTCAAAAAAAGATAATATTTTTAAAATTGATATTCAAACGAAAGATTTTACAGATCTAATAGGTGAAAAAGGAAAAACTTTATCTGAAATTCAACACATTTTGAATGCAATTTTAAAAAAAGAAATAAAAGAAGAGTTTTATCTTGATTTAGATATTGGAGGATATAAAGAAAGAAAGATTAAATATTTAAAAGAATTAGCTAAATCAGTTGCGGATGAAGTTGCTTTAACAAAAAAAGAAAAAATTTTAGAACCAATGCCAGCTTATGAAAGAAGAGTTATTCATTTAGAACTAGCCTCGAGGCCAGATGTGACTACAGAAAGTATTGGAAGAGAGCCAAAGAGAAGAGTGGTAATTAAACCTTATCCATAAATTACTTATTTTCCAACCGCTCCAACTAAATTTGCGATTATTTCCGCAAGCGCAATGATTACAAGACCGAAAATTGCTGCATAGATTCGGTCTTTAGCGTTTGAAATTTGTGATGGATTTCCACCTGATGTCATCCATAAAAAACCTCCAATGACAATCATTAAAACCGCACCAGCAATAGCAATATTTCTGATTAAATCACCAATTTCTTCTAAAACACCAATTCCACTTGTTGTGGTCGCTCCGCTTGCGGTAAAAGCTGAAAAAGAAAAATAAGTCAAAAAAAAGAAAAGGAAAATTTTTTTCATAAAAGTCTATATTATCCTATACCTTTTTCCATTTTTATTTTCAAGATTTGTTCAGGAGAACTTGTTACTATTTGATCTTCAGTGTACGAAGCAACAACTTTCATTAAAACATGTTTTTGACCTGCAAAAATTATTCCTTCACCAACCTCTGTTTCTAACAAAAGATATTTTTCTTCATCAGTTAAGTTGAAGGTTTTCTGGACAATATCAATAGTTGCTGGAGATTGTTTAAAAAGAACAACAATTGAAGAGTTAGTAATAATTGGCTGTCCATAGGCAGATTTCATAAAATCTCCTACATCTTGGGTAATAGTTGTGACTCCCAACCAATATTTTCTGCATCTTTTTACCATTCCGTACAAGAACGATGCTCCATCTTCTTCTTTCATTATCCACCAAGCTTCATCAACTATTAAAATCCTCTTTTTTAATTCAGATCTTACTTTATTCCAAATGTACCTCATAATGATAAAACTTGCGATTGGCCTCAATTCATCTTCCATATCTCTTATTCCAAAAACGACTAATGGTTTATCTAATTCTACATTGGTTCTTTGATTAAAGAATTGGGCAAAAGTTCCTTTTGTAAATCTTCTTATTCTTCTAACTAAAGACTCAGCCCCCTCCATTCCTTCTAATACTTTTTCTAAATCTTCCATAATTGGTATTCTTTCCTTCCAGAATTTTGGATTGGTGTGAGGGGTAATATCCTTCGCTGCATAAGTTTCAGTTATTGCCTTATCCATAATTGAATCTTCTTCTGGGGTTAGTCCACCGAGCATCATTCTCATTAAACCAACAAGGTTAATTACATTCGATCTTAGCACATCTCCTGGACTTTCATCTTCTCTTGGAGTTGGCAAATCAAAGGGATTAATATGGTGAGGGGACCCCAAAGAGATATTCAAAAACGATCCTCCAACTGCCTCAGCCAACATTTTGTATTCATTTTCAGGATCGATAACTATCACATCAATTCCTTGCATTAAAGATCTCAAAATTTGTAACTTCACATAATAAGATTTTCCAGAACCTGAAGTACCAAAGACTACTTCATTTGCATTTTGCATAGAAAACCGGTCAAAAAGAATTAAAGAATTGTTATGGCGGTTGAGTCCATACAAAATTCCTCTATTAGAACTTAGGTCTAAAGAGACAAACGGGAAGATTGTCGAAAGAGGAGCTGTGTTCATTGGAGTTAAAACCTGAATCTGGTCTAATCCATATGGGATACTAGAATGAAATCCTTCTTTTTGCCTGAAAGTTGCAGGCTTTATATAAATAAGTTTTGATTCAAAAATAGACCTTAAAACATTTTCAATTTCTTTCAATTCTTTTTCGGAATTTCCATACACATTCAAATAGATTCCAACTTTAAACATCTTTTCTTGAGCGGTAATTAATTTATCCCTTAACTCTTCTAAATCCCTATAGGCTATTTCTAATTGCGGATCTCTAATCAATCCTTTCTCTTCTTTTTCGTGAATTTCAGCTAAAATTTCAGTTAGTCTTTTTCTAATTTGTTTTAAAATCATCTCTGAGGAAAATGGATAAATATGAATGCCGATGTCGAAAGGAACATCAAGGTTTATTATCGAAGAAAGCCAGGCGGTGCTTAAATACCTTGGATAAGAAAAGAGAAAATAAGATTTAGAAAATCTTTTCCCAATTCTTAAAAAGTTACTCCCCAAATAAATTGAAGAAGGAGCAACTATATCCTTTGTTGTAATTTCTTCTCTCTCAAAAATCTTTTCAACTTCTATATCCTTTTTAATATCCTTTTTGGAAAACAAAAATGGAATTTTCATGAAATTATTTCTGGAGGAATTTCAGGATAGTAGCCGACTTCAGCTTCTTCGGGATGATAGATTGACCAGAAAAGCTCGATTAACTCCTGAGTATTAAGAGGAGCGCAAAAAAGCCCACAATTTCGCAAACCATGAGCAACAAATTCCAATCTTTGCCAAAGTTGAGTTTTCGCTCTTTCAAACTCCTCATCGCTTAAATCTCGAGTTTTTCTTTTAGCACTCGGTATTAGTACCGGAAAGAAGGGAACCACAACGTAAAAATTTTTATTCATAATAAAACCACTTCCAACTAAACTTTTTATAAAATCTATGTAAGATCGAGTTTGAATTTTTAAAAGTTCGTTTGGCTGTTTTCTTTCTAATTCCTCCAACTCTTCTAAGTAACCAGTTAAGTTTAATCTTCTTGATTGAACGTAAATTTGAATTTGGAAATCTAAAGAATTTAAAAAATTTTGAAATTGATAAATTATTGCGTTTTGTTCTTCTTCAGATTTCAAGGAAAAATTTAAAGAAGAAACAGCTAAAACTCCTCTCAATGATTTATCTTTCAAGATTAAAACTCCCTCTTTAATTTCTTCTATTTCTAAAAATTGTTGAGTAGTTAATTGTGGCATTTATTTTTTTGTTTCAAGATTTTCAATTAAATTTCTCAACGCTCCTTCTTTTTTAAGTTTTATTTTTTCTCCGCCCATTTTTTTTATTTCCATTTCTCCCACAAATAAAGTCTGGGTTCTTTTTTTTCCCCATAAAATTACCTTTGGCGAAAAAAGAAACTTTAGCTGTGCCAGAATATAAGCATAAAGAGGAAGCTCTTCTTTTTTCATAGCAATTAAAAATATTGCAATTACAAAACATGAAAAAGAAACTGGAAAAGCGATTGAGCGAGGAAGGGAAGTATAAAGTAAAAGACAAATCATTCCAATTGTTAAAGCATAAATTAATTGTTTAAACGTTAAAGGACCAACAATTTTTGCCTCAGTTTCGGTAAATTGTGGAAGAGTCACCAGAGGCATATTTTTATTATAGCATTTTTGTATACAAAGCGAAACATCATTTTTTGCTTCTGGATCACCAGATGATTGACAAATTTTTTCAAATTTGATATAGTTTAATTAGCTCATAGGAGGTGAAGAAAATGTGGTGGATTGGGATTGGAATCTTAGTGATTGGAATACTGTTTGTTTTGTGGAAATCCTTCACAATAGTGGAAGAAGGTACAGCTAAGGCAGTGATGAAGCTAGGTAAATTCGATAAAATAATCTTTCAATGGGAAGGACATTGGATGGACAAAGACTGGAGTATTTGGTACGAGGGAGAAGAAGGGGCGCCAGATAGGAAAAAGGCCGAAAATAAAGTGTGGGGGAGAGTTTTCGGGAGTCTTTGGTTTTATGGAATTTGGCCAATTCACAGAATTTATGAATATACTCTGCGGTGGACGGACTTTCATAGAGTAATCGAAAAGGAAGGAAGCATTGAGAAAGTCCAATTTCATGAAGAAAAATTAGACCATGTACTTCTAAAGCCCGCTGTTTACTGGACAAAGATTTTTTCCGCTGAAACCACACCTCCAGAGAGAATTCCAGTAAATATCGAAGTGTTAGTGACAATGAGAGTTTTTAATCCTTACCGCTTTCTATTCATTGCTCCACCGACGCCTATTGAAGATGTATTGGCTCGAATAGATGCTTTGATCAGAGAAAGAATCGCTCATTTGACAGTCGATAAAATTCTTCGGATAAGAACCGAAACTTTATGGGAAGGGTGGGAAACAGAAGATGAAAAAATTCCAGGATTAAAAGAGGAAAAACTAATCAAAGAAACCCTCCAGAGATGGGGAATGAAGATTGCTGAAAAAGGAGTGGATGTAAAAAAAGTTGAATTCCCCAAAGGATACGCTGAGGCTTTAGCAAGACGAAGGCAACTTGAATTAGAAGCAGAAGCAAAGAGAACAGAGTTTAGAATATTATCAGAAGCAAGAGCAGCTGAGATTATGGGAACTATAATCGAAGCTATAGTAGTCGCTACTGGACTGCCAAAAGAGGAAATTCAAAAAGAATTTACAAAGGATCCCGAAGCTTTTTATGAAAAACATAAGACCATTATCGATAATGTAATGACAAAGCTTTCAATGGAAGAGAGAGCATATTTGAGGATAGAAACGCCAGGGGCAACTGGAGCATTAGGAGATCTCATTAGACTTATTGGGGCCTGGCAAAGAATGCCAACAGGAAAAAAAGAAACTGAAACTACAAGAGGAGATTTGTTTTATTAGTTTTTTACCTCCTCTTTTTTATTCTATTGGCTCTCTGTAAATATCCTCTTTTGGTGGAGTTGTTGGTTTTTCTAAAATTTTCTTTTTCTCTTCTGGTGCTATTAAGAACACTCTTTCTTTAATTTCTTTTGCAATTTTTTCTGCCATAAAGAGAGATAAATTCAAATCCTTTCTTAAAAGAGAAGATAGGTCTTCAAGAGAACTTTTACCCGTTAAAATTTCTTCAAGCCTATCCATTATTTTGTTAAAAGGCAAATTCTCTATTATTTTCGTTGCTTCTTCTGGAGTTTTTGCACTCTTTAACATTTCCTCTAATTCTTGATTATCAAATAAATCGGTTGGCCCAAGGTTATATTTTTTAACTATTTCAACGATTACATCGATATCCTCAGATGAAAGAAATTTTTTTTGATTTGGATTGTATTTGATCATGCTTATAACCTTCTTTGCCAAATAGCATCACCTATTTTTTTTATTATTTCTGCTTTATTTACATCCAATGGATCAGATGATTCTCTTAGCGTGTCAATTGTGTTTCGAATTTTTTCATGATTTTCAGATACATCTTTTCTGAGGTTTTCTCGCGTAGAAGTTGTCAGAGTAATTCCGGTCTTTTCTGCTATTATTTTTGTATAACTTTCTACCAGGGCATCTTTTTGTTTTATAGTTCCTGCTCTTATTATTCTCTCAATGTGGGTGGGTGACATTGCCGAAACTACTTCAGGATCCATGATGGCTTTCGGTCGGATTTTTATTACATCCTTTGGAGTTATTTCATCAAGGATATCTTTTGGGGTGAAGGGTCTATTAGTTTTAGGATTAATAAATTCAGGAGCCAAGTCAACTCTTAATTTTAGAACATCATTTAGATACTTACCACCTTCTTTAGTTCTGAGGAATTTTTTAAATTCATCCTTTTCTATTAAATCATCAGAAAGTTTTCCTTCCTCAAGTAATTTCTTTGTTGCCTCTCCTTTTGCAATTTCACTTGTCCATCTTGACCTTATCATTTTTTCTAACCCTTCTTTTCCGTGTTTTTTGTAAACTTCTTCTATTTCTTCCCTAGCCCTTTTCCTTTCTAATTCTTCCATCCTTGCCTCCATCTCTTTTTTAATTCCTTCTCTTCCTAAGACTACCATTCTCTTTGTCCAACCCACTCCTTTTTTAATGGATTCCACAGTCTCTATTCCAGGTTTAAATGGTTCAGGCATTATTTTCCCCAATTCTGGTGGAATCTCCGATAATGCCATAGATAATGCACTTCTTCCTATTCTCGGTCCTACTCTTGCCCACTCTTTTCCGAATGCTTTAACGCTAGCTCCAAAAGCACTTCTTCTGGAGACCCCCGCTAGACGAGCTGCTCCCCAGGCACGAGTAGCTGCTCCTACGCTTGCCATTGCACCTCCTAATGCAAAGGTTCCAGCAGTAATAGCGACAGTCGTTGCAAGTTTTACCATTCCAATGGCTGATTCTACAGCCTGCTTTACAACTCCAGGAGAAGTTTTTACTCCAATGTGAATGGCAAGCGCAAAAGTTAAAGCGGGTAAAAATTTAATTAATTGTTCTGCAATGAAACCTATTTCTTGATTACAAACATTATTGATATCCGTATCTTCCACATTACACGAGGTATTTAATTTAAAATCTAGTTCCTTTGTGATTCCTAATAATAATACTCCTACTTTCAACCAAATCAACAAAATAACTCCAATAAAAACCCACTCTAAGAAAGTGGCCCACCACCCATCCCAATTTAAAAACCCACCAAAAATCTGTCTAATTTCTCTAGTTCGCAATCCTGCAGTTAAAAAGGCAATTGGCGAAACTATTACAAGACAAGTTAAAAAAACTAACCTTAGCACAAAGACTATCCCTAAGGCCAAAAGAACAAAGGAAATGTAGATACTTATTAATCCTAAAATCAAGGTTGAAAGCGAAATCAGAGCAAAAATTACATTATCTTTTGTAAAAAGCGTTTGGAGATCTGTAAATGTAATAAAACGATCAAAAGTGGTTGAGAGGTGGCTTATTAGTGCATTTAAAAGAGTATCATAAATTTCAGTTAAATCTGTTCCTAAATACCCCTCCGTGCTTCCTCCAACTCCTAATGCAGTACTTATAAAATTTGTTAAAGCATTTCCCCAAGAGATTAATGTTGTTGATATGGGGAAAGAAAATGAAACTAACAGAGCTGATATTATTAACGGAACTAAAGTTTTCCGTGCGTCATATTCAAATATTCTAAAAATTGTCGCCACACCTATTAAAAGTAAAAAAATTCTTACAAAACTCAAGGCGAAATCTTTTACAATTTCCCAAGTTCCCAGGAAACCTTTAAAAACCGTTTGGTTTAACCCCAAATCTATCAATGCATTTACAAAAGGAGGGACAATTAAACCTCCAACGAAGATAGCGATTACACCGATAAAGAAACCTACTATAGCTAAAAAGAGAAACGGAAGCCTAAAAAGAAAAGAAATTAAATACCCAATGGGTGCGCCCAAGCCAAGTGTACTCAAGAGAGAGATGATTATTTCACCAAAATCAGAAACATTAAACGCCTTTACAACTTTGGGGAAAAGGAAAAATATAAAAAGAGTGAAAAAGAAGAAAAGTTGTTTAATGGTTCTTTGCATTTTTATTACTTTTTTACCATCCTGGTAAATTGAGAGTTTTTCCGATTAAATTAATTATCGTCCAAGAAAAAAGCATGATCAACCAACCAATTCCTACTGCTTTCCAAATTGATTTTGCTCTTTCTATTTCTTCAGAAGATCCAAACGAAAAGTAAAATCTTATTCCAGTATACAAAAGCAAAAAGACTACAGCAATGGGAGAAAGCGTCCATAAAATACAATTTAAAATATTTGCCACGACCTTTGGAATGTCAGCAAAAGTACAATTTGAGCAATGAATGAAATTTTTGCAAGTTCCAAAACCTACTTGGGCAGATTCTCTTTTTTCGTATTTTTTAGTTACAATCTCAAACGATGCTAAATAAGACCAAGCTCCTGCTTCTTGGCATTCTGAAGAATAATAACAATCAACACAATCTAAATAACAATTTCCATAATCTTCTTTTCCTTTACATTCTGTTTCACACTCTGCGGGGGGTTTGCATTCTTCTTTTCTTTTGCCACAATTTTCACCGGTACAGTATTGGATTTGGTAATAATAATTTCCAAGGCATACATTTGTACTTATTCCCGTTTTTTCGTCTTTAATAATTTCAGTGGAGGTGGGTAAAAGAGAATTATCAAGCGTATATTTCCCATTTTCAGCCAAATCTTCCTTTGTTAGAATTTTGTCAAAGACGAGAAAAGAACTTTTCGCTTTCTCTATGCAATCTTTTCTTTTTTCAAACATTCCTCCTTTGTAAAAAATTTTTAAATGAGTACAATCTGCTCCTTTTGGAATCGGAGCCCACGAAAGAGATATTTCTTCATTAGGAAGAAATTGAACTGATCCTAAAAGTTGATTAGGAGGATCTAAATAGTAACCAAAAACAGGACCAAATTTTTCACTCCATTCTCCACACTGTAAATAAGAAGGGTCATCTTTGCTACACATATCAGCGCAAGTTTTTACTTGCCAGTAATACGGAGTATCCTCTTCTAACCAATCAACCCAAAGGTTGGATTTAAGAATAGCTACTTGAGTGAGATCTGGATGAAAAATTGTTTTAACCTCATTTTCATTTTTAAAAAATTTAATCCAATAAGAAGCTGCGCCCAAAGATGCATCCCAGTTGAAATAATGAGGAATTTTTATCTTTTTGGGCGGAGGGGGACCTGAAATTTCTTCTTTGAAAGGAGACTGGGGAGGTTCTCCAGTGATTTTTACTTTTTGATCAACATGATCACTTAAGCAGTAAAATCCCATCTCATCTGAACAAGGGTAAAAGTAAAATGTGAATTCTTTCTTCAGTCTTGAAATTGCATCATTAAGTGGTGGAAGAGAATTCCAAAATTCCCATACTTTGAAGTTAAAAGAAGTAGATTGGGTTGAAGATTTTGGGAGATATTCCACAAAAGATTTTTCATTTTCATCTTTAATTTTTAATCTTACTGATAAAAATCTCTCAATTCGTGGAAGTTGAAGAGCCTGGGTTCTATAGATTCCGAATCTTTTGTTTTCTTTGTCAAATTCTTTTTCTGGAGCTAAATATCCCTTAACAGATTTTTTGATCATTTTATATCCCACCGGATACTGATCTTCTCTTTCTCCAAAACAACTATCTTGCTCATAATTGCACAAGTGGGTTTTTGGAAGAGTTGTTATATAAAAATCCCACCTTAATCCTGAACCTTTATTTGGCACTCCAACAATTACGCTATTTGGAATAAAAGAAGAAAATATTGGTGAGAATTTATCTTCTTCCCACCAGGGTTGAGGTGTCCAAGGAGTTCCAGTTTTTAAAGAAAAAGGGACCCAATAAGTTTTCTTGCTACCGTAGTCTCCGAATTCTGCGTACACATCCCTTACTACTTCTAATTCTTCAACCTTATATCTTTTAGTAGAGACTAATTTGTTGTTTTCAAATTTATCATAAAATCCTAAAGGAACAGCCCCAATACAGGTGGTGGTTTGATAAGGAGGTGAGAGGGCACATTCAAAAGAAGAGAAAGGAAAACTTGCAGAAGTATCTGTTGAAATTCTAAAAGTTGGATATTGAAAGAACTTGTCGACGATTAAAGATGACTGGCAAGCAGAAGTTTCTGTTCCGTCTTTTTGATATTTGTAACAATTACAGGGATTCTCTTGACAAAGAGAGGTAGATGTTACGTTTTCACATTCTTGTTTGGGTTTTTCTTGAAAGAAAGATTGAAGAGGAAATGCTTGATCTTCTTTCCCTTTATAAAAAGGCGCTACAAACGAGTCAGGGTAAGAACACCATTCAACATCTACATAGTCAACTTTATATTTACACCGTTTGCATTTCTCACAAATCTCTCTTTTTCCTTGATTATTCAATTTGTGACATTCTCCACGAAGAGCAATTAAGTCTAACTCTGGGTTTTTACCACAAAGATCTTGGCAATTATCATCAGGACCTTCATCATATTGATCAAACTCTACACCCCACATATAAAAGGAATTGAGCCCAAATTTTTCTCTGACAACTTTACTTGGCCAGACTCTATCCCAATCAACATCAATGAAACGATAAATTTTGCCCCTTTCTTTAATGATTTCTTTGGAATCATAAGAAGTCGTTGCAATTTCTTTTATTCTAATTCCCAAAATTGACTTTATTTCAGGGCCTAAAGTATAAAAGTTCCAATCTGTTTCATTCGGTTCTGTAGGGGCAATAGGAGAACAGTTTTCAGGATCAAGCCCACAACAAGGATAAACTTTCAAGCGATAATTTTGGAAGGGAGATATTTTACAAGGCCCTTGAATTCCTGGTTTGGTAAGTTGAACCTCTTTTGTTAAATCGTTTTCATTTGGATCTTTATACTCTATCCAACGGTAAGTTCTTTTGCTATCTTGGGAGGGAGAGTAGACATAGAGATAATAGTTTTTTCCTTCATGTTGAAAATATCCTGGAAAACCGTAATTACGCATTTCCCTTGGATAAAATTTTGTATCGCTCAAAAAATAATAATCAAAGTAATCATACATATCTTTTCTTGAGAAAGAAGAGTATAAAGGTTTTTGCCACTCTGGGAGACTCTTTCCTTCCGCAACATACAAATGTCTAGTGAGATAGTCTGCTCCGTTTTTCTCAATTTTGAAATAAAAAGACCCCACCCCTAACCCTCTAATCAAAGAATACGTGTTATCATCAGTTTCAAATTCAAATAATTTAAACCTTCTATCAAATTCCTTTTCCCCTAAAACTTTTTCTTTTAAGATTTTTTTAGCTTTTTTCTCATCGAGTTGAGAACAGTAAGTACAATCTCCACCTCTTCCTTCTTTACAATTTTTACATTCTTCCTTTGCCTTTTCTATTGCCTCTTCCCATTCATCTATTCCTGTCTTTTCTTTTTTAAATTCCCAACCAAACTTAGCTGGCAATCTTAAAGCAGAGGGATTTTGTTCTTCGTTCTCTATCCTTCCTTCCCATTCTCTTTTTGGATTTATTGAACCACCGAAATAATGAGGATATTTCACCGGATCTAAACATTTCCCCCAACAAGTTACTTGTACGATGTCAAAGAAACGAGAGTCTCTGTACACGTGCCAACAATCTTCTCCGCAATCTTCACTTCTAACTTGTCGAGAAGTATAGGCATAAAAATCGCCATATTCATCATCATCATCAAAAATCGGAGGGAACCAAACTACTTCATCCACCTCAGGGCAGTCCCCTTCAGTACATTTAATTTTTGAATACGGATAATTTAAACTCCCCCCTGCTTTTTTAATTCTCTCTTTCTCTGTAGAGGTCAATTTGTCATACCTGTAAGTGCAAACTAACCAAGGAGTTTGGGAAGTATCGAAATTTTTTTTTGTTGGAGAAGAAGAGGACCAACTTCCACAACTCCACTCAGTACACCCTACACCACAAGTACAGCAACTGCGGGAACAACTTCTCGTTACCTCTCTTTCTAAAATTGTAATTACTCCACCACAAGCTCCTAATGTGCACTTGTGTTGGATTACTGTTTGTTTTTCTGTTTCTGTCCAGCACACAACTGTACATCCTCCATTTCCTTCACCTCCATCACCTCCATCACCTCCTCCACCACCGTTTTCAGCAAAAACAAAGTGAGAATTGAGTAGGAATAGTGCAAAAGTGAAAAACAGTATTAGAAAAATTCTATTTTTCATTTTTGAAAGTTTTTGCTAATTTTTTCCAATCTTCCACAGATAAAGATTCCGCTCTTTGTGTAGGCAAAATTTTATTCTGTAAAAGCCAGGCCTTTACTTTATTTTTATCAAAGCCCAACGTTTTTGATAAGTTATTTATCAATTGTTTTCTAGGGCGAGAAAAACCTGCTTTTACGATTTTAAAAAACAAATCACGAAAGTGTGATTGATAAAATTTCTTTGTGGGGTTGATTTTTATTATCGCAGAATCAACCTTTGGAGGTGGCCAGAAAGATTTTTTTGAAACAAAAGAAATAATTTCTGGTTTTGCATAAAACTGAACAGCAACCGCTAATAAACTCATTTTGGGAGGCTTTGCACAAATTCTCTGAGCAACCTCTTTTTGTACCATTAGCACAATAAGTTTTGGCTTATTTTTAATTTCCAAAAGGTTTCTAATCAATCGCGAAGTCAAATAATAAGGAATATTTGCCACTACTTTGTAAGGGGTGGCCAATTTAAAAAAAGAAAGAAATTTTAAAATATTCTCGTTTACGATCTCCACATTTTCTATCCCTTCTTCCTTTAATCTTTCTTTTAAAATTTCAATCATTCTTTTGTCTTTTTCTACCGCAATTACTTTTTTTACTTTCTTTGCTAATTCAACGGTTAAATTCCCAATTCCAGGACCTATTTCTAGAACAAAGTCTCTTTTCGTAAGTTCAGCAGATTCTACGATTTTTTTCAATACTTTCTTGTCAATTAAAAAATTTTGTCCTAATCTTTTCAATGGATGGACTTGATATTTTCGCAAGATTTCCTTGACATTTGACATTTTTTAAAAAATTTAGGAAGCTGAATAATAATGAGTAAAAAGAAAACCTTTTTGATTTTGATAGCCTTTTTCTTATTTTTACCTCTAATTTTTAGTTTAAGGAAAAAAGAAGTTAAAACAGAAAAGGAAGTTTACGTTGCTCCGCCCTTTGCTTCTTCGAAAACCTGGCAGAACCTTCCAGATTTTATTTTTATTGGGAACAATTTCTTAAAGTTTTCTCTACCACCCGCCTTTGTGAATGGAAAAACGTTGGCAGCGATTGTTGAGGATTCTGAACAGAGAAAAGAAATTCAAGAATATATTGTCGAAGATGGAGATACCCTTTCTTCAATTTCTCAAAAGTTCAAAATTTCAATTGAAACAATTGCATGGGCAAACAATCTTAGCAAAAGATCAACTCTTAAGCCCGGCCAAAAGCTAATAATTTTGCCAGTCGATGGAATTTTGCACGAAGTCAAAGCAGGAGATACCATTTCTGAAATTGCAAAGAAATATCAAGCAAAGATTGAAGATATTATTTCTTTTAATGAGCTTGAAAGTCCAGATGATATTTATATTGGCGATATTTTAATCATTCCTGGTGGGAAAATGCCATCTCCAAAACCTACTCCGCAACCTTTGACTCCCCTAGCCCAGGGCTATTTCATTTGTCCAGTTGCTGGAGGTTGCAGAATTACTCAGGGGCTTCATTGGTACAATGCAGTCGATTTTTCAAACGGAAAATGTGGAGAAGCAATTTTGGCAGCTGCAGGAGGAACTGTTTTGAAAGCAGGATGGAATAGGACAGCAGGAAACTACATTAAAATTTTGCATCCAAACGGAATAGTCACAATGTATGGTCATTTGCAAGCAATCTTTGTTTCTCCTGGAGAGAAAGTTTCTCAAGGGCAAATTATTGGAACAATGGGGGCAACTGGCAGGGCAACAGGTTGCCATTTACACTTTGACGTTTTCGGAGCAAAAAATCCTTTTGCTAAATAGTTTCTTCTTTCACTCTATAACTCAAAGCCTCAGACACATGATCGAATAAAATTTTTTCTTTTCCTTCTAAATCAGCGATTGTCCTGGCAACTTTTAAAATTCTATGGTACCCTCTCACTGATAATTTCCCAGAGTCTACATATTTTCTCAACAAATTTTCAGATTTTGAGTCAATCTCACAATATTTTTTAATCTCTTGAATTTCCATTTCAGAATTTGTTTTATCCTTTTTAAACCTTTCTTTTTGAATTTTTCTTGCCAAGATTACCCTTTCTCTTACTTTCTCACTACTTTCTTCATCAGGAGCAACCAATTCTTCATATTTTACATTAGGAACATTGATTAAAAGGTCCATTCTGTCTATTAAAGGTCCAGAAAGTTTTCTTTGATAATTTCTGATTTGAGAAAGAGTGCATTTGCATTCCTTTTCTGGATCTCCATAATATCCGCAAGGGCAAGGGTTTGATGCTGCAACCAAAATAAACCTGGCTGGTAATTCTACAGAATGCCTTGCCCTAGAAATGATAATTTTTCCTTCTTCTATTGGTTGTCTCAAACTTTCCAAAACATCTCTGTGAAATTCCGGGAACTCATCTAAAAACAAAACTCCCCGATGAGCCAAAGTAATTTCTCCAGGCCTTGGCGGATTTCCACCGCCAATCAGAGCAGGTTCAGAACAAGTATGGTGGGGGGCTCTAAAGGGTCTTTTAGTGATTAAAGGATTTTCTTTTGGTAAAAGCCCAGCAATGCTATAGATTTTTGTAACTTCTAGAGATTCTTCAAAAGACAAAGGAGGCAAAATTGTTGGAATTGCCTTTACCAAAAGAGTTTTCCCAGCCCCAGGAGGACCGAGCATTAAAACGTTATGACCTCCTCCAGCACAAATTTCCAAAGCCCTTTTTGCAAATCTTTGTCCTTTAATAAAAGCAAAATCAATTTGATAATTCTCTCTTAAATTTTTAACATCAACTTTTTCAGGTTCAATCTTTTTTCTTTTCTCAAGATATTCAATCGCCTCTTTCAAAGAAGAAACCCCAATTGCTCTTACTCCTTCAATCAAAGCAGCTTCTTTTGCATTTTCTTTTGGCAAAATTATTTCAGAAAATCCTCTTTCCTTTGCCAAAATTGAAAAACAAATTGCCCCTTTTATTGGCCTCAATTTTCCATCTAATGCCAATTCTCCAAAAATTAACTTATACTTTGGATTAAAAAATATTTCTTTTTCTGCTAAAAGATAACCTAAAGCAATTGGCAAATCATAAATTGAACCTTCCTTTTTCAAATCAGCAGGAGCCAAAGAAACCAAAATCCTAACAGGCTTTTTAAAAGGAGATTTAAAACCAGAACTTTCGATTGCCGTCCCTACTCTTTCTCTTGATTCATTGATTGCCTTATCAGGAAGCCCAACGATTTCAAAATGTCTTAGCCCATAGGAAGTTGAAACCTCAATTTCAATTACTCTTGCTTCCAATCCCAAAATTCCAGCAGAGAAAACCTTTGCTAACATTCTTTCAGTATATCAATAAAACAGTGAGCATTAAAACAAAGAGCAATAATGGCTCTTCAATCCCCAAAAATCTAATCTCTTACAGATTTTTGCCATGGCAAAATTATGTAAGAGAATTCGTGAATAAAATTTGGTACAATATTTTTCCAATTTATCAAAGCCAAAGAACAATTATGAGGTATTGACAAAGATTTCAAAAGAACACTAAACTTAAATAAAGAAGCATGATTTCCAAAAAATTTTTAAAAAAATCTTTAATTGGAGTTTTAATAGGAGTTTTTGTTGTTTTGGTAATTTCTGGAATATATTTTCTTCTCTCTCAAAAGAAATCTCAGCCAACTCAATTACCTTCTCCAAAAGAAGAAGTTAAAGAAAAAACTATCGAAGAAACTCTCCAAGATTTGACACCAAAAGAGCAACGACCTTTAACTGAAGAGGAAAAGAAAGAAATCGAAGAAGCTTTGAAAAATTTGACCCCCTGAAATGCAAAAACCAAAGACTCTGAAGAAATAGAAGAACTTTTAAATAAATCAATCCAGTAAAGGTCAAAATTGGGATAAAACACGGAGCAAATAGAGAAACTTATAATAGCGTCACAATGTTGACGTCTGACATCAACATAGGGGTCAATTCCAATAATTTTGCTTTTTATTTATTGATTAAAATTTCCTATAATTCCAAAAAGGCAAATAAAGGTTGGAAAAATTAATAAACAATGAACAATATG
>LEKP01000007.1:21991-23136 GCA_001443025.1 Parcubacteria bacterium GBS-2
AAATCAATGAGCAATATGGAGAAAAAATCAATTTATTTGGCGATAATTTTGGCAATGGTTTTTCTTTTGATAGGTCTTGGGATAGGAAGTTTTTACGGAAGAATGTCAGCTGAAAAAATTTGGCAAGGAAAATTGGCAGAGAAAGAAAAAGAAATCAATTGGTGGAAATCTCAATTGGAGGTTTTTTATCCTCCTTTGCCAGAGGAAATTTACTCAATCTCAGGGCAAATAACGAAAATTGAAGGCAACGCCATTTGGATTGAGTCTCAAATCAGGGTAAGCCAATTTCCTTTACCAGGAGGAAAAGAAATTGAAACAAGAGAAATTAAAGTCAATGTTTTGCCTGAAACAAAAATTGTAAAAATTGAAATACCCGAAACTCCTCCTTTATCACCAGAAGACCTATTCAAAGAAGTTTCTCTAAAATTGGAAGATTTAAAGGTCGGAGATCAAATTTCTATTTCATCAAAAGAAAACATAAAAGATAAAACAGAAATTTTAGCTGAGAGAATTGAGCTAATACAATAAGGTTGAAAAACAATATAGCAAAGGCCAATAAAACAGCGAACAATATGTCAGAAAAAACTCAAAAATTTATTCTCTTAACGGTTGGAGTTTTTGCAATGAGTTTGGTAATTGGTTATTTAGTCCTTGCTTGGTCAGAACCTTCTCAAAATCCACCCCAAGGAAACGTTCCAGCACCTCTTAACGTTGGTCCTCAAGGACAAGCAAAAGCAGGTGGTTTGATACTCAACACTGGTGGAGCTCCTACAGGTTTAATCGTTCGGTACGGCAACGTCGGCATCGGGACGACGGCACCATCGACAAAATTACATGTAGTTGGCTGGACCAGAGTAGGAGGAGTTTATGCCGGAGATACTATCCAATTTGAAACTCAAAATGGCTTTCACAGAATTGCCTTTAATAACTTAAGATTTTGGGATTGGGACACCGGTGGGGATATGGTAACCTTTAATAACGGCAACGTCGGCATCGGGACGACAGCGCCAGCTTACAAATTAGATATCGCTGGCGATGTTAGATGGACAGGAACTTTACAAGGTGGTTCTGTTCCCTGGGCAAGATTAACAAGTTTTCCAGGAGATTGCCCTTCAGGCCAATATGTCTATGGAATAGGAAGCACT